>JBDRCX010000006.1:0-798150 GCA_043821365.1 Microcaldota archaeon | reverse complement strand
AACGGACGTAAATCCAACAAGAATGGAACTGATAAAGACCAAAGAGCGCATCACCCTAGCTGTTAAAGGACACAAACTCCTGAAACAGAAAAGAGATGCACTTATATTGGAATTCTTTAAGATTCTGAAAAAAGCACAGGATCTTCGTGGTCAGCTTGCACAGCGTGTTGCCCAGGGTTATCATTCACTTGCTCTTGCAGAAATTTACCATAATATACAGGAACTGACAAAAGTTTCACTGGACCTCAAAAAAGACATTGATATCAATATAGAAGTAAGAAATGTTATGGGTGTAAAAATCCCAAACATCGACGCAAAAATGGAACACAAACACTTCATGGCATTACCATCATACTCAATTGCAGCAACAAGTGCAAAAATAGATGCTGCAGTAGATGATTTCAATGAAATTTTACAGATGGTTATCAAATTAGCTGAAACAGAAACAGCAATGAAAAGACTTATTGTAGAGATAGAAAAAACAAAAAGAAGAGTTAATGCTCTTGAATTTGTTCTAATTCCAAGATTAGAAGATCAGAAGAAATTGATTACATTTAGACTTGAAGAAATGGAAAGAGACAGTTTTGTTAGTCTAAAGACAATCAAAAGAAAATTAGATAAAGAGAAAAAAGCAAAAATGACAGGAAGTGCAGCTTCCTGATTGTTTGAATGACAATTCATTCAAATATATGGTTTGTTAGTCATCCGTAGCCCTGAATTGTAGATCATGTTCTGCTGTTTCTAAATCTATCTCAGTTCTTTTTTCCAACCCAGTAGTAGTAAGAAGATAAAGTTTTTTTACATGTAATGCCCTAAGAGCACTTATGAAACGCCTATTCAACCTGCTTTCTATAAAGAAAACAGTTGCACCAACACGGTCTTCTGGTTTTTGTGCATTTGTATCTGCAACATAGGACGGTCTTTCATGTATTGAAACATGTAAACCATCACTCTTACTCACAGTTGCTATTGAAAGTTCTTGTGCATCTTGAATGGTACTCTGGACTTTAAAAACTCCAGTTACTTCTACTCTTGGATAGCATTCACGAATTACTCTGGTAATAGCCTCATTTGCACTGTGTCTGTTTGACTTGGCAACTCCTAAAATAAAGAAGCTTTTGTAAGGTTCTGGCAATTGGAGCCTCACTTCTTGTGCCCTGAACTTATCAACTACATGCACAAGAAATCTGCAACTATTAGGATCGTACTGAATTGTTCCTTCTGTGTGTAATTTTCTAAATGGTTCACTTATTCTTCCCATATTTACAAATACATCACGAACAAATTGAGTTGCACCAGCCCTAATAGCAACTATCTTTCCAATATCACTTGTTGCAGTAATAGAATCCCGTCTAAGTTCAAGATGCACTGTATCATGGTCAATAACTAGAATTCTTCTTTTATGTAAACGACCTTCAGATACTACCTTCAAAGTTTCACTACCACTAACAGCACGCCTAACCTCTTGTTCCATTTCCCTATAATCAACTGCCAATGCGGATGTTGGCCTATTTCTATGTAATAGTCTTTCGAATAGCCCCACCCTCTGAGGAGGTTTTGCAGCAACTCCAAATCTAGTTCCTGATGATCTTTTTTGACCTGGTTCCATTAGGCTTAACTATGAAACAATATAGTTAAAATACCATTGTTTATAACATTTGTATATAATCACAACGGTGATCAACAAATGAATGGTGGCAAAACTCTTAGAGGACTAGATGCAAGAGAAGTAGCCAGTTTAAATGCACTGGTAGAAAGAAGATTTACAAAAGTAGAAGGTGCTATTGGTATTGATCATAAAAGAAACCAAGCACTTGCAATTTATAGAATGGCAGTTTCCTTACTCCCTAATCTTAATGCTAATGAAAGCGGGCCACTTAGAAATGCAATTGTAAGATTCGCACGATCATCAAAAAAAGAACTCACTGAGGATTCTTGGAATATAGTAAATCGTCTTGCAATTGTTTTAGCACACACTTATGTTGCAACAATCAAAAGACATGGAAAAGAAGTTCCTGTTGGTATTGGTGGAAAAGCAATATTAGCAGAAGTAGCAACTTGGGAAAACGCAGGTACACAGGAGCTAACAAGAAGATTAGAAGATTTAGATAGTTACCATCAATTTTTATCAAGAGAAGCTTTAACTTACAGAAGAGAACAGATTAGGATAGAAGCAGAATCTTTAGCTGAGATAGTACGCGAATTACCAGTTCCTCTAATTGATGAACCAGATTTAGGTCGAATGAAGGTAACTGACGATAGATCAATGGCAAGAATGGAAATTGCCCTTGTAAAGAATTATGCCATACTACTTTCAAGCTATTTAACACGTGATTTGGAACAAGACCAAAGAGATCAGATCAACATATTACTCGTTAGATTTGAGAGGATGATGTCTAGTATAACTAATAATAGAGTAAAACGTAGAACACTGGAAGAGATTGGAATTTTAAGAACAGAAATGAGAGAACTAGTTGACGGAATAAATGCGGTTTCTACCATAAAGAATGCACTTAGAGAAGCAGAAGATGCGCACCAAATAATACTTGAAGAAATTGGAAGGTATGATGGAGGATATAGAAGAATCGATGAAATGTTACTCACACGAATTGAATATGTTGTTGTGGAGAGAGATGCAGTAGGAGATGATCCTGGAAAACAACAAGAACTTGCTTCAAGAGAAAGAACATTAACAACAGAATATTCTTTACTTGTGCAACTCAGAGACAAATTACCTGAAGTAGCTTTTGATATTGAAGGGAGAATAGAGGAATTAAACAGACTTATTGGAATGTTAGGAAATGAAGGAAGTAGATATCAAAAAACAGACAGAATTGCATTGGCAATTATACATTTGGAAGAAGCCATAACAAATGGTTATGTTGTTGTATTACAAGCAGCACATATGAGATTGAGAAATCGAACTATCCATAATGTTGATGAATTTGTTATGATGATGGAACTTGATAGTGCAGCATATGAGAGAATACGGGTTTATTCAGAGCAAAAAGTAAATGTGATTGATCCTAATTTCAGAGAAAGTTTAAGAGAATTATATGGAAGAATGAATGCAATTGGTACTTCTTAAATTTTAATTATTTATCCAAACATTCCATGCTAATTTTGAAGTTCCATATTCATCAATAAGACCCATACTATCAAAAGGTTGGATTGTATTTTGATCGTAGAGAAAGCTCCAAATTATGAATTCTTTATTTAGGACTGATGTTTGATTGAAAAAAATTGATAAAAATTCTGATTGTTCGTTTTCACTGCTCTCCCACCCACTTGGTTCTGCTGCAGTATGCCAACCTATCTCAGTAAATGCTATTGGTTTTGATGTGTGTGCTTTAATCTCACCATAATACTCATCAGGGATATCAGAAGGAGATGAATATACTAGATCAGGGTAGGTAGTAAAAGCAATAATATCTGATTTTGGAAATTTATTAAGCAAAGACCATTGTGATGAACTATTTGGAGTGTTGAAAAAACCAAGGCCTTTCATTTTTTCTAGTTGAAAAACAGTAAATACTTTGGTATTTGGAGATTTTTGCTTAATCGCATCGTAAACTTCTGAATAGAAACTAACAAAATCATTAAAATCAGATTCGGATTTCTCATATAAGATATTTACTTCTATACCTAATCCAAAATATTCTGGCTTATACTTTTCAGCAAATGCAACTGCTTTAGCTTTATAATCCATTTTTGTATTATCATCAAATTCTCTAATCATATTACCATCTGATTGAGTAAAGAATTGTACCTCTATTACGGGAGTATAACCGTAGGTTGGTGCAAGTTCTGCCACCACTTTCGGACCACCATCATTTTCTCCAAGCTCATTCCAATCACCTGCCCAAGCAACTAGACTACCTGCTTGATTTGCTTTTACAAAAAATTCATTAAAATCAGAAGATTGGAAGCTTTTTGGTGTTAGTGTCACACCTTTAAGAGTTGAATTTATTTGATTAGTTGAATTAAGAGAGTGGTCCTGTTTTTGACCACATCCAGATATTAGGATAAATACTAAAATTAAACAAAAGATATAATTATTTTTTATAAGCAACATAAATATCAGCTTCTAACATAGTTCCATTATCGTAGAAATGATGGACAAAATACAGATTACCTTGATTATCCAGAGTTGGTTCGCCTGCAAACTGTGAAACAATTAGTTCTGGTTCTGACCAAGAGCCATTGATACTTTTTGATCGGAAAACAGCTGGAGAACCAAGATAGAACCTAGTAAACCAGAGTTCGGTTTTATCCTCGTTGATAAATGGCCAACCTTCATTATCACCAGTATTTACAATTTCAATGTTTGTAGGTTCCTGCCATTGCCCACCCAAATTTTCTGAGACCCACATATCATAGCCACCCTTTCCACCAACTCTTGAAGAATGAAAATACAACTCTTGACCATCTGAAGTGATATGCAATTCTCCGACTTCGTATTCATCTTTGAATGGCTCCGATTGCCAATTTTCCCATTTCCCATTTTTCAATTCTGCAGTAAACCAATGAAGACCAGTATATCCTTCTCTTGCTGAACAAAACCACATTTTATTTCCTTGTATGAATTCGCATCCATCAAGAGAAAGTTTTCCTTTATCCTGTAAGATTATTCTTTCGGGAGTAGACCAACTACCATTAATTTTCTTAGACCAATAAATGCCAGTAACATTGTCTATAACTTGTTTTTCAACTGGAACACGCACATCAGGTGTGAAGAAAAAATAAAAAGTATTGCCATCAGAACTGATAAATGGGGAATCTTCAGCTCCAGCACTATTTATTGTACTTGTAAGCGGAGCAGGCGCATACCATTCAGAAGAGTGAAGTATTGGCGGATAGAAATCAACTTGAGGCGTAATTTTTACTGCATCTGATGGAATAGAATCAAGTCTATTGTAAACAGTTTCTTGATTAGTACAACCAAACAAAAAGACAATTACAAGGATAAGATACAAGATTCGCATAACTTCCATCAACAGATTAGAAATATAATTATTCGGTTTTAACAGCAGTAAAAGATTAAAGGTTTAAATATCACAGTAGTTAGCTTAAGTATGAGATCTGAAGTAGTAATGGTTTTTCTTGGTGGTTTGTTAATTTTTGGTTGTACTGATAGTTTACCACCAAACCAACCAAATGGAACTTTTGTAGATAAAGCTTCTTTAAATGAAACAATTTGCGAAGCAGCTGGGGGACATTGGAATGAATGTGGATCAGCATGTAGGGGAGCACCTGAAGGTTCAGTGTGTACCCTCCAATGTATACAGTATTGTGAATGTGGTGGCTTCGCTGGCTTTAGATGTCCGGAAGATTATTATTGTACAGATTATATTCCAGAATATGCTGCAGATGCAGTTGGTATCTGCAAACCAATATCGTTGGATTAAAAAAGAACCATAGGTTCTTTTTATTTTAGAGGTGTAAAAATGAAAGAATGTGAAATTGGTGGATGCGGAACTATGATTGTTTTAGCATCACTCTTAATTGCTTTAGGAATGGTTGGAGGGGGATACATGCTCGCACAAGGTGATTATGCACCTAGAGTAGATATGTCTCATTTGAATAACACTCCAAATATATACATGACAACAGTACCTCCGGATCACGACATAAGTGTTTCGGCATCAGCAACAAAGGAAGTTGCTCCTGATTTGCTTGAAATAAGGATAAGTATAACGACTATAGATGATAATGCATCTGAGTCACAATCAAGAAATGCAGAAGTAACAAATGAATTATTAGCAAAATTAGAGAACCTAGGAATTAATGATAGTGACATAAAAACAACTTCATATAGTGTTGACCCAGATTATGAAAGTGATTATGTTTGTAATTCACAAGGAAAAGCTTGCCATTGGGAATACGAACTAACTGGATATGAAACAACACATATGCTTCTGATTGATGTTGAAGAACTTGACAAAGGAGGCTCTGTGATAGACGCAGCAGCAGCTACTGGTGTGAATGAAACATTTGTTGATTCCATATCTTACACATTAAAACCTTCGACAAGAAGTGAAATGACAAAAACACTGTTGAAAGAAGCAGCTGCCGCAGCAAAAGCAGAAGCAGAGAAAATAGCCGAGGGATTGGGAATTACACTTGGTGATGTTCTTTCAGCAAGTGAAAGTTCTTACGTCAACCCATATTATTATAATAGCTACAAAACTCTGTCATATGCCGAAGACGCAGTTGGAGCAGCACCAACAACTTTATCTCCTGGAGAAGTTTCCATGAGCTTATCTGTTAGTGTTTCCTACGAAGTCGGCAACTAACCTTTTTATTTTCTCTTTTCTTTATTTCTTTATGAATTGGCGTTCCCATGCCATAATTGGCGCAATATGTTCAGCTATAGCAGTCTATTTACTAGGAATAACAAATTTATTCGAAATATTAGGATTTGCTATTTTTGGTGGGCTTGCTGCACTTGCACCAGATCTTGACCACGACATGAGTAAAGGAAGAAAATTACTTGATATCGGCTTTATATTAACTAGTTTTTTTGTTCTTTATTGGTCTGGTTGCCATAATAAAGTCTGCATACCAGAAATTTCATTATTTGTTGTTTGGTTAGCTGTTTTAGGTGGTTACTTTTTATTATTTAGACTTTTCAAACCAAAGCACAGGGGAATAACACATACGATTGTAGCTACACTTGTTTTTGGAGTTTTGTTGTATTTAGTTCTAGATTGGAGATTTGCACTTGTAGGTTTGATTGGATATCTTTCACACTTGTTTGCGGATAAGATGATTAAATTTATCTAAATTGATGCTTCCTTTTTGAGTTCACACCTAATAGATGCGGTTTTTTCTAAGCGTTTTTCTATTACCCCATCTTGATTAAATGAATATAGAATAACATTACATTTATACATTTGAGAATGAGTTAAACTAGACCCATAAACTCTAACTGCCTTTTCTAAAAACTCTTTATTGCTAACAATACCAATCCTCACCCTGCCTTTACGAAGGCCATTGTGGGGGCTGAGTGAAAGATGTTGGGGGACAGATATCTCTGCCTCTACCCATACTGGGTGTTTTTCATGGTTTTCTACTCTCAGTATAAGCTCAACATGGTTGTTAGAATAACCAAACAGTACGTCTGGATGACAACGGATAGTTAAATTTACCACGACATTACTTACACAACTATTATTATAATCTTTCTCTTAGAATTCGATTTATGATCCCTGAGTCAAAGCTCATACGTTCAGAACTGACGATAAGAGAACTTGCACTACCAGATGAAGTGCTTTTGGCAAGAAAATCTCTTGTAAGATGGCTTGCACTATCACTTGGGCTTATAATGCCGAATGAAACCAGAAAACTATTGCTTGATATTTTGGAGGTTATTATTGAGTTTCATGTGAAAAATGAATCTCCAACAACAAGAGACATAATATCTAGATTGGAAGAAACAAGTAAAGAGAAACAGAATCCAAAAGCAGTATATTATCACCTTCAGAGAATGACAAAATTAGGCATATTGAGTAGAAAGAAAGGAAGACATGCGCTTGGAGATGGAGAACGAAAGGACCTTAAGGAGATATTTAAGGGATTCTATCTAAAGAAAGCAGATAGTGCATTTGTAAATATAGCAACTGCATTAGATAAATTAGAAAATACTTATAGGTAGTTCATATGACGGAACTTTCAGGGTTTTATAAATTAAATGTAGATGAGAGGATTTCAAAAATCAAAAAAATTGCAAACCTAACTGATGATGAAGTTAGACTACTCTTAAACAGTGGAGCACTTGAATTGGAAAAAGCAGATAAAATAGTTGAAAATGTAATTGGTGCAGTTCACATCCCAATGGGTCTAGGACTTAATTTTGTAATAAATGGGAAAGAAGTGATAATACCAATGGCTGTTGAGGAGCCATCAGTTATTGCAGCAGCATGCAAAGCAGCAAAATTAACCTTACCCGAAGGTTTCAAAGCAGAGGCAGAAGATTCCATTATGATTGGTCAAATCCAAGTGGTTAGTGTAAAAGACAGCAATCAAGCAGTAAAAAACATTGAATTGAACAGACAAAAAATAATGGAGATAGCACATGAATACATGAAACCACATGAAAGATACGGATGTGGAGCAAAAAAATTTGAAGTGAAAAAACTTGAAACAGATAGAGGAGAGATGATAATAGTTGAATTTCAAATCCTAGTCGGAGATGCACAAGGAGCAAACATGGTTAACACAGTACTCGAGAATGTTGCCCCAGTTCTTGTTGAATTAACTGAGGGAAAAGTAAGATTGAGGATAATAAGCAATTTAGCAGATAAAAGAAAAACCAAAGCAACAGCAGTTTGGAAAAAAACGGTTATTGGAGAAGAAGCAATTGAAGGGATCCTTGATGCCTATGAATTTGCAAAAGTTGATGTTTACAGATGTGCAACGCACAATAAGGGCATAATGAATGGAATAGATGCAGTGGTATTGGCAACAGGCAATGATTGGAGGTCGGTAGAAGCTGGAGCGCATGCTTATGCTGCCCTCGGTGGATACCACTCACTTACTAAGTATTACAAAAACGAAAATGGTGATTTGGTGGGTGCAATAGAACTTCCACTTGCAGTTGCAACAGTTGGTCCTGCAATAAATAGTAGCCCAACTGCGAAAACAGCACTTAAAATTATGGACGCTAAAACATCCAAACAACTTGCAATGGCAATGGCTTGTGTTGGTTTAGCGAATAACGTTGCTGCTTTAATGGCACTTAGTACTGAGGGTATACAAAAAGGCCACATGAAATTACATGCAAGGAATGTGGCCATGTATGCAGGAGCAAATCAGGATGAAATTGACAATGTTGCGGAGATTCTGAGTAGTGAAAAGAATTTTGATGTGGAATATGCAAAGAAAGTAATACAAAAAATCCGGGATGAAAAATGATCGAATATTTGTTTTTTGGATTGGTTGCATTTTCAACTTCATTCATTCTAACCAATGTATTAGTTCCACGACTTACGCGATTTGGAATAACAGGCAAGGATGAAAACAAAGAAGGAATGCCTGAAATACCTGAGATGGGTGGCATTGCAATTGTTGCTGGTTTTACTGCCGGACTTTTATTAGCAATATTTATGAACTCGTTTTTTGGGTTTTCATTTAATTTGGTTTATGTTCTTGCAGCCCTTATTACCATACACTCAATTGGATTTATAGGTATGGTTGATGATCTTCTTTCTCTTCCTCAGTGGCTTAAGGCGATCCTACCATTATTTGCTGCAATTCCATTGATTGCAACTCAGGCAGCTGGAAGCACAATAATTAGTTTACCGTTTTTTGGTTTAATTGATTTCGGAGTGATATATATACTTCTACTTATACCACTTGGAATTGCGATTGCATCTAATCTTACAAACATGCTTGCTGGTTTTAATGGGATGGAAACTGGTATGGGTGTGGTGATGTTTACTGCTATGACTATTATAGGTATAACAAAAGGATCAGCAGAAATAACAATACCATCAATATCAATGCTTGGAGCGCTTTTGGCATTTTTAGCTTTTAATATTTATCCTGCAAAAATATTCCCAGGGGATGTTGGAAATTTAACCATAGGGGTTGTTCTTGCAGCAACAGTAATAATAGGGAATATTGAGAGTGCAGGAGCAATATTAGTGATACCATACGTTATTGACTTTTTCATAAAAGCAGTGAATAAATTCCCGCACACCCACCAACAGATAAAGAATGGCAAATTATATCCAAAGGACAATAAAATAAAGGGCCTAGTACATCTTGTTATGAAAATGTTTAATGGAATAAGCGAGAGAAATATTACTCTATTTTTCATTGGATTTGAAGCATTATTTGGATTGGTAGTAATTTTGCTTTACGCACAATTCTAATCATTTTTTACCCAACAATCTGGTGATTTCCTTCCCATCTTTTAATTTTTCATATTCTTCCAAGCGCCCTATATCTACCCAAACTCCTTGGTCAACTTTGAAAGCACATATTTTCTGATTATTAGATAGAAGACGGGGGAACACGTCTTTAGCAAAATCTTCTTTTTCTTTAACGAAAGTGAATATTTCTGGTGAAAGTACATAGACTCCAGTATTTATGTAATGTTCAAGTTCTGGTTTTTCTTGAAATGCAGTGATATAACCATTGGTAATATTGGCCACGCCATAGTGAACTTTTGTCTTGTGTTTTAGAAGCGCAACTGTGGCAATAGCTCCGGATTTTCTATGCATTTCAATCATACTTTTAAGATCAAAATCCATGATTGCATCTCCCATAACCACAATAAATGGTTCCTTTGGACGATTTTTAGCTACAAGAATAGAACCAGCCGTACCAAGTGCTTCCTCTTCGATGGTATATGAGATTTTCATCCCAAGTTTTTTCCCATCTGCAAAATAATCAAATATTTTTTCATGGAGGTATCCAACTGCCAAAGTTGCTTCTGTAACCCCACTTTCCTTAATGTGTTCCAAAACATACTGCACTATTGGCTTTCCACCAACCAAAAGCATTGGTTTGGGGATAGAATATGTATATGGTCTAAGACGTGTTCCTTCACCACCTGCTAAAACAAATGCCCTCATTGAAAACCCTCCACGCCATTAGCCGTGGGGTTTTCCATCCCCATCATATGTAATGTAAACATTGAAAACCCTCCTTATTTAATAAAATAATAACCTATTAATGCACCAGCAAGAGAACAAATCAAATTTGTTGTGCCTTTTGTGCCTATTCCTCTTTCTTCTAGTACACCGAATAACGTATCAAAAATAGCACCAACTAATCCAGCAATAGATATCAAAAATGCTTGGGTTGGATCCAAATTGAATATGAACATAGCTGCAAATCCGATTGAACCTGAACCAGCAAAAGAACCAATTGTTCCTAGTATGCTCATAGCACCACTTGTACCTGGTTTAACATGCTTAAAATTCAAAACCGAAACTGGATCATTACGATCAAGAACTCCAACTTCAGAACCAAATTTATCTGCAGTAACTGCTGCAATTGATGCAATGAATGGAATTGGACCTGTAATTGGACTCAAAAGAGCAAGTAATGCAGGTAAAGATCCATTTGATAGGACATTCTCCCAACCACGTTCATGCTCATAGAGACCAAGATCACGTTTTAGTTCGTAATCATATCTGGTTACTAGAATTGCCAGGAAGAAGAAAACTAACATCAAAACAAGATAGCTAAACCCACCAAAAACAAAAAGAATAAAACCAAAAAAAAGGGCGAGTAAAATGCCCTTAGTATCAAGTACTTTCATAACACTACTTCTGTATTTTTATTTCAATAGAAGAAACTTTGTTTTTTGAACCGTCTTCTGATGTAAGTTCCTCAGTAGATATTGAGATGTCTTGAATCTTTGCATTTGGCATGAACCTATGTCGAACGATCTCAACAACATCAACTGCCCTTGCAATTAATTTCCCTCTTGCTTTTACGCAGACATCTGTTGCACCATTATTGAACTGAGTTACTACAGCTAGAACATAGCCCATAGTGCCTTTTTTACCCACATACACTGTGTTGTCATCTCTTCGTTTTACCGGTTGTTCTGTTTCTACGTTTACAGGTTGTTCGTTTACAGGTTGTTCTGTATTCTCTACGTTTTCTTCCATGTATACACCTCATAAAAATTGCAATTTTTATGAAGACAAAATTGAATCAATTTTGCCACTCATCGAAATTTCAATTTCGATTAAGTAAAAATGCATTCGCATTTTTACATCTCTCGCGTCAATGAACTCTTGAATAAAAGAGGCAAATAAACAATATAAATGTTTGCAATAGACGAGCAGAGGTCTGGTGTGTGGAATCTTATCTACAAATGAATACCCAGATTACAACATAATTTATAAATTCTAACTAATAATTCATTGGCCATGACAGCAAAACGATTAGGGTCACCACCATCAAACGATGCTTATTTTGCAAAACTTAGTGGTCTTGATGCAAGAGTAAAAGTAAACCGAGCAGTGGTAGATGGCAGAGAACAAACATTAAAAGATACTTGGGCAAGAGTTTTGGCTGGGGCAGTTGTAGTGGATGGGAAATTACCAAATGGAAAAGAACTCAGAAGATTTGATTCTGGAAACTTCCCAAAATATTTTCCCCGTGTTGTTGTTCCAACAATAAGAGATGCAATGTTAAGGTCACTTAGATATAAAGCAGGTAGTGAAGACACAGTAAGTGGCGAATACCTGAAAGATTTGCAGAAAGATAGAGCAAAAATAGCTCCGTATTACAGAATAGAAGATCCAAACCACATTTTTTTTACAGCAGGTATAAGTGGTGCTATCCAAACAATACAGCAATTACTATTACTAAATACTGGAATGCACATGGCAGTTCCGAATTTAACATACCCAACTCATCTTGCAGTAGCAACAATGCTTGTTGGAAGAGGGGGAATAGTTTCAATTGAACGTGATCCAAAAACAGGATTGCCTGACAGTAACAGATACGGAAAACATAATAATCCATTTAGACTTGCTGGATTGGCAACAGTAGTAACTCATGAGAATCCCCTACCGATAGTTCATACACCTGAAGTTTATAGGAATGATAAAGGAAGTGGTTTGTTTGATATGGCAGAGATGGCCACATTAAAAGATGGGGTAATACGACCATTTGTAGTTGATGTTATCTATATGTCCATGTCATGGCCAAAAACACAACTAACAATAGATAAATTGATAGAACTTGCAGATGAAAAACACATATTAATATTTACAAACAGCGCCTCGAAAGTAATGCTTGAGCCTGGAAAAAGAGCAGGAGTAATAGCCATATATGTCCCAAAGCGCCTCAGGAGTTATGCTGCTGGTGGAGTCATAAGAGGGTTAGAATCACTATTTGACATTGGACTGAACCCACAATCATACACATCAGTAAAAGGTTTGGTTGCTGCACATGACATTCTTATTAGCGAGAGAGAAGGTGCCCCCCACCCCACACTTGAGTGGGTTAGACAAGAAGCACGTAGACGGTTTATTGGTGAGGATGGTCACGGAGGTAACCAAGCTTTCATGGCAGGATTATCTCCATATTTACAGTCACTATACCCAGAAATAAAAATAGAAAGTAGTGGATATAACGTCTTTGTTGTACGTGGAGACGATTTACCCTGGCTTGAAATTGGGTATAAGGAAATAATACTAGGACGGGTTAGGGCCATGATGGATGCTGCAGGTAATCACGAAGCAATGAGTGCACTTGATGATTACCTAACAAGGGTTCCTGTGGCACGGATGGGTGCATCAGATATATTATGTGCTGATTTACTCATGGAAACCGGAGTACTTTTCCCTCCTATAGATCGTTTTTATGTTCTTGGTACAGAACCAGAAGGATTGGTTGGGTTTAGACCAGTGATGATAGCAGATACAAATGAATTCAAAGAAGTTGGTAAATTAATAAAGGAGTTTTTTGAAGCGCGCTTGGGTAGAAGAGAACAGTAGTTTTAATATTTTGTAGATAATACTCAGCTATGGCTTATGCTAATTTTCTTGCACCTATAGATGGATACACTAATTTGCCATTTAGATTACTCTGCCAAAAATATGGTGCCATAGCAACTTGTGTTCCTCTTGTAAATTCAACTGCAATTGCACGATTAGATGAAAAAATTTCCTTTGTAGATGCTCATAAAGATGAGAAAAATATTGGAGTGCAATTGGTTGGAAATAATCCAGAGGATATAGAAAAAACAGCCAGAATAGTAGTGGAAGAGAAACCTTTTGTAAAATGGTTGAATTTGAATTGTGGTTGCCCTTCGACTAGAACAAGAGAAAGTGGTGGAGGGAGTGCTCTCCTAGAGAAACCAGAAATCATTGTGAAGTCAGTTTTAGGAATGAAAAAACACCATGACAATGTAAGTGTAAAAATAAGGCTAAGATCAAACAAAAAAGAAACTCTTGAGATATGTAAAAAAATCCAAGATGCAGGAGCAGAATCCATAATAGTCCATGGAAGAACAGTAAAACAAGGATATTCAGGAAATACAAATTGGGAAGAAATCAGATATTTAAAAGAGAATTTGGAAATAGAAGTAATTGGAAACGGAAATATAAAAACAATTGAACAAGGTCAGAAATATGTTAATGAAGGATATTGCCATTCTTTTATGATTGGCAGGGCTGCAATGGTCAATCCAATGCTCTTTAATGAGAAAGAAATAACCTCAAGAATAGCAATCTTAAGTGAATATATTAGATTGCATGAAAGATATCTAGGAGAAGTAGAAGTAAATGACATCAAGGTGAAGGCAGTGAATTTTATCACTGGGTTATCTCATGCATCTAGATTAAGAGATAAAATTTGCAGAGCTGAAACTGTAGATAATATTTTAGAATTAGTAGAAAAAGGAATAATTAATTGATTCTTCAAAACATTTATGAATTTAGAATCTTGATTTTGGTTTGTAGCATGCTTTGCAGTAAACCGGTCTACCTTCTGAAGGTTTGAACGGTACTTGACAAGGCTGACCACATTTTGAACAAACTGCGTCAAACATTGGCCTATCGCTACCTCTGTCTCCATCCATTTATATTTCACCTATTTTAAAAAGAACTAATGTTCTTTTTTAATTTTATATCAAGCTTGTACCTGACTTTGATAGTCTTTCTAAAAAAAGAACTACTACCTAAAAGTGTATTACTTAACTGTATTAATAAATATATGTTAGAAGTGATAAAGATAATAACTTTCGATTAAATTTTTAATAAAAATCAGCCACATCCAGAAGTTGCAAAGTCCCCACCAACATTTACGTATGAACAGCCACCTTGAGAATTACCACCATAACCTCCAGAAGTGCTCCAGACCTCACCAGTTCCCTGGTATTGGCCGTTATTATCATAGTATCCGCCACTTCCAACTGAATAGAGATTTACATATCCATAAATATTATTACCAAAATTACCCTGTGAATCAAGATAGTAATAGCCTGGTTGTCTTTGCATTTGTAAAACACTCTCAAGGTACTGTATTTCTACTTCAGTTAATTCTCGGTCATTTACAATAACACCAGTATCACCATTTGAAGCATCCTGATCAATTTCTCCAAGAAATGTATGTCCTGGATAAAGCCTAAATTCAGCTGGATAACCTTCTCTTCCGGCAAGACCGCTTATTGGATCATACCAGAATCTGCCTTCATAGAAAATACCATAATAATTAACCAGTTCCTGAATCTCTTCTAGAGAAAGGGTCTTTCCATTTACGACAACCTCCGGTAGCTGTTGTACTGAAGATACCGAGGTGGTTGCCCCATTCTGAGTAGAAGGATAGGAATTATCATAAGTATTAGAATAGTTGGTTGACTGATAGTCAAATGAATCATAACTATCCGGTGTAGTTAGATCACAACAACCACTAAAAAACGTAAATGTCAAAATAATTATAACAAATTTATACATAAATAATATGATGAAGGAGGATTTTAAACTCTTCTTAGAAATTTTAATGCAGTTTTAAGATGAGATAATGGCATCACTTGTTCAGACCTGTCAAAACTACCATAAACAACTGGACCAAACGCAAACGATGGACAAGTGCGGTCATAAACTATGGCTTCATCATGACCATGAAAATCTCGTATTAAGACTTTTGGATCTTTGAACTTTTTAACAAAATGAAGCCCTAAACGACGCGAAACTGGCCTCGAAAAACCATCAACATAACAATGAGTCTCGTCCTCAAGATCAAAAATCTGTTCATACTCTTTGTCCCAATCAGTTTCTTCTTGGGGGGAATGTAATTTAGGGTAGGTAACATCTATAGTAACGCAATAGTCTGGTCTTAGTTTTCTTTTTTTAAGTTGTTTAGTAATCTCTCTTGCACTTCTTGCAAACATCCTTGGGTGGTTTCTTTTAATTTCTTCAGAAGCAGTAAATATGTAGATTGCCCTTCCTTTTTTTGGTCCTTTTTGAGCAAGTAGGAGGTTTAGATAGCAACCAACTGCATTGTCCAATACTCCTTTCATTATTTTCCTACCACAATCATCTTGATACTTAAACGTCAGATGGCGGATTCTTGGATCAACATCAATATGAGATGAAAATAATCTAAACGGGCTGCCGCTACCTTTATCCACCCAAATGTTACCGTATTGGTCTATTTTTGGCTTGCACCCTCGTTCTTTTAACTGGCTTACAATGTAGGCATGTCGTGTACCTACTCTTTTGTCACCATCATAAGGTCGCCGGGCGATGCCTTTTATTCCGCCCACCATGGGTATAGACTTCTCTATAGGCCTATAAAAACCTATTTTTTAGCAAATTTCAAAAAAAATAACCTCAATCTAAATAAATATTTACCTCTAAATAAGTGCATGAATGGAAATAACCAGACAAAGACTCCAATAAAAATCCTATTTGTATCTATTGATGCCTTGATTGGGGATACGGCATGGGCTGTAAAAAAAGAAGGCCACGAAGTAAAATATTATATTGAATGTAAAGAACAGAAAGATGTCTGTGATGGTTTTGTTGACAAAGCAGAAAATTGGAAGGATCATGTTGATTGGGCAGACCTTATAGTTTTTGATGATTTTGGTTTTGGAGAGGAAGCAGAAAAACTCAGAAAAGCTGGAAAACCAGTTGTTGGTGGAAGTGTTTACACAGATAAATTAGAGATGAATAGAGAGTTTGGACAAACTGAGATGAGTGCTGTTGGCATATCAGTTATTCCAAGATGGAACTTTAACAATTTTGATGATGCAGTTGAATTTATTATAAAAAATCCTGATAGATATGTTCTAAAGCCAAGTGGACTTGCACAGAACGAAAAGGAGCTGCTTTTTGTAGGACAGGAAGAAGATGGCAAGGATATTGTTGAGATGCTTGAAAGATATAAGAAAAATTGGGGTAAAAAGATTAAAGAATTTCAAATCCAAAAATATATTTCTGGTGTTGAGGTTGCAGTCGGTGCATTTTTCAATGGTGAAGAGTTTATTTTCCCTATAAATGTAAATTTTGAACATAAGAGAATGTTTCCAGGTGACATTGGACCAAGTACTGGAGAGATGGGCACAACCATGTTTTTTACAAACAAAAGCCCTATTTTTGATGCCACACTTGCAAAAATGAGAGGAAAATTAGCCGAATCGGGTTATGTTGGATATATAGACATAAATTGCATAGTTAACTCACGGGGTATTTATCCATTAGAATTCACAAGCAGATTTGGATACCCACACATAAGCATAGCAATGGAAGGAGTATTGAGTGAATGGGGGACATTTTTATATGGAATTGCAAAAAAAGAAAAACCAGAATTACGAACACGTAGAGCATTCCAAATAGGGATAGTGGTTGCAGTACCACCATTTCCATTCGATGACCCTGTTGCTTTCAAAATGTATTCTGAGGAAGCATCAATAATTTTCAAAAAAGGTAATTTCGAAGGAATACATCTTGGTGATGTTAAATTAGTTGATAATGACTGGCGATTAGCTGGAAACAGCGGTTATGCGCTAGTTATAACTGCATCAGGAACAACAATGGAAGAAGCAAGAAAAATTGTATATAATAGAATAAAAAACATAATTATCCCAAACATGTTCTATAGAACTGACATTGGTAAGAGATGGTCTGAGGATAGTGATAAACTAGCCATGTGGGGCTATCTTTGGGGCTAAATTTATAAATTATAAGATAATTTACATATTAATGGTAAAAAAATTTGATATAACAAGAGCTGTCAAGGACATTAGAAAGTACAAAATAGTTTCAATTTTCTTTGCAGTTTCTCTTGGTTTCTTCTTCACAGGCATACTAATTGACCCGGGCTTAATGGGGTTCTTTGCTATTGGGCTTATATTTATGGGTGCAACATCAATTTACTTAACCTGGGTCCAACCATCTTTTATGTCTGAAGAAACAACCACTTTTAACATTGCAGTTGCAACTTCACACTCGTTCTTTTTTCTTGCATTTATGATAGGAGTGATATTCATAATAGATAGATTCTTTGTACCAATAACCGACATGTTTTTTGCATTGTTAGGATCGTTTTTCCTTAGTATGATGGTTGGGAGCATCTTTTTAGCATATAAATTAAGAAGATATGAATAATTAGGATCTAATCCTCCATTCAACTGCTGATCCACTTACCCCGCTAAGGATATTTAGGTTTTTATCCAGTGTGGCAACATCTAAACTTGTTAATTCTCCGAACCCTATTGACTCTGGAGATTTTCTTTTATGCGCAGTTAGAAAACCAAGTGTAAATGCAAGTTTTGTTGAGATTCCAGCATTAATTTTTAGTGGATCAGACCACTTAGACCGAGTCCTGAAATAATCTAAAACATATTCTGGAGGAATTTGATGTTTTAGTAAAACTGCCTCTAATTGTGCATTTTGTAGAGGTCCTGAGGTACTTTTTAACAGAACTGCATCTAATTGTGGACTTCTCATAGATTCCGGGATTTCATGCGATTCGTGCTGTCTTTCTTCCATAAAAACACAATTAGGAATAGACAGGAAACAATAATAAATTATTCTAAAATAAAAAGAAAAATTAGCTGCACTGTCCATTCATACATAGAACTGGACATGTTATTGTTGTTGGAGTAGCAGCTCCATTTGGACCAGTGCAATAGTATTCTGTAAGTATTTGAGGGCCTGCACAGGTATCTTGATAGGTATTCATCAAATCAGTAGTTGTACCGAAAGTGAATTCATCAGGACCTCCATCAGAATCAGTACATGATTGTATTTGTAATTGGATACACGCACCATTTGTACAACCAAATGTACACCAAGCTTGATAGGCTTGTGCTAAATTGGAAGTTGAATCACAGAAAAATTCGTCTAAATTATTTGGACTTGAGCATGAGTCTTGGTAGGAACCAGTATAGTCACTTGCTGAGCTTGCAGTATATATTGAAGGGTCTGTATCTGCATACAAAAGATTTAGGTCAGACCCATCACCATCAGAACACATAGTCATGATGCATTCGCCACCCAAACAAGACCATCCAGTAGCGCATGTTAATTGTGTCCTCTTAGCTAGATTGTCAATACCGCAATACCACTCTTCAACAGTTGAAGAGTCTAAGCAGCTATCAGAATATGTTCCAGTATTATCAGTAACTGAACCAAAATTATTTATGTCTTGTTGATTATCTGTCTCAGTACAAGTAGCTGGTGATGAAGTAGTACAAACACCATTTTGGCATGTGCCAACACTACACATGAGCACATCTGATTTCATTTGACCATTATCACAATAATACTCATTAAGACCTCCGAATGGAGTACAATAGTCAGTATTACTACCCGTCGAGTCCGTTGTTGTACCTTTTACAAGTTCATCTTTACCACCATCAGTTTCAGTACATGTGGTTGGTGATGAAGTAGTGCATGCACCATTTTGACAAACCCCAGTTACCTGACACATCATTTGTTTTACCTGTGCATTATCTGAACTATCACAATAATACTCCATAACATCATTACCATTGGTATGGCAGTAATCAGTAAATTGTCCGTTTAAGCCAGTAGTAGTACCAAGGACATAATTATCGTCACCACCATCCGAATCAGTACAACCAGATGATTGTGACGGAGTACACGCACCATTAGTACATGCAAATCCAGTTTGACAATCCATTTCTTTTGATACTATATTATCTCCGGAACAATAAAATTCTTCAACTCTGCTTGGACTAACACAAGCATCAGAATGTGATTCGGAACCTTTTGTTGTAGTTCCTTTAATATCAGCATCCTGCCCATCAGGATCTTCACAAGTATCTTGTTGTTGAGAATTTTTCACGCACTTACCATTTGAACAAGATTCATCTGGTTCGCATGAAAGTACACTATCCATCGGATTGTTACCATCGCAGAAAAATTCATGAACATCAACTGAATTTAAGCATTCATCAGTACCAAAATTGTGTGACGCTCCTAATTTGACTATAGTGACAGTACCCTTTGCATCTTTGTTTTCTCCGCCGTCAGAATCAGTACAAGAAGTTGGAACTGATGCACAGTGACCATCCATACATTCTTGACCAGATTGACAGGTGTGTGCTGCAACTTCCATATTTCCATTATCACAATAATATTCTTGCAATTCATCTTGTGCAGTACAATAATCTAGATAAGTACTTCCATTGTATGTGACCACGCCAGTATCTTCATAAAATTGGCCATTATCAGAATCATAACATTCATTAGTAACAGCTGATGTGTTTCCAAGTTCGCATGCACCAGAATTACATACATAATTTGCAGGACATAAAACACTTTTTGACTGAACAGTATTGTTAACGCAATTATATTGTAAAAGTGATGTTGAATTTAGACATTGATCTGATTTGGTGGTAGAATTGAACGTTACTGAGCCCATAATAAACAAATCATCATTTACATCACTATCTGAACAAACTGTCGTCATATTCGGAGGAGTATAATTTTGCATGGTTGTATTGTTTGTCAGATTATTAACAACAATAGGCTCATCTGTTTTATTCAAGAAGAGAAAATAAACACCTATGATAAGTAGTATTAACACAAATATTGCTAAGATATGTTCAGATTTCATGAGATGAAGATCAGACTTAATATTTAAAAAATGATGTATGCTCCAATTGCAAATTATTTTTATAGTATTATGTTGAATGAAACTTATGCGCTTTGCACTATATATATTATTGGGTACTTTGGTTATGTTTTTTGGTTGCTTAGTACAAGAACCATCAATTCCTACTAACTCTACGATTCCTGATAATAACTTAGCACCACAACAAACAGAATTTCACAATATCCAATATTCTAATATTTCAGATACCCTTATTCTTGATATTTATCTTCCGGCTAATACCACCGATCTGTTCCCAACAATAATCTATGTGCATGGAGGAGGATGGAGAGAAGGTACTAAGGATAGCTGCCCACACAAAATTTTTGTTGAAGAGGGGTATATAGTTTCGTGTATTGATTACCGACTAAGTCAAGAGGCAAAATTCCCTGCACAGATCCAGGATGTTAAAACAGCAATACGTTGGTTGCGTGCAAATTCTGAAAGATATAGGATGGATACAAATAGATTTGGGATATTTGGAATGTCTGCCGGTGGCCATTTATCATCTTTAGTTGGAACCTCTGGTGGGATAACTAACTTTGACACAAATGAAAATTCACAGTATTCTAGCGAAGTAGATGCGGTGGCTGACTGGTACGGACCAGTTTCGTTTATCTTAGTTGAAAATATCACAAATACTACTGAAAGATATTATGAATATGCATTTTGTGGAAATCAGCTTTTTGAAAGTCCGATAAACGAGAGCCATAACAAAGCAATGGAAGCAAACCCAATAACATACATTACACCAGATGACCCGCCATTTTTGATAATGCATGGAAGCAAAGATGACATAGTTCCAATAAGCGAAAGTGAATTATTGTATAATGAACTGAAAAAGAACGGAATAGATGCTACTTTCATTGTAATTGACGATTACCATGGATTTCCAGATTCTGAATTGGAAAAGGTAGTAGAATTCTTTGATAAAACATTGAAAAACTAACTTATTCCCCTAAAACATAGGCAAATATCAATGGGGCAACTATTGTTGCGTCTGATTCAATAACAAATCGTGGTGTGTCTGGATCAAGTTTTCCCCAGGTTATTTTTTCATTAGGAACTGCACCTGAATAAGAACCATAACTTGTTGTAGAATCACTTATTTGGCAAAAATATTTCCAAGTTCGAACATCTGGCATTTCAGTATCTTGATTTATTAATGGAACAACGCAGATTGGGAAATCACCTGAAATGCCCCCCCCAATCTGAAAGAAACCAATATCATGATTTTTCGAAGTTTCAAGGTACCAATCAACTAGGTTTTTCATATATGCTAAACCTTCTTTGACAATGCCGAGATTTTTTATATTACCTTTCAAATGTTCAGCAACAAGAACATTCCCAAGTGTTGAATCTGCCCAACCTGCAACAAAAATTGGAATATTCTTTTCACATGCTGCAATAATCCAACTGTCTTTTCGATCTATGTCAAAGTGTTGGTCAAGTTTGCCGGATTTTATTAATTTATAGATATATTCGTGTGGAAACAATGGTTCGCTATTTTTATCATGTTCCTGCCACAATGGAATTAGATGCTTCTCAATTAGCCGCATTGCCTCTGCTTCTGGAATGCATGTATCAGTAACCCTATTATGCCCTGCTTTGAATAATTCTAATTCTTGTTCGGGGGTAAGGTCACGATAGTTTTTCACACTTTTATATTTTTTATTTGCAACCAAATTGAATACGTCTTCTTCAAGATTTGCGCCAGTTGTAGAAATAGCATGGATTTTCCCTTGCCTTATCATCTCCGCTAGACTTATCCCCAGTTCTGCAGTACTCATTGCCCCTGCCATTGCAAGAAACATTTTTCCATCTTTAGCTAGCAATTGTTTGTATGCTTTGGCAGCATCAACTAAAGCAGCTGAATTGAAATGTTTAAAATTTCTTTCTAAAAAATTTGATATTTTTCCTTCAGACATTACGCATCAAATAGTAGTATACACGAGAATATAAATAATTTGCGTTTTTTACGACGCAAATTATGAAGTAAATTTTAGCTTAGTTCAGTAATTCTCTTGTTCAGATCATCTATTTGTCTCTGTAATTCAGTTACTTTTGAAACAAGAAAACTTTTTTCTTCATCTTTAGTCATATTACAATTATTGTATCCCATATTCCTACATCTCCAATTTCCGCTTGACCATCTTGGTCCAGTTCCATCTTTATTTGGCATCGTATCACCTCGAAATATAATAATTTCCTCCATTAATTTTCAAAGAATAACCATTTACTAAATATTCTGCTGATTTTTTTCTGGCTGATTTAAGCAAGCGGTTTAATGTTGGTTGAGAAACTTTCATTTTTTCAGCAGCAGATATTTGTTCTTGATCAAGAAAGTCGACAAGTCTGATTGCTTCAAATTCATCAATACTTAGTTCTATTTCTTTGAGTTGTTTTAGTGGCACACCAACTGGTTTGAAATATGTAACTCCAGGCTCTCTGGAAATGCACCTACATTTTTTTGGCCTAACCATATTATGAATATATATTCATAATGTTTTTAATAGAATATGTTTGAAGTGAAAATAAATATAAAAATTATTCTTCGTGCAAATGAATTTCCTTACTTAAAGACCAATTTAGAATTGTACGTATACCAACAATGACTGAAAGGAAAAGAATTTCTTCCATCGATGTAACTAAAACCAGTCGTAATAGATCGGCTGCCACAAAAAAGTCTAAAGATAAAATTATTCTTTGTATGAAAACTCTTTTTCGATTCTCATATGCTCTGAATGTCTTTTTTCTTGCAAGTTCTATTTTGATAATACTAGCTAGTGTTACAATACATGCATGGAGCATGATTAGAATACCAATTGCACTTATTGCAATGGCAGAATAATTGAGAAAATCAACAACTATCTGTGGATACATAATTAGTGTTTTCAGATTAGTTATATAAAGTTAGTTATTTTTCATATACCAATATATCATTTTTAAATTCTCACTTTGATATTAAATTTGAAAGATGAGGTGTTGATGTTTGATTCCAATAGGAAAAATATTTGTTTTACTTATTTTGTTAATCGTATCAGGAACGCTTTGGTATGCAAACACAATATACCAAAATTATTATTTGTTGGCAATTTTCTATACTTTTTCCGCACTAGCAGCGATATATCTTATATTCAAGATTGTAATAGAAGAAGCAGTTACAAAAAGGATAAAAGATAACCGTAGAAAATTTGAACTCCGTAAGGTAATTTCAATTATCAATGCTGTTGTTGTTATTGCTATTGTCATAACAGTATGGATACCGAATCCAGAAACCATTTTGGTTGCATATGGTCTTATAGCAGCTGCAATTGCCATAGCACTTCAAGATATTTTCAAGAACTTAGCTGGGGGCATTATACTCCTTATTACACGGACATACGCTGTTGGAGATAGAATTCAAATAAACACTACTTATGGAGATGTAATCGATATTGGTATTTTTTACACTACATTATTAGAAACACGGGAATGGATTGAAGGAGATCAAGTAACTGGTAGATTAGTTGTTATACCTAATGGATATGCAATCTCTGGAACCATAAAAAATTATACTAAAGACCACGAATTCATATGGGATGAAATCTGGATTCCTATAACTTATGGCAGCAACTGGAAAAAAGCTGAGAAACTTCTTTTAGAAATTACAAAGAAAGAAACAAATGAAACTGTAAAAAAGGCTTCGCAGGAACTAGCCAGGATGGGGGAAAAATATTTTTTTCGTAGAAAGGATGTTGAACCTCAGGTATTTATCAAACTAACAGACAATTGGGTGTCTATGAATATAAGATATGTTACTGAAGTTCGGTCTAGAAGGCTTGTTTCAAATGCACTAAGCCACAAACTTCTTGAAGGTTTAGGAAAAACTAAAGACATTCACTTTGCATCTCAGACAATAGATATAGTAGGATTTCCAAATCAGAAAAAGAAGGTTCTATGATTTTCTGTAAAGCTCAGAAAGTTTTCTGATTTCACGTACATGAGCATTTGCTTGCTCTAGTGTGGATAATGTTTCAACAAAAAATGTTCCTGCATACGCTTTTTGTAAGTAGAGCCTTTCAAGATGTTTCTGATAACTTACATTCAGCAACAATCTGAATGCAATATCATTTTTCCTCATTTTCTTTATGTTCGCCAAACTTATTTTTGGAATTGATTCTCTAAGGATTAGAATATTTTTACAAAATTGCTCATATAATTGATCTAGTTCTACCATAGATTCGGGAGAAAGAGACCCTCCACGTTCATTTAACTCGACAGATAGATATGCAAGATCGTCTGCGCGATCTCCAAGTTGTTCTACCATATTCGACATACGAACAAGCAGGACTGTTTTTCTGGCTTCTTTTTCACTAAGTTTTTTTCCAGATAATTTGAGAATGGCCTGTTCTATCTTTTCATCAAGAAAATCATTGAATGCTTCAAGCTTTGTAACACGTTGAAATGACCTGCCTTTATTATTTTTTAAAAATCCGATAGATTCGTCAAAAAGTTTTAAAGTAACATCAATGGAATGTACTAATTCTTTTTCTATAAAATCAAAAGCTTGCCGATTATTGATTGGTGGTCCGTTTTCAAGATAATTTGTTTTGAAAATGATCTCGTCCTCTGTTCCTGGCACAAGCTTTTCAATTAATAGTTTGAAATGATTCAGCATAAGGAGAAAGATAGTGGCAGCAGATAGATTGAAGATTAAATGAGCATTTGCAACTTGTTGAGCAAGATTTCCACCTATACCTTCCACAAATGATGTGAAAATTGTAATGAATGGTAGGAATATCAACACGCCACCAACATTAAAGAGAAAGTGTGCTATGGATGCTCTTCTTGCATGAAGATCCATTCTTGAAGCCGCCAGAAGTGAAGTTGCAGTTGTACCTATATTGGCTCCTAATATAACTGGGATTCCTTGACCCAGAGTAAGCAAGCCAGTCCCTGCAAGTAACACAACAATACCTGTAGTGACTGAACTAGATTGAAGAATAAGAGTTGCTATTATGCCAACAAAAATGGCAACAAACACATTTGAAAGATGTGAAAACATTGAAAGAAATTCAGGGTTATCCTTAAATGGGATTATAGCTTCAGATATAAGTGCAAGACTAAAGAAGACTAAACCAAAATAGAAAATAGGTTTCCCCAAAAACTTATATCTCCCTCCAAAAAGACTAATAACAAAACCAAGAAGAATAAAGAATGGTGCAAAAATAGTCAATTTAAAGGCAACAAGCTGTGCTGTCACTGTAGTACCTATATTGGCTCCAAACATTATGCCCAAACTCTGTGCAAATGAGATAGTTCCTGCATCAACAAGACCAACTGCTATGACAGTTGTAGCAGTACTTGATTGTATTATTGCTGTTACTATAGCACCGAGTGTGGTTCCTCCAAGTGGATGTTTAGTAAGCTTTCCAAGTACAGAACGGAAACGTTCACCTGCAACACGTTGTATCTCTTTGCTGAAGTGATCAATACCATAAAGAAACAGAATTAATCCTGGTACGATGGCAAACCACAATTCCCACGTGAACATCAGTACATTATCCCTAGCAAGATTTAAAGAATTAGATATGGACAAAAAATCATAGTTTGTTTTTTAGTAGTAAGACATATCATGCTTTTGAAAATCGAACTCGTTCTGCCCATCTCATTCCTCCATTATGTGAGAGTAATTCTTCAGGACTTGGTGGTGTTTTTGAAAGTAATAATGCATAATCCAGAGGAGAATACCGTAATAATGAATGTGCTAGAGTAAAGAAATTTAGACCAATTTCATAAACATAGAAATGATACCTATCAGAAGTAGCAATATGCTCCCAGCCCTTGATTTCTGCTTCATGAATTACTTCATCAAGGTGTTTGGAATCTTGATTTCGTAAAATTGGCGTATCTGTAGTTAAATGGGAACAGAATTCTGCAAATCCTTCACTTAAGATACGAGTGAGATAATCTGCTTGAGATTTGTCATTGCATGTTCTGAATAGTGTTTTTTTCATGCAATCGAAACATTTTCCAGGTTCTTTGAGTAAATGAGCAAACTCATGAAAAACAATTGCATCAAAATGAGGATCTCCCATTGATGTTCTCCAAAGAACAATTCTACCATAAAGTCTATGCCTTTCGGCAGTAGCAGTTACTAAAGCAGATGGAAGAGCATAGCCAGTAAAATCAGTGACTGTGTCGGATTCAAATATTTCTCTACGAACAAATCTAGAAGAAGTAGTGGCATCAGTAACTAGAGTCATGAAAGGTAAAGGCATAGACCATGCTTCTTCAAATCTGCTTGATAATGCAGTGAGTCTTTGTTCCATTTGTATTCTATATGTTGTTTGTGAATGAAGAATTTGATCACGACGTTTAATTATATCCAATACGCCAGGTGCAGATTCACAAAACCTACTACGTGCATTATCAGTTTGTTTTTCTAGAAATGGAACTAAATGACTAAAATCTGCACCACTTAATGCTAGCACACGAATTGCTTCGATAATATTATTAGAAATGAGATGTGGAGTTCTATTGTCTTGAAGATGAGTTCCTAAAGCTTGAATTGCAGCACTACAATCTACTCCTCGCTCAGCTAATGTTCTAAGATGCGCAATTGCATCTCTTGACTGGAATTCTCTATTTGGATAGTATCCCCCATAATCATGGAGCGTTGCACCAAGAGGAGAAGAAGTTGCACTCCAATAACCATTAACAAATGCATTTACTAGAAATAGTATTTCCCTGTTTAACTCTTGAGTTCTATTATGTAATGATGTTTTGCGAATTCTTTCTTCTAGAATACGTTCTGCAAACAGTCTAATCCGTGCAGTTAAATTAGTAGGTTGTGGTTGCCTTTTTTGTACATACATCACAACATAATAACTAGGCTAGTTATTAAAAATAAACTGTAATACCACCAAAATAAAGCAGATAGTAAAAAGGAATAAAAAAAGGAGTGTGTAGGTATACGTTATGGTTCAGAGTATTCCGATCATATGTCTGCCTTGTATTGTGATATGGTTGTTCTTTTTGGTTTTTTTATTTCTGTCAGTTGGGGCATTACAAAAAAATAAAACCAAACTAAAAATTGGAAGTTTTGAAATTTCATGTGAAGAGAAGAATTGGATGGATGAAGCTGTTAAATCTGCTCAGAACCCTTTAGTATTCTTAGTTATGATTGCATTTTTTATCTTTCTTTATATTATTCAACCAACATTCCAAAATGATTTGATTTCATTAATGGGAAGTGAAAAAACTGGACCTGCACTTTTTGCTAGTGCAATCATTAGTTTCATTAGTGCATGGTTAATTATTTCCATTCAGCATAGAGAGATTAAAATCATACCAAAATTAGTAAAGATATTCATGCTATTCATTAGCATACTATTGAACGGGGCGTTCTCTTTGTATCTCCTGTTTGGAATAGTGTTAGGTCCCATAACTTTTGCCATAGATGCAATAAACTTTGTACCTGGACAGTCAGATATGGGCATATCATTTAATTTCATACTTGTTGTTCTTGGTTACTTGATATATACTATTATTGCGATTTTTTATATTAGTGGAATTAAAATTGATAGAATTTGATAAAATTAGAAAGATGAAGGGGAATAACCCTCAGATCAGTATGCAGGGGAAGGAATCTCAGAGCCGATCTGAGGACCTACAAAACGGCGTTCCGTTCTGTGGTCCATGGAACGTTGCGACGTTCCATCGGACGCTCTGCCATTTTTCGCCTTTCTCTTGCCCTTCTTATCGACCGATAAATTGACGCATCAATTTATGGTCCATTGATCTATACTCGATCAATTGGAGGTTGGTCTAGCAGCTGTTCTATATAAAGGCTGGCCGAAACGGAGTTAGGGGATTAACTAACGTCAGTTCAATTTTTGGTTCTGTTTGATTATCTCTTGGGCTAAGAAAAGAACAAACAGTTTTTGGTTGCCGCGATTGCCAGCCTCCTGAGTTCGCATATATTTGCTTCGTTTGCTAAGAGGAATATTTGTGAATGGGATTTTATTTACTTGAAGTATATAATTCATAAGCAGTCTTGCCATCCTCCCATTTCCATCAGCGAATGGATGAATTGTAGTGAATTTAGTGTGGAACTTTGCAGCAAGTTCTACCGGGTGGATCAAATCTTTATTTTTGGAATACCAGCCAAACAGTTCATTCATAAGCTTTGGGACTTCTTGGTGATGTGGGAAAACATAATCCGAACCGCGGATTCTTACATTCACCGGTCTCCAAATGCCACAGTACCGTTCATAGCCATCTATTTTCGAAAGGAGCACACAATGAAATTGTAGAATCATTTCACCAGTTAACTCTCTTTTGTTTTTAAGAAGTTTTTCATAGATATCTAAGCACTTGTTTAGATTGAGTGCCTCTTGTTCTTCCTTATCCATATTCGTAACGATTACTCCTCGTTTCTGCAGCATTTCAATTCTTTTTTGGTCCGAGAGAATTCTTTCCGTCAGCCAGTAGTCTAAAGTTGACCCCTCGATAGCATTTGAGTCCGTAACAAATGTTATTCTTTCTCTTCTGATAAATTCAATTCTCTGTTTGGAAGAAAGTGAATTCAAGAACAATAACTTATCCTTAGCTGCTTTTTCTATTTTTAGGGCGAGATGACGGGTTATGAATTCCGTAAACGGAGGGGTAATCCCAGAAATGCCTTTCAGCTTAAGCGTTTCCTCGAATTTTTTGTAAATTTTAGTCAGTTTTATGTTATCGGGTAAATCTTTACCCAAATACACGCTTTCTTTGATCCATTTAGTTCCTTTTTTTATGGATTCTTCCAAGTAATAGTAAACCTTTCCTTTAACGATCCTTTTTACTATTCTTGCCATAGTAGTTATCACTGAAAATAGATATATATTCTTTTCGGTGATAACTTGCCAAAGTTATAACTGAGTTCAGAATTAATCAAAATCCAGTGATAATTAGGAATAGCTCAGTGATGATTCGGTAGTGCACTGAGAGAAAATGACTATGCAGGGGAAGTGATTCGAACACTCGAAGGGACTAACCCACCAGCCCCTCAAGCTGGCGCATTTGACCGCTCTGCCACCCCTGCTTATGAAAGTTATTTCAGTCGAATAACCGAATGAATGTGGCGGAGGCTTTGAACTTGTTCAAAACAACTCTGCCACCCCTGCGTGTAAAAATTAGAAAATAATTTTTACTGTCTTGAAAGCGTCCGCTTTCAAGGACAACCTAACCTCCAAAAGAGTTTGAGAGTTACTCTTCTTTTTCTTTCTTAGGTTTTTTTTCTTTTTTAGGTTTTGCAACCTTAACTGGTTTTTCTTTTTTCTCTGCTTTTGCTTTTTTAGCTGATTTCTTTCCAAGAACTGCTTCTATATTTTCAAGATCATCCAATATTAGATCGCAGGTTCGTGAAACAAGATCAGTTGGTTCCATTTGGAAGAAACTTTCAAACAAAAACCTAACAGAATCATTTTCAATTCCATAACTTATCAAACCAGCTTGGAATTTAGCATGAGTAACCGCAGTACCCACAATAGCTTTGCATTCAAATCTCAGATGTTGGTTTTCACCTAAAGTCACAAGTGGTATTTTTCCTTGTGCAACAACAATTTCCTTATCAGAACTAACAAGGTCAGATGAATGAACTATCTTAGGGCCCTGCGCATCAAGTGAAAATGTAACTTCTGTATCTGCTTGTGTATTTTCTGGGGTAAGTAAAGGCACTAAACCAAGTCTATGTGCCAAATATTCATCCCAAAAAGCACTAGAGTTATCATAAAATGTTACACCCTCTATAGCCATAACTGGAACTCTGGACATACCATAACGCCTGACTACATTTGCAAAACTTGATGATGTATCATTTGCAATAACAACGATCCTATTTGCATGTTTTTTATCAAGAGTGAGTTTCATACTCTTCTTCCTCTTCTTCCACCTTTTCTCTTCATAGAGTCAGTTGGAACCGGAGTCACATCTTCAATTCTTCCAATACGAACACCAGTTCTTGCAATTGTTCTTACAACTGCCTGTGCACCAGAACCAGGAGTTTTTGTTCCAACTCCACCAGGTGCACGAATCTTAACATGAACATGTGTAATCCCTTTATCTTTAAGAACATTTACAACTCTTAATGCAGCTTGCATTGCAGCATATGGTCTCCCTTCTTCTCTATGAGACTTGACTACCATACCACCACTTGCCCATGCAAGAGTTTCAGCACCACTTACATCAGTTGCAGTTATTATAGTATCATTCTTTGATGAAAAAACATGAACAACAGCTAAACGAGTTTTTCTTTGTTTTTTAACCTCTTCTTTAGGAGGTGTTTCAGGTGGTGTCGCTTCTTTCTTTGCAGTCTCTTCTTTTGTTTCTTCAGTTTTAGTTTCTTTTTTGGTAGTTTTTGCAGTTTCTACTTTCTTAGGTGTTTCATCTTTTTTTGATGTCTCTTCCTTCGTGGTTTTTTCTTCTTTTTTAGTTTCAGTTTTGTGATCAGTCATAAGTACACCCTAAGAAGACCCTTTTGGTTTTTCAGCTTCTGCTGGTTTTTCAGCTTCTTTCGGCTTAGTTTCTTCAGCTTCTGCTGGTTTGGTTTCTTCTGGTTTTTCAGTTTCTTTTGGTTTCTCACTTTCTTTTGGTTTTTCTTCTTTTGGTTTCTCGATCTCTTTTGGCTTGGTTTCTTTTGGTTTTTCAGCTTCTTCTGGTTTTTCAGTTTCTGTTGATTCTTCAACTATTTTTGCTTGTAACTCAATTGGTTTAGCATGTGAAAGAACCAACTCTTCTGCAACATTTACAAGATAACCTGGTCTTGTAACTATTTTTCCTTTTATTGCAATGAAACCATGAGTAATCAGTTGTCTTGATTGTGCTGAAGAAACTGCAAGTCCTTTTCTAAGAACCATTGTTTGAAGTCTTCTTTCCAAAACTGCTCTGACTTCTAAAGAAAGCACATCATCAATAGCAGATCCTTCTTTAAGAATACCGAACTTAGCAAGCTTGACAAGAATTTTTTTTGCATCATCTTTTCTTTCTTCTTCAGTAAGTGAAAGAAGACGCCTTGCTTCACGTCTGTATTTTTTAAGTTCTGCAGTTGCCCTCCAAAGCTCCCGCATGTTCTTAAGTCCATATTCAGATTCCAACGCTTTATCATGTCTTAATCTGTCTACATCCCACAATTTTTTGGGACGTTCGTATTTGTTCCGGAGTTTTCTAGGATCGCCCATTTAATCACTTCTTATCTGCTGCTGCTTTAGCAGCTGGTTTTGCTTTTTCTGCTGGTTTTGCTGATTTTTCTGCTGGCTTAGCAGCAGCCGCAGCACCACCTTGAGCTGCTATAATTGCCTTTCTTAACACACCGACTGCCATACCTGTTCTGCCTGTATTTCTGGTTTTCTGACCGCGAACTTTTTGACCATAGTTATGTCTATAGCCAGTCCAGCTGTATGCTTTCTTTTCTCTTTCTATGTCTTGTGTGTTTTCGAATATAAGATCATTCATAATAACATGTCTATCATTACCGCTATTGAAATCAGTTCTTCTGTTCATTAAATATTTAGGAACATTATGATCTTGAAGAGAATAAAGAAGTTGATCAATTTTTTCTATTTGTTCTTCAGTTAGGTCACCAACTCTGTGAGTTGGGGCTATTGAAAGTTCTTTTTCAATTAAACGAGCTGCTGCAACAGATAATGTATGGCTAATTCCCCTTACACTACAAAGAGCACGTTGAAGTTTTACTTCACCTTTAACATCCTTACCTGCAATACGAACTATACCTCTAAAAGAATCACTTTCTTCTTTTTTCTTAATAGGCTTTTTTTCTGTTTTTTTTGCCATGATCACACCAACCTTGTAACACTCTCAACTTCCAATTCACTAACTCCTTTAACTTCACGGATGCTTTGTTCAAGCTTATCCATTCCACCCTCGGAGTCTTTAAGAAGCAGATTTGCTTTCAAAACTTTTATACCAAAACCAAGATCTTCCTCCCAGAATTTCTGGACTTTGGTTACTTTTTCAATATCAACTTTCACAGTTTCAAGTAACGTTGGATTTTCAACATATATTTTTACTTGAGCAGCAACATTATATTCATCGTCAGACATTAATACACCTACGGACCAGCAAAGCCGCACTTGCAGCTATATTTGTTTTTATTCTCTCTGCAGTAATGACAGCGAATTACTTTTTCACCACAATCTGCACACGGAAATTCAGCAAAGTCTTTAGTATTTCTACCACATGTTATACATCGTTTCAACAAACCACCTAAGGTTATAGCATTCTAAGAACTATAGATTTCTCTACATGAAATGCAGGAATAATTTAAAAGCTATATATTTAAATATGTTCGTTGGTGCTCCAATAGTCTAACCTGGATATGACACGACCCTGCGACCCCGTTTTTAGGAAGAATGGAACTGGAACCTATTGTCGTAAAACGATGATTGTTTTTGATAATTTGTTTTGGATCGGACCTTTTAATATAGTTTTCCTCAAGATTGTAAAAGGTTCGGGGAGGAAAGGTTGTAGTCCGCGTTCAAATCGCGGTTGGGGCGTTTTTTAAATACTTCTACTCAGTTATATTAAATAGATTAAAATGGTTAGAGCAATTTTTTTCGGTCGTGTGGAAGGTGCTAGCACTGTTGCTAGATTTGCAAATCTACCAGAAACAGGAGTTAAACTTGATACCATTAGGCAACGACTTAGAACGTGGAAAAGATTAGGTGAGATGCGCAACTACCCAACATGGATAGTAGAGGATATAAAAAGAACTAGAACAACGGCCATCGATGAGATTGATCAAAAAAAGAAAACGTTAGAAAAAGACATAGAACAAAGTATGCAAAGAGGTGCTTTAACTAGAGAATTTTTTGTTTGTGAAGGACCAAGTGGTGAAACCTCACTTGGTTTTACAGTTCAATTAACAAAAGATGTAACAACAATGACAAGAAGAAATGAAAAAGGAGAATTTGAAGTTGTAGCGATTCCGAATGATGATTATAAAAAATTAAAACGCAGAAGAATCGAAGATAAAATTTCAAAATATGCATTTGTTTGTTGTGCAGCATTATCTACTTTAGCAGCATATTTAGCATCTGATTTTTGGTTTGGGGCAACCACATTTTTAGAGTTAGGAGTATTGAGATTAATACACAAAACGATACTGCATCTCAGTCCTGTTTTCAGAGCATTCAAAGGAACAGAACACACTGATTTTGTTTTAAGGTTTTTAGATGATACCAAAAGAGTAATTTTGGAGAACTTAAGAAAATTAGAGGATGGTATCAGAAAAAGCAACTAAACACACTTCTTAACATTTAATAAAAAATTACATAGATTTAAATAGTTTATATTCGTTGGAAAATATGACCAGTAGAATGCCGATAACCCAATCGGTGGAGTAGATACCCATGAGCGAATATGTAAAAGGTTGCCCGGAATGTTGTATGAGTTTCGGTATGAATTCACCTTTGGCTAAAGCAGAGAATGAATTCAGATGCAGTGCGAATCCAGCACACAAATTCACATTAAGCAATGATGGATTCCTAAAATCAATTTAATCTTCATTTTCACATTTGAAGTAGTATGCGACTACTAAAGTAGTCGGATTTTCTTTATTATAAACAGTACAATCAATTAGAGTTCTCTGTATTAATTTTGGCACATAATAAACATCAAATCCATCATTAATACCATATTCTTCAAATGGATCTTCATCATTGAAAATTGCAACCCCATAAACTTCTTTTAGATCATCACCATGGAAAATGAAATAACCTGATGATTGAAGTGAATCCATTGAAACTCCATTAAATTTAACTTCGGGAGTACTTGTATCAATGATTGTGCCATCGGTAATCATTCTCCTCCAAGTGTATTTATTCTCAGTAAAAGTTCCGCTGTGATTTAGATAAAATCCATCACTTATTTTATCTAGAGCAATATCAAGAAGTTCTGAAAAATTTGCTTCTGGCACTTCAATTGGTTCAGTAATATTTGGTTCAGTTGTATTTGATATAACAACACAATCGAAATTACAATTGCAATTAGGATAAACACCGCTAATTGACCAATTGCCATCACAAGATGGAGTAATTGCAGAATAACAGTATTCTTCGCACGTTAGTTGTGCTGGAGAATTATTTACTTGCTGTACCGGAGGTTGAATAGTAGAGTTAGGTACAGAAGGTGGAACTGACGGTTCCTGAACTAAACATCCGAATAAAACAACCAAAACCAGAATAGCGAAAATGCCTCTCATACTAACAAACAGGTTAGAAAATGTTTTAAATGTAATTGAAATAGTACTCTTGGCCAGTAATTGAAGTGTAAAAATGCCGTGCATTTTTACTTAATAATTTATGAGGTGTTAAACCATGCCAGCATGTCCGGATTGTCATATATTTCAGGGACTTTGGTCTCCAATGAATGAAAAGAAAGGAGTTTTTGTCTGTAAAGCAAATAAGCAACACATATTTACAAGGGATAAAGAAGGGAACTTCCATTCAGTAAAATAAAAAGAACCAAGGTTCTTTTTGAATCTCCTTTTATAATTAGATAAAAATTATAAAAATAGAATATCATCCCATGGATGCCTGTACAGTGGTTGTTTCAATCTTTTCTGATCAAATACATGCCCCATAAGGCCTATGCTTCGTGCCAGAACAAACACTCCGTTGAGATAACCAATATCCACAATTTCATTAACTTCTTCTTTTGAAAATTCATCACATGAATCAAACATGTCAACAAATAACACTCCGATACAGCCATCAACATTCAAAATAAGATTATCTGCTTTTTTCAAAGTTACCTGTTCAACTGCAAGTGCATAATCCAGATATTTGTGGGTTGGGAAGTTTTTCTTCACATATTCCTTCAATAGCTCAACTCTCTTATCTGGATTTTTGGCGGATTTGATCCTATGTCCAATACCAGGTATATGAATTCCTTTTTTCTTCATATTTTCAACAAATTTTTCTGGAGGAACCTTACTATCACATCCATCCTTGAAATATCTTGCGGCATCATCAATTGCACCTCCAAATCTCGGACCAATAGTAAGAAGACCACTACATAGTGCAGAAACAGTATCCTTACCTGCACGTGCAGCTATTATTGAATTGTGCGCACCACTAACTGCTGGACCATGATCAGCTGCTATGATTATACAAGTTTCAATGAATTTAGTTGCATATTTGGGAAGTTTTTTCTTGAACCAAAGCAATGAAATTACATCACCAATTGTATAATTATCCTCAACAAGTTTGCTCATTGGAATACCGGCATAGTATGGTTCATCTTTCCGATCATCAGTTATTGATGAAATGAAATTTGTCGGTCTTCGGATCATTGAATTCTTCATTGCAACTGAATAATCAACTGGAAGTTTTGGAACTTCTGGTTCTTTTATTGGAGGAAGATTAAGTGATTTGAAGGTGTTTGCAATTGTTTTGTCAAAATCTTCGAAGGAATTTGGAACTATGATGCCAACTTCTTTCAATGCTTTATTTTTTGCATCAGCACTTTCCCTCTGTTTTCCTGTTTTTGCACCCGCATGACCAAATTGGACTTCACCTGGGAACATTTTTGCACATGTTCCTGCAACCCACATGACTATTGGTTTTGTAAGAAGGCCTTTTTTCTTAGCATCAATTATTGCATACTCCTCATCTCCACCAAGTTCTCCAAGACCAACAATCATTTTAATTTCCGGATTGCCTTCAAATCTCAACATATGCTCAAGAAGAGTTGAACCTGGATAGCGGTCGCCACCAATTGCAATTGCCTCGTAAACTCCATCTGTTGTTCTTCCGATTACATTGCACATTTCGTTTGTCAATCCACCACTTTTTGAGACAAAACCAACATGACCAGGACGATAAAGTTTGCATGAAATTATATTGTCTATTGTTCCAGCAGTATTTCCAATTCTAAATGCACCTGCGGATATTCCGCCAACAGTTGCTGGCCCAATTATTAATTTATTATTTTTCTTTGCAAGTGTAATTAACTGCCTTACTTCTCTTTCTGGCATTCCCTCTGCAATTATGGCAACTGTTCTGATTGTTTTTGATTCCAGAGCTTCTTTTGAAGACGAATAGGCCGATCGAAAAGACGCAAAATTAACCATGACATCTGTATTTGGATGTGCTGCAGTGGCTTTTGATATGTTTGAATAAATAGGAATGAGAATCTCTTTTGTTCCGAAAAATGCCTTATGATAACCATCATTTCCTGGTTGTATAATTCCAGCTACGCTTGGCTTTTCCCTTTTACATATAAAGTCAAAATCAAGCATCCTTTGAATTGGATTTGATTTGAGATTATATACAAATGCTTCGGTGTTTTTTGAAAATAAATCCATATTAACCACTCTTCAGATGATTTACTGCAAGATCAACTATCTTGGTCATGTGTGTTTCAGGACCATAAACTTCTATTGGAATTTCAAGTTCTTTTCCAAGTTCTTTCATCATTTTTAGTCCTTCTTCAAAATTTGGACCGCCCCTACGAACATAAATTTGCATTTTATTTTTCTTGAGTTTTTCTTTTGCTTCTCTTAATGCACGGATTATTCCTTTGAATGTGTTAGCCACGTTGGTGAAGTTTGCAACTCCACCACCAATTAGAAGAATTTTTCCGTTTTTCCTTGTTGCAAGATCAAGAACTGTTTTTGAATATTGATAGGTTTCTTCCTCATTAGGATCTCCACTGTATTCACCGTAATTACCAAGCTCATTACCATAACCAAGGTCTACAACTGTATCAGTGTAAATTACACTTGCACCTCCACCTGCAACTAAAAGCCAGATTTTCCCCTCGGGATTGATTACGGTTAGTTTGAGTGATGCGCCTGTTTTATCATCAAGTTGTGTCACAAATTCTTCTTCTTGGTATTTTTTCCTTCCAAACTGTTCTGGGAACTCTAAACCATCCCATTTAGTTTCGCATTTGAAATATTCACAATCATCAAGTTCGCAAACAAAACCAAGTGGTTTTAGTTCATTGTTTTTGTCAAATGAAATTGGATTCATTTCAATATATGTACAGCCAAAATCAACAGAATATTTGTAAAGTGCTTTGATAAATGAAATCATCTTTGCTTTTTTATCTCCTTGAAGAGGGATATTTATTTCAATTGAATCGGCATCAGAATCAATTGGCACTTCAAAATGCATGACGGCATCCCAATTTTCTTCAACATCAACTCCACCTTTCTCAGAAAACAGAATAACATCATGGTCTCTTTTTGACATTATTGCCAAGAAATACTCATCGCCATGCTCAACAAATGGCTCAATAATAAAATGAGTGAGTACACCATTAATCTTCTGAACTTCGAGTGTTTTTCCCATGTTTTCTTTTATGAATTTTTTAGCAGCATCAAAATCTGCATTCAAAAGAACAAGGTTGTGCTTTCCTTTCTTGCCTATCAGTTGATCTGGCTTGATAACAAGTTTTTTTGTTTTAAGCCAGGGATTTTCAGCAGAGAGTTTTGTGAAATTATCATCAATTGATGTTTGATCAGCAAGTGCAACTTCCAACTTCATTTCGTAGCCATAGTTTGCCAGATTATTTGATAGTAATTTCTTTGCATCATATTCTCTGATTTTTTTTCTTGACATATGATCACTTTAGCTCATATTCTTGATTATTGTATCCCCAAATTCAGAACATTTCACTTCTTTTGCACCTTCAGTCTGGCGTGCAAGATCATAGGTGACAATTTTCTGTTTTATTGTTTCTTCAAAACCTTTCAGAATAAGATTTGAAGCTTCGGTCCATTCCATGTACTCAAGCATCATGACTGCAGAAAGAATCAATGAACCAGGGTTCACTTTATCCTGGCCTGCGTGTTTTGGTGCAGTGCCATGAGTTGCTTCAAAGAATGCATGGCCTGTCTTGTAATTGATATTTCCACCTGGAGCAATTCCAAGACCACCAACTTGAGCTGCTGCAGCATCACTTATATAATCACCATTCAAATTGGTTGTTGCAATCACATCATATTCATCAGGCCTTAACAAAACTTGCTGGAACATGCTATCTGCTATTCTATCATTAATTAGGATTTTCCCTTCTTTACTTGCACCATTATTTACTTCTTCTTCAGTGACAATTTTGTCTCTGAATTTTTCTTTTGCAACTTCATAGCCCCATTCACGGAATGCACCTTCGGTGAATTTCATTATGTTTCCTTTGTGCATAAGTGTAACTGTTTTTCTATTGTATTTGATTGCATAGTTAATTGCTGCTTCAACAAGCCTTTTTGTTCTGGTAATACTTATTGGTTTTACACCAATACCAGAATCTGCAGCAATTTTCTTTCCCATTGTTGTATTAAGAAAATCAATTACTTTTTTTGCTTCTTCTGTTCCTTCTTTCCATTCAATACCTGCATAAACATCTTCAGTATTTTCACGGAAAACTACAATATCAAGTTTTTTTGGATCTTTTACTGGAGCTGGAACACCATCAAAATAACGAACAGGACGAACACAGCAATACAAATCCAATAATTGTCTCAATGTGACATTCAAACTTCTATGACCACCACCAACTGGTGTTGTAAGTGGACCCTTGATTGCTACAAGGTAGTGTCTTACTGCATTAACCGTATCATCTGGAAGATAGTTTTTGTATTTGTTAAAACTTTCATCTCCTGCAAGAATTTTAAACCAGACAATTTTTTTCTTGCCATCATATGCTTTTTGAACTGCAGCATCAACAACTTTTTTCATAACTGGTGAAATATCAATTCCAACTCCATCCCCTTCAATTACTGGAATGATTGGATCGTCCGGAACATGTAGCTTGCCATCTTTCATCGAAATAATACTTCCTTCTAGTGGTTTCAAATCAGAAAATTCTACCATAATTTCACTCTCCTTTGTTTTTTGTCAGGTTAATTAACCCGCCTGCTAAAAGCATTTCAGTATTTCTTTTAGTAGCATCAAATTTTGTTGAAAACTCGTAATTTTTGGTGGTGTTTTTTACTTTTATTGTACCGCGATTCACTCCATCCACAATACCATCAAGTTCAAGCACATCGCCCTGCTCTATTTTATCATAATCAGCAGGATCTGCAAATGTTAATGGCAAAATTCCAAAATTAACTAAATTAGCTTTATGGATTCTTGCAAATTTCTTCACTATAACTGCTTTAATGCCAAGATAAAGAGGAGCAATTGCAGCATGTTCGCGAGAACTTCCCTGACCATAATTATCTCCACCAATAATTATTCCTCCTTGTTTTTCTTTTGCTCTTGAAACAAACTCTGGATCAACAGCACTGAAGACGAATTCACTTATTGCTGGGATGTTGCTTCTTAATGGAAGAATTTTTGCACCTGCTGGCATAATGTGATCAGTAGTTACATTATCTCCAAGTTTTAGCAAAACTTCTTTTTGGAAAGAGTTTTCTAATGGCTTCATATCTGGTAATGGTTTAATGTTTGGTCCTCTGACCACTTCAACACTGCCATTTGATGGAGGGATAATCATTGAATCATCTACATCTATTTTTTCCGGCCATTCTATTTTTGGTGCAGCACCAAGTTCTCTTGGGTCTGTAATTTCTCCTTTTAATGCACATGCAGCACAGACTTCTGGTGATGCAAGATAGACAAATGCATTCGGAGTTCCACATCTTCCTTTGAAATTTCTGTTGAACGAACGTATACTGACTCCTTCGCTTGATGGTGCCTGACCCATACCAATGCAAGGACCACATGCACTTTCAAGAATCCTCGCACCTGCTGCAATAAGATCTGCAAGCGCACCATTTCTAGCTATTTGTTCATAAACTTGTTTTGAACCAGGAACAATTGCAAAACTAACATCTGGATGAACCTTTTTACCTTTTACAACTGCTGCAACTGTCATAAGATCCTTGTATGAACTATTAGTACATGAACCAACGATCACTTGAGTAACTTTTGTACCTTTCAGTTCTTTTGCAGAAACAACTGCATCTGGAGAGTGTGGTTTTGCTAAAAGTGGTTCGATTTTACTTAGATCAAGTTCTATTATTTCAGAATAATCTTCACTACCATCTCCCTTCAATTCTTTCCAGAATTTTTCACGTTGTTGCATTTTCAAATATTTAAAAGTTATTTGATCACTTGGAAAAATGCTTGTTGTTGCACCAAGTTCTGCACCCATATTGGTTATTGTTGCACGTTCAGGAACAGACAATGTTTCAACTCCAGGACCAAAATATTCGAATACTTTACCAACCCCGCCCTTCACTGTGAGTTTTCGTAATAATTCTAAGATAACATCTTTTGCAGAGCTCCATTCTGGGAGTTTGCCGATTAATTTTACACCTATAACCTTAGGCATCTCTAAATAGAATGAACCGCCCCCCATTGCAATTGCAACATCAAGACCACCTGCACCAATTGCAATTGCACCAATGCCACCTGCAGTTGGTGTGTGTGAATCGCTTCCAAGAATTGTTTTTCCAGGAACTGCAAATCTTTCTAAATGAACTTGGTGACAGATACCATTACCTGCTCTTGAAAAATTAACACCAAATTTTGCTGCAACACTTTGAAGATAAAGATGATCATCCTGGTTTCTAAAATCAGTTTGAAGAGTATTATGATCAACATAGCTAACTGCTGTCTCAGTTTTAACCCTCGGTAGACCTATAGCTTCAAATTCTAAAAAAGCCATAGTTCCTGTAGCATCTTGGGTTAGTGTTTGGTCGATTTTTATTCCAATTTCCTGGCCAGTTTTCATTTCTCCTTCTTTTAGATGTTCTTTGATAATTTTTTCAGTTAGATTCGTCATTAAATCCCGCCATTAATCTGATGGTATTAGAATTAGAGTACAAGATTGAATTGGTAATTTATAAATGTTGTCACCTTTCGAAACGACAGGTGACGAAAGATTATGATTTGAATTTTTTCTCGATGATACAATTTCCACTAGATGGACATCCACTACAACTTCCATATTTGAAAAGAGACCCCCTCACATAAAAGATTATGAGTAGGAGAATAACAGATCCAAACACATAGAATGAAATAATCTCATAATCCATTAAAATCACCCCAGAAATTCAAGGCTAAAGAATATATCAGAAATGAGATTCCATATGCAACAACAATATAGTAGATTGCGGATAATATAGTCATTTTCCATGACTTTGTTTCGCTCTTTATGGTTCCCATAGCAGCAAAACATGGAACGTATAAGAGAACAAAAACCATAAATGCCAATGCAGAAGGTGTACTAAAATCTTGTAATATCAAAGAGGAGAGTTCAGCTTCTTCACCAACACCATAAGTCGTTGCAAATGAACTTATAACTATTTCCTTGGCAACCATTCCATTGAATAATGCAAGACCAGACTGCCATGAATCAAAACCAAGTGGAGAGAATAGTGGTGCAATTGTACTGCCTATGATACCTGCAACACTTTCCTTTGAACCGTAATCAACACCATATGGAGCACTGGAAAGAAACCAGATCGCAACTGATGCGATGAGGATAACTGTACCTGCTCTTCTAGCAAAATGTTCTACGCTCATCTTTGTCTCGATAAAAAGATTCTTTAGGTATGGCCAATGATATTTTGGAAGTTCAATTAAAAGCTCTTCATCTTCTTTCTTGAACACAAATGTTTTCAGGAGTAATGCATTCAAAATTGCAACAACAAAACCAAGAATATACATGAAGAATATTATGTTTGCCTCATTATTTGGGAAGAATACACCTGCAAAAAGAACATAAACAGGTAAACGTGCAGAACAAGACATAAAAGGGATACTGAATATCGTAATAAGCTTTGTTTTCGTGTCTTTTATAATTCTTGTAGCCATGATTGCAGGGACATTGCATCCTGTACCAAGAAGAAGAGGTATAAACGCTTTTCCTCCAAGCCCAAATTTTTTCAAGAGACTGTCTAAGACGACAACTGCCCGTGCCAAATATCCTGAGTCTTCAAGAAAATAAAGAAGGAACATCATTACTGCAATCGGTGGGAAAAAAGAGATTATACTACCAACACCTGCAATAATTCCATCTTCCAATAGAGACACGATCCAGTTAGGAAGAGAATCTATTGACTCTATGATTTCAACAAAATACGATGTGGGTAATCCCCAAACAAAATCAACAAGAACAGACAATGGTTCTGATAGAATAAATGTTAGATGGAAAACAGAAAACATTATTAGAAGGAAAAGAATCGGACCAAGATACTGGTTAAGTGCAATTTTATCAAACCAATTTTCATTTATTTTTGATTTGCAGCTGACTGATTCCTGCACTGCTTTTTGTATAAGTTTGTAACGGGCTTTGGGTGACTGTAACGCTTCTGATTTTGATTTTGGATGTTTGGCAACGTTAATTGCATGCAACAAAAGATTACCGAGTGTATTTTTCTTTCTTGCATCTATCTTTACAAAATCAATTCCAAAAATTTTTGAAAGTTTTTTTTCGTCTATTTTCATCCCTTCTTTAGTCGCAATGTCATCCATATTCAATGCTACAACCACTTTCCTGGTTCTTTCTAGAAGTTCAAGAGTAAGGTAAAGATTTCTTTCAATATTGGAACTGTCTGCAATTTGTATAATAACATCAAAATCAACTGATTTTAATGTTTCATCAACAATTTTTTCATCATCTGAGAATGGAGAAAGGCTATATGTTCCAGGAAGGTCGAAAATTTCAATGTCGTCACCTCCAACCTTGCAAATTCCTTTTTTGCATTCTATTGTTTTTCCTGGCCAGTTGGCAACTTTCTGTTTCTGACCAGTTAATGAATTGAATAGACTTGATTTTCCAACATTTGGATTCCCAAGCAATGCAACACGAATCATTTGCTTACCTCTATCTTTTTTGCCTGGCCTCTTCCAATTGCAAGTGTTGATCCGAAGACACACAAGATAACTGGACCCCTTTTGTTTTTCAGAACTTTGATCTTTGAACCTTCAAAGATTCCAAGCTCACTTAATCGAAGTGAGAGAGCCTGACCCCCATCAACTTTTTTTACAGATAATTCTATTCCTTCTTTCACATCAAGCAGGTTCAATGCAACACCTATTTTAATTTTTTCAAAAAAAGTTCGAGTTTCTTAAGTGCCACATCACTAAGTTCGTGTTCAATTCTACATGCCTGCTCTGTTGCTTTCTTTTTCCCAAGTCCGAGCATTATAAAAAATTTCTTTATTGTTTCGTGTTTTTTATATATATTTAAGCCTAATTTTTTCCCTTTTTTGGTAAGTTTGATTTCTTTTCTTGGTTGGTATAATATGAGGTTTCTTTCTCTTAATTTAGGAAGCATTTCACTTACTGATGGCATTGATATTTTTAATTTTTGAGCTAGATTTTTAGTGGTGATTGGTTTTTTGTTTAGATTGCAGCGATACATTTCTTCGATATATTCATCAATACTGGCACTAACCTGCTTACTATGCTTCATGAGCGGAATTAGGTGCACCTAATTTATAAATATAGCTAAATAGCCATAAATGATTAGAGACGATCTGAGGGTGCTAGCCAAAGGATAACGAAAGGTGTGGAAACCGTGGTTTCCACAAACAATAAGAAGCCCCCGGCGAGAATTGAACTCGCGGCCTCGTCCTCTCCGCCTTTTGGTAAAAGGCGGCCCAAAACTGGGTCACTATTTACAAAAGTTTTTGGCGCACCTTTTTGAAAAAAGGTGCGATACCAAGGACGCGCGCTACCTTAACACCTGCTTTTTATTAGAAAACTACAAAAACAACAACCAGTTTTTGCCAAGCTTTTTCCTAAAAAGCGGACTGCGCTACAGGGGCGTAGTTGAAAGTAATGATAGATCACATTTATAATTACTTTTTCTCAGCACTTTTTTTCGCAGTGTAAAATGGGTTCTGCATTCTTTCCAATAATTTCTTTGCTTGCTCTCGTACTGCCATTGAAAACTTTTCAGAATTTGCTAAGAAATTCACCGCATGAACTGCTTTTTGTCTTTCCAATTCTTTGAGGATCACGTCTAGGTTATTATCAACTACTTGTGCGACTTTAGTAGTAACCTCAGTTATAGTAATCTGTGGTGTTTTAGCAATTGTCTCAGCTATAATTTGATAGTTTTTCAAAAATTCTATCGCTGCTTTTACTGACCTGACACTCTCCACACTTCCAAGACCACTAACTAAAGCTTCCAATTCCAATGGCATATAAGATTTTTGTAATTTCAGTGTTTGAACTCGTACATCTGTAGGCTTTGGACTTTGTTTTGGCATTTGGGTTGGCGGTTTTTGAGAAGGCAAACGTAACTTTAATTGTAGAGTCTCTGCTGCTTTTCTAGCCATATCTCTGATTTTAGGTGGCGCTTGAGAAAGGGAAGCCAGAAAAAACAATTCAGAAACCATTTTTTTACTTACCATTATACGTATAACTTCCTTTGGATTTTGATCTATGATTTCGATTGCTTTTGTAGTCACCTGGGTTACGGTGAGCATTGGCATTTTTGAAACTGTTGGAGTAATACGGGGATAATTATGAATAAATTCAACTGCTGCTGGAATTTTTTGTTCTTTTCTTTCTGAATTCAAATTTTGCACAAGTAATTCTACTCTTTTAGGACTGTATGTATTAACATGCAGAGGAGGAATTGTAACTTTTTCTTGAAATTTTCCAGTGTGCAAACGCTTTACTGCTGCTTTTGCTTTTTCTTGTATTGGAAATGGAATATATGGAGTAGTTGCAAGGAATTGGAGTTGTTTTTTCTTTTTTTCAGCTTCCAGATTTTTTATAATCTCATCATCATAACGCATAACAGTTGCAAGAATTAGTTCAATAACTTCAGTATTTGTAAGATCTGGAATATCTGAAATACTTGAAAAGACTTGCTCCTGATGATCTACAAACTCGCTAAATGCTTTTATTTCTCTATCAGAACTTCCACTGGAAAGTTCTGAGACAAGTTTTTGGATCATTTCGGGTGAATATGCCTTACCTATCAGTGTTGGAGGAGATGGAGGTTTTTTAATCTGAACCATGTGCATTCTTCTGCGCATGTAGTTAGTTTTGATTTAAGCTTTAATAACTTATTTAGATAAGAAATTCTGGGTTATCAATATGTATGGAAAAAATGAAGTGATATTTACGGGAGAATATAAGGGATTTCGATTGGGTGTTGCATTTGACCTTAAAGATAAAGAACCAAAAGAAGTTGCACAGGTTCTTGCTTTTATCAGTTCAAACATAGAACAACCAGCATATGAATTTTCAGGTATTAATACCAAAAAAATAGATGAGATGGTGAAACTAAAAGGAACTGGTTTGAAAGCAGTTATTGAATTTATTGAAAATGCAGCAAAACTAAGAGATACACTTGGAACTTGTGTAGATAATCCAAAACTAATTTGTGTTGCTGAGTGTTATTTATTCAATAAACTACTTACGCAAGCAAATGTACAATTCAAAATAATGCCAACAAATGCACCAAAACCAGCTAATGAAAAAATAGAAGATTTCATCGGATTTATGGGGAAATACAATGAATGGGTTTCAGTAAAAAAATTAGGAATAGAAAAAGTTCAAGATTACGAAGTTTCTGCTATTTTATCTGGAGTTAATCATTCCATAGTGAATAAAGCATTTGAGTTTGCTGGCATCAATAAGGATGACACCCTAGTTGAAAATGTAACAAAAGGAAAACGAAAAGCATACACAAATCTTCTTGTTGCATTAAAGGAGCTGGAACCAAAATTAACAAACGGTCCTGAAGATGCCTACCTTATTTGCAAAGTCTTTGAAACTATTGGATACAAACCATATGCAAGTCCTGGAATGCTTACCGACGCACACCCAGACATTAAACCACCAAAAGTAAAGGGCAGGAAACCGAAAGGGTGAATTTTTGGGAGAAGGTACTGGCCATGGTAAAGTAATTCTTTTTGGTGAGCACTTTGTTGTTCATGGAGCACCTGCAATAGCAGGAGGGATAGCAAACAAAGCAATTGTTAAAGTTGATAAAGCAAATGAAAACAAAATAATAACAAAAATGGTAGTTGTGCCAGATATGAGTTTGGGTGGTATAAACGCAGTTATTGAAAGTATGAATATCAAGGAAAAATACCACGTTCATCTTACGGGTGACCTTCCAACATATGGAGGCCTTGGATCGTCTGCAGCTTTTTGTGTTGGTATGGTAAGGGCATTTGCAGATGAGAAAAAGCTAAAGCTAACTGATGAACAGATAAACAAACATGCTTATGATGGAGAAAAAGCTTTTCACGGAAATCCAAGTGGAGTAGACAATACCATAGCAACATATGGAGGTATTGCAGAATATATAAGAGGAAATGCTTCAAATGAAAACAGATTAACATTCTTAAAACCAAAAAAAACATTAGACATTGTAATTGCTTTTAGCGGAAAATATAGTGAAACCGCAAAAATGGTTGCAGGAGTTCAAAAATTAAAGGATGATGATGGGGAACAATTTCAGCAACTTTTGGATGAATATTTGGATATTGAAGCTCAAGGAAAAAAGGCCATTGAAGACGGCAGTTTAGAAAAGATTGGAATTCTTATGAACAATAATCAGAAACTTTTATCAGAAATAGGAGTTTCCAATGAAAAAAATGATGAGATAAATAAAATAGCAATAGAAGAAGGTGCTTTGGGTGCAAAGGTAACTGGTGGAGGAGGAGGAGGGTGCTGCATTGCACTTGCTAAAGACCAAGACCATGCAAAAAAAATAGCAGTAAAATTAACAGAAAAAAAGTTCGATTCTTTTGCAACTAGTATAATTTAAATAATCAATATGCCATAGATCAAATATGGCAGTCGAATTATTAGGTTTGGGAGCTTGTCTACCAGTACTTTTGATGGGGGGTTTAGTTTTATTAGTTTTCTTGCTCTTTGCTGGACTTAGAATAATAAGACCAGTGGAAAAGGCACTTGTAGAAAGATTTGGTAAATTTAATAGACTCGCAGATCCAGGACTTTTGGTGGTAATACCATTTGTTGAGAATGTGATAAAAGTTCCAACAACTGAGATGAGAGTTGATGTTGACCAACAAACAGTCATTACAAAAGATAATCTTAATGCAGTGGTTGATGCAATTGTTTATTACAAAATAGACGACATAAATAAGGCAGTTTACCAAATAGATAATTACAGAACCGCAATTCCATCACTTGCACAGACAACACTTAGGGCTCTTATGGGTAAGATGACACTTACAGAAGCAAATGAAAACAGACAACGAATAAACACAGAGGTAGAAAACCAACTAGATAAAGAAACTAATCAGTGGGGAGTTAACATTATCAGAGTTGAACTTCAAAGAATAGACCCACCACACGATGTTCAGCAAGCAATGAACAATGTTGTTAAAGCAGAAAATGAGAAAATTGCTGCTGTTGATCTTGCTTCTGCAGTAGAAACAAGAGCAGATGGTGAACGAAGATCTGCAATAAAAGTTGCCGAGGGAGACGCAAAATCAATAGAACTGAGAGCTTTGGCAGATGCGCATGCAGTTGAGATGAAAGCTCAGGCAGAAGCAAAAGCAATTCAACTTGTGAATGAAGCTGCACAGAAATATTTCAAAGGAGACGCACAAACATTGAAGAAATTACAGGTTGCCCAGAACTCATTGAGTGAAAACACAAAGTACATCATTGCAGAAGGTACAGATATTTCAGCAATAATATCTGAAACAGCTGGGATAACACCATTGCCAAAGAAAAAATCTAAATAATTTTTTATTTTTTAATTGTATTGTAAATTTGATAAGTTACAAACAGGACAAATTTCAATAATTTGTCCTTCCTATTTTTGGACATGTCCTTGAACGTCGAAACGTTCAAGATAATCAAAAAATTCCTATTTTTGGACAACAATCAGAAATTGGACAATTTAAACAATCAGGATTTCTTGGCAGACAGACAGTTTGACCAAAAGAAACAAATGTTTTGTTCAGTTTCCTAATATATTTATCAGGAATAATTTTCATAAGTTTTTCTTCAGTTTCTTCTGGTTTTTTTGTTTTAACAAGACCAAGACGATTCGAAATTCGATGAACATGCACATCAACACCAAGAGTATTTTTACCAAATGCCCTGGCCAAAACAATATTGGCAGTTTTTCTTCCAACCCCTGGGATTTTGAGTAAATCTTCCAAACTATCTGGAACTTGGCCATCTTTTAAAAGATTACACATCTTCAAGAGATTCTTAGTTTTAACGCGGTAAAAACCAACTCCATATAAAATTTTTTCAAGTTTTTTCGGCCCTAATTTAATAATTTCTTTAGGACCTTTTGCTTGTGAAAAAAGACGATTTACTACCGCAATTGTAGTTTGATCTTTAGTACGTGCTGAAAGCATTGTAAAAACAAGTATCTTGAATTTGTTTCCTTTTGTTGAATCCTCTGCAGATATAACTGGCGCTTTTCTTTTTTTTGCCAGAAACTGCATTTGTTTAAGGATGTTACCTAGATTCTTCAAAATCATGTAACAGAACCTTCAACACAATGATCAACATCGCAGAAATAACCAACACCACAGTTGATTGTTTTGGAAACTATATCGTCGCCAACACAGGTGAATTCTTTTATTTTCTGTAGGCCTTCACACCAGTCAGTTTCTGATTCTTCTTCTTTGACAACAGTCCCAACTTTATAGATGTTCACCCCACCATCACTATCATTACATTTACTTGGAACGCAGGTTGCTGCATTGCACTTGAAACCTATCCCGCAATCAATCTTTTCTGAAACCATGGTGTTATTCACTGAACAGGAATATTCAACTACAGTAGTGATATTCTCACATTCATCCCAGTTTTCAGATGAAATAATTGAACCATAGACAACAGTTACTTTTCCTTTTGATGATAGATTTGTACCATCAGTATCAGTACAACTGTATTGTTTTGGCTCACATCTACCTAAATTGCAAGAATAATCAGAAGCACAATTAAGAATAGTTGAATCAAGAGCATCATTATTACAGAAATATTTTCTCACAGTAGTGGATTCAACACAATTATCAGAATATGTTTTTCCTTCAAATGTCACATTAGAAGATGAAAAAAGATCTACTTCTGTTGGGCCAACACATGCTTGGTAGATAGTATTATTTTGATAATTTGGATCTGTGGTGCAGATGCCACCTAAACACATGTTTCCTTCACCGCAATTAACACCCATGAGAGATATTTCACCCCCATCGCAAACATATTCACCAAGTTGACTGTTACTTATGCAATAATCCATATATGTTTCATTACCAAATGAGATTGTACCGACCATATCAATGACCTGGCCACCATCACTATCCATACAGGTTTCTATAACAAGACATTCTTTTTTGTAGGCAATAGAAACGTTTGCCTGTTCAGCATCACAATCAGTGGCATATGTAATGTCATCAACACCACAGACTGGACCAGTGCAATTTGTAATATTTGTAGTGTTTGATTGATTTAGATCAGTTGGTGGTTCAGTGCAACCAAATATAAACAATGCTAAAAGCAATACATAGAAAATTCTCATGGTGCAAATTCTATTTATAAATATTAAAACCTAACTATAGTCTAATTTGTTTGTCTTAATTCATCAAACCCTGTTCTTATTCTCTTTTCCTTATAGGCCCATTCCATTAGTTTTTTCAGATTGGAGATATCAGCTGCATTATAGCGAATAAGCTTATCAAGAGCGTGTTTGTCATTTCTCTTTTTGTATGCTTGCCAAAGTAAGACAGCATCATAACCATTCAATCCTTTGAGATCATCCTCTCTTTCATAGCCAAACTGAGTTTCTATTTTTTTAAGACCGCCACGAACTCCGATAGATGCAAGAGTAAAACGTAAATCAACATGTAATTTTGGAAGTTTTATCCCTGGCATACTTTTACGTATAAATGGAAGATCAAAAATTGAACCGTTGAAAGTCACCACTGAATCATAGTTGCGTATATCCCCCCTAAAATCATTAAGATTCTGACCATGAACATAGCTTTTGACCTCTTTGCCATCAAATAAACCAATAACTGTTACATAGTCACTGTTTTTTCCAAGTCCAGTAGTTTCAATGTCAAGATATACTGTTTTTTTGAAATGGGGGAAAGAACGCCAGGCTTCATTTGAAGGCAACGCATTTGCAAAATATTCTGCATCACCAACATTAAGAGCGTGTTTAGAACTTGCAAGTTTCGAACAGAACATTTTGTGGAATTTAGATGAACCAAAATTATCGAGAAAATCATCCCAATCTGATATCCCACTACTCCAAAGTCTACGTTCACGCCTCGGACCAAAATTTGGGAGATGGATAAAAGTATGTTCAAGCATATTTTTCCTTTTACTAAAAATACTTATTAAACCAATTAGTTAAGATCAATACATGAAGGGAAGAGAAAAAGGGAACATGAATCCTTGGTCATTTTTGAAAAACATGATCCATAGTGCAGATGTTATTATTGAAGTTGTTGATGCAAGAGACATAAAAGGCACCCGTTTAACCTTGGCAGAAAAATGGGCTGGGTCAAAACGATTGCTATTAGTTGCAAACAAATCAGATCTTCTTCCAAAAGATATGGAATTGCCAAAATTAGAAAATAAAGGAATCTTTATATCGGCAAAGGATACAGATGAACGAAGTAGAATAATCAAGGCAATTTTATCAAGAACAAGCAAAAGGCCAGTTAGAGCAATATTAGTTGGCTATCCAAATGTAGGAAAAAGCACATTAGTAAACATGCTTGCACAACGAAAAGCAGCAAAGGTTTCTGCAGTTGCAGGCACAACAAAAAATCTCCAGTGGATAAATATCACCCCAGAACTTAGTATTACTGATTATAGGGGAATTTTTCCAAAGTATGAGAAAAAAAATGAACTTGTAAGAAAGGGTGCACTGAATGTTCAGGGAAATGAGGATCTTTATGCTTATGATTTTGCAGAAAAAATACTCAAATCTAATGAACTAAAAAAATGGCTTGAAGAAAAATATGATATTTCTTTAGAAAATGTTTCTGATTCCCAAGGAGTTTTAGAAAAAATAGCAGAAAGAAGAAGATGGTACATCAAAGGTGGAGAACTGAATCTTCAGGAAGCAGCTAGGAGTTTGATACGCGCCATGATGGAAGCACCAGAGATGTAAGTTTTAACCTGTTGTAGAAATATATAAATTATGACAATTGCACAAATACCAAGAGCTGGTGGACCGTCAAATAGGAGAGATGGATCAGGACCAACTCAAAAAAGACATAGAATATTAGTTGTAGATGATGAACCAGCGATACTAAGGATGAATGAAAGACTAATTAGGAAGGACGATCGCGAAGTGGTAACAGCACTTACGCGTACTGAAGCCTTAGATATTTACAGAAAAGGTGGTTTTGATCTTGTTATTAGTGATTTTCATATGCCAGGAATGGATGGGGTTCAATTCTTGAGAGAATTGAAAAAGCTTAATCCGACCCAAAAAGTAATTTTTATAAGTGGTGGTATTGGTGCAGAAGAGGTTAGAAAGGTTATGAATGAAGGTGCAATTGACGTCATCATGAAGCCATTTGATAGTCAAGTAGTGAAAAACAAAGTAACAGAAGCCCTTCAAAGAGAATGTGCAGTCGAACCTTTAATGGAGTAAACAACTATTTAAAGTAACTAAAAGTAAATAGATCATGCTTACCTATCGTAAAGGTTCCCGTGCTGAACGCGAACTTATTGACTATTTTTCAACTAAAGAATTTTGTGTAATACGAGCTGCTGGGAGTGGAGTCAATTCACTTAGTCCAGATATTCTTGTTTTCAGAAGAGGGGTACAGATTGGTATAGAAGCAAAGGCCTGGGAAAAAGAAAATCTAAACATTGACAGAGACCAGTTCTTAAACTTAAAAAAATGGGAAGAAATCAGTGGAATAACCTGCTATGTTGGCTGGAGAAGAAGTAGAAAACCATGGATTTTCTTGCCTTTGGGGATATTTAAAGAAAACAATAAATCTTTTGCAATAAATTGGGAAACGGCAGTTAGTCTTGGGAAAAAAATAGAAGAATTTCAGAGATAATAACTCCTGAAACACGCAGTGCAAACCCATGATTCGTCACTTGATGAGATGCCACTTGCACCATTCCCAATCATTTTGATAACTGGTTTAGAACCACTTCCGCATCTTCTACAACTTTGAGACATAAATTCACCAAATTTCTAATAACATAGATTGTTTAAAATTCTATTGGCACTGAATAGGATTATGCGAATTTTAGTTGCCATCACTGGTGCATCTGGACTGCAATATGGAGTGAAACTAGTCCAAACACTAAAAGAAATGAAGCAGGATATTAAAGTGATTGTTAGTTCAGGGGCAAAAAAAGTTGCAGATGCTGAAGGTGTAAACTTACCTAAAGCAGACTATGAAGAAATTGATTTTTCTTGCCCATATGCTTCAGGCTCAAATCCACCAGATGCAATGATTGTTGTCCCGTGTTCATTGAAAAGCTTAGGTGAAATTTCAAATGGAGTTGGAGATGCATTAATCACAAGGGCAGCTGAAGTTGTGTTGAAGGAAAGGAAAAAATTAATTTTAGTTGTTAGAGAAACCCCATATTCTCTTATTACAATAAAAAATATGGAATTGGTTACATTGGCAGGTGGGATTGTATTACCTGCAACCCCTGGATTTTATGGAAAACCAAAAACAATAGATGATATGATTGATTTTGTTGTTGCACGAATTTTAGATCAGGTTGGAATCAAAAACGAAATAGGAAAACGTTGGGGGAGCCAATAAATATCTATATTTAAACATATACTTACACATTATTTTTATGGTCAGGAAGCAAAAAACAAGTACATGTAGACCAAGTACTAATGAAATTACTAGACCAAATTTTCGTTCTGCTGCAACTGACCCTTATGATCATTTGATTGGAAAAAGACCACATGAGAAAGGTGAGGAGAAAACAAGAGAAACTTCTCTGTTACCAGAAAGGGCCAACATTGCTGGTTCTTTTGTAAGTCAATTAACACGACTCGAAGCTGCAAATTATGGGAATGGAAATAAAATAGCAGAAGAAACCATGCTCTACAGAACTCATGCAGAAATGAAAGGAAAAATAGAAAAAGATGACCTTCCAACCAAATGCAGATTATTGTTACTACTTCATCCTACCGGCATTGACCCAAATTCTGCGATTGAAAACTTAAGAAGACAAGTTATTTTTTCATTATTAGAGGATTTCTTGGATGAAACAGTGGTCACAAAAGCAATTAGAACTGAACATATTAGAAAACAATTTACATTTACTTTTGCATTGAACACAGATTTTGATGGAAGGCAAACAATAAAACTTTCAGACGCAACTTGTGATCTTCTTAGAAGTATAGATGCAACAAATCAGATGGCACATACAAGATTAAGAGAATTTTTAGATACCTTACCAGATGAAGTAAGATCAAAAATTGATTTAGGAACTGCACAATATATTGATCATGGAAAGAAGAGATATGCATATAGAGTACAATATGATGGCAAAAATGCAGTGATGCTAATAGGGATGGAAGATGCTAGAGGGGGAAATGCTGCTGCATTTTTAACTATTATGAAAAAAGAAGCTGAACTTTATGAAATTGCACGCAACCAACCAAGAAAAGTCTTGCATATCCCTGATGTTTTTGCAGTTTTTGGTGGAGTGGAAGATGCCGGAATTGTAATGACTGATATAACAAAGGGTGGAAATGCACGTTTACTTTGTATTCAATGCAATGTAAGATTAATTCCACCAGAATTGCATGGAGAATACCAGGATGATATACAACTATTAAATAAAATTATGGCAGAACATGGTGTCAAGGCTTTTGATATAAGAGCAGAGGGATCGATTTACATTCAAACAAGCCTTAAAGATGGTTCAAAAAGGGTATATGCATTGGATTTTGAAAATCTTGTATAATTTTTACCGCAACCAACTACTACTAATTTTAAATCCTCCAGAAGAATTAGTATCGGTGAAATAATGCTTTCTTTTCGTGAATTTATTGAAAGATTAAGAAAACAGGGAAAAGTAAAAGAAATCAAAAAACCAATATCAAAAAATCTTGATTTGGCAGGTTTAATGTATTCTATTGATGGAAATATTGTTTATGCACCAGAAATAAAAGGATCAGATTTCAAAGCAGTTGGAAATGTTTTTTCAACAAAGGATCTTGTTTGTGAGTATCTTGGAGTTAAAAAAGAAGAGCTGATACCAAAACTCGTTCATGCGATAAAGAATCCAACAAAACCAACTTTAGTAGAGAGTGGCCCTGTTCTTGAGAATAGTACAACTGATATTGATCTAGGCAAATTACCAATTCCATTGCATTTTGAAAAAGATGGAGGGCCATATCTTTCATCTGCAATTGTAATTTCAAAAGACAAAGAATATGGGAGGAACCTATCTTTTCACAGGATGATGGTTATTGACAAAGATAAGGTTGTAGTGAGAATATTAAACAGGCATCTTCAGGAATTCATAAACAGGGCTGGCGGAGAACTTGACGTTGCTTTTGTTGTTGGAGCACCAATAAATGTTTTGCTTTCTGCTGCAATGTCAGTACAAGTTGGCCAAGATGAACTTGAATTTGCAAACACTTTGATGCCGGTCAAGACAGTGAAATTAAGCAATGGAATTGAAGTACCTGCAGACGCTGAATTTGCATTTGAAGGAAAAATAACAAAAGAGCTTCATGATGAAGGACCATTTGTAGATTTAACAGAGACTTATGACGTTGTAAGGAAACAACAGGTTATGAAAATCACAAAAATGTACCATAGAAATGATGCTCTTTGGCATGTATTACCGCCAGGCGGATTAGAACATAAAATACTGATGGGAATGCCAAGAGAACCAACCATTTTCACAGAAGTGAATAAAGTATGTGAATGCAACGGGGTGAATATCACTCCAGGTGGATGTTCTTGGCTTCATGCAGTTGTTTCTATTAAAAAGAAAAATGAAGATGATGGCAAAAAAGCAATTGAAGCTGCTTTTGCAGGACACAAATCATTGAAGCATGTAGTGATTGTTGATGAGGATATAGATATTGATAATTCAATGGAAGTTGAATGGGCAATAGCAACAAGAGTACAGGCAGACAAAGATGTGGTGATAAAAACAAATCAAAAAGGATCATCTTTAGATCCAAGTGCTGATTCACATACATATGAAACTTCAAAGATGGGAGTTGATGCAACAAAACCATTGATTCAGCATGTCGATAACAGTAGTTCTTTAAAGGGAAAAAACTTCACAAAAGCACAATGGAAAAAAATTGATCTGATGGAGTATTTGTGAGGTGGTTTAGTGCAACTTACTGAAAAAGAAGAGAAAATGTTCAATGGAGAAATGGGGGAAGCAAACCAACAATCAATTGAGATTCTAGTTGCACTTGGAAAGATTTATGATGCTAAAAAAATGATAAAAATAACAAATGCGCAAATTGCAGGAGTATCATTCAAAACAATTGGCAATGCTGGTTTGGAATATCTAGATGACTTAGTAAAAAAAGGAGCAAAGGTTACTGTTCCAACATTTCTCAATCCTGCTGGAATGGATGTTGAACAATGGAAAGAGATGAGAATTCCAGAAGATTTTGCAAAAAAACAGATTCAAGTCTTGGAAAGTTATACAAAAATGGGAATAATGAACACGTGCACATGTACCCCATATTTCATAGGAATACGACCAAAAGTTGGTGAACATGTTGCATGGGCAGAATCAAGTGCAGTTTCTTTTTGTAATTCAGTTCTTGGCGCAAGGACAAACCGGGAAGGTGGGCCATCAGCACTTGCAGCTGCAATTTGCGGAGTTACGCCAGAATATGGATTGCACCTTGATGAGAATAGAGTTGCAGAATATTTAGTGGAAGTAAAATGCCCACTAAACAAAATGACAGACTATGGTGCACTTGGAAACCTAGTTGGATCAACTGTAAAGAATAAAATTCCGGCTTTTACTGGATTAGATAAAAAAGACGCAAATGAGGATAGGATGAAGTCATTAGGTGCATCTATGGCAGCAAGCGGCTCTGTTGCACTTTATTATGTTCAAGGAATCACACCAGAATGGAAAATTAGTGACAAACCTGAGAAAATCACAATAGAAGAAAAAGATATCAAAGAAGCAAAAGAAAAACTAATTACTGGTGAAGATGCTGATTTAATAACAATTGGATGCCCACATGCTTCAATAGATGAAATCAAAGAAGTGGCAGAATTGGTTGAAGGAAAAAAATTGAAAAAAGAATTGTGGATTTGTACTGCCAGAGCAAATAAGAAAATTGCAGATACTATTGGATTGACAAAAAAAATAGAAGATGCCGGTGGAAGAATAGTTGCAGATACCTGCATGGTTGTTTGTCCTATCGAAGCAATTGGTTACAAAACAACTGGTGTTAATTCTGGAAAAGCAGCAAAATACCTACCTGGGTTGTGCAAACAGAAAGTTGTTTTTAAGGATATAGAGGAATTGATTTGATGGTATTGCCAGGTATAAAACCCATGTAATTATTTATAATTATTTGTTAGCAAAGTGGAAAACCAAGAGGCGGGAAGATGACAAGACAAACAAAACAATCACTAGTAGAACGAGTAAAAAAAGATGGAGTAAAATTTGTTGCTGTACAATTCTCAGATATACATGGTTGCACCAGAGCTGGGTTTGTACCTTTTGACAGAATTGAAGTTGCACTGAAAAGCGGTGTTGGTTTTGATGGCTCGTCAGTAAAGGGATACTCACGTATTTGTGAAAGCGATATGGTACTTGTACCTGATGAGAGTACCTACGCAGTTCTTCCATGGGTAACTGACCCAGAAAAAAAGACTGCAAGATTAATTTGTGATGTTCATGATATGGAAGGACAACCATCATTACATGATCCAAGATTCGTACTGAAAAGAGCACTTGAAGTTGCAAAAGGATTAGGACTTACATATAAGACTGGACCAGAACTTGAATTCTTCTTATTTAAATTAGGTGAAGATGGCAAACCCATTATTGCATCATCTGGAAATGGAACATACTTCAGCAATGATGCAGGTAGTCCTGGATGGAATATGAGGATGGAAATTGCAGTTGCATTATCATCATTTGGAATACAGTCAGAAATGATACATTCAGAAGTAGCTGGAAGCCAGCATGAAGTAAGTTTCAAATATGCAGATGCTTTGCAAACAGCAGACAATGCCATGACATTTAAGATGGTGGTAAAGGCAATTGCAGCAAAGTATGGTTATCATGCTACTTTTATGCCAAAACCGATTGCAGGCGTAAATGGAAGTGGATCCCATGTACACCAGAGTTTATGGAAAGGAGATGGGAATATATTTGCAGATCCAAGCGGAGTGCATGGTCTTTCTGAAACAGCACGACAATTTATTGCAGGACAACTTGAACATATCGGATGGTTGTGTGCATTGTTAAATCCAACTGTTAATTCGTACAAAAGACTTGTCCCGGGGTATGAAGCTCCTGTAAATGCATGCTGGGGAAGGACAAATAGATCAGCATTACTTCGGGTTCCACACACTTCAAACGCCAATGCAGTACGTGTAGAATTACGAGTCCCGGACCCTACTTTTAACCCATATTTTGCATTGGCTGCAATGCTACGCGCAGGACTTGATGGCGTAAAAAGAAAACTGAATGCACCAGAACCAGTTGATGAAAATGTATTTGAAATGGGAGAACAAAGACGAACAGAAAATGGAATTAAAATTGTACCTGGATCTTTACATGAAGCAATTATGTTTTTAGAAGAAAGCAAACTAGGGAGAGAAGTTTTAGGAGAGCATTTATTTGAGGTATATGTAGCTGCAAAAAAAGACGAATGGAGGCAGTATCTTACTCAAGTTTCTCAGTGGGAGCTTAGACAGTACTTAGAATATTAATTTTTTCCCTTATAATTATATGATTTGATATTATGGAAATAAAATGCAGAACTATTTCTAAAGGAACTGCAACTGGGAAAGTGCTTTTATCAAAGGACCCAATTTCATTTCTAGGAGGAGTTGACCCAGAAACTGGAATTGTCATGGAAGAAGGTCATTCCATTCAAGGTAAATGTATAGCAGACACAGTATTAGTATTTCCAAGAGGGAAAGGATCAACAGTTGGATCTTATGTCATGCTTCAGCTTGCTAAAAACAAAAAAGCACCATCTGCAATAGTTAATGTTGAAGCAGAACCAATAATATCTGTTGGAGCAATTATATCAAAAATTCCAATGGTTGACAAGCCAGAAACTGATTTATACAAAATATTAACAGATGGTATGACAGTAGAGGTTAATGGGAATGAGGGAACAGTAACTATCCAAGAAGATTGAAAATTCTATTTTTTAGAAACTTTTGTAGAGATTGTTTGTTTCCCTAACATAAGAGATTCTATTCTTTCTGGTTTTAGTCCATTAACAATGTACGAAGGAGTATCCAATTGTAATAGTTCATTTAGTTTACCGGCCATCGCACCAGTAACGTCTTTTCTATCAGAATCTTTTAGATGTTTTGAAATCTCAGTAAAATTTTGTTCATTAATTTCTGTAATCACATTGTTTTTATCGTCTAAAACACCATCAACATCAGTTGCAAGAATGATTTGCTCTGCTGATTTACCTAGGTATGAGATGATTTGATCACCAGAACAAACAGAACCACCCAGGTCCAAATCAGGAACCATGTCCCCAAAAAGAACTGGGACAAATCCGGATTCTAAATAATCTTCAACAATTTTCATATCAAAAGAATGAATCCTCTTATTTTTTGATGTAATAATCATAGCTGGAGGTATTGAAACTGCCGGAATTCCTACTGCATTTAAAGCTGAACAAACAAGAGCAGATAATTCCATACATGCATTGTGGGTTAATGCAAATGAGAGTTTTTGTTGAGTGTTTTTCACTCCATTATTTATACCATATTTAACTACCAAAGGATGACCAAAAGAACCTGCCCCATGAACAATAATCCAATCCCGTGGAGATTTTTTCCATGCAGAGGCAACTGCCTTTGCAAGAGCATTTATGTTCTCTGGATTTGCTTCTTTCCATCCTGATTTGTTTGTGATTAAAGAACCGCCAAGTTTGAGTAATTTCATGAATATCATTATCCATTAAATAATTAAAATTTACCCTAGAATTTCCCCCATACGATCTATACGATAATTAGTAACAGGAACACAATTTTCTATTGAAAAATCCCCATATTTTTTGTATTGTAACCATCCTGCATATGCAATCATAGCACCATTATCACGATTATATTCATCTGGTCCAACACCGAATTTGATTCCATCTTCTTCACACATTGTCTTGAGCATCTGCTGAAGCCTTCTATTCTGTGCAACTCCACCACAAACAACAAGATTTTTTTTCTTAGTTAAAAATAATGCTCTTTCAGTAACTTCACAAGTCATTGCAAATGCAGTTTCCATCAATGAATATGCAACATCTTTATGTTCATTGGTCTTTGCTGCTTTTTCTGCTGCAGTGAGTAGCCCTGAAAAAACTAAATTCATACCCTTTACTGAATATGGCAATTCAACATATTTCCCACCTTCTGCAAGTTTTGAAAGTGCTGAACCATGTGCATGTTTCATATTTATCGCTCTAGCAAAGCTGTCAAAAAGATTTCCAATGCCAATGTCCAATGTTTCTCCAAGAACATGATAAAAGGAACCAGATTCAACTAATATTTGACTGTTGCCACCAGAAATGTAAAGAATAAGTGGATTTTTTACTTTACAACAAAATTCGCTTATTTTCACATGGGCATAACAATGATTAACCCCGATAATTTTCTTTTTGTATTTACTTGCAAGATATTTTGCTGCTGAAACACCAACTGACAATGGAGCACCAATTCCAGGCCCTTGAGAAAAAGCAATCAGATCTATCTCTTCAATAGAAACATCAGCAGCAGACAAACTCCCTGAAAGAACATCTGAGAAAACATTTGAATGATGATCTGCCATTTTTCTGGGGATTAGACCTTCCCCACCACCAGAATAGGTATCAATAATATTAGATAGAATTTTGTTGTTTTTGGCAATGCCTATTGACAGTGTGTGTGCAGTTGCTTCTATCCCAAGTGTTATCATAATACCTACTCCAACAACTTCATAGCTAATATTGAAATTCCATTATAAATCATATGAATAACTATACAGGGAGTTATGCTTTTAGATGCCTTGAAAATAACTGCCAAAAGAATGCCAATCACAAACACGCCAAGTATTTCAACAATTGAACCATAAGCAAAATGAGATATACTAAAAACAACTGATGAGAAAAAAATACCAAGATGGGGAATTTTAATTAGTTTTAAAAAAAAGTTATCGAATCTTGGAACTAATAATGCACGGAAAAAAAGTTCCTCTCCTATTGGAGCTAGAAGAACAGCGAACAAAAGAACAACCAATGGTAATGAAGCAACCTTATCAGATATTTTTTCTTGATCATTGAACCCTCCAAAAGTTGCCAAAACACCGAGAACAACCAATAGTAAGAACATCAAAAGCAGACCAACAATAGTAAAGATTACTGTATTAATTGGCGAACCTGGGAAACCAATCGAATGTAATGTTGATCTGAGGTCTTTCTTCCAAAGAAAGAACAATGCCGTAAAAAAGATGAACATTTGAATTGCCAATGAACCAAGAAGAGAATAATGTTGAACTAATGAAGGAAATAAATCAAGTGAATTAGAAATTAAAACGAATAAAAGTAGAATAATTGAAAAAAGTGCAAGAAAAAGAAAAAATTGTTTCATTTTTTCTCAAAGTAGCCACACTTACCGCAAGAACGCCTATCTTTGTGTTCTGCCAATCTTACTCCTGCCCCACATTTTGGACATGATTTTGATGGTTTGTAGGCCTTTGGTTTTTCTTTCTTTTTTGCTGCTGGTGCAGGTTTTTTCTTATCGTCAGCCATTTAATCACTTCTTAGCTGAACCAGATGTTTTTTTCTTTTTTTCTGGTTTTTGTATGAGTCCTTCCCTTACTTTTATGTGAACTGGTTCGACTCCCATTAAACTCTCTTTTGATGAATATGCATAGGCAGTAACTTTCACAGAGTGCCTACCGAAATTACTTGTAACTTGCCTCAAAGCAATTAGTTCTGGGTTGGCACCTATTTTTTGTCCAACTGCCTCTTTGAGCTGTGTCCGATTTGGTGTAGAACCAGTAAAGCTTATTTCTGCTTTCACTTCTTTCCTGTCTAATAATTTATTATCAGTGTTCGAAACGATATTAACATTCATTTTATCCTCTCCATCATTTTCCTACCCATTGTTTCTAAAATTTCAGCCTCTTTCCCAGGTGCTATTTGACTAAGAAGTTCTTCTGGAATCTCAAGATCATAAACTTCATATGATTGTTGATCCATAACCTGAGCATTATTTCCGCTTACTGACATTATTTGAACATTTTTTCTTTCGATTATTGGGATTACAACATCAGCATCACCAGGACTTAGGAGTGTCTTTTTCTGTCCTCCGAAAACACCAATTCCTGTAATCCTCATCTTAGCTGAACCATGCTTACCTGGTTTTGAACTTTCAATCTCAACAACCTTGCAGGGTATGTCATCAATCATGACATACTTGCCTACTCTTAATTCCTTTGCAATAGCAAAAATTTTGTCAACCATTAATACACCTTATTGGAATTCCGATTTCAATTTACATCTGATAATTCGGACAGAGGTATACTTATAAGACATTAGGGTTTTTAAACTAAACTTTCCCCTCACCCCCACCTGGTGAAAGTACCAGAGATAAACCACAAAGCATTTATAACATGAAACGATTAACCAAAAAACATGAAACTTGTGGACTCACATACCCATCTTTTTGAAATGAAAAAAGACTATGTTCTGCCTCCAGATATTTACCCAGTAGTTGCAGGATACTCGCATGGCGCAAACAAAAAAGTAGTTGATTTTGCAAAGGAGCATAATTATCCTTTCATATTGGGGATTGCACCGCAGAGTACTGTAAAGGAGGGAATAACAAAAGTAGACGAGTGGGTGGAATTTATTAGAAATAACAAACCAAATGCAATCGGTGAAGTTGGTTTAGACTATAAGTGGGCACAAACAAACGAACACGTTGAAAATGAAAAAATCGTGTTTCAAAAGATGATTGACCTTGCGAAGGAATTTGATCTTCCTCTTGTAATACATTCGAGAAATAATCCTAATGAAAATAACCTTCCAAAAAATGCTGTTGATGACATCATTAGCATGACAACTGAGATGAGAGTACTAATGCACTTTTATTGTGGTTCTGAAGAACAGGCAAAAAAAATTGTAGATAGTGGTGGGTATATATCAATAACCCACCTTAGGTCGAAGGAGCGTAGAAAGGTTATTAATATTGTACCACTGAATAGACTTTTGGTGGAAAGTGATTCGCCATATGTTGGTAGAACACCGGAAGTTATACGCGAAGCTATTGCGTATATTGCAGAAGTAAAGAATATAGAAACTGTTAAAGTTGCGAATGCAACTAGCGAAAATGCGATGAAATTTTTTAATTTCAGTATGGAACAATAGTTCCATATGTATCGCGTTCGTTGCGACGAACACGATTGCCACCTGGAGTAGATTAAATGTTTGATTTTTTAAAAAGAAAAAAGGAACGACCAGATATTGCACTTTTGGTTGACGGTCCAAATATTTTAAGGAAAGCATTCAATGTGGATCTCCATGAACTTAGAAAAGAGATTTCACGTTTTGGTAATATCCGTGTTGCAAAAATATATCTTGATCAGTTTGCATCTGACAAGCTGATTGAGGCTATGGTAAATCAAGGTTTTCAAACTGAGATAACCACTGGCGATGTTGATGTTACTATGGCCATTGAAGCAATGGAGTATGTTATTGACAAAGATATAGACACAATTGCACTCATGACCAGAGATACTGATTATTTACCCGTCTTAAGAAAGGCAAAGGCAAAGGGCAAAAGAACTATGATCATTGCAACTGATGTTGCATTCAGTGCCGCACTTAGAAACACTGCAGATAGAATAATTATATTCAAAGGACCAGGAAAAATAGAAACAATTGTAAATAACGAATGACTTTTAAAACCTATGATGATAGATTAAAAGAGTTTATTTTTAGAGGTGAATTTTTTATGCCAGAAAGAAGACCATTTGATGTATTGAATAGCTCATTGAACAACACCGTCATAATCGGTATGAAAGGAGGAAATGAATTCCGAGGCGTGATGGTAGCATACGATGTACACATGAACATTGTTCTTGAAAAAGCAGAACAGATGGTCAATGGTGAAGTCAAAAGAGGAGTCGGCACAGTTTTGTTGCGCGGTGACTCAGTAACTTTTATATCGCCATCTTAAATTGACTATTTTTGAGCAACTTTTTACTAAAAAGTTGCACGGGCACGTAGCTCAACGGTAGAGCATCCGCTTGGCGCCAAACTTTTAGTAAAAGTTTGATCAAAACTAGTTTGCCAAACTGTGGAAGGCTGGGGGTTCAAATCCCTCCGTGTCCATGAATGAAGTTAGTGTATGCCTATTTTTCAAGAAACTGCAGAAATGCTTTTTAATCTAATCTGAGATTAGCATTCGATAAATCATGGTTTTTATCTCCCGTCTCAAATTAAAAAATTTCAAATCATTCAAAGCAGCTAATGTTGAACTTCCAGATACATTCGTTTGTTTTGCCGGACCCAATGGTTCTGGGAAAAGTAATCTATGCGATGCAATTCGTTTTGTGATGGGAGAAATTAGCCTAAAATCACTTCGTGCAAAAAAAGTCACCGATTTGATATATGCAGGATCAAGAACAGCAGAAGTTTCACTAGTTTTACAAAATGAAAATGATGGTAAAGGTTACGAAATAAAACGTGCCATAAGAGAAGATGGAAAAATAAAATACATGTTGAATGATAAAAGAACAACACGTGGAAGTGTTGTTGAAGCATTAAAAAAATACAACTTAGACAGCAGTGGTCGTAACACAATTGCACAGGGAGAAGTTCAACGAATTATAAATATGAACGGTAAGGAACGAAGACAGATTATCGATAGTGTTGCTGGTATTGCTGATTTTGAAGAAAAGAAAAAAGAAGCACTCAATGAACTTGGAATGGTAGAAACAAGAATAAAAGAAGCCAAACTAGTACTCGGCGAAAGAAAAGCATTTCTTGACGAATTAGAAAGAGAAAAAGAAACGGCAATAAGATATTCTGGTGCAAAGAAGAATCTTACAAATGCAAAAGGTACATTGCTCAAAAATGAGATGCAGAAATTGGAAAAAGAATTGACAAATATAACAAAACAAGAAGAAAAATTAAACCAGATAAGAAAAACTAAAGAACAAGAAATAGAAGAAGTCGAAGCAACAATAGGAGAAATTGATGCTAAAAGAGCAAAAACCAGTGGGGAACTCCAATCCAAGCAAAAGACCAACGCAATGATAAGAAGGCTCGAAGAACTACGAGCATCAGGTGGATCAAAGAAACAACTAGTTGATGATAAAGAAGCATTTGTGAGAGAAACAAAAAAAGAGATAGAAGAAACAGAAAAAGAAACAATAAAAGAAAAGGAAATTTTAGCAGCTCTTGAAAAGGAACTCGGTACACTCAAACACCAACTAAAAAAAGCAGAAGAAGACTTGATGAAATATGGCGGTGGGGGAGATGATGATGAGATAGATGAACTGAGAAAAACCTTAGACACTCATGAATCCGAACTTTTATCTCTTAAAGAGAAACTTTCATCATTAAATACTGAATTAGAAGCAAAACGACAGCTTATAGAAGCAAAAAAAGCAGAACATGAGAATACACTACCGGGTGAAGATGGAGAAACAGAAGAAAAAGAAGATATTAATCACCTTAGAAGGGAAATCGAGAAGATAACAAAAGAAATTGACAGATCATTCAATAAAACCAAGGACATCAACGCTCAAATGAATGAACTTGACAAGCAGATGCTTGAACTTAAAGAAAAACTTTCAATATTCAGAGTTAGAAGTTCACCCCAATTGGCAAACCCTGCATTGAGTTTTGTCAATGAACTAAAAAGGGTGAATGATGGAATTTATGGAACTGTAATGGACCTTATAACATTTGATCCGGAATACAGTAGTGCTGTTGAGGCATCTGGAGGATCACGTTTACTTTATGTTATTGTTGATGGTATTGACACTGCAACAGAAGCAATAGATAAATTGAAAAAAGCAAAAGTAGGAAGAGTGACTTTCATACCTCTTGATTCGATACGAACACCATCACAAGTAAAATTAGGTAAATTTTCATCGATTCTTGAGGTAATAAATTGTAAATCAAATTTACGGAGAGCAATGGAGTATGTGTTTGCAGATACACTTTTAATTGATACGGCAAATGATGCAAAAAAACTTGGTATTGGAACTGCAAGAATGGTAACAATTGATGGAGAGATATTTGAAAGATCCGGCATCATAAGTGGTGGAAGATCCCAATCTGGATTGTTTGCTAACAACCAGCTTAAGAAAATTGAAAACGAATTCAATGATGTAAAGAGCACAAAGGATTCATTATTACAAGAACTTTATTCCATACGGGAAGAAGAATCAAAAATGAGAGCAGAAAAAGCCAAATTAGAGATTACAATCAAAACAGCTGAAGTAAAGGACAAGATGGAGCAGGAAAGAAGAAAAGAAATTGAACACTTGTTAAAGAGAAAAGAACAGATAAAAGATGAAATAGAAAAATTAGAAACTTCAGTAAAAGAAAGAACAGGCGTAAGAGAACATCTTGCTAAGAAAGTTGCCGAAGCAGGAGGGAAAATAGCTGGCATAAAAGAAAGACTTAAAGCTGCAGAAAATGAATTCAAGAGAAGTTCTGAAGAAAGCAGTAAGAAAAGAGCAGACATGAGCGCAGCCGTATCATCATTGAAAGCTACCATTGAAGGGAAATTAAGCGAAGTTGACATTAGAAAGAAAGAACATTCATCAAAACTTGAAAGACTGAAGAAATTAGGTAATGAAGAAAAAGAAGCTTTTGAAAGGATAAAAGAAGTGAAAAAGCAAATTATAGAAGAAGAAAAAGAACTTGCACAAACAGAAGAAAATATGAAATCAGTTAGTAAGGCAATCGAAAAGCTTTTTGAACAAATGAAATCATACGAAGATGAAATTCAAGAAATTGGGAAGAAACGAGGCCACATTAGAATTGAATTGGACAAGGCAATAAAAGATATGAACCAAATAAATGTGAAAACAGCAACAGCACAAACAAGATTGGAAGATATAAAGATAGAATATGCAGCTTATACTAATATAGAACATTTAGAGCTAGCGAAAGAAGAATTAACAAAAATGATGAAAGACGCAGAAGAGATTCTTGCCACCATTGGAAATGTCAATATGGCAGCAGTAGAAATGTATGATAAGAAAAAAGCAGAAATTATGGATGTAGAAGAGAAAATAGAAAGATTAGACCGAGAACGAGAGGCAATCCTGTTGATGATAGGAGAGATAGAAGAACACAAAAAAGAGGCATTTTTCGAGACATTCAATGCAGTGAGTGATAATTTCGGCAAAATGTTCAAATATATAAATGTTGGGCACGGACATCTCTACCTAAGCAATCCTTCAGAGCCGTTTGAAAGTGGGTTGTTTATAAAATTAAGAAGAAATAACCAGGAACACTCATTAGATGCTTTGTCTGGTGGTGAAAAAACACTGGTTGCAATGATGTTTGTTTTTGCTTTACAGATGTTCAAACCAGCACCATTCTACATACTTGATGAGGTTGATGCTGCACTTGACAAATCCAACAGTAAAAACCTGGCTGACCTTGTAAATGGTATGAGCAAGGACAGTCAATTCATTATGGTAAGCCACAACGATACCGTAATGGCCAACGCAGACTCTGTGATTGGTGTCACAAAAGTAGACGGAGTATCAAAACTAGTAGGTATAAAACTTAAGCAGGTAATGAAAGAAACATAAAGGTGGTATTTGATGAAGCGAGCTTTATTTATTGGAAGGTTCCAACCATTTCACCATGGGCACTATCATGCTATTAAAAAATTACTCAGAAAATACAAAGAAGTAGTTATTGTTATTGGGAGTTCCGAAGACGGATTCACCACTGAGAATCCATTCACATGTGGTGAAAGAATTGAGATGATACGTCTTTGTTTTAATAAAAGCGAACTTACCAAATTAGTAATAGTACCAGTACCAGATGTAAATGACAATAGAATATGGGTGGACCATATATACATGCATATTCCCCCTATTGACATTGAGTCTGTTTATTCAAACAATGCACTAGTTAAGATGCTTTTCTCAAAGCATGGGATATTAGTAAATCCAGTGGCTTATTATGACCGTGGGCCAAAAGAAGGCACCAACATAAGGAAACTGATGGGTGAAGGAAATAGTGAATGGAGAAAGCATCTGCCAAAGCAGGTAATTAAATACCTTGAATTAATTGAAGCAGAACAACGACTTAAAAAAATAGTTAGGATGGGAGGGAGACACGTTTAATCTCAATAACTTTATCCCCCAATGATAGTGTTTCTATTTCTATTTTTAATGTATCACCGATCTGGTAGTAATTAGTTGAATTAACTAAAAAATAATTTTCTGTTAAAGAACTTGAATTGACAAGAATAACGTAGCTGTATGTTGAAGTGTGGTTATATTCAAGATCAGGTTCATCTTCAGATATTATAGTGAGTGTAGATGATGGTAATATGTAATCAACATCATAGAATATTTGTTCCAATTGGTCAATATCATCAAATAGTGATTCCATTTGGGCAGTGTTGGAATCGATATAAATAACAGATGAATAGAATTTCTTTGTTAATATTTGATCAGTTGTGAGTGGTTGAGTAAACAGAATTGAATCGACTTTTTTATATGTTGCAAGACCATAATCAGATAAATTTCCAATAGAATTTCTGCTTTCCCAAGGTATTGTATATGAGTATGTTGTTTGGTTTAGAGAATAAATTTCAGCATCAAGTGTCAGATTTGATTTGTTCACTAGAATGTTAGTAGATTGATACCCAACAATTTGGTCATTGCGCAAAACTGCAGTCATAACAACAGGAACCTCATTATCTGCATCAACCAATGGCTCACAAATAACTTGGATTACCCCATTTGGAAGAAATGTTTTTACTGTACCTGTAAGTGTTTGTACTTCTATATTTTGATCAACAACAATATTTGCCCTTGAGTATGAAGTAACGTTAAGGGTTCTTAAGAAAACCGCCAATGGATATACACTATCCCTACTATCAACTGTGATAAGCATTCCTTCTGTTGTTTGTTCCATACTAGTAACATCTGTACGAAGATTTAGCTTATCTACAACAGCCTGAGGAACAGATCCTTGTATGAATAAGAGGGGATCGTATGTTCGTATGGTTCCATTAAAAATTGCAGTACCAGTTACATTGGTAGCTGCCTGTATGGGAGATTGGAAAAGATTCTGCAACCCACCACCGAACCATAATGGTTCGGTCAGAAAACCAATTACGATTAATATGACTACTATTTTGATAATATCAGATTTCTTCATGTTTAAAACCCTTAAAAAGTATTGATAATAGAATAAATAAACTTAAAAACCAAGCTTGATTTTTTTAGTTATGTGCCAATTTTGTGAAACTGCCAAGAATATACCAGAATATGTGGAATTCATAGAGAAGATGCATAGAGAAGACAAAGAAAGGATGGAATATTCAAAGATAATGGCGCAGAGTTTTTCTTCATTATCGAGAAGTCTTTATTCCTCAATGACCTGGCCGGTGAAATTTATTTCCCCTATGTTTGAAACAAGAGCAGCATATGCAGTACCAAATAATTATTTCCAAAATGTCAGTATTGGTGAAGAAAGATTGGGGAACTCATTTGCACACGGAGCCATGCGTTCGATTTTTTTCCATGGAGAACGACTGGTCCTACTTTCCAAAGCAACAAGTTTCCATGATTCAAAGGAATTTTTTACATCATTCTTACTACTGCATCTTGAAAAAAATGAGTATGATATGACTATAAACGATGGTGAGATAAAGATAGTTGTTCGGATCGAAAAACCATTGCTTAATCTTATCACAGGAAAACCTGAGAAAAAACAAATTGCATTTGCTTTTCTAAACCAAAAGATCGAAGGTAAGATAGTCTCAAGAGAACAAGCGGCAACTTCTTCTAGATTCAGAAATGTTTATGATAAATATATTGGAGCAGATGCAAAGTCAGCATCAATGGATATGGAAGGATATGCAATAACAGTCCCTCATTTTTCTCCACACCCATACCTGCTTCAGTTACACCAAAAATTTGGCTTTGAAACAAATAAAGAATTACAAATGCATGTTGAAGATTATTTCAAAATGCATAAGAAATAAAAAAATTATTTAGGTTTGCACATTGGACATCCGCGAATAACGTGAAGAACTCCCCCCAATCCATGGAATACAAGAAGAATACCTGCAGCTATGTAAACTGTCATAGTATCAACACTCCCGAAAGCTCCAAGGAGAAAGACTACCCCGGCAAACATTGCAAGAATGCCCCCTATAGCATAACACATACCACTCATAGGTGGACGTTCTACTGTATTTAAACAAGATGGATCTTCGCAGCAACATTCTTCAATTTTCTCTACTTTTTTTGTTTTTTTCGCTACCATTCTTTCACCTGTGACACTAACAACACTAATATTTAAATGGGCTGCTGCTGCGTAACGCAATGGATTGCGCCTAGTCCCCACACCAATGGTTCGCAATAGATTGGAACAACTTTACGATTAGGAAAATTTTCCTCAAGAATTGAGATTGCCTTTTGATCATTTTTATGATTAAAGGTTGGGAGTAAGACCACACCATTTCCTATGTAGAAATTAGCATAACTTGCAGGTAATCTTCCGTATGGTGAATCAACCCGGCCTGGCATAGGAAGTTCTTTAACTTCGAACGGTTCGCCTTTTTCATTTTTTGCATTTTTCAGTGTTTCTAAATTATGATTCAGGATCTGGTGGTTGTCATCTGATTTTGTTTGTTCAGTTGCACATAGAATTGTGTTTGGTCCAACAAACCTTGCAATGTCATCTATATGACCATCAGTATCATCACCAGCTATTCCTTCTTTCAACCAAATTATATGTGAAACCCCAAGATGTTGTTTAAGATAATCTTCAATTTGTTCTTTGTTTAGGTGTTTATTTCTATTCTGATTGAGTAAACATTGTTCTGTTGTTAGTAAAGTTCCATTACCATTTACTTCAATTGAACCACCCTCTAAAATGATTCCTGGTTTGGTAACTTCAATATCTCCAAGTAGAGGAATCATTTGATCAACAACAGAATTATCATGCATAAGTTGTTCGTATTTTCCACCCCATGCATTGAAAATCCATTTTGTCATTTTTATTTTGCTATTGTTTTTTACGAAAATAGGGCCATAATCACGCATCCACACGTCAACTGTTTTGATTTTATGGATAATAACATTATTTTTAACTCCTGCTTCATCTAATAGTTTTTGAACTTTTATTTGAGTTTTTTCATCATTAACAAGAACATGCACTTTTTCTTTTTCATGAAGTGCTTTTATCATTTCAATGTAGATTTTCTCAACTTTAGGCAAGATTTGATCGGGGAATGTCTCAGGATCTTTTGGCCAGGATAGCCAGGTTGCTTCATGTTGTTCCCATTCCGCAGGCATTCGGTATTTATCCATAAATCTCATTTGTAAAGAATGATTATAATCATTTCTCGGTTATTTTTTGATAAGTTTCTGGTCTTCTATTATGGAAAAGCCCCCATCCTTCTTTGACCTCTTTTCCAAGTTCTGTGTTTATTTCTGCAATGACAACTCCTTCAGTATCATCTGCTTTGGTAATCAATGTACCAAACTGAGAATATACAAAGGAACCTCCCCAAAAATTAGTTTCGCCTTCTTTTCCAACTCTGTTAACCCCTGCAACTACAACCCCGTTTGCAATTGCATGCCCTCTTTGGACACCTTCCCAAGCTTCTTGCCAATTTCCTTCTGTTTGTTTGATTGAATCACAAATACCAATTGCAGTTGGATAGAATATCATATCCGCCCCCATTAAGGAAACAATTCTTGCTGCCTCTGGAAACCATTGATCATAGCAGATTAGAACAGCTATTCTGCCATATTTTGTCTCAAAAACTTTGTAACCAAGATCTCCTTTTTCAAAATAATTTTTTTCATAGAATTTTTCATCATATGGGATGTGTATTTTTCTATAATTTCCAAGAAGTTTTCCATTTTCATCGAAAACCATTGAAGTGTTGTAAAGTTTGTCTGCTTTCTCAAATATTGAACCGCCTATTATGACAACTTGATTATCTTTTGCTGCTTTTGAAAGTAGATCATGACTCTTCCCTGGAATTGATTCAGTAAATTTTTCTGTATTTACATTTTCTTCTTGTGGAAAATAAGTTGATGTGAAAAGTTCGGGGAGACAAATAATTTTTGCACCTTTTTCTGATGCTTCTTTGATAAATTGTAATGCTTTTGAAAGGTTTTCGTCTTGGTTGTCCGTCATACTCATTTGGATTAATGCGATTTTCATATTAGACCTCTTTTTTTATAAGTGTTTTAAGTCTTGTTAAACTTTGTTCTGGTGTTTCTATTGTGTTTAGTAAATAAACAGGAGTACGGCTAAATAATTCACGGAAAAAGCTTATTCTTTGTTTTGATTTTTCTTCGTTTCTAATTAATTGATGCGGATTGCAAAAGTCATTATCCATCATAAATTCAAGTGCCTCATATTTGTCTAGTTTTGTTTCAACTGGCAACTTTTTGTCTCTTGTTAAAAGAATAGTCAGTGAAAGAATTGATTCTTGTTTTATTCGATCTCCGCCAATTAATTGTTTTACATCAACAATTGCACGATCCTGTTTGTCTTTCTTTATTCCTTTGAGTTTATTTTTGTATTCTGGCCAGCTGTTTTCAAGATCTCCACGAATATAGGAATTCTTTTCAGATGAATATACCGATGTTTCATTTTGTGCTAGCCTAACAAAAAACCAATCATCAGTAACAAAGTTTGATTTTTTATCTAGAAGAAGACCATATGTTAAGGTTGTTTTTCCACTTCCAGAAGGACCGATTATGGCTAAACCTCTCCCACCAACATCAACAAAAGAACCATGGACTGAATATCTTCGATGTTCAGAGGTAAAATCTTCCATAAAATCTGCTACTAGTGCTAATGCAATACTTTTTACCCAGCCATAGTAGTTGCAACCTTCAATGATAACTGTTTTTGAAAATGGTTCGTATAATACTTTTAGCTTTGGACCAGAAATTGCAAATAGCCTTGCGTGTGGTCTTATCCAATCAGGCATTAGATCAAAATTATCTTCCCACATGTCTTTGAACTCATGATTATCAGTAAAGAATTTCACACATGTTCCATGAATAATTGCTTTTCTTTCGTGGAGATTTTTTGAAACATGTTTTTCCATTAATTGATTTTTTTCTTCTCTTGAAATTATTTCAACTTTGTATTGGTCCATGGATATAAATCGATGATTAGATTTTTAGATAGTCATGTTAATTATAACCATTTTAAACCTTCCATAACAACAGTAGTAGTGATGGGTGGGAGACGAGTACAAAGACAACAGGAAAGATTACCTCGACCAATTTTAGAATTATTAGCAGCTGACCCAAGAACAGTAAGTGTCCCAAACTTATTCAGATTAGTAAATGAATTTGCAGTTGAAAAAAGAAAAAGAGATATTGTGATCGAAAAAGCGCAGGCTGCAATAAAACAAATTTATGATAGTTTTAATCTTGCACAGAGAGTAAGATTTTTTGCAATGCTTTATGATCAGTTTTCAGATAGGTATGATCAGCACATGGGAATAGAAACAAGACATTACCAGGCAATAAGAACTGTTTTGCAATATGCTGCCCCTTTTCTTAGAACTCCAATAGTTGATTTGACAGCAGGAACTGGAGAACCAATGAGATATGTTCAAGAGATTTTAGAACGAAGTAGAATTATGAGAGCTGCTGGTATTGACCATGCATTGTTAGCACCAGAACAGGAAATTCAACCTGTTCATATTAATGAGGTTTCACCAAAGATGCTTGAAAAAGCACGGGAGAAATTAGGAATAGATATTAGACACACAAACATGAGTGCTTATGATTTTTCTATTGGAGGATTTAGAACAGTTGTTTGTTCACAAACGTTTCATTTGATTAGTAATGATGATAAACCCAGAATGGTTAGGGCTATTAAAGATGCTTTGGTTACTGGTGGAATTGCAGTTGTGATTGAAGAAGATCCATTTAGGATTTCTCCAGTTTTACCATTAGACATAGCATTATTTCTTGATGCAATAGTTAGACCCCTAAAACACCCGGGAGAGTTAATAGGTCACTTTATAACAAATGGTTTCACAAAACTAGAAGAAAGAGCAGTAGCTCCAATTGATGAATTCCATTCCATGAGATTGCATTTATTTGTGAAAAATTAAAACCTCAATTCATCCCTCAAAGGATTATACTCGTATGGTTCCCTATAAGTATCTACAATCAAATGAGTTGTTGTTTTTTTCACAACTTTAGTTGCCTGAAATCTTCTCATCAAATCCCCCAAATGATATTCATCCTTAACTCTTGCAATTATCAAAACATCATGATCCCCAGTGATTAGTAAAAAAGAAACAACCTCTGGTAATTTAGCCAATGGCCTAATTGCTTCCTCCCAGCCTTTTGTCATATCAACATCTAAAAACATCAAAGCTTGCATTCTTCTATCAATTTTTGTAAAATTAACAACTGCAGAATATTTCATCAAAATATTTTCATGCTCCAATTTTTTGATGCGTTGTAACAGAGTATTTGGGTGTATTCTCAAAGTTTTTGACAGTTTTTTCAACTGTGTTTTTGAATTGTCAATCAAAACAGCCAAAATTTTCTTATCGATTTCGTCTATAATCTCTTTCATAAAATCCCCCTGGAATGATATTACACAGAAATAATTATAAAAAAGTGTGTGAACCAACAATTAACTGAATCAAAAGATGTGATTGATTTGAAAGTGGATAATGTTTTAAACTAAAACAACAAGGTAAGATTATGTTCCTAAAGGAATTCATAAAACTCACAAGATTCGAGCATGCAATAATGCTTGCTTTTGCAGTTTTGATAGCAGAAACCATTGTTCTTGGTTCCTTACCCCTAGTATCCCCTATAATAATCCTATCTTTATTGGTTCCAATCTTCAGTGAGATGGGTTCTTTTGCATTGAATGACTATTTTGATATTGAAACAGATAGATTAAACAAAGCAAAGAACAGGCCTTTAGTTGATGGTACAATAACAAAGGAATTTGCATTGTATTTCTCGATACTCTCGCTAATAGCATCAGTGGTATTTGCATATTATATTAACTATATAGTATTTGCGATTGTCATTCTATTCAATCTTTTTGCCATATTATATAATTGGAAATTGAAAGACTTGCCATTACTTGGAAATGTTTACATCGCATTAACAATGGCAATACCATTTATCTTTGGAAATTTTGTGGTTTCAAATTCTTTATCTCTTCTTGCAATTATTCTGGCACTATTAGGTTTTGTAGCTGGTCTAGCAAGGGAAATAATAAAATCAATACAGGATATGGAAGGAGATAGAAAAGCAAGAAAATCAAAAACACTCCCCATAGTGATTGGAAAACAACCTGCATTGTTGATTGCAGCAATATTATATATTTTATTTATACCCCTAAGCGCGGCACCGTTTTTAGTTGGGCTGACGATGAGCATTATACCAGGTACACTCATCGTTATAGCCGATATTATCATACTGTTGATTTGTTACAAAGCAATAAACAACAAACTAAAATTTGCAAGAGATGCAAGCTTGGTGTCGTTTTTGTTGGGAATGTCTGGTCTATTTCTAGCAATTTTACTATAAAAACCAGTACAATTGACGAAGGGCAATCGGAGGATTTTAAAATCTAGTTATCGTTTTACTGGTCAATCGAGGTGATAGTAAAATGGGAAAATCAACAACAGTTAACTATGGCCAATATGCATTCCTTGGTGGATTTGTTATTGCCATTGTGATAGGTCTAGCCTCAAACATGCTTGGAACTGCATTGCCATTGGTACTTGCAGTATTGGGTTTGTTGGGTATTATTGTAGGCCTTATGAACATATCGGACAAAGAAATTATGCAATTCCTCGTCGCGACCATAGCCCTCCTGATGGTAATGAATTCTATTAACGAAGTTGTGGCTAAGATGAGCGAGGTAACTGGCGGTATGACGGGTCCTTTAGGAGTCTTTGTATATCAGTTCCTAAGTGCACTTAGCGTATTCGTTGCTCCGGCAGCGTTCGTGGTTGCATTGAAACAAATATATGACCTGGCAAGACCAGCATAATTTCTTTATTTTATTTTCTTTTTTATATAATTAGGACATAAACGAGTTATCATTAGCATTTTAAATGTTCCCTAACGTTATAATAACGCTTATTCAAGGTAGAGTCCCTGCTCTAAAACAGGGGCGAGCCGTAGGTGGCGAATATGAAAAGACAAAAAGATAATCAGATCCTTAAATCTTTGATTGTAGATCTGATGAAAACTGACAAACCGCTTTGGAAAAAGGTAGCTTATGAGCTTTCAAAACCAAGGCGAAAGAAGATAGAGGTAAATCTAAGTAAGATTGATGCGTATGCAGAAGGAGATGAAACAATTCTTGTTCCAGGAAAAGTACTTGGTTCTGGAAATGTTTCAAAAAAGATCACTGTGGCAGCATTTGCTTTTAGCGAAAGTGCAAGACAGTTGATCAGCATGGCTGGCGGACAGGCGATTACAATTGAAAGCCTAAAAAAGACTAACCCCGATGGAAAGGGAGTTGTCATACTAAAGTGATATTCATGAATGTCATTAATGGAGAGAATATGATTTTTGGAAGGCTTGCAAGTCAGATTGCAAAGAAACTCATAAACGGAGATGAAATCCATTTAATAAATGCTGAGAAAATAGTGATAAATGGAAATCCAAAAGAAATAACACAAAGATATTTGACAAAAAGAGGTCTTAAGCACAAAGGTACACCTGAGAAGTCTCCGACTTGGCCAAAAATTCCACACTTATTTGTTAAACGAATGATAAGAGGAATGCTACCAATGAAAAGTAGCAGAGGAAAGATTGCTTTGGGAAGACTAAGAGTTCATACTGGTAATCCAAAGAACATGGAAGTAAACATGAAAATAGAAAATGCAGACTATGATGGCATTTCCAAGCATGTTACTATCTACGAGATCTGTAAAAGTATAGGTTATTCGGGTTGATGATCATGACTAAAGAAGGAAAAAAGAAAAGAACAAAGAAGGAAGGAACTCACACCACTAAACATGAGAAAAAAGAAGCTCATGAAAAGAAGGAAGCGCACACTCATGTAGAACATAAACATGTTCATGAAAAAAAGCATGAGGAGCATGAAAAGAAAGAAGAGCACAAACACACAGAACATAAACACGAAGTACCTGAGAAAAAGGCACACACCCATGTAGAACATAAACACGAAGAGAAAAAAGAAACTCACGAACACAAAACAGAAGAGAAAAAACCAAGTCCAAAAAAGAAAAGAAAGAAACCATCGAAAAAAATAGAAACAAAAGTTTTTGTTACAAGAGGAAAAAGAAAAGAGAGCGTAGCACGTGCAACAATAACTAAAGGCAAAGGAGTAATACGATTGAACAGCAGAAACATTGAATCAATTAACAATTCTTACATAAGAGAAATAATAAGAGAGCCAATAAAGTACGTTGGTCCAGAAGCAAATAACATAGACATTGCAGTCAATGTTAATGGCGGTGGAGTGATGGGCCAAGCACAAGCAGCAAGAACAGCAATAGCAAACGCACTAGTAGCATACTTTGATGAGATGAACCTTAAGGAAAAATTCATTACAATCGATCGTTCATTAATAGTTGATGATACAAGACGGGTTGAACCAAAGAAGTTCCGTGGACCAAAGGCAAGGGCCAGGTTCCAAAAATCATACAGGTGATTTTGGTTTGTTTGTGGGGGAGACCCCACACCCCAAAATAAATAAAAAATTTTTGCGCGCTTTTTTCTAAAAAGCGCAGTGTAAAAATGCATGTACATTTTTACTTAATCGAAATAGGAATTTCGATGAGGTGAATAAAAATGGAATTTCCAGTAAGATGTTTCACGTGTGGTTCTGTCATTGGACACTTGTATGAACAATATAAGATGTCTTTAAATGACAAAAAACCAGATGTGATAATGGATGAACTTGGTGTTGATCGTTATTGTTGTAGACGTATGTTTATGTCTCATGTGGATATTGTGCAAAATGTGTTACGTTATCCACGTGTTTAGAACTTACGTTAATTGCCATAAACTAAAACAATACCTTTTAAATATTTGCTTTGCATAATAGATTAGGGTAAAGACTGTTAATTAAGTTGAGGTGGGATGGTCGAATTGAGGGAATACAAATGGCTATACAAGACCTTTCAAAGGGTGGACGTGATGTTGGAATGACAAAACGCCACCGTGTCGGTACATTACGCGCAGCACACGTAGACCCACCTATGCACAAGAGAGGAGCAAACCCTGAACTAGATGGACAACTTAGAGCACTTCATGAAGATAGAAGAAGAACAATAGACAAGTTAGTTGCTGAAAGCGGGATGGCACAAGTTGCAAGAAGTTATTCAAAAACAAGTATGGCAGATTTGTTCGATGAGTGGGCTGGAAAAAATTATGATGGCCACATGAAAGAGCATGATGAAGCAATAAGACGTCTGCTCAAACTATTAGTTGCAGTTCATGCATCAAGAATGGATACTAGTAAAACAAATATATTTACTGGTAGAACACTAGAAATGAGTTGTGGTACTGGAACAGTTATAGAGAGTATAGTAACTGGATTGGGGGAAGTTGATCCAGAAGCTATAGCACGTCTAAGAATCATTGCAAATGATATTTCAACAGGAATGCAAGCAGAAGCAAAAAGAAAGCTTGCTGAACTTGGTATTGATGTTGAGTACACTCAACAAGATTTTAGAGAACTGCGATTAGATGCGCAAATACACATGGCAATTTTATCACAAACATTACATTTAATAGCAGACCCAGTTATGCTGCTTCGTGAAAATGAGTATGGAGATCCACCAAGTGATCATAGGCGAATTAAGACAAGGGTTATACAAGAGATTTTCAAAAAATTAGAAGAACATGGTTATTTTGTATTAATAGATGAATGGCCAGCAAAACTTTCGAGAAAACGAGGTCAAAATGCTCTTGATCCTGCAATAGAGGTTCAGTTTGATGAAAATTTCAGACCAGTTGAAAGCAAATCAGATTTAAGAGATAGGATAATGTCGAATGTCACTGGAGCAAGATTTGTGGCTGAATTCAAATTAAGAATTGACGCTTACCACTCAATGAGTTTGATGGTATATGAAAAAGACCCAGCCAAACTTAAACAAAGACAAATGGAACTACCATCAACTGAAACTGAAGCTGCAAGAGCACCAGTAAGATTAGCCAGAGTCCAGATAGCAAGAAGACTTGCCTTGGAAAAGATACTTGCAACATATAAGATGGTTGATGAAGTGTTCGTAGACTGCTACACTCCAATAAATGGAGAAGCAGCAGTATGGAAATCAGTAAGAAAAATTAATGGTGGGGAAATTTTTGATACTAGAACAGACGGGATACAGATTGACCCGGCTAATAAATATGATACTGTGATAGTTGCATGCGTACTGCATAATATGGAACCAGCTGAAAGAGAAACATTTGTACGAAATGCAATAGAATCACTAAAACCAGGGGGAGCAATAGTATTTGTAGATGAATGGGCACCCCCATCAACTAGCACCAATCCAATAGCAAAAAGAGACCTTAGAAATACTTTAATAGAACAACACCAAGCAAACTTAATATTTGAAGGTGCTTTGAGACAAGGTATAATTCCATCATACGGAAATGCTTACTACCTGTATGGTTTCAGAAAAAAGAATTAACTCCTTCCAGATAAAGAAGTAAGTGGATTGAAACTTGCAGATTCTTTATAAGTAATTAGAACCAAGTAACTTGTTGTTCTTAATACGGAAGGTTGTGTTTGTATAATTCTCAAAATACGTACAAGATCATCTCTGTTTTTTGCTTTAATTATGGCAATGCAATCCGCACCGCCAGTAACTGCGTATAAAGATTGAACCTCAGGTAAATCAGAAACTTCTTGGAGAAGTTTTGCGTCTTCTAGCCCGCTTTTTCTTATTTTTATCATAACCACTGAATGCATATCATATCCTAATGATTTGAAATCAATATCAGCATGATATTTACGTATTACTTTGGATTTCTCTAGTCGTTTAATTCTTTGTAGAAGTGTGTTTGGATGCATCCTAAGTTTTAATGCTAACTCCCTTACTGGTCGTTTACAATTAGCTCTTAACTCCCTGAGTATTAAAAGATCCAAAGTATCTATCTTATTTTTCAATATATCACCATTTTTGTTAAATGATAACAAAATACCCCCATATGTGGGTTAGAAACTTGTGTTTAAAACAAATTTCTTAGAATAAAATATACATTTTAACATTTAAATAGATTGGCATTCGAGTTTAAAATAGATATTAAAACCTTCCACACCAAATGTCTAGAAGTTTAGGGGCAGTTGATTTGAACTTTAAGTTCAAAACCGTCCCCTCTTTGGGGCCGTGAGGTAACCTGGTATCCTGCAAGCTTGGGGTGCTTGTTATCTGAGTGCGCCTTTTGAAAAAAGGCGCTCCAAAATTCTTTGTTGAAAAACCCTATCGGGTTTTTGGTGGCAACACTATTTTTGCGAGCTTTGCGAGCAAAAATTAGCAAGTTAAGTTTTTGGGCGCTTTTTACCAAAAAGCGCAAGAAATTCAAACTTCTCAACTACAAATTCCTGCGGTTGGGAGGAGCATATCTCAGCGGCCCCAGTCACTTTTTTGGAAAAAAGTGACATAAAAAACTGGTTGATGAAAAATCCGATGGATTTTAGTTAAATCATTTTTCCTCGAAGAGGAAAACTTAACAAAACCAGATTTTTGGTCCTTTTTCTAAAAAGGACAACAGGAGGATGAAAATATGACAACAACAGATAAAACTGGAATGCCTGTAAAACAGGAAATCTTTCTTGAAGCCGGTGTACACATTGGCACCAAGATAAGAACAAGTGATATGAGAGACTATATCTTCAAAAGAAGAGACGATGGCCTCTACATACTTGATTTGAGAAAAAGTGCAGAAAGACTGGTAAGTGCAGCAAAAATATTAGCAAGATACAAACCAGAAGAAGTGTGCATAGTTGCTTCCCGTGTCTATTCTAGCAACCCTGCAAGTAAATTTGCTGAACTCACTGGAGTCAACCTAGTCAAAGGACGATTTGTACCTGGAACAATGACAAACATGAATGTAGAAAAATTCATGGAACCAAAAATTGTGATGGTATGTGATCCAAAAGGTGAACATGAGGCATTAATAGAAAGTGCAAAAAATGGTGTTCCTGTTATTGCATTGTGTGATACTGATAATGAAACAAAATTCATTGATCATATAATCCCAATAAACAACAAAGGAAAACGATCTCTTGCACTTATATTCTACATTCTCTCAAGAGAATTGATGATGGCTCAGGGTAAGATAAAATCATACGAAGAATTCACTTATGATCTAAACTACTTTGAACAAATATCAGTAGAAGAAGATCCTAAAGAAGAGCAACCAAAAGAATAATTTTTTTATTTTGTTTTATTTACTTCATAGGCTATTTTACATGCTTCTTTTGCATAATCCACAGCTATATAATTGCAAATAGAGATATCTTGGTTTAATTTTGCAGCCTCATTGAAACATTTATTAGACCAGTCTGAGTTTGAAACATCTTCACAGTATTGCCAATCAAGATTCTGTGGGGAATAAATTATTGGACCTTGGTAACAAACTGATTTGGAACTTGTATCTTCAAGAATATTACAAGCAGATGGATTACCATACTTATTTGCATATGTAAAAACACAATTGAAACGATTGGTATCAGCAAGCAGATGAATATCCTCGCAACCATCAAGATCACCAGTTGCAAGTGAATAGTTTGTATAGCATTTCCACCTTTGATCTAAAGTCAATACATTACAAATTATATGATCTTCCTCACTAATTGCATAATTAGAATAACAATCTAGAGCGTATGGACCTTCAAGATTTGTTATTTTACTACAATAAGAATAATCATCTTCAAAAACACTGTAAAGCTGATAACAGTATTCTGTTTTTGGACCTTCTGTTAGAGTTTTGCAATAATCCTCATCAGAAGTTGTTGAAAGACATGCAAGTGATATAACTTCGTCTGAAATAAGTTCGCATCCATCAACATCTGAGTTAGTAACACTATAATTCAATAAACATTCATCATTTGACTTACATTTTGAAGGATCGTTTTCATTTACTGCATGACAAAGATTTTGGTCTAACTCTGCATAACATGGATCTACTTGTACTTTACATTCCAAATATCCTTCACTTAAGAGGAGATCACATAGCAATGCATTATCGTCTTCCATAGCAAACTTAGTAACACAAACTTTTTTCTTTTCCATATCAGTAACAAGTTTACATGCATCAAGTGATTCGTTGGAAAAATATTCAAAACACATTTGTGTAATAGTTGAATTCATTATAGGTAGACATGCTGAGTAATTGTTGCCATTAATTGCATTCAAGTAAATGCAATCATCACCACATTCAATTGTTGTGTTAGTTGTATTCGTGAGATTAGAAGTTGAATTATTAGATGGGATGATTACTGGTTGGTCACTTTTCTGACTTAATACAAATAGAAGTGCACCACCAAAAAGTATTACTAGGATCAACAATAAACTCACTGCAATTACTACTGTAGTGCTTTCATCTTTTTTTCTGAATCTGTATGGATTTTTTTTTGGATTTGAAACTGCCAAAGGAAGAAGTGAATCATCTTTTTTCTTGAAACGGTAGGATTTATTCTTGACCATATGTGTATCACGATGACAAGATTTAAAAACGAAATTTTATTTGTACACTCGAAAGGGAGAGCTCTGGGTATAGAAGTTCTTTTTGTTTTGATTGGAAAAAGAGAAATTTTGTGATGTTGACTTTTAGAGACAAAGATTCAGCTATATAAATTTTTTTAGTACAAAGTCTTTTCCTCCACAATGGAGATTAAGAGTGGGAGGCGGGATGGAGCCTATTGGTGTACCATCTCCCTTCTTTTTAGAAATTCTAATCGTTAAGAAAACTAATTTATAAAAAACCATATAACGAATAGTTTAGATGGGATAAGTATGGACAAATTATATGAAGAATCTGAAACTGGTTGTTGTAACAGATTTAACTCAACACCATGGAATGAAAAGGAAATTAAGTGGAAGAACAAATTATTTATTAAAGACCATGTGATGAGTTTTTTCCACATACCTTTGAATTTTGGTCAGGTTATTGTAAAAAATATAGAAAAAATAAAATCAGCTGATGCACTTGGAGAACAACTTATGCTTTCAGATGAAAATTCATTATTTGGTTCTGATATTTACATTGCAGTGAATAAAGAGATACCTGGAGCCAAGATGGAGAAAATCTCAGGTACATTTCTAACTAAAGTCTTTGAGGGGTCCTATCAAAATATGGGTAGGTGGGTAAGCGAAATGGAAGAATACACAAAATCAAAGAAAAAGAAGATGAGTAAAATGTACTTTTTCTATACGATGTGTCCTTCTTGTGCTAAACATTATGGACAAAATTACACCGTAATATTGGCAAAAGTGTAAAAAAAACGACAGGGGAATAATAGTTAGCTTTAAAAACATCTTGGAATAAATTCACGTTTACCTTTTTCTATTAAAGGTTGGCTATTATTAAAAGAAAAAAAATAAAAGGAGATGAATTTATGGCAAAGAAAGAACACCTAAATTTAGTGTTTATAGGACACGTTGACTCAGGTAAGTCAACATCAGTTGGTAGAATTCTCTACGAAACTGGAGCAATCTCAGAACAGGTGCTCAACAGGCTCAAGGAGGAAGCTTCCAAGGTTGGTAAAGCAACATTCGAATTTGCATTCGTTATGGATGCTTTGAAAGAAGAAAGAGAAAGAGGAGTTACTATCGATATCTCTCACAGGGAATTCGAAACACCAAAGTACTATTGTACAATTATCGATGCTCCTGGCCACCGTGATTTTGTTAAAAACATGATTACAGGTGCAAGCCAAGCAGATGCTGCAGTACTTCAAGTTTCTGTTAAGGACGGTGTTCAACCACAGACAAAAGAACACGCATTTCTTGCAAAAGTTCTTGGTATTAATCAATTTGCAGTCAACATGAACAAGATGGATGCAGTTGGTTACAAACAAGAAGAATACGACAAGATAAAAGCAGAAGTTGAAAAACTACTCAAAGGAATTGGATACAAGTTAGAAGAAGTAAAGTTTGTTCCATGTTCTGGATATGCTGGTGACAACTTAACAAAGAAATCAGCAAACATGCCATGGTATACCGGTCCAACTTTATTGGAGATTATAGACACATTCAAAATACCTCCAAAACCAGTTGACAAACCATTGAGACTTCCAATTCAAGATGTCTTTACAATCACTGGCCACGGTACTGTTCCAGTAGGAAGAGTTGAAACTGGAAAGATGAAACCAGGAGACAGCATCGTAGTTATGCCATCAAATGCTAAAGGTGAAGTTAAGAAAATCGAAATGCATCACCAGGAGCTTACTGAGGCAATGCCAGGAGATAATGTTGGTTTCAACCTCAAGGGTGTTGATAAAAAGGACATTAAAAGAGGAGATGTTATTGGTCCTTCTTCAAATCCACCAAAAGTTGCAGAGACATTTACTGCACAGATTGTTGTATTGAACCACCCAACTGCAATTTCAATTGGTTATACGCCAGTATTCCACATTCACACAGCACAATTTGCAGGTAAGGTTGTAGAAATTTTGGAGAAGAAAGATCCGAAAACAGGACAAACAGCCCAAGCAAAACCAGACTTTATTAAGACTGGAGATGTTGCAGTTGTTAGAATCCAACCATTAAAACCAATGGTTATTGAGAAGTTCTCCGACTTCCCACCACTCGGCAGATTTGCCCTTAGAGATATGGGTCAAACAGTCGCAGCTGGGGTTGTGTTGGACGTTGTACCAAAAGCAGCAGCATAAAAAGGACCAAGGTCCTTTTTTAATCTCCTTTTTATTTTCTATTTTTAAAATAAAAAAAATTAGAGAGAGAAAATTTGTTTTAACAAATCTATTAGTTCCCGGATTAAGTTGTTATTCTCATTGATTTCTTTAGCTAAATCATCCATTGTAGTTGAAGAACACGTAGAATCAATTACACAAACCTGACCAATCACACACCCGTTTGCATCATACTGCAATTCAACATGATAGCCGTCTTCACATATTAGCTGGGACATGGGAACCGGGGGGCAGGTTGAATCTGCTACACAAATCTGTCCGATTTCGCATCCGTTTTCATCATATTGTATCTCAACATGATACCCATCCTGACAAATAAGTTCATACATTGGAGCTGCAGGACAAGTAGATATGACTGAAGGGACAACAGATAGATTACTTACTCCATAATTTGAACTTACAACCACGCCAGGGTATGTACTCAATGGCTCGGTTGCATTTATATTTTGCATAAATGCAAAAACCATTAACAAACAAACCAGCAATGAATTTTTCATTTTATCACCAAAAAAGATGGTGACAAGAAAAAATATGAGAATAGTTATTTATTACGGTATTGGCCGTTATTTGAAACTAACATTTCTTTTTATTTCTTTTTAAACTAATTCGATACATGATTACTGATATTAATACTGTTTTTACTGAGAAGTTAGAAGGTAGTGAAATCACTATTCGTGGTTGGATTTATAGGCATAGAATTGGTAGTGCTGGGAATATGGTTTTTGCAGTACTAAGAGATTCTAGTGGTGTGCTTCAAACAACCATCAAAAAAGACAAGGTTGACGAAAATTCCTGGAAGGATTCGAATGAAGCCTATATTGAGAGTTCAGTTATTGTTTCAGGTATAGTAAAAAAAGATGAACGGGCTCCAGGTGGATATGAACTTGATGTCAAAAAATTTGAAACTGTTACGAGAGGAGAACCATTCCCAATTGCAAAGGACCTTTCAGACGAATTTTTGCTAGATGTCCGTCATCTCTGGATCAGAAGCCAAAAACTCACAAAAATACTTCAGATAAGAAGCACAATGATTCTGGCGATACATGAATTTTTCCAGAAAAAAGGCTATACTTTGTTTGATCCGCCCATATTATCTCCGAATGCATGTGAAGGAAAGATGACTCTTTTTGAAGTGCAATATTTTGATGAAAAAATGTACCTAACACAAAGCTGGCAGCTTTATGCAGAAGCAGCAATTTTTAGTTTGGGTAAGATATATGACGTTGCACCCACATTCAGAGCAGAAAAAAGTAAAACATCAAGGCATTTGGCTGAATTCTGGATGGCAGAAATGGAAGCTCCCTGGATGGAACTTGACGAGGTAGTACAAGTTGCAAAGGATGAGATAAAATTTTTAGTTGAAAAAGTCCTTGAAAAACATGAAAAAGACCTTATATTCCTAGGAAGAGATGTTGCAAAATTAAAAACTGCAATTTCAAAACCATTTCCAACAATCACCTACACCGATGTGTTGAAGATACTCAAGGAAAAGGAAGGAATGGAACACCCATGGGGGGAAGACCTTAGAACAATAGAAGAAGAGAAGATTATGGAACATTTTGGCACACCAATTGTAGTAACCCACTATCCTGCTGATATCATGGCATTCTACAAGCCAAGAGACAAAAACGATCCTAAAACTGCTTTATGTTTTGACATGCTTGCACCAGAAGGCTATGGTGAAATAGTAGGAGGATCGCAAAGAAGCATAGATGTGGAAGACATGATGAAAAGAATAGAAAAAGAAGACGGGGACCCAAAGGACTATGATTGGTATTTTGACCTTAGAAAGTATGGTAGTGTCCCACACAGCGGGTATGGGATCGGAGTAGAGAGAGTATTGCGCTGGATTTGTGGTTTAGACAATATCAAAGATGCTATTGCATTTCCCAGGACAATGAACAGAAATAAACCTTAATTTTTTAAATTAAACACGGGTTTATCAATAATGTATAAGATCATAATCTTAGCCATATTAAGCTTGGCTCTTTTTGGATGTTTACAAACTGAACCTCTATTTGATGAACAAACCACTATTGCACAGGATGAGATGAATGCCTGGTGGTTTGATACAGTAAAAGGCGACTTAATCAATATTGATGTGAATGTCACTGATGGGGGGCCTGTTGACGTTTACCTTGTTGATTCTAATGGCTATGCTGATTATAATTACAATTTAGGCGGTGGAGTACAGGATTTTATTGTTGAAGATCAAGGAATAGGTGTTTCAGAATATTCACAGACTATTGAAATTATCGAACCTGGAAGGTACTATTTAGTGGTAGATAATACCGCATCCACTCAAGGGACTGACCCTTATGGAAGCGTAACAATAAAAATAAAAATTATTAAAAATTAGAAATCATCAAATTCTCTTCTTCGGCCTCTACCACCAAAGCCACCGCCGCCCCTTGGACGGAATGGTCTTCTTTCGCTGCGTTCACCCATTGGACGGGCTTCACTCACTGTGATCTGTCGGCCTTCGATATCTTTTCCATTCATTTCTGAAATTGCTTTAGCAGCAACCTCATCATCTGAAATGGTAACGAAACCAAAACCACGTGAGCGGCCAGTTGCCTTATCAACGATAAGGGTAACTTCAGTAACCTCACCCATAGGAGCAAAAAGATCTTTCAACTGCTCTTGGGTTACACTAAACGGCAAATTTCCTACATACAATTTCTTACTCATTTTTTCTACCTCATTAAAATTCCTATTTCAAAAAAACATTATTCATCTGATGCACGAAGATAGTTCTCCAAAACAAGCGAATAGTCAAAAAGTTCATCTGGTTTAAAGAACCTTGGAACTTCTTTTTCTGCTGTTTCTTTTGAATCAGACGCGTGTATGACATTTCTTGAAGTACTATTTGAAAAATCTCCCCTTATTGTTCCACTTGGTGCTTTTGATGCATTAGTTGGACCAACAATTGTTCTTGTAACTTCAACTGCTTCTTTACCTTCAATTGCAACTGCAATGATTGGATTTTCAGTAACAAATTTTTCAAGATCTGGATAAAAAGGTTTGTTAACCAGGTGAGCATAATGCTCTTTGGCTAGATCTTTTGACATCTTAAGCATTTTTAGACCTATAATCTTGAATCCTTTTCTTTCAAATCGATGCAACAATTTACCAATAAGACCTCTTTGTATTGCATCAGGCTTAAGAAGAAGCAATGTTCTTTCAATCATTATCTCACTTCGCTTGACGACCAGTGAATTTTCTTGCTGCTGGTGTCCATTTCTGTCTTCTTCCTTCTCTTTTCAATCCAAGAGCATTTTTTTTGCACTTGCTTGAACAGAAATTATACAATGTACCATCTTTCTTAACATACATCATTCCAGTGCCTTTATGCACGGAATTATCACAAAAAGAACAATTAGGCATATCTTCACCTTGACTTAATTTCCTTTGCTTCCCTGTCAGTATCAAGTAAAACTACTACCATTCCCTTCTTTACAGGTCCCTTGATATTTCTTAGGATAACTCTACCTGCATCAGGACCTTCTAGCACTTTACAAAGAACCTGGTAGATTTCACCATAAACACCAGTTTTGGCACGTATTTCAACAATCTCCGCTGGATAACCATCTGCCATTCAAATCACTTTTGTGGTTTTGGTAATTTTTTTATGATGTCCTGAAGTTTTTCGGTGGCACCACCTGCATTTTCAACTGCAACAGCAGAAGTTCCAACTTCAATGCCAACTGCAATACCCAAATCTTTTTTTGTTGGAACAAATGCATATGGCACATTGTGCTCTTTACAAAGCATTGGTATGTGAATAACAACTTCTTCTGGTGTAACGTCACCTGCAACAACTACAAATTGAGCTGATTTTCTCTCAATTGATTTTGTAGTTTCATTAACTCCTTTTTTAATTTTGCCTCCGTCTTTTGCAACTGAAAGCATTTCCACAATTTGCGGTACCAGTTCTGCTGGTATCTCTAAATCTATATATCCCATATTAACACCTCAATTTCTCTCATCGGTTTAAGAAAATTGGTAAGAATAAATTATTAGAACGGGTTTAAAAGACTTAGTACTGGCTTTAGATCACAGAGCAGCTAACAGACCTAACCCCCTTATATCTCTTCAGTACACTGAAGAGTTCCCTTACTCTTCTAGCATCTGCGCATATAATCAATACTTCTAAACAAATCCCAACATGATGTTGATGTACTACGGTCTTTATAGTGTCCTCAAAATTATGAAGAAGATCGGAGATTTTGTGTTTCTCTGATTCCTTATATGTAATAACAAAAACACTATCAATGTGACCTTTGAGAGATTCCATAACTCTGTATTCATTTATAAAAGAATCTAGAGTAGTACGAAGTAATTTTGACCTACTTTTGAAACCAAGTGTTTTCTGGACTCTGTCTAATTCCTTTAAAGTTTCAGTATCTAGAGAAATGCTAATAATTTCCAAATAATCACTCTCCGAAAAATTTCTCTCGAATAGAATTGGCAAAAAAACTAATTGATGGAATTATACATAGAGGACATGGGCAGGTCAATGCACTTACACCAAACACAGTACCTAAAGCAAGACTTGTATTTCCTTTTTCAAGCAATTTTCTTTCCATAATACCACTTTTATTAAAAAAATTCAAAAAATATACAATAGTTAATAACTTTCTAGAGAATATTTATTAATCTTACCAAGCCCAACAAACTCATGTTATTTGAGATTTTAATTTCTACAATATTAATCAGTCTGATTTCACTAGTTGGAGTTTTTTTGGTATTGTTAAATAAGAAAACCGTGGATAAGGTAATTTATGTAATTATAAGTCTAGCAGCAGGTGCTCTTCTTGCAACTGTTTTTTATGAATTACTGCCCGAAGCAATAGAAAACCTTAATTTGCATGAAGTATTCCCTTTTACTCTCTTGGGTTTGGTGTTCTTCTTCATATTAGAAAAATTTGTCCATTGGCATCATGGCCATTCCCACCATCCTGAAAAGAAAAAACCCATTGCATACCTAATTTTAGCTGGAGATGGAATACATAACTTTTTTGACGGTATTGCAATAGCAGCGAGTTATCTTGTTTCTTTTGAACTAGGAGTTACAACAACCATTGCTGTTGCAATGCATGAAATTCCGCATGAAATAAGTGATTTTGCAATGTTATTACACGGCGGATTTTCAAGAAAAATGGCACTTTTTTGGAACTTATTAAGCGCATTAACTGCGGTTGTTGGTGGATTAATTTTCTTTTATCTTTCAGGCATAATTGAGAATATCAGTTACTATGGACTTGCATTTACTGCAGGAACTTTCATATACATTTCATGTGCTGCACTTTTACCCGAATTACATGAAGAAAAAGATGTAAAAAAATCAATAATACAAGTGATGGGAATTGTCGTGGGTGCAATAATAATTATTCTGATTGTATCGGGACATTCTCACTGACAGAATTCGCAAACTCCAGACTCTGCACCTTTCTTTTTATATTCTTGATAATGTTGTGGACCGCAGAAATATGCTTTGATTCCAGCAAGATTTTGTTTTTCTATCCATTTTTGTGATTCAGCTATTCCACAAACTAAGCATTTTTTTTCTGACATGAGTATCACCAAAGGAATAGTTATACGAACAGGATTTAATGTTTACTTTTTAGCAAATACGTTTTTGGACCTACCTTTTTACCAAAAAGGTAGGCGCGGAAATGAGGTGTCTAATTTTGTTTATAAAGAACAACTGGTTTTTATCTCTATAATCTGTCGGGGGAATTCTCCCGGTTTAACGACCAGTTGAGACCCATTGGGTCTCGTTATATTCATAGGAGGTGTGGTATATGAAATTTCAGGAAAAATTTGACACGTTGTTTTCATATAGGGAACAACTTGATGAAACAGAAAAAGAATTATTTGATGTTCTTATGGAATATGGGAAGGAGGTAGCATTTGCCATCGAAAGCGCCGTATGAATCACCTTAACCAGGACGAAAGAGAGGTCGTCCTGGAGTTTTCTTTTTTAGACGCTCTCCCACTCTTTTGGTTTGATTGAAGGGGCTTTGCCCCTTCCAAACCCCAATTTAATTAGAACTAGAATTTTTTAGATAGAAAAAAGGTGTGGAAACGTAGTTTCCACAATCAAACAGCTGGACTCGGTTGAAGAGATAGGAAAAACGGACTCAACTTAACCCATCCGCACATCCAATTATACCCCTTCAATGTATAGATTTACATAAGTGACACGGATTTCGTATAGCGAGACTAGGTCCAGACGCCATACTGATGGCTAAAATCACTTAGAGGTATCCATGCATACCATTTTCAAGGCAACCGAATTGTCCTGACCCTTTAAATAAAAGGGATATAATATTGTATAGAAAAACATTTAACACTTTGGTTTCTTGTTAAAACAATATAAAAAAGATTAGATGTATGTGAAAATATTAATTTGGTACAACTATTTATAATAATTTGTTTAATTTAGGAAGTTTGGAGCAAAAAGAAGGATAAGTCCTAATAGTAACATTATCACTCCTCCGATTATTTTGCAGTATTTTGCATAATCATCAGTAAGATGACTGTATATGAATATGGCAGAACCAAATACAACAAGATCATCAAGCATGAATGCAAAAACATAGAGAAGAATGTAAGCATAATACTCCAACTGCGATAAATCACTCAACGCTAGAACTTGAGTAAATACTGCAGGAAGAGCAGCAGAACAAACAAATTCAATTGAGTTCACTGTAAATGCCAAAGCAATAATACCAATAAAAGTAAGCCAAGTTAATGGAGCTGAGATTATTTCCTTTGCCTGGTGTGCAATCTTTTTCTTAGCTTTGCCATCTGATGCTTTGCAAACCATTGCACCTCCAGTGTCATGATACTCTTTCAAGGATATTATTCCAGCACCAAGAGCAACTAATCCAACTAGAATATTTACTGGCCGCACATATCCTAAAAATAAAAATGCATTCAACCAGGCAGTCATGAAAAAGAAATACAATATACCAGAGGTAAAAACAAATGTACCGACAATCAGAATTAGTTTTTTCTTATCTTTAAGATTCATGATAAGTCCGATAAGATAGACTAAAACCCACATAGCACATGGATTGAAACCATCAACAAGACCAAGAACTACTGCAAGTACAGGCAATGAAAATGAAGAAAGATCAGCTTTTCCCAAAATAGGCAAATCAACTGATTGAGTAATTTCAGTTTTTGATTTCGATGAAGAGTTAGCACCGCAATCACCATCAAGACATCTCAGTATTGTTGATCTTAATTCTAAAGGTGTACTGTTCTGCTCAAAACCAACAAAAATATTATTTCCAATAAAAGTTGTCGGAGTGCCAAGATCAGAAACATCAAAACTAACATTTTGTGCCATTATCAAAAGTAATCTTGTTTCTGATGGAACTTCAACATTATGGTAGATAATGTCTATTTCTTCAAATTCTGCCTCGAATTGTTGATTGAAAGGTTCCTGCTCTGCACAATGAGAACAACTTGGAGAATAAAAGAAGTGGATAACAAGATCTGCATCTGAGGTTTGCACCACAGTATTTTGTTCAAAAATATAGATGAAGATACCGAGTAGAAGTAATGCAAATAATAAATAGCGATTAAATGGCACTTGTAAAAATTCAGAGATTATTCAAACCACCAATTCCATCAAAATTTATCTTAGTATATTTTTTTAACTTTGTTAATTGCTTTGCGTTTAATTTTCCAACAACCATTCCCCAATGTAATGCCACAATATCATTTTTCTTTAGATTTTTCACTAGTTTTACCTGGTTCCTTATGATATCAACCTTCTCGATTTTCTTACCAAAAATGAATTCACCATTAAAATCTATAGAGAACCTATCTACAATTGCATGGGTAGGGTTTAATGATTTGATTTTACCTGCAGTAACACAACAGAGATCAAAATTATTTATTGATCTCTCAACCCTATTAGTAACAAAATTCACATAGAGTACGTTGAAACTATGATGAGGAACTAAATTTTCTGGAAGGTACTTTGCAAGTTTTTTTCCGCGAATAGAATTTCGTGGAAAAAGATCATTTTCAATAAACTTTTGTAAAGACTTGTGTGGAATTTCTTCAAGTAACGAATTTCCTATCCAAAATGCATCCACAACTTTTGGATCAAATGGCGCTAGATTATTTTCTCTTCCAATAAAATCAAGATATTTATACTGTGCTTGGAATTTTTTCAATTCAATTTCGATTTTTTTTGTTTTTTTAGAAACTAGTGCTTCTTTGAGGTTCTTTGTAAAAGATGAACTTCCACAATACCCATAACTATTAGGAGGAAACCCATAGCAAGCAGAGAATAGAATACTGTTCATTTCACTTCTATTCCGATGAGGTAAGATTTAAAAAGATTCGGTGAGCTAGGAAAGCAGGTGACCATAATGGCCGATGCTGCTATTGCAAGAAGACAAGTAGAAAGAAGACCAGTTGCCGTACCTTCAGGTGCTGCAGCTACAAAACCGAGAAGTGAAGGACTTGCGATGACGATTAGTGCAGAAGATAGGACACGATTTATTACTTCTGCACAGAGATATGACAAAGCTACTCCCTCAACAGAAGAACGATTTTCTGCAATGAAAGAATTCATACCAATTTTGAGAGAAACATATAGGAAATTAAGTGGACGGGTTTCAGAAAAAGATGCTTCAGATGAGGATAGAAGAAGACACCATGATGTGGCAGAAAAATTAAGAGGAATGCTAGAAGAATTAAGAGAAGGATCAATTTCAAATAGATATGAGATAAGACATCTTGCATTTAGAATTTTAGCAGAAAACGGAATAAATGGGGAGATTACTGCGATAGCAAAAGGCAATAAACACGAGGATTTGAGAGAGGCAGCAGTAAGATACTTTATGGACGATATAGGCAGAAGCGTTAGTACCAATGGAACAGAACTTGGAGTAGCTACTAAGACATATGTATTAGGAGATGACCATTCTGTTAGTAAAATTATACCAATAAGAAGCAGAACAGCAACAGAAAGAAGACAAACACAACAATTGGTAGCAAGAAAAAAAGATGGTTTACTTGAGATCGGGGAAACCGCAATATACAGTGATACACGCGAAAGAGTTGCCGAATATTTCGCAGAAGCAGGGGATACTGCAAGATTAAATACACTAAAGGCAGAAACAAGGTACCAAGACACTAAAATACTTATAGGAGATCTGGTTGCAAGAATGCAAAGAAATAGTGCATCAACTGCAGATCTTGTAGAATCATGCATTGCTGACTACTTTGGAGGAGATAAAGAACCAGCAGTCAACGATGATATTGTCAGTCCACCAGTATATAGTTTTGCACAACGAAGAAAAAAACAACCTCCTGAAGACGGCCACATTTACGCATCAACAGGAACTGACAACAGACCAATGGCACAAGCTTAGCTAATTAAATAATTTATTTTTTTTACTAATTTTAATGCATTCATAGCCACTAAACTTCCAGTTAGTATAAGCAGTATACTCAGTAGATCTGTAAGAGAGAGTATTGCATCTAGAAAAACAACATTGAGTACAGTGGTAATTATTCCACCTAAAGCAAGGATCACCGTTGCTTTGAAAACTGGTATGTACTTCAGCGAAGTGTACCAAGTTATCACAAACCCAAATAAAAGAAGTGCAGTTAATCCCAACCAAGGTAGGATTGAGGCATCGATAGCAATTGCAGTTCCACTACCAAAAACAAACAGCGATAAAACAATTGAACCGAAAAACATTCTTGAAACCATTACTGTTCTTGGTTGAAGATCAGCAAGAATTTTCCTGGATATTGTATATTCTAAAGCCCATAGAACTGTTGCTCCAAGAACTAATAATTGGGCAAATCCAAATGTAAGTTCACCTGATAATAAAATTGCATTTCCAACTAAAAGTAAGACTCCTGCGATTATATCATTTCTTTCTGGTTTTTCCTTTAATAGAAGATAACCGAATACACCTGCAAATATGAATAATGATCTATAGATAAATGAGCCGATCACTGCTCCACCCAGCTTAAGTCCCCAGAAAAATAATGCAAATGGGATGCTACCACCAATAATACCAATTAAAACAAGAGTTGCCCATTGTTTTTTTGTAAGATTACGGAAATTGTTTATCTCTTTGAAAGCAAAAACAGTAGCAAAAAGAAATAATAAAACACCTGAATTTTTCATAATAGTATATACTATTGGATCGGCAGAATTTACTGCAATTCCATTAATAAAAACAGATATACCGCTAATTATGGCTGTTGCTAGTGCCAACATTATACCTAATGAATAATTACGTTGCATGACTTATGTTCGCATAAAAGTATTTTAAATTCTGGCTAATAATCTGGTGTAATGAAAAAATTACGTATAGGTTGGTTTACTTTTACCTGTTGTGAAGACAGCTCAATACTATTTGTAGAATTAATGAACAAAAATTATTTCACATGGAAAAAACTCATCGATTTTAGATACTGTAAAATGCTAAAATCACACAATACATTCGATGAATTTGATGTCTCATTTGTTGAGGGAGCAATATCAAATGACAGAGATAAGGAGAAGCTATTGGAAATACGAAAAAAATCAAAGTACCTTGTAGCCATTGGTGCCTGCGCCTGTGGGGGATATCCATCAGCGCAAAGAAATGATTTCCCGGAACATGTTAAAGTAAAAATACGGCCATTTCTAGATAAATGGAATCTTTACGAAAAAGTATTGAAACTCGATGAGATAGTTAAGGTGGATGACAAAGTCGATGGTTGTCCCATGATTGAAGCAACATTCTTGAAAACATTGGACAAATATTTGAAGCTTTTTAATATTGCGGAGGGAAAGGATGCATAGCCAGGATTTTGAAATCAGTATACAAGATCTAAGTAAGATAGAGGGACATACTGATTTAGATGTTGAAGTAAAAAAAGGAAAAGTAGTTCGTGCAAAATTGAAGATAGATGAGAATAAACGATTTTTCAATGAAGCAGTTGCTGGAAAACCGGCAATTGGAGTTCACCAACTAGTATCAAGGATTTGTGGTACCTGTTCCATTGCCCACATCATGTGTTGTATAAATGCAGTTGAGAATGCATTTGACATAATTCCATCAGAACAAACAATAAAATTGAGAGATTTGCTTCTCTATGGACTTAATATACGAGATCATGCAATGCACCTTTACTTGTTTTGTTTACCGGATATATTTGGTAAAGATTCTGTTTTGGATTTTGCAGATGATGGACCAGAGCACGATCTTGTTCATAAGGCATTTGATGTTAAAAGTGTAGGAAATGACCTCAGCGTCTTTATTGGAGGAAGAGCAGTACACTCTCCATTTCCCCAGGTTGGTGGATTTTTAAAAATACCAAAAAATGAGGATAAAAAAGAACTAATACAAAAACTCAAAAACATACGAGCTCCTGCAATTGAATTTGTAGATATATTCTACAAATCAAAATTCAAATTTGATACTGAAACAACATATATTGCGCTGAGAAATGATACATTTAGTTACCTTGGCGGCCATTTAATGACATCAGATGGTTTCTGCATACCTCAGAGAAACTTTAGAGAACACTTGCAAAAATTTGTTGTTCCTTATTCACAGGCACCTGGTTTTGAATATGCTGGAAAACCATATGTTGTTGGTGCTCTTGCTAGGATGAATATTAGCAGAGATACACTCCATAAAGATACACAAAAAGATTTAGCAAAACACCTCAAAGTATTCCCATCAAATAATATCTTCCACAATAATCTAGCCCAAGCAATAGAGATTGTTCATTGCATAGACAGTGCAATAGAGCTTCTAGAAACAACTGAGTTTAAAACTGAACCAAAAATGGCAATAAAACCAAAAAAAGCTGAGGGAGTTGGAGTTTTAGAAGCTCCGAGGGGAACACTTTATTACAATATAAAGACAGATGAAGCTGGTAAAGTAGAATTTATTGATCTTGTTATACCAACGTCACAGAATCAGATAAAAATGGATAAGGACATAGGCGGATTAGTGCAGGAAAAAATAGATGTTGGAATGGAAAAAAGTAGGATACCATATGAACTTGAAAAACTAATACGTGCTTATGATCCTTGCATGAGCTGTGCTACACACTTTTTGAAAGTAAAGTGGAAAGGATTTTAGAGACTTCTTCAAATGCTTGTTTTTCTTTATAATGCATAGGAATGGCAATGATCCTAACCGAGTCAATTACTTTTATTTTTTTCAATATTCTCAGAGTAATTGAAAGATCAAAATCATGCATTGAATATGGATGAGTAACCTCTAGATCATCCATCCCATTCAGTATGGTCACTTTTTTTATGCCTTGAGCAACATCAAGAATTAGCAGGTTCTTACCCTCAGATTCGATTGACTCTGCACCATCACATTCTTTGAACTCAATCTCTGGGAATTCTTTTGATAGTTTTTTCATTAGTTTAAGGGCAAGAGAATCTTGTTTTACCAGCAAATTCCCAAAAACTAAGATCTTCATCAAAATAAAATCACAGATTCAATTAAAAAAGATAATGAAGATAAAAAGGCATGCACACACCAGATGGATTTCTCACTAATTGGATTTGTGTTTTATTCTTATTACTATCTTCAATACCAATAGCGTTGGCTTTGAAAAACTTAAGGAAAAACCTCACAAATTCAAAAATTATGGCAATTGCAACTGTTTCTGCCATAATATTCCTTGGGCAGATGCTTAATTTCCCAATTGCAGAAGGAACAAGTGGACATATGATTGGGGCTGCACTTGCACTCTTTATACTGGGAATTGATGGTGCAGTAATCTCCATGGCTTTGGTACTTGTTACACAGACTCTCGTATTCGGAGATGGTGGAACTTTGGCACTTGGAGCAAACATATTCAACATGGGAATTGTTGCCATTTATTCAGCAAATTTTGTTATGAATAGATTGCAAGCAAATGAACTAGTAAAAAGATTTGTTGCCTCTTGGTTCTCAGTTTTAGTTGCATCAATTGTTTGTGCAATAGAATTAGCATTAAGTGGAACTGTGAGCTTTTTACCTGCTTTAACTGCAATGGCAACAGTACATGCAATCATTGGTATAGGGGAAGGTCTTATCACAGTAGCAATTTCGACATTTACAAATAAATTACAAAATCTTTCATGGAAACTAGCATTAACAGGAACCGGAGTCTCATTTTTAATAGTTGCAATTCTACTACCATTTGCATCAGGAGAACCGGATGGACTTGAAAGAGTTGCAATCAATCTTGGTTTTTTCAATGCTGCAACTGAATTTTACAGTGCACCAATTATGGATTATGCCCTGGCAGGATTTGGGACAACTTTGGGGGGAATACTGGCAGCTCTTATTGGTGCAGTTAGCGTATTTGCAGCTGGATATACTGTTGCAACCTTAACAAAAGCGTAAAACATATGGTGAAAAAATGGTACTTTGTATAATCGCATTTTTTGTATTTGCAGTATTGTCAATTTTTTCTGCAAAATATAGGCCACTTGCAAAAGAAGGACTTAAATGCGTTTTTAGGACGATAACTTTCAAACCATGCGATACTGGATTAGATGACATAATAAAGGCCAAACTAGTCACCGAATTATTGAAGTTTTCACCATTCTTAGCAAGAATATTGAACAAAAATTTCATGATTTTCTCGTGGATATTTGTGCTTCTAACAATCGGAAGTTTTGCATACACAGTTTACGGACTTTATAATTTCTATGTTTATGGAAATTGTGATGGTCCTGACAGTGTAAATAGCTGTGTGCTAAATGATATAACTGGTGATTATGGAAGATTTAGCGAACCAAAAGACTTGATAGCCCCAACTTCGTATGATGGAATAACTTTTGGAAATGATAATGCAAGTATAAAAATAGTTGAATTTGGCTGTTTTGTCTGTCCATATACCAAAAAAGCAGAGGCCCCAATACTTCAGATTGTAGATGATTACGATGTTTACTATATTTTCAAACCATTCCCACTTCCAAACCACCATTATAGTTATGAAGCAGCACAAGCTGTTCTATGCGCAAGAGACCAAGGAAAACATCTTGAATTACAGGATAATATATTCAGCATGCAAGAGGTTTGTATAACTGATGGAGTACTTGACATAAAGGAGTTGGCCAATAGTTCCGGACTGGACATGACTAAATTTAACGACTGTTATGATAATAACAGAACAACTGACGAACTTGAATTATACATACAACAAGGAAAAGATTCGCATATTTATGCTACACCAACATTTTTCATTAATGATAAACCAATAATTGGCCCAAAAACAGTAGAACAATTTAAATGTGAAATAGAAGAAAAGGATTTAGTAAAAGAAATTGGATGTTTATTTGGACAGTGGTGGGAATGAAAATAGATAAAAAAGATTTTCCGATTTTAGTAAACAATGAAGATTTATTATACCTAGATAATGCTTGTACAACGTTAAAACCAAACCAAGTGATAGAAGCTGAATTAGAATATTATAAAAAATTCGGTGCGTGTGCTGGAAGAAGTTCGCATAGATTAGGAAGAGAGACAAACAAAAAATTAGATGAAGCTAGAGGGAAAGTTGCAAAATTTGTTGATGCGCACACTGAAGAAATAATCTGGACCAGGAATGCAACAGAAGGATTGAATTTGATTGTAAATGGTTTTGATTACACAAAAAGAAAAGTAGTAACAAGTGTAATGGAACATCATTCTGTTTTACTTCCTCTTATGAGATTAAACGAACAGAGGAAAATCCATCTTGAAATAGCACCTTGCAACAAAGATGGTGAGATTGATTTTTCAAATGTAATAGATAGAGAAACTGGTTTGGTTGTGATTAATAATTGGAATAATTTTACAGGCACTGGAAGAGATATTAAAGAAATAGCAAAAATAACACATGATCATGGTGCTTCTATATGCGTTGATGGTGCACAGGGAGTTCCACACCATAAAACAGATTTCAAAAAAGACCATATTGACTTTCTTTGTTTTTCTGCCCACAAAATGCTTGGTCCGACTGGAATTGGAGCAATTGCATGTAAAAAAGAACACATGAATAACCTTGAGCCATTGAATGTCGGCGGTGGATCAGTAAAAACAGTGACTGTTAAAAACGTCGAAAGTTTAGAAAATTATGAGAGATTTGAAGCTGGAATACAGAACTATTCTGGAATTTTTGGATTTGCTGCTGCATGTGATTATTTGTACAAATTAGGAATGGAAAATGTTGAAAAACATGAACAAAATTTAGCAAAAGAACTTTATGATCAGCTAACCAAAGTAGGTGCAACTATTTACGGTTCTGGTAAAAAACAAGGTGCACTTTATTCATTTAATCTCAAAAATGCAAAACCACATGAATTAGCAATGGTTCTTGATAATGAGAAAATTGCAGTTAGAAGCGGGTTCTTCTGTGCTCAACCTGCAACAGAGGCAGTAGATGCTAATGATGGTGCTGTCCGTGCAAGTGCATATGTTTACAACACCGTTGATGATATCAAGAAATTTGGTGATATCTTAAATAAAGTTAGTGTTCTTTATTCTTGATATGAAGGTAACCTTAACACACATTGGAGCTATTTCTCTTGGAAGGCTTTTGGCTATTTGGTCTTTTGTTTTAGGATTAATTTGCCTTGTTATTTATGGAGTTGTTGGGATCATACTTGCATTAGTTGGTCTGATGGCAGGAGTTGATCCAGTTCAAGCAATCATAGGTGTAGTAATAATGATTGGTATAGGAATAGTTGGCCTCGTTGTAGGGGCAATAGTAATGTTTATATTCGGTGTGATAACTGCCACTGTTTACAATATTATACTTGGTATTGGCGGTGGAATAGATATGGATTTCAAAGAAAGAAACTAATTTTTCTTTTTTTATAAATTAATTAGGATTATATAGTATGTTGGAATAAGATATATATGCCAGAATGTATTTTTTGTATGATTATAAGGGGAAAGTTACCAAGCACCACAGTCTACGAAGACGACAATATGCTTGCTTTTATGGATATAAAACCAATAAACCAAGGACACGTATTAGTAATTCCTAAAAAACACACTGATTTGCTCACAGAACTTGATGATAGATTAGTTGGTCAAATGCTAATTATGGCCAAAAAGATAGGTAAGGGGCTAAAGAAATCTAAGCTTAATTGTAGAGGGATAAACTATATTTTAGCTGATGGTGCTGAAGCTGGTCAAGACATCTTCCACGTGCATATGCACATTATACCTAGATATAGGGGAGATGGATTTGGATTCAAATTACCATCACGAGATGTTGATGAAACAAGTCAAGAAAGATTGGAAAAAATTGCTTTGAAAATTAGAAAAGGTCTTGAGATAAAATAGTTTTTGGCTTCTTTTTAACAACCAGTTTTTGGCTTTACCTTTAACAAAAACGTTTTTTGGTTCTTTTTTCCAAAAAAAGAAGAGGGCCACGACCGAGAATCGAACTCGGGCCTAGGGCTCCACAAGCCCCTATACTACCATTGCATGCCTTGCAGGCAAATCTTGAATGCCGTTCAAGGCATTATACTATCGTGGCCATGAAACTTTTTGGAAAAGTTTCATCAAAACTAGCTAGTTGATTTTCGCTTTGCGAAAATTCGTTTAGTAAAATCACTAAACATAACTAGTTAGTTAGCTGTGTCTAACTTTACATAAAAGTGCAGTCAACTATTTAAAATAACTCCCCTTCTGGCTTTCAGCACAGCAGAACCATCCCCACAGAAGAAATCAACTTTTTTTGCTTCTGATTGTTCAACAAAATCAACCAAATCATTGAAATCAGCATGATCACTCAGGGGAAACGCAGCATCAGTATCAAACCTATGATGAAGTGCCCAACCAGTTGCAACTGCACAAAACGTTGGTCTTTCAAAAGCCTGGGCAAGTTTATATGCAAAATATCTTTTTGCTCTGTTCATTGGAACAATAGAAACAAAACTTTTTTTCATAGTTTCTTCAGCTTCGTCAGTTCCAACTTCAATTCTATCTAATTTTACCCCATATTTTTCATAAATAGAACAAAAATGCTCTGTTTTGTTAGGAACAATAGGGGAAACCCCACACTCATTAAGAATCTTGATCATTTCTTGTGCTTTTCCAAGTTCGTAGCATCCAATAATCAGATTATTATCTTTATTTTCGTTTATCCATTGGTGAACCATCTGATGAACATCTTCAACAGGTGGAAAAACATAGCGAGGATTACCGTAAGTAGCTTCCATGATTAGCCTATCACATTTTGGAATTTCAGCTTTCATCCCAAAGATGTTTGGTTTAACACAGATATCACCTGTATAGACAATTTTTTCTCCATCATTGTCAACAACTAATTGCTTTGCACCTAAAATATGCCCTGCTTCTATTGTTTCTACACCAGACGGATGAGGAAACGGATCAACATTGAGATTTGCAAGTTCTAAAGTTTCTTTGGTTGACAAAATTTGTTTATGCCTTTTCAATCCATTTGTATGATCAGAATGAGCATGCGAAAGAAATGCAATATCCCCTTTAGAAGAATCTAAACCAATAGTTAAACCATTGCATGGGATTTGCATATGGATACTTCACACAAAAAATATTAATACATTGACCTATCTTCATCTTCAATGTAAACATAGGATATAATATCCTTGATCATTTTGGCTCTTTTTTTACCGACAACAAATGCAATATCCTTTTCACTGGCTTTCAACAGATCTTCCACAGTGCCAAAATGTTTCAGAAGTGATTTTGAAAGTTTTGGACCTATAGATGGAAGCATTTCAACTATTGCACGCGCACCTTGTGAAGGGGTGAGTGCATGTTTTTTTGCATAGATCCTCATTGGTGTTTTCTTGGCAATTTGTTCATGCTTTGCAATATTAAAGACTAAATCAGCTGTTCCTTGTTTATCCCTAGTAAATATCAATGATGCTCCAAAATCTGCCATGATTGCTGAGTATGCTCCAATCAATGCACTGCGGCTTATTCTCGCATCATCCATTGTTCCTTCCACAATAACAACAACTCTCTCGTAATTTTTTACTAAATTTGGTAATTGAGTAAACAACCTACCGTCAATTACTGATGATTCGAAATCAGATCTTGTTTTTCTTTCAACAACTAAACGAGAAGAACAGAGAAAATCCCCAACTTCAAGAACCCTCCTGTCTACTTCTGCCCCATATTTTTCAAAAATCTCATCAAACAATTGATCTTCCCTATGATCAATTGCAATTCTAACTTTATTAGATGGTTCAGACTCTAGAAATTGCTGCATTATTTCACCGTTGCGAGATAGTCAGTGATCTCTTCAAAACTAATTGAACAGCCAGCATACCTCATCTTATAAAGTGCAGCTTCAAGTGCTTCTTTTTGGAGTTTTTGGAAGTTTTTGAAATAGCCAGTTTCATATGCAAGCATCACCATTTCGCTACTTCTCAAACTTTTTAGATTAGAAATTTGTGATGCCAGGTCTCTGAAACCATTCTTATTTATCATGACATTTACTGCGAATTCCTTCTCCAGGTGCTCCTTGAGCTTAAATGGAGCTTCAATAAGAAGTCGTGTGGTTCTCTCATCAATCAGGATGGTATCAATACCAAGTTCTTTTGTTAGCGCAAGCATTTCAGATTCGCCATAATGAATAAGCTTGATTGGTTTTCCTTTGATGTAGAACATATTATTTGCAGCATTCATCAGTTTTCTCGCTTCTGCTTCAATTTTTGCATCAACAACTACAATAACGCCATCTTCTATTGCATCCTTTAATCGAATTGCTGAAAAAAGATGTTTTCTCAGGTCACTTTGAAGTGGTCGTAGAACTGCCTCGTATTCAACAGAAGGTGGAATGATAAAACGAACACGATATTTCTCTGCAAAAAAATACAGTAGATTATCTAGACATGCAGATGTAAGTGAAATCAACGCACCAGAATCACAAAGTATGTCTCTTCCCATAAAATCACTTTATCAATTTTCTTGCAACTTTCATCCTTTCATTGATTTTGATCTCGTCTTTCATTCGATCAAACATCATTGTTTCTCCTGCATAATCAAGAATCTCTTGTTTGTCTAGACCAGTAGAATCTGCTGCAACACCGAGACTCATTCCTTGTGCATAAAAAGTTGCTGCCATCTTCAATCTGCCCTTAGTTAAAAGATCAACAATAAATCGTGGATCTTTATCTTCAAGATGAGCAATTGCTCTTTCAAGTTCAGAAAATATAGATAGAATCTCTTCGTCCTGACCTCCACCTATCCTAAGCGATAATTTTTCTAATTGTTTTTCAATTGTCTTTAATGAACTGGAATACTTTACACTAAGAAATCTGGGTTTGGAAACTATTTTTGATAACACATAGGATAAAGTTCCAAGATTAAAAGTAATTCTATTAAATTCAAGATAACTAACTTTCAATACTTCATCATTTAATTTTCTTAATTTTCTTTGATCACGTGACTTAAAAGAAGAGCATATCCTAGTTGCAAGGGAATTTAATTTTGACAAATGGTCACCTTAAAATTGCTAGGAAGTTAGACTTTAAGTAATTAACCTTTACCGTGGCTCCATTCATACAAAATCCAATTGAAGTATTATGGAAAATAAGTGGAAGTAATTAACTAATTGTGTTCGATTTTAGATTCATCAAAATACCTCGAAGATTAGACGTTAAGAACAATATAATTAGATTTATAAATGTATCATGATCATATCATGACAGTTGCGTGATTTTATCGCAACCGGTGATGCTTCATGAAAGACAACAGCGACAAAGAATTTAAATCTATTGACAGCGCGTTCACCAAAGAAATACGAAATGACCTCGAACAGTACATGGAAAGGTTCAAAGACCCAGTAATATTGGGTGAAATGACCTATCGTTTGCTTGAAGAACGAGAAAATACAAACAGACTGCTCAAGAACATCTTACAAAAATTAGATCAAATAGATGCAAAGATGGGGGCAACTCCGTCAAAAACAGATGTAATTGCGCTATCAGAAATTGACGAGCAAATATTCGCATTTGTAAAGGAGTCAGAAAAAGTGACTGCTGAAAAAGTACGAGTAAAGTTCAATTATCGAGGTAAGAACGCGGCATCGGCAAGGCTTAATCGCCTTTGCGAAATGAACCTGCTAAAAAAGCAGCAGGTCGGGAAGAGGGTTTACTTCTTTCCTCAGTAAAAGCCAAGGAAGTTGGAAAGAAACCTTGGTTTCTTTCATATTGATGGCAAGGTTGAGAATGGGTCTACCTCCCGCCTCTCTCAATTTTATGATCCATTCTCACTTGTTATCCTCCCACTCTGCTAGGGGCTTTGACCGGCTTCTAGCGCAATTTCTTTTTTTTTATGCTAATTAAAGGCAAGTGCTGGCCACAATTCCTCCCAAAAAGCACTCCTGGAAATCCATGCGGTTTCCAGGAATTTTATTTCTTCAGCGTAAGCCATGTGTTTTAGTAGACATTATAAACATTAGTCGGGGTATACTATCATGAATTTCGAAACAACAAAAGATATAGTAATACCAAAAGATCCATTTGAAAAGATAATCGGCCAACCAGAAGCTGTTGACATTGCAAAGATGGTACCGCACCAAAGAAGACACTTGTTATTAGTTGGACCGCCAGGTACTGGAAAGAGTATGATAGCACAGGCAATAGCCAGTGTTCTTACAACACCAATATATGAAGTTTCAGTTATGGATAATCCTGAAAACCCAGAAAGACCAATAATCGAGATTAGGGACGAAAATCAGATTAAGAAAGATAAAAAACAGGAGAAACAAATTGGAACCGAAGTTGGACCATATGACGTACCCACATTTGTATCTGAGAGATTTGGATTTCGGTGTAGAAGATGTTCAGCATTAAGTTCATTTACAGAATCAATATGCCCACAATGCGGAGCTACAAAAGCACAAAAAAATATGTTTGAACGCTTTAACATGGCACAACAGGGCAATTTCCCCTCCGATGGAGAAAAGATGCGAGTTGCAACAACAAGAAGAGATATGACAGGTAAAGAAGAAGTAATTATTTACGATAGAACATCTGAAGGTAAAATTCTTATGCTTAAACAAGATGAAATAAAAAAAATAGAAGAAATGAGCAGAAAATCAAAGAGGAAGGTTTTGGTTCCTCTGAAAAGACCAACATTTGTACAGGCAAGTGGAGGAAGTGAAACAGAGCTTCTTGGTGATATTAGACATGATCCATATGGTGGCCATCCAAATTTAGGCACAGCATCATACATGAGAGTAGTGCCTGGTGCAGTTCACGAGGCACATGAAGGAGTTTTGTTTATAGATGAATTGGCAACATTGGGAGACATACAAAGACATATACTAACAGCAATGCAAGAGAAACAGTTCACCATTGTAGGTAGGAATCCAATGAGTAGTGGTGCAGCTGTTAGAGTTGAAGGAATGCCTTGTGAATTTATCTTTGTAGGAGCATGCAATATCAATGATTTGAAATCAATTGTCCCGCCATTACGATCTCGTATAAGAGGGGATGGATATGAAGTTCTAATGAATGCTTACATGGAAGACAATAAAGAAAATGAGGATAAACTGCTTCAATTTATAGCACAGGAGATAATAAAGGATGGCAAAATTCCACATGCAGACAAAAAAGCAGTTGGGCTTATTGTAGAAGAAGGAAGAAATATTGCAAGAAAAATTGACAATGTAAAAGGATTCACATTAAGATTGAGAAACTTAAGTGGGATAATAAAGATGGCTGGAGACATGGCAAAGACTGATAATAAGGAATTCATAGATAAAAAAGACGTTCAAAAGGCAATAAAAGAGTCAAAACCAATAGAGGAAAAAGTCAGAGAAAAATATGGAAACTGGTGGGCTGCTGAAGCTGCTGATTATGGAACAAAAACAGAAAGAGCAGGCCCGGAAACAGCGTAGATTATCATGGCAGCGCCAGTAGTTAAAAAACCGCCGCAAGCAACATCAGAGGCATTGGCAGAAAGAAATGCACGACTAATAGAAACAACCCTTCCGTTAAGCCTGCAACAAAAAATGGGCATGTACTGGCAATCATTCAAATATGAACTTGGGTATATCCTTCAAGAATATAATACAACACCTGCAGACATAAAAAAATATCTTGAAGATAATGGACCACGCATAGAACGAGCAATAGGAACAATAAATGAAAAATTCAGAGATAGAAATCAGGAGAAATTAAATTACATAGTTACAAGCCTATTTGTTTCAGCCCACCTCCATGGATTAGAACCATCGCTTTTGCTGGCATTATGTGATCAGGAAAGTGATTTTGATTTCAAATCAGGAGCTGGAGGGGTTGGGATATTACAATTAACATCAAGATCTGCAATCATGGAGCTTATGCATCCAGACCAGGATTACAGAGAAAGAAAACGAGAACAATTACAAGAACAACTGGAAAGATTCGGAGGCCAGGAATTTGTAGGAGTAGTAAGAGCCCCACGAGTCCAGAGAACAGATGGAAGGATCACAGTTGATAGACAGGATATGGAATATCTTTACCACAAGAGAGCACTTTACAATGCAGTCTGGGCTGCAAGAACATTTTTACTAAAAGGAGTGGACAGGAACAGGTATACTGAGAGAAGTGAACTCAGGGATATCGAAAGGCTTAGGCAATTGTTTGAAGATTACAATGGAAGTTCGAATAAGGTTCAGTATGCAACAGACGTTCTTGCCCTTTATGCTTATTATTCAGGTGAAATAGACAGAAGAAGACTTGATGTTATACCAAAGAAATAAATAGATGATTTTAGTTGTCTAAATGATGAAATTAATTATTGTACTAATTATAGGTGCATTTCTTCTAGCTGGATGTAATCAAACATATGACGCACACCCTGCTGAGCAACCATTTTCTTTACCGTTCTTTGAAAACCCTGAGACAAAAATAATCTATCCGAGTTATTTTGAGATGGTAAAAAACAGAACAACTGGTGACTACTACATCTATTTCATATTAATGAACAAACCAGGGTATAATATTGTAACCCCAGTACAAGCAAACATAACAATGAAAAATGATGGTAATCAATTTTATTTCCAGACATTTGATGTAGAAAAAGAAGATTATGTAATGTATTATTCTAGAATAAGCAAAAAACCAATTGGCAAAGCATTCATAGTGCCAATAGATGCTGAATTGATAAATACAAGCTGGTACTCTTTTGATATGACACTGGATATTTACATTCCAGAGGATATTAGTGATAAATTACATCAGGAAAACAGAATGGTGAAAGTAGCCAATATTGCTGAGGTTGACTAACAAACACAGTTGTCCTGAAAACCATATACGTATTCATCAGTTTTCTCGGTTATAGTCCCATTACTAGTTACATCATAAACTGTTTTCCAATAGCTTCCATAACATGGACACATAGACCAGTCTTCGTATAGTATGGTTACTACAAAAATATTACCTGATTTTTGCGCATTTGTTGAACCTGACAGTGGTGCCCCACTGACACTTTGAACCATGTTAAGTCCTTTGTACAAATAAGTATAGGTAAGAGCTTCGTTTTCACTTTCAATAGGAGTAAAAAATTGTGTCAATTGATCTGACTTTTTAACTTCCACATAGTTCATACCATCATAAACAAGATATGTTACGACCCATGCACCCATTGGATGAGCATCAACCATATATATGCCTTCTTCGTCAGAATCATCATATGAATATTGTCTTGCACACGTCCAAACAACAAGATTGTTTATTTTAGTTTCATTTTGAACCTCAAGATCGCAATTAAATTCAGTTTTTAATTGAACAATTGATTTCAGATTAGAATAGTTTGTAGCATTTGTAGTGTTATTTGTAGCATTCATTGTAGTATTTGTTGTTGTATTTATTGTAGCATTTCCATCAGGTGGGGGAAAAATACAACCAAAAGAGAATAAACCAATTAAAAGTAAAAGAATGATAATACGCATATTAAACACCACATACAGTTTCCATTATTGTGCCGTCAACAGCCACAGTAAGGACATGTTCATTGTTTGATAGATCATCGTAGAATACATTATAGAAAATCGAATCCAGACTCACTGCTCTGATTGAAGATTGATTATAAGTTATTGAATTAGAGTCAAGATAGTTCATTACAAGATTCTCTGCCCCACTCTCATCATAAACAGTGATATTAGAAAGGTAAAATACTCCACCAGATTTGCACCAACACTGAGACACCATACAAGAGAACATTTCACAATCTTCTTTATTCTGACACTGGTCAGGAATAGAATCAGCAGCAACTGTTACGCCTTTGTATGAATATAAATTGTCTGGTGGATTTGGACCAAAGCAGCCAAAAAAGACCAAAAAACTAGCAGCAAGTAAAAAATATATGTTTTTCATACAATCTAGTTCATCAGAAAACTTATAATAAGTTAACTTTCTCTAAGTGTCCTACTTATCTCACGTCCCAACTGTGATGCTAAATCTGTTCTTTCATCTTCGCTACCTAGGATTCTTGTTGCAAGCTGGCTGGCTTTGCGAAGTGTATCATTCCCTTCAAATCCCAAATCTCTCAGAGGTACCATTGCGCATGCTTTAATCTGCATTTCAACTGCACGTAATATTGTTTCAGGATCATGATTATCCAAACCATCAATAACGAATTCATTCAATCTTAGTGTAATAACTTCTGGTAGAACAGCAATAGAACGAGTTTCACCATCTTGATTTACAACTCTTACTGAGCGATTATTATCATCTAATCTTAATGTTACTGTTACTTCATCCCTGCCAACAGATAGCTTAAAACCAGCAGGAATTGTAGCACCTGGAATTTCTGATTGAATCTGTTCAAACCATTGTGTGAGACCAATTAATGCATTTTCATAAATTCCAGAAGATTGAAGTTTTCCTCTAATTCTTTCTTTAAGTTGTGGAGAAATGGCACGAGGCACTGCCTGATCATCAAGTGTTTTTCCTAGATTATAATCCCCCATAAATTTGTTTCCAATAAGTGCTCTTGCAAGTTCTTCAGGTTGGAATGGTTCAATTGTCCCGTTTTTTCTTAATGTTATTCTTGCATCTCCAGCCAAAGCCTGTCTGAATTTATTGAACATTGTCTCTGTTATTCTAATAGTTTGTTGAGCCCTTTCTTGCATGCCACTAGAACTATCCAAATAATGAACAGTAAGTGAATAGCCACCATCTTGTAATTTTTTTATTGCAAAAACACCTGGTTGTTCAAGTACTGTTTTTGCTCCTTCTGCTTGTTTTTGAGCCATAGAAAGATTTGATTGGTTTGTTTTTATATTCTTGTCGAAACTCACCAGATATTGATTATGACACAACAGAAGTATTGTTTTGCGTATTATTTACGACAGTCTGATTAGTATTATTGATTGGCAGAATTACATCCATTTTCTCGCACCAGACAAAAGTATCAATGCATTTTAGCATATTTCTCTGATACCCAGAAGGACACCCAGTTGCTGGTTCAAGCATGTAATTATAAGCAGCCATGTTATTTACTGAAGCCATACAACAACTGTAACTTCCCTTTGCTTCGCATTGTTCTGCAAGAACCTTATAATATTCAAGAAGCTCTGGACCTTCTTCTTTTTGATTAAGTGATAAAATCAAAACTAAAAGAACAACCAGAACCACCACACCCAAGAATAACAGAACAGTTTTTTTCATTTTATCACCCTAACGAAAATAGACCAACTTTCTCCATGAATGTCAAGATATCATATTTCAATTTGTTGAAGAAACCAACACCTTCATAATCTGCTCTGCCTTGATCAACAGCTTCGAAGAAGATTTCTGGATCTTCTCCTGCTTTTAATTGTTGCAGAACTGTTTGCGATACTGAAACTAGAAGAGTTGGACTGAAGTTTGGATCATCTTTTTTGCATTGGTCAAGTGATTTTATTACGCCATCAGAGATATCCATACAAAAATAATATGCATTTCCATCATTCATACGCACTTCTAGTTGAGTTTTTTCATTACCAAATAATAGCATAGTTGAATCAGGTATAGTCTGTCCAACCAACTTAGCCTTAACTTCATCAAGAAGAGAGAGATTCTTCTCTCCAGATACATCTGCGGCTATTTTTTTCTGTTTGTAAACAGTTGGAGTTATGTCAAGAGCATTGTATCTTCCATAAACTATTTTTTCTGAAGATGGGGGAGGAACATACATCGGCAAATCCCCGAGTCTTGTCATTGGAAATCTCAAAGTACCTGTGTTGTTTAATCCTTCAGTTGGGGATGGCGGAGTAGTTTGAACAGGTGGTGGTGGAGTGATTGGCGGGGTGATTGGAGGGATTAATACTTCAGGTTGTGCGGCTAAAAGTCCATCAACTTCCCTCTGCCCAACATAAACAACTTCACATGATTGTCTCAAACTTGAATCAAGAGCCACCCAACCATAGAATGGTAATTCACAGAAATAGCTTCTTCTGGTTGTTCCTGGAATTCTATCATAGGCTATGGTACCAACTCTGTGCGCATTCGACAATGCAGTGGAGTTTGCTGGGCAGGTTGTATAGTCAACTGCACAAATATCTCCAAGATCATGTCTTGCAATGGGTTGCTCACAGTTTTTATTCTGCATAAAATTATTTTGTTCTTCACTTGTTAGATATACCCTAGCACATTGGTCCCAATAGTAGTTTGCAAATTGATTATCATATAGGAAATGGACCGGTGCAACATTACCGCTCCAGGTATTTATCCATGTTGCCCTACAGGTTGCACGGTTAAGTCCACTAGCACTTTTCTTAGCAACAATACCCTCAACATAACATGAATAACTGAAAAAACTATCACGATATTGACTAGCTCTAGATGGATCGTTAAAATCACATTGAGTAAGGTCAATAATACAATCATCTCCCATATACACCCCAGTTGGTAGTGCTGGTTCTTCTAAAACTGATTGCAACGCAGCTGCTATTTCAGTGTTTGAAAGATTTCCACTTGAACCTCCTCCAGAACCAGGATAATTGTTTTCAAGAGAATGTACTCTCTCCTTAAATCTATCAAAAAGATCACTTGGATCATGGCCATACTGAGTGGCAAGGTTGATTATAGCTATAGGCGGACTGACGCTGCTTAATACAGTTGCAATTGATTGAATCTCATTGACTATGCGCGCAACCCCTTCAATGTCTTCTATGATTCTATTGAGTTCACGCCCAACTCTGGTCCTGTCTAATTCTGCTTCAACTTGATTAGTTAGATTTCTGAAAAAATTCTCTATAGGATCAAGAATAGGGTCTAAGAATCCTGCATATGCCAAAGACACTGTCACCAAAATAAAAATCAATCCGATCTTCATATAATCCATCAAATTCACTCCGATTATACACCGTCTCTATTTATTAAAAGCTTTACGGAGTTGGCAAATCCTGCAAAGATTAATAGTTATGGTTTAGGATATTCCAATGGTGTTGAAATGAGATATGTTATATTATTTTTATTAATTTTTCTTGTTGGATGTACCCAGAATGAAATTTCACCAGAACCAGTCCAGACTGTACCGCATCAGAATGAATTTGGGATATATGAACTAGATATTCAAACAGGAAATGTTACCCTAATCTATAGTTTTCCAAATGAAGTATATACTTCATCTTTACGACTAAACAGCAAAGGTGACAAATTTGTTTTTTCTGGAAAGATTGATGGAAATGCTAATGAAAATTCAGAGATATTTACCATAAATATTGATGGTAGTGGTCTGCAAAGAATTACAAACAACTCATTTTGGGATCTTTACCCGGCATGGTCTCAGGATGGTAGCAAAATAGCATTCCTTTCAATGCGAGATAATGACTTGGATATATATGTGATTGGTGGGAATAATGAGAGCAAATTATATGATTCTGGTTCTCATGATGCAGACATTGATTGGAAACAGAACATTATTGCTTTTACATCTGGGTCCAAAATATGGGTTATGAAAGATGATGGCACTGAAGCAAAAACTATCACAAATCCTGTAAATGGAGGAGTATGGGGAAGTGCAAATCTTCCAATAGGAGACTATGATCCACGCTTGAGTGTTGATGGTAAAAAAATAGTTTTTGAACGTTTGGAAGATCCTAATGTTTCCAATGGAGCATACAATTTATTTGTTATTAATTCAGATGGAACTGATGAAAAACGCTTGACAAATACTGGCTATGCACAAGGTCTTGCAAGCTGGTCTTATTCAGGAGATAAAATAGTTTACACAGTTGCAGCAATAAATAACCAAGGAAAGTATGATATTTATATTATAGATAGTGACGGCACTAATAGTAGGGACATAACTCCAAGTTACTTTCCACCTGAATTCCTGTGCCACTCTCCAATTTTTTCTAAAGATGACTCGAAAATATACTTTATAGGCCAGTGGTGGGAGAATTAGTAAACAAAAACGCCCCGGGGAAGTGGTTGGCTTTTGGCCACCCATCCCCCGTGGCTCACTTCGTTCGCCCCGGGGAAGACTCGAACTTCCGGCCTGCTGATTGCCGCTTTTTAGGAAAAAGCGGCGCAAAAACTTGCTTGCTATTTCCTAAAATGATAAAAAACTCGTTAAAAGTTTTTTGATCAAACTTTTTTTCCAAAAAAGTTTGTAACAGTCAGCCGCTCTACCGGTTACTCCAGCCTTTTAACAGACGACGTACCCAAAACACGAAGTGTTCAACAATAAGTTTTGGGCCGCCTTTTTCTAAAAGGCGGACTGAGCTACCGAGGCATCAAGTTGTTTTGTTATCACTTTATATTTAAAAATCTATTTTTCTAGCTGCAGCATCTATAACTTCAGTAATTGCCAAATTAGTAATATTAACAATCCTCTCTATTGAACCAACCACGATTGCACCGGCACGGTCAATTTCCCCACCACCCCATTGCTCCTGAGGTAGATCCAATTTTAGACTAATTACTCTTGCAATATCATTTGCATGTACCCCTGTCTGATCTGCTTCAGCAAAACCAATTCTGACTGACAATTTAAATCTTCCTTCAGCTATTTCGCTCAATGCAACTGATATATTTGTATTTAATTTTCTAAGTGCATCTGCAAGTACAAATGGCATCTCAATTGTGCTTAAACCAACTGCAAATACCCACTCTTTTCCATTTTTCAGATAGCTGTCCCAAAGAACATTTTTCATATCACTCCCAATTGCCAAAACTCTTCTTGGATCCCAAGCAGGATCAGCCAATTCATCAACATCAGACCGTTTTACTTTTGCTATTCTAAGCAGTCTTTCAAAAATTGCAATTGTTCTTCTTTCAGCAACCCTAAGTCTCTCAGTATCACTTGCTATTCCAACTGCAAGGGCAAATGCTCCTTCTTCATTTATATATTTCAAAGGAACCAAAGATGCAAGCATTTCGCATGTTGATACTGCATTTGGATTTCTTACCATAAAAGCAGCATCTATAGAAGTAATATCAGGTACATGGTGATCGATTACTGTGGTTCTATCACGAACAAAATCATTACCATTGAGAAGAGGCTTTGCACATGTATCTAAAACAAAAAGCATTCCTTCAGTTGTTGGTACATCAACTGCGTCAATAGCCAATCGATTTGCAAGAGGACGTGATGTAAACAATATTGGACCAGTATAGATATGGGATGCCAACTGGTATCTTGCTTCTAGATAACCTTGAAGAAATTTCATTGCACCTATTCCATCAGGATCTGCGCCTTCATGGGTTCTAAGAAGAGGGGTTGCTTTTTCGCCAAAAGTAGAATGTAAAACTTTTGCTCTTTCAATTGCTTTCTGGAGTACTTTGCGGTGTTTGGCAGTTGCCATTCGCCCTAGGTATTCTTTATTTCGCATTTACCTCCCGCCTCATACTGATTAGGTGTGAACGTATTTTTAAAGTTATATAAAAAGATAAAATGCGTTATTTAGCTCCTATTGCTGTTTTAAGTGCAGTAATAAGACCTTCGGATTTTGCTTTCCAACCCATAAGGAAGCCTTGTAATCCATCCATTCCGCCAAGCATACTCAATAGCTCTTCTGAAGTATCTAAAACAGATTTATCTGAATCTAGACTTGATATTTTGAATATAGAACCAAGAAGAGCTATGATACCTCTTTTAGTGTACATGTGCTTTCCTTCTTTGGTTTTTTTTGCCCATTTTTCAACAAACCTTCTTGCTTCTGGGGTTTTTATGAATTCTTCTGAAGTCGATGATTTGTTTTGTTGTGGAGGTTTTTCTATGGTTGCTGACTCGAATTCATCTTCACGACTTTTCATTGTAGACCTAAACTGACCAATTACCATGAGTTTAAGACTCATAAAATGTTTATAAATGTGAGTTCATATTCCAAAATTATCTAAGATTTTGCCTGTTTTAAACTTTGAATCGTCTATTTTTTTATTTAATTTGATAACTTCTACCCCTTCTGGTCTTAGAAATTCCTTTTGGTCATACCCATAGACAATAAGATCTGGTTTTACTAATGTTATAAGGTCTTGAGGATCATCAAAACCTGCCAATGCAATATCAACTGATTTTAGTGCTTCCACCATGATTTTCCTATATTCTTGAGGATGGATTGGATCCCTTCCTTTTTTCATTATGTGTTCATCTTTTGCAATTGCAACCACTAGAACATCACCATGTTTTTTAGCTTCATTTAATGTGATTATGTGCCCTATATGAAGGATATCAAATACACCTCCAGTAAGTACCACTTTTATCTTTGCTCTTTTATCTTTTTTCAAAAAAAATCTACCATTTTCTTCTATAAGTAGTTTTTTTTCATTATCTTCTAAAAAGTGATAAACATCATCTGGAATACCGCCTTGCACAATTTGAAGCACAAAAAGTTTCCTGATTAATTCCTTCATGCATATGGTTTCATTTGAAGTGTTATAAATGTTTTGAACGATAGCTTTCCATGTCACGTTACATATTCACTGCTTTATTACTATTATTTGGTTGCATAACAACCACCCATCAGCAAAATACCACCCAACAATCAAACATAACTATGCCAAATTGTACGGATAGTGATGGAGGAGCGAATATTTTTATCAAAGGATCACTAGGAAGTTACACTGATTTTTGTGAAAACAATTCATTGACTGAATATTTTTGTTATAATGATACAGTAAATTTTGAAACTATGACATGTCCAAATGGAACAGTGTGCACAGACGGAGCATGCATAATAAATATTGTACAAGATAATAGAACAATAGAAGATTTCTGTATTGATAGCGATGGAGGGGCAAATGTCTATGTTTCTGGTTTTGTTACTTCTCAAAATGAAACATACCGCGATTCGTGTAACAGCCAAACAAGTGTATTGGAGTATTTATGCGATGGCGGAAAAATGATGAACAGTGTGATAAGCTGCGGGATTGGTAATAGTTGTCAGGAGAATGCATGTGTGAATGCATCAAGAACATGTACAGAAACTGATGAAGAAGATGAATATGAACTTGGTAAGATAGTTCAGTCTGCTCAAGGATTGGTACTGCAGTCTAAATATGATTCTTGTTTTGATAACACAACTATTAGAGAATATTATTGCAATGGTAGTGAGATTAATTCCAAAACACTTCCGTGCAATACGGATGAGATTTGTAGTGGAGGAAGGTGTATCTCTGTTTGCTTAGATGGTGACGATGGAATTGATGTCTACAATGCTTCATATGTCAAAGATCTAACCCAAGTATACAATGACTATTGCTATGACAAATACACTCTTGTGGATTATACCTGTGATGGTGGATTATCAATTCCAAACTATGAAACTTGCGAGATTATTTGCAAGAATGGAAGATGCTATGATAGTGATAATGTAACTTGTGAAGAGACAAATTCTGGGAGAACAGTAAAACTTCACACTAGCACATCAACACTAGATAGTGCAACAGATAGCTGCCTCGATTATATGACAAAAAAAGATTACCAGTGTGTTGATAGTAAAATTGAATATGAAGAAGTTGAATGCAAATCAGATGAATTTTGCTATTCGGGTAAATGTTATGAAATAACAGCAGAATCATGTTATGATATTGATAGTGGTGCCTATTACAATGGACGCAGAACCGCTTCCTATATAATCCTAACATCAAGCAGTTCCATAGAAGATGTAAAATATGATTATTGTACTTCTAATACTATGGTTGCTGAATATTCCTGCAGTGGTACAAAAACAGCAATTGATTTTTATGAATGCATGGAAAATGCTGAATGTATTGATGGTGCATGTGTTTACCCTTATACTTGCATTGATAGTCACCTTAACAGCTCTACATTTGGTTCAGTTTCTTTTTACCAAAATGGTACTGTTGTTTCAACTGAATATGATACTTGCGCCAGTGATATAGTTGTTAGAAGAGTCAGTTGTACATTTGAAGATGGAATAGAGTACACTCTTATGGAATGTACAAATGGTACAGTATGTAATAATGGTTCATGTGATTAATATGATTTTACCAAAACAACATCTTGAGAAAGCGAATTTAATGGATGGGATACATTCTAGCCAATTTCAGCCATCTGGAATTGATATAACTTTGAAAGAGGTTTATCAATTTGAATCTGCTGGAGTAATTGATTTTGACAATAAGGAAAGGAAGATAAGTGAAACTAAACCACTTCTCTATGAAAATGACAAGATCATGCTAAAACCAGGGACATATAAGGTTATTTTCAATGAATATGTTCGCATTCCAAAGGATGTTGTTGGACTTTGTTTTCCTCGTTCTTCGCTTTTAAGATGTGGAGTAGGATTAAATTGTGCTGTTTGGGATCCAGGATATGAAGGGAGAAGTGAGGCTCTTTTAGTTGTCCATAATAATCATGGTATTGTGCTAAAGAAAAATGCAAAAATTGGCCAGATGGTTTTCATAAAGCTTGTTGAAGCAACAGATGAACTTTATGAAGGACAGTATAAAGGGGAGAATAGATCATAGGAAACTTTTGATTATTTTTTCTATAGCTGGCTCTCTTTCTCTAATGCTATAAGATATGTGCAAAACTGGAATATTGGTCTTAACAACCCTTGTGATATCAACAGGAGTACCTGAAACAACAAGATCTGCATTGCTGTTGTTTATGGTTTGTGTAAGTTCTTCTATTTGCTTCCCATAATACCCCATTGCAGGAACAATGTTCCCCAAATGATCGAATTTTTTATAAATATCCTTGAGGCTTCCAACGGCAAATCCACGTGGATCTAATATTTCCGCGCCATTTCTTGCAGCATACTCAAATCCTGCCCCGAATTTCATTCCACCATGGGTAACTGTTGGCCCGTCCTCTATAACTACAACCTTCTTCCCATAAATTAGCATATCTTCAGATGGAGTCAATTCCATATCTGTTTCTATTATTCTTGCTTTTGGATTTGCTTTATTTGCATTTATAAGTATTCTTTTAACATCAGATGGGTTTTCACTTACTTTGTTTATTACAATTACATGGGCAGATCTGAAATTTGATTCTCCAGGGTAGTACCATAGTTCATGACCTGGTCTTAATGCATCTGCAAGAACAAAATGAAGATCTGGTTTTATGAATGAGAGATCGTTATTTCCACCATCCCACAAGATAATATCTGCTTCTTTCTCTGCTTCTCTTAGTATTTTTTCATAATCAACCCCAGCATAAACAATGGTTTTGTTTAGTATATGTGGCTCATATTCTTCCCTTTCTTCAATTGTACATTTGTGCTTGTCTAAGTCTTCTAAGCTGGCAAATCTCTGGACTTCTTGTTTAGTTAGATCGCCATATGGCATTGGATGCCTTATGACTGCAACTCTTTTCTTATTTTTTACTAGGATTTTGCAGATTTTCTGAGATAATGGGCTTTTTCCACATCCAGTTCTAACTGCAGTAACTGCAATTACTTTTTTTGTGCTTTTCAGCATTGTCTCCCTTGGACCAAGCAGGATGAAACTGGCTCCCTTTGCTTGTGCCCTTGAAGCTAAATGCATCACATAATCATGGGAAACATCAGAATAGGAAAAATAAACTTCATCTATTTCATATTTTTCAATTAAATCCTCCATATTTTTTTCATCAAAGATTGGAATGCCTTTTGGATATAGTTTTCCTGCTAGCTCTTTTGGATATTTTCTTCCAGTTATATTGGGTATCTGAGTTGCTGTGAATCCAATTACTTGGTAATTTTTGTTATTTCTAAAGAAGATGTTATAGTTATGAAAGTCCCTACCCGCTGCTCCAAGAACAAGTACTTTTCTCATGAATTTATTTATCATATAAACTTTTTAATTAGACATCCAAAATTACAAATGCTTTCCACATTTTATTTTCTCTTTTTACTTCGAATTTGTGCCAACTAACTGCCTTCACATCGACTAACATTTCATGCCTTGTATTGTCGATTGGTTCTCCTTTCAGAACAGCTTTCAGTATTATTCCAACTTCTGTTCTGTAAATTTTCATCTTATACTTACTTACAAGTAAAAGTTCTGCATCTTTAAGAAAAATCAGTTCCTGAAGAAAATCATGAACCAATCTTTCTTCATTCTGGCTTTTCATCTCGATTTTTTTTTCTATTTTTGGTTTTATTTTTTTCAAATCAGACACTTGGGTATTCATTAACGCCTGACCCGAACTTTCCAGTAATTCTTCTAAACTTTTCCCAGTTGCTTCGAATGCAATATCAGCCATTGTTACTCCATCTATAAATTTGTAAGGCATATTTGTTCACTCAAGGGGATGTCCCTCAAACCCTGTTTATTTTGTATTTGGACAAATTAGCAAAACCAATTTTTGCGCGCTTCCTTATTGTTCGATAAGTCGAACAATTGGCACATTGTTGCCATGCAACAATGTTGTTTTTCAAAAAGCGCAACCAGTCACCGCGGCTTCTCATACGCTTGGCAAACAGATCATCGAAGCTTTGGTTCATCCAAACATTTCTTTTTAGGAACTAATTAAATACATTGTTCTAATTTTTGTTTTACTGCTTTTTCATGTTGTTTAATATTATTCCCGATGAAAACCAATTCGTTTTTTTCTGTTTTAAAACTATCAAAAACAACTCTTCCGGCGACATGATTTACTAAAAAAGTTCCTTTATCAGTAAGTAGAAAGCCTTTACTTCTGTAGATTTCTTTGGGAAGTTCTTCAAAAAACTTCTCTAGTTTTTCATAATTGAATGTTTTATCAGAAACAAAATCAAAATATTGAAATTCTGGCCTATGCCCATGAGTATATGTTGGTATTTCTTCTCTTTCAACACCAAAGATAAAATCAAGATCAACCTGGCAATATCTGGTTTCAACCTGAATTGCCCTATAATTCATTGTTGTTAGTTTTTGTTTGATTCCAACCAATTGTTCTCTTGTTACTAGATCTGATTTGTTGACAATTAGAACATCTGCAAGTTCTATTTGTTCGGTACCTGTGTGCCCTAGGTTTGTGAATTTAACCAAAGCATCAGCATCAACCACCGTAACAATAGCATCCAACCTAACCCCTTCGATATTCTTCATTACATCATATGCCAAAGCAGAAGGTTCTGCTACTCCAGTTGTTTCAACAATCATCCAATCTGGATTCACTGTTTTGATTATTTCTTTCATAGCCTCTTCTAGTTCTCCTGCCAATGAACAGCAGACACAACCACCTGCTAATTCTGTGATTTTGATGTTTTTTCCTTCGATTATTTTTCCGTCGATAGCAATATTACCAAATTCATTCATTAAAATGGCGATTTTTTTCTTTGTTTCACCAATAATTTTGCGAAGAAGAGTGGTTTTGCCAGAACCAAGATATCCCGTTACTATTGTTACTGGAGTTTTCATGAATCCTAATTCACCAAAAATGTATTTAATCTAATTCTTGATAATAAATCATGAGATTAGTTTATTTAGTTCCACCTATCATTGTTGTAGTTATTGCAATTGTATTTTTATTAACACAAAATACGATAATAGCCCAAGACCAAACTTGCCTTGAGATAATACCTGGGCACAATAATCCAGATCTCGACAGAATCAATGTTGTTTTTGTTGCATTCAACATGTCACAAGAAGATATGGTAACCATACTTCCATATTATGTAGATTTTAATGGCACTGGACTCACAACTACAATAGAAAAAAAACATAGGTTGCGTACTGAAGAAGGATTTGAACTTATTGAAGAAACAAAAACAATGATCTTCAATGGATTATTAGGTATAGATCCATTTTCATTATACAAAGATAGATTTAATTTTTGGTATATTCCATCGTCACAACTACTTACTGAACCTAGCCAAATAAGTGGAAATAATTACTGTAGTTATTATTGCATAAGTGATGTTGAAAAAACATGTAATTTGCCCAATACATACCCAATTTATCTTTGCAATGCCAACTGCCAATCCTATGGTTCATGGGGATCAAACAAAGCATACCTATCCCATTCATACTCTTCAGAAGGTAAATTCGATCCTTTTTCCATAACTATGCTTGTTCATGAATTTGGCCATAGTTTTGGTGATTTGAAAGATGAGTATTTCTATACTGGTGGAAAGAATGCTTCTGGCTATCCAAATTGTGCACCAAACCAATCAACTGCTGAACAGTGGTGGGGCCATCTTGTTGGGCAGGGTGAAGGTGATCTTGAAATTGGTTATTTCAAAGGATGCAGTTATAATTCTGAAAACATCCGCCCATCAAATTCATCAATTATGAAATCAACCTTTGCATATTCTGAATTCAATTTGGTATGCAAAGAATATTTAATTAAAAAATTAGGAATGTTCACTGGGGGACCAAATCCTCAGGAACATGAAGTTAGCCCTTCACGTTAGCTATTGGAATTAACTTAACAACTTTTTTAGAGATACCTGCAGAATGAGCAGATTCAATAACTTCATCTATATCTTTGTATGCAGCTCCTGCTTCTTCAGCAAGTCCTGCCAGTGAATTTGTTTTCACTAGAATACCATGTTGTTCCATGTCTTTTTGCAATTGGTCTCCCCTATACCTTCTTTTTGCTTCTGTTCTGCTCATTGTTCTTCCTGAGCCATGAGCAGTTGTAAACCATGTTTGTGCACCTGTTTCTGCACCAACAAGCAAATATGAACCAGTTTCCATACTACCGCCAATAATAACTGGCTGACCATCCTCTCTGTATTTTGCTGTTACTTCTGGCCTATTTGGTCCAAAAGCCGCAGTTGCACCTTTTCTGTGTACAATTAATTCTTTCATAGTTCCGTCAACATCATGTTTTTCAATTGACGCGCGATTATGTGAAACGTCGTATATTTGATGCAAACCAAGTTTTTCAGCATCAGTTGCAAATACATCTGAAAAAACCTTTCTTACTTGATGTAGAATTGTTTGTCTGTTGGCAAAACTCATATTCATAGCACATTTCATTCCAGAGAAATAATTCTGACCTTCTGGAGAATTAAATGGTGCACATGCAAGTTCTCTATCTAATATTTTTATTTTATATTTTGAATTCATCACATCTAGGAATAGATTAAGATAATCTGTTGCAACTTGATGACCAAATCCTCTGCTTCCACAGTGGAACATAACAACTATCTGATCTGGGAAAATACCCCACTTTTTAGCTAATTGCTTGTCGATAATGTTTTCTTCTAGAACTCTTTGGATTTCTAGATAATGATTTCCGCTTCCCAATGTACCGATTTGGTCTTTTCCCCTTTGAACTGCTTTATCGCTTACAGTTCTATTATCTGCATCTTTTTCTCTACCGCCTAATTCAGTTACTTCCAAATCTTCTTTCCAACCATATCCTTGGTCTATACACCATTCTGATCCTTCTTCAATTACTTTTCTGAATGTTGATGCATCTAATTTCACAAACCCTTTGCTTCCAACTCCGGCTGGTACACTTCTGAATAATTTATCAATTAGTTCTCTTAATTTTGGCTGGACATCCTTGTAGGTTAAGTTTGTACGGATGATACGCATTCCACAATTATGAGACACGATATTATTTGCAATAAAATTATGGTTTTTGTCATTCATAGTAAAGTCGTAAACATATCCACCATAATTTGAAAATTTGATGTCTGATATTTCATCTTTTATGAATACGGAATTTTTTACAATATGTTGTTCGATAAATTCTTTGAAAGTTGGAAATGACGAACCAATCCGAATTCGGGAAATTGTTTTTTGTGCTCCCGATGATTGCTCATTTTCTACATCCGTTTTTTCTAAAACAGCAACCTTATAGTTCAAATAAGAAATAGCAAGCATTGAACACACAGTTCTTTCGTGGCAATATTCATAACCTATGGTACCCCACAATCGAATAAGATTTTCAGGTTTGGCAGAAATTCTTAATGCAAGCTTATGGGTCCTCTCACCCCTAACATTCACAACTCCTTTCTGTTCATATATCTTATTCACTCTCACCCCAAAATCCAGAAGCAGATTGGTTAGATCTAACATAAAATTAAGATTGTCCTGTTTTAAACTATCAATCTTATTTTGGCTAAAGTTAGGCTCTATGAAGCTGAATTCTTCATTTTTTCTTTGAGCTGGTTTACTAAGTTCGGCACCAAATAATCCTGCCAGATATAAACGTTTTATCCATAATGGTGCATGTTTAACCCATTTTGGTATTGATGTTTTAGTTCTAGATTTATTACCTTTAGGCACTCCGAGTAAATGAAGAAGTACACTTAATGATTGAGAATTAAGATACAATTGTGTTGATTCGCCTGTTATTGCCCGATCAGTTCCATCTTCGAGATTCACTTTGCTGGAGTATTTGTTTGTTCGGATAAAATTGGTTTCGTACCCCAATTGTAAAAGATCCTCCCGTATTTTTTCCAAATCCTCCTGTTTGCCGATTATTCTGGTTGACCAGATATCCATTGCTCTTTTTTTAGAATAATAAGAACCTACCCACCCATCTCCAGTTATAAAACCAACTAATTTTGCAAGAATTGGAAGATTTTTTGAATTTGATTTTAGCGGTAGTAGACCTTCTGCTTTTAGTTTGGCAATTAATTTTTTTCTATTACCGACCAGATTGATTACATCTTTTTCATCTAGTATTGTATAATCTTTTGGAACCTCATATTCAATACCAACAAAGGGATGGATAAGCAAACTATCACCTTCTTTTAGATCTCCGGCCTCCTTAAAACCATTATCCGAAAGTAAGGGATGATCTGCAGAAACTAGTATTTCTTGACCAGTTTTTGTTCTTATAGATAATACTGGCGAATCTGCTTTTTTGCATAGAGTTAGTATGGGATTTGCAGATTTCTTTTTATTATCTGCCAAATCCATACAGGATAATCTTTCCTCAGAGAAATCATCTTGAAAATCCTTTATTTTTTTATAATAGCCATATTCTGCAAGTATTTTAGTATCTGGATGGACACAATTAATGTCGAATCCAATACCACCTGGTGAAATTACTCCATTTTCATTAATGTCCATGGCAGCAACTCCACCTATTGGAAATCCATACCCGGATTTGCCTTTCTTTTTAATCAAAAGAAATGTGGCCGTCGGGCATGCAATAGGCGTAGTTCACAATACCTGGTAAAGTTGCAACATTTGTAACCTGATCATAGACGTTCATGTCCATCTGATCAAGGATATTTTTACTAGCATATATCCTGGCTGGAACTTTCATTCCTTCTTTATAATCGGTTCCAATTTCCCAGATGTAATCGCTTATTTTTTTGAAATTGGGTTTTTTGATATTTTTTCCAAATCCCATTCAGTTACCTCCATTTATCTATATCATTCAACTTGATTGATAATGTATAGTATCCGTTTTTATTACCATTAAAGAACTTTTTAGATATAATTGATTTGGTACCGAATTTATTAAGAATTGATTTAAATCGAGACAAATTAGTTTTTAAAATAGAATTAAATCTAACCTGCCCTCTTTTTTTAGACAATCTCCCTCTGGTTTTTATAAACTTGATCAATGCTGGTTTGTTTTCTGGGATTAACCAATTATAATCCACATAGGAGAGAATGGCTTCATTTAGTTTTTTCTTCTTTTTTGGGTGCAAAAATCCAATGTTTTTAGCAAATCTCTCAATATTATCTTTACCGAATATTGACAATGACCAAATATGTCTATTTTTCCTCTTTTTAATGATAGATTTAATGAGAAAAGTTTTGAAGAGTGAATTTTGTATCTCTAAAAGACCAGTGTGATTGATCGAATCTAAACTTATTTTTCTATTCTTAGCCTTAAGAACGTAGACCCAACCATCACAATCAAAATATGCCCTGAGCCAATAACTTAGATATTTCTTATTTAATTTTGGCATATTCCATTTATCAGAATAATAAGTATAACGTTCAGTCAGTTTTTCATATATCAATTTATTCTGTATCTTCGCTCTCCCAAATTTTATGATGGGAGTTATGCCAAAGTATCGATAAAATCTTTTTTGAAAATCCTCCAACAAAACATAATTAGTATTTCTAAGACCAATGTGGTAATACTTGTGTTTCTGGGAGGGTGGGTTTTTTATAACATAACCGTCTGCACACAAATAAGCATGAATAGCTGCTAAGTCTTCATCGAATTCCACACTAATCACAATTTATCTTCTTTTTGGTTTTGTTATATAGAAGACGATTGCCAAAATTAGAACAACTCCTATTGTTGCCCACTGCCAACAGATTCCTGCAATTGTTTTTACCCCCCCGATTGAACAAATACTGCCAATGCAGCATTCAGTTGTATTCTGAGAGGTGTTCTGAATAGTATTATTAGTAATCGTTACATTTGGAATGGAGGTATTTGTTGACGTATTAATTGTTTGATTAACATTGACTGGTGGTTTTGGCTTTGGAGGTGCTAAAACTTCAGCAGTGTGTAAACTTTCTTCTACAATAAAGTTTTCCTTACCATAAATACAATTTTCTTCTAAATAATCTAGTAATATTCTTCTTGCACCTAATTGTTGGGGAATCCCATATTCTGCAGGAGGACAAAAACCATATGATATGTAAAGTGGATGATAGATGACCTCAGTTTCTTGCCTGTTAAGGTCAATCATCTCTTCCAATAATGCTTCTGCTTTTTCATATGTTGGAGAGTTTTCAAAATCAGCACTTGATACTATCATTTGATCTAGCTTTAAATTGGTAGTTGATACTGTTTGATTAAAGTCTAATAGTGTGTCCATAAAATCCCAGCCAACTTGACCTATATTGGAACACACTGGAACTGAGAAACAGGCATAAAGACAACTATCACGGTCAACACATGGATTTCTATCCATACCGCTTATCCGATAACATTCTGCTTCTGCATCTGCTTTCAAAGTAACTGATCCTTCAAATGCTGAAGTTATTTCAGATAAATCTACAGAAACAGGAGTTGCTACTTTTTTAGTATAATTTGATGCTAAACTTGAGATTATAGTTTCATCATCCACCATCGTGATATTATTTATGGTGAAAACTGCATATGTTTTGTAGTATTCAAGATATGCGATTGCATAATCCCCTTCTTCATAATAAAGTGTAACATTTCCGGATTTGTTTAATGACTGAAGATAGGTTTGTATTTTCACTTTTGATGAACTTGAACCATTATATGGTGCAAAATCACTACATTCTCCACTCCATCTATCTATTTGTTGTGTGGAAACTGATATTCTGTCTGGGAGCCCAACAGTCCTATTTACTGTAAAAGAAATTTCAGAGCTTTCATTTGGATATATTGGTGGTAAGTCCCAGTATGGTTTACCTTGATCCGAACCATCAGGTTGTAGTGCATAGCTAAATATTGACGGATCAAACCAATTCATATCACTGGTAAGCCAAACCCTAAATGGCAATGTTTGAGTAGTTTCATTATTCAAAATCCTAAAACGATATAACGTCACATTATCATTAGCATTTGCATAGGAAGTTGCAAATAATGGGTGCTCGTACTCTTCAGCACTTGCCAGATATATTCCAATTAATAAGAATAAAAAAATCAAAGATTTATTCATGTTTGTGTCTCCTCTTGTATTTGTAACGTCTGTGATGAGGTTTGTGGTGATTATGTATTGACATGCCACCCCATAGTACAGTTATGCCTAATAAGATTACAATCAATATTAAAACATTTATATAGTACCAGCAGACGCCAAATATTTTTGGACCGCAAATACCAAATGGACAGCATTGATCTGGTTGAACTTCAATTGAAGTACATTGGTAATTAACGCAAAGTTTGCCTGCTTCACATTCACTGTCTTTTGTACATTCTTTTGGAATTGTTGATGTGTTAGTTGTGGTTTGCTGTTTACAATAACCATTCACACATTTTTGTCCTTCGCTGCAATCTCCATCAACTGAACATTCTTGCTGTGGGATTGGATAACAACTATTACTAAAGCAACCATAACCTTCGCCACAGGCTGCATCATCACAGCAGTCGTAATAATTCCATTTATGATTTGCTGCATAACCGCAAATTCCAGTTAGTTCTTGGCAGCTTTCACCAAGACATGCTTGGCTTCCTAGACATTGAGAGTCCTTGTTGCATGATACGGAAGGAGTATTGTTTATGTGTGGAATTGTAGTGTTTCTATCAGTGTCAACAGAGCCACTACCTCCGCCACCGCCTCCTTGGCCTGGCACCGAGTTTATGGTAATTGAACGTGTTGATGAATTACCAACATTATCACCAAGATCAGTACAGGATATGTACCAAGTGTAACTGCCAACTGAAAGTGTTGTTGATGTTATTTCATCATTCGTTGCATTATCTACAGTTTTTGAGCCTTTTGCAGTTCCACCAACATATAATGTACAAACTGCAGTTGGAGAGTATGGATCTGTGAAATTAAACTCCATTGTTGGTGTTCTGTCTGTTGTTGAATAGCCTGTAGCTGGAGAGATTAGATTCACAGTTGGAGCAGTGCTATCATTTATCAAATAATACCAAGTTTCACTTGTATTTTGGTTTCCAATCTCATCAATACAAGTCATATTCCAATAGTATTTTCCTTCATATGGTTCGTTTGATCGGGTTAGGTTTAGTATTGAATCATTTGCTACAAGTCCAAGTGATACTTCTACACCATTAATCATCCAGCTACAATTAAGTTGGTCTGCAAGATTATCAGTAACTGTAACATTAAGCTGAACAACATCTGTGAAGTTCTTTTCATAACCATCTGTTGGCGCATTCATTGTGATATGTGGAGGAATTGAATCTATTGTAAAGTTTCTTGTTTCGCTTATATTCCAGTTATCAGCTTTATCAGTGCAGTTTAGGTACCATTCGTGTTTTCCTTCAGAAGTTGGAAGACCAAAACCCTGCCAATGCATTGTTGGATCATCAGTTGTGATAATCTCATCTGGAGGACTAAGTACAATACCATCTACATAAATTACACATTCACTTTCATCAAACATATTATCATCTGCTGAGAAATTGAATAGTATACTAGCAGAATTTGGTGTTGTGTTTGAAGTATTGTATTCATTTATTGGATTGTATAATTCTATTTCTGGTGCTGTAACGTCGATTATAAAGTATACTGAATCATCAGTATCGTAATAGCCACCATATTCTACTTCAACCCATAGTTCATATCCATCTTCTGCCCAACCTCCTCCAGGAGCAGCTGGTGAAAATGAACAATAGTAAATAAGACCAACTGGTGAACAGAGCGATTCATCCCCTAGATATTGTAAACCATAGGTACTTGAATCAAGATAAAATTCAATTGATTCAATACTTTCTGATAGTGTACCATTCACAATTACATCTATATTGTATGATCCATTATTGTTAGTTGTCCATCCGTAATATGGATGATTAAATGTTATCACTGGTTCTTGTGGTGGAATTGCATCTATTATTATTGTTCTAGTTTCAGTTGAATCGCAATCACCAGAAAGATCACATGCAGTTGCATTTAGATAATATCTTCCTTCTGGTAGATGATTGAAAACATGGAATGGCGCTTTTTGAACATCTGTTCCTGAATAATTGTTTGCCAGGCCATAGTCATTGTCACCTTGGCATTGGACTGAACCGTTTGCTTTGAGGAAACAGGTATGTTGTTCACCTGCGGAAACTTGGATTACGTCATTACCAATATATGGATCAGTAGAACCGGAATCGTTTTGACCTTGGCATTGGACTGAACCGTTTGCCTTTAGAATACACATATGGTCTTGGTTTGTAGATATTTGAATAGCATCCGTACCAGAATAATTATTTGCTCTGCCATAGTCATTGTAACCTTGGCATTGGACTGAACGATTTGCTTTTAGGAAACAGGTATATTGATGGCCTGCGGAAACTTGGATTACGTCATTACCAAAGTAGTTATTTGCCCCACCATCGGGATTTTGGCCTTGACATTGGACTGAACCGTTTGCTTTTAGGAAACATGTATGATACCAGCCTGCGGAAACTTGGACTACATCATTACCAGTGTAATTATTTGCTCTTCCATCCCAATTATCTCCTTGACATTGGACTGAACCGTTTGCTTTGAGGAAACAAGTATGGTATTCTTGTGTAGTAACCTGTATAGCATCATTACCACTATAATTATTTGATTGACCAAAACCATTTTGACCTTGGCATTGGACTGAACCGTTTGCTTTGAGGAAACAAGTATGGTGATAACCTGCAGAAACTTGGACTACATCATTACCAGTGTAATTATTCGCTTCACCACTGGGATTGTAACCTTGGCATTGGACTGAACCGTTTGTTTTTAGGAAACAAGTATATGCAATTCCAGTTGCAACTCCAACAGTTTCACTTGCTAAATATGATTTATTCACAAAACCAGAATCATTGTAAAGATAATAAGTGAAATTTTTATACTCATCATCTGCATCAATCATTGCTTTTATGTAATCTCTATTTATCACACCATTATCAGTAAAGTGAAGGAAACGTAAGGTTGGTATGGTTACATCATAAACATCACTATAGAAAGCATGCTGGCCAGTTGGAGTATTCACAATAACAACTGCTTTGAGATAATATTTTCCTGGAGGTATTCCAGTTGCATTAAATTGCCCATTTATTAATATTAAACCAGGTCCACCGACGGCCCTATAACCATTATCATAACCATAAGCATATCCATATCCACCATAGCCAAGATAACTTGTTAAGAAAGGACCAACAAAATCTCCATAACCATATCCATATGCCCCATAACCATAGCCATCAGATGGTGTGAGGCCCATTTGAACATAATCCCAATCTAAAGAAGCAGGAACTTCCTCCCAACTACCGCTAGCATTAGTGAAAATTTTTACATCATCAATATTCACAAATTCAGAATTTTCTAGAGAAACATTAAGTTGGAAATCAATTGCATCTGCAGTACCATTATAGACTATGTAATCCCAAACAACTGAAAGAGCATTACTTGGTATTACAACTAAAACAAATACAACTGCCAATGCTACAAAAAGAGCTAGAATTTTTTTATTTAACATAAGCCTCACTCACTATAGACAAAAGCTACGATCTTTATAAATCTTTTTGAGGAGCATGTAAGACAGAAAAATTAGATAAAAAATAAGAAAAAAGATTATTTTTTGTGCTTTCTGTGATGCTTATAGTGTCTTTTTCTGTGGTGTTCTCTTTCTTTGAAATTGTATTTCTTTGGATGTTGGCCCTGAGATGCCCATAAAGCTGCTCCACCACCTAGTAGTAACAAACCACCCAGTAGTAATAGCACTAATGCACCAGCAAGATAATACCAGCATATACCAAGGATTTGGAAACATCCTTGTGTTGGCTGAGTACATACATTCTCCACACAATTCTCACCCAGTCCACATTCACTGTCAGTTGTACATTCTACTTGTGGGTTGATTGTAGTTGATTGGTTGACTTTATTTTGACAAGTTCCCCTTACACAAGCTTGTCCTGCATCGCAGTCTGCATCAGTTGTACATTCGTCCTCAGGAGGCAATGCATTACATACATGGCTTACACAGGTGTAACCAGCATCACAGCCAGAATCATCACAGCAGTCGTAATAATTCCATTTATGATTTGCTGCATAACCACAGATGCCTGTTACCTCAGTACATTCTCCACCAAAGCATGCTTCATCAGCTGCACATTGTGAATCTTTGTTACATTCGTCGTCGTCGTCATGTGGAACAGTAACGTTTTGATCAGTTGTAGCAGCTCCACCACTACCACCGCCACCGCCTCCTCCTCCGCCACCGCCTCCTGAGATGATTGTAAGATCCCAGGTTGAGCTTGTGTCAGAGTTTCCACCTTCATCAGTACATTCAACATACCATTCATGATCTCCTAAGTCTAAAGTTGATGAGACTATCTGACCAGTTGCACCTTCTTCTTCTGTATCAGTTCCTTCTAGTTCATCATCAACGTATAATGAACATTCTGCAGTTGGAGAAAGATCATCAGTAAATGTATATCTAAATGCTGGAGTTCTATCAGTTGTTTCATCTCCATCATCTGGTGAGACTAGTGTTACAATTGGATCTTCAGTATCAACTGTGAAGTCTCTTACTTCAGAAAATACCGGAGTTACACCGTCAGTACAGTTAACACTCCAATTGTATTCTCCATCTGGTAAACCAGTGAATGCGCCATTGTATTGCGCGTTAGCTAGATTTGTTCTTGTTTGATTTGGAATTCCGTTTAGATTGACAGTACAGTTAGTGGAATTACTATCATCACTAACATTAAAGCTCCAATTAACTGAAGTTAAACCAGTATAATATTCATCTGCTGGTTGGATTAGGTTTAATACTGGGGGTGATGAAAAAGTTTTTGTAAACTGACCAGTGTCGCTATAGAAAGCATGTTGACCAAATGTACTGTCAACAATAAGAACTGCTCTTATGTCGTATGTCCCTGGTTCAAATGAGGACACATTTATATCACCTGTACAAACCATGGAATCTGGTGCAGTAGCAAACCACCCATCACCATAGCCGTATCCATAGGAATAGCCATAACCACCGTAACCGAAATAAGATGGTGTAAAAGCTTCAACAAAATCGCCATAGCCGTATCCATAAGAATAGCCATAACCAGGCACTTGAATGAGGTTATTACCATAAGAACAGGCAAAGTCTGCAAGCGAAGTAATATCTTCCCATTGCCCACTTGTTGTATTAAAGAAGAATATACTGACCATAGGATTATCGATCAATTCATTAGTATTCAATGAGATGTTTAACACGAAATCAACAGTATCGCTAGTAGTGTTATATACAAGATAATCCCAAACAACTGACAAAGCATTGCTTGGTATTACAACTAAAACAAATACAACTGCCAATGCTACAAAGAGCGCGAGAATTTTTTTGTTTAACATATGAATCCGATAATAACTTAAAAAAGAGATTTATAAGCTTTTGTTTTTTTCCTTAGAGAATTAAAATTTAAAAAAATAAGAAAAAAATTATTTGTGTTTACTCTTTTTTCCCCTTGTACTATACCAGTATATCACTATTGCAGCCAGTAACAACAAAATTACTGCTAAGAAAATAAACTGCATTGGATCAGAACCAACAACTGGTGGTTTATCATCGTCAACAACTGTAGTTTGACTTGAAGTTACTTCAGTTGAGGATACTTCAACTCCACCTTTAATGAGTGAAACTGTATAGGTACCAACAAGGTTTAATGGTAGATTAAAGTTACCATTTTCATCTGTTGTTCCTGTTAGAGTTTGACCATCAGGAGTTGTTACTTCATATTCACAGTTTGCACAAGGAGCATTATCTTCTGTTGCTGCACAATTTGCTGTGCCTCCAACTAAACCATCTTCACAAGTAAGATCATTTGCAACACATTCATTGTTGATGCAAAGACCATCTGTACATGTTGGGCAGTTTGCATCTGTACCACATTCGTATGCTACGAATGCATGATTTGCAATATAACCACAATCTCCTGTTACTTCAAGACAGCTTCCGTTTGAGCAGTATTGTGTTTCAGCACAGTCTGCATCAGTTGAACATTCATCTTCTGGAGTTTGTTCGCATGTGTTTGATATACATGAATAGCCTGTAGAACATTCTGAATCTGAACAGCATTCATAGGAAACACATTCATGATCTTGGATTGTTCCGCAGTCGCATGTTATTGGTGTGCATTCGCCTGAAGTGCACACTTCATTGTATGCACAGTTTTGGTCAGTAGTACAATCAGGTTCTTCTTGTCCAGATTCGCTGCAATCACAGTCTAAGTCTTCTTTGTATAATGCTGAATCATAACCGCTTTTGGTTGCACGGATTATTACTGAATCAGTGCATCCTTCAAATTCTATTTCACCGTTTTCATCTGTATAACCTATTGTATCTCCATTGACTACAACTTTTGCATTTGATATTAGATTATTACCACTTGTTACAATGATTGTATGATTGTAACAATCAGTTTCAAATTCAATAGAAAGTTCTGGATCTGATTGGCCACCATTGTTGTTTCCACCTGGGATTGTGAAGATTTCTTCATCACTGTAGAAAGCATGTTCACCATCTAAGGTAGTAACAATAAATGCTGCTCTAATTCTATAAGTTCCTGGTGCGTAATTTGAAGTATTGATTGTTCCAGATACTACTAATTCTCCGTCTGGATAACCATAACCATAACCTTCAAACAAATCCCCATATGCATATGCAGTACCATACGTTCCAGGATAATAGAACATATGGTCAAATCCACCTGGGAAAGGACCGTAATCATATCCGTACCCATACCCACTAGCATTTCCGTATCCATAACCTGGTTGTAACCAATACATTACACCATATGCACTATAATCAATTCCCCAAGAAAGTTCTTGCCAACTACTCCCACCATCACTACTTATAAATAAAATAGGGGGATCACCAAGTTCAATAGCTTCGTAATTTTCAATTGGGATGGATAATATATAATCCACCATACCAGATGATGAATTATACTGAACATACGTCCACAAAACTGACAAAGCATTGCTTGGTATTACAACTAAAACAAATACAACTGCCAATGCTACAAAAAGAGCTAGAATTTTTTTATTTAACATATGAATCAGAATAGAACTTGTGGTGAATGTTTATAAAAGTTACTTCTTAGTGACGAATATCAATCCGATAATTGCCAATAGTAGATTTATACCTAGCATGAAAAATGGAACGTCTTGAATTGCTGGAAGTAAGATGTAAATTGATACAAGTCCAATTATTGGAATTAAGAATGCAAAAATAGAGTATGCTCTTTTTTCATGTGCAATCATATATCTTGAGATTACCATGTTTGCAGTATAAAAAATCGCAGAAACCGTTAGAATTAGTAAAAATTGCATTGCTTCTGTGTATTTTGTTGAGTATACAAATGAAATTATATGATGCCCTAATATATAATAGACAGCAAGGAAGACCAACCCTCCAAGTAGAACTCCAGTTAAAGTTAGCCAAAAAGTTGCCTTTTCTGAACCTGTTTTGATTTGAGAAACTATTTTTGGGAAAGCAACATTTGCAAATGGAAGTAAAGCAAATGTTAGTATTTTAGCAATAACAGAAGCTGCCGCGTAAAAACCAAGATCATCATTTGGAAATAAATTTCCTAAAACTAATAAATCTCCACTTAATGCAAGGAATAAACCAATATCTATTGCCACTATTGCAAGATATTCTCTTTTTAATTTGAAAATATTGAAGCTTTCTGATTTTTGAAGTAAGAATGAATGTACAAAATAGAAGATTAGTACGATAGTAACTAGTGGAATAACAGCATAGGCTGTAACTGCACCAACTAAACCTAAGCTTACTATTGCCACCAAATAGAACATTATTGCAAGTTTAACACCTGAAGAGAAAATGAAAACAGAACCTGAGATGAAAAATCTTTGTAAACCTTGTAAAATACCGTTTAGTGTATTTGAAATCAGAAGTAATCCAACATTTATTACAAACAAGAAAATAATTAGATCATCAGTGATATGAAAATAGTCTTGTAATGGTTCTTTTGCTATGAATAAAACTGCCATTATAAACAATGAAAGGAGAATGGCAGTTTTTATGGTTGCCTTTGCAATTCCTGAGATTTTTTCTTTATTGTCTTCTTTTGCTATTTGTTTTACTATTAATGCAGAGAAACTACCGATTGGAAGAAGGAATAATGAAATTGCTGCAATTAATGCGTTTAAAACTCCATATTCTGTTATTGTGATAAATCTTGCAACATAGAAATGGAAAATAAAATTGAATGCATTTCCAATGATATTTGCAAAAGAGAAAAATCCTGCATTTTTCATTAGATCGTAGTTTTTGTTTTGTTTTAGATGATCTTTGTATCTTAAGTATCCTGCAATTAGTGTTAAGAGTAATGAACCGATTAAGAATGGTGCAAGTTCTCTTTCAATTCCAATGAAATAGATTGGTTCATCGAATTTTTTTAGAATTAAAAATAATAAACCTCCGAACATAACTGATGTGAAAATTGCTAGTTCCCAGAACCAGTCTGCTAGAAAGTTAAATGCATTTAAGATGAGGTTTAATTGGATTTTTGGAACAGATATTTTTTTACCGCTACTGTAATGAACTTTTTGCATTCGAGGTATTCTATTGAAATGTACTGTTGGTGTTTTGAATTTTATGTCTTTCCATTCGATAAAATAAAGTTCTTTGTCAGTTCTTTTTGTGATCATTTCTATTATCATCAAAATTACTCCTGCTGTTAGAGAGTAATATGCATGAATTGCAGAAAGATTTGCTAATTTTTCACTATTTTTTAAAATTAAGATTAACCCTGATAGTATAAGAAATCCCAAGGCTCCAACAATGAACCATCTTCCATCTATTTTTTTTATGAAGAATAATGGTATGAAAAGTAAATAAGGAATTAAAGCTAATTCAGATGATATTGAATTTTTCCACATTATTTGGGCTGTTAGTATTGATGCAACTAATAGAAAAAAGATAATAACAAAAAATTTCTGATTCAACACAAATTATAAACATTCAAGATAAATTAAAAACATGCGTAATTGGAAAGAAATTGCTTGGGCAGTCCTGCCTGGCTTGATTGCCTGTTTTGCTATTCTCTATCAATTTTTCCTTTCTTCAGGCGAATTTATCTATTTAGATTGGAATGGTGGATACGTCAGTCTTTGGCCTTTGGAACACTTTTCTGATTTTTTTCTTCAAGATTGGATAACTGTAAAGAAAATACCTTATTTTCTTATCCAAGTTCCTTTTATTTTGTTATTTGGGCATGCGGCTTCTGGAATTTTTTCTAAATTGTACTTTTTATCGATGTTTGCCTGTGGATCAGCAGGGCTTTATTTATTTTTTAAAGAAGACAAACTGAAGTATTTGTTGGCAGTAGCGATTCTTTGTTTCTCTCCATTTGTTTATGAAAGAATAATGATGGGGCAATTTGGAGTTGTCTTCAATATTTTATTGGCTCCGTTGTTTTTGTTTTTTACAAAGAAATATTTTGATGAACCAAATAGAGATAATGCTATTTTGGCTGCAGTATTTTTGACGTTGTCAACTTTTGTCCAGATACATGGGATTGTTCTTCATTTTATTTTGTTTTTTGTGGTTGGGTTTTTCTATTTTTTAAATAAGAAAAATCAGAAAAAAATAATTGAGACTGTACCGTATTTTTTTGGGGCTTTTGTTTTGTTGAATTTATATTGGATTGCAGCATTTTTCATTCTTCCTCAGGCTTCTGTCTTTTCCTCTATTGATTCAGGTGATATTGGTTTTTTCAGTCCAAGTGGTTCTATTTCATTTAATGTATTTTTGAAAACAGCTGCCCAGTTTGGTTCTTGGAGGGAGGCAGGGCTTTTGCTTAGTTATAACACTTTGCCGTATGTTGCTTTTGTTTTGGCAGTTGTTTTGTTTATTTACCTGTCAACTCTAGGTGTTATGGAGGAAAAAATATTTGGATATGGATTAGCTGCTGCAGCCATTATTGGTTTTGTATTGGCTCTTGGCCCAATTTCGCCAATATTTAATTTTGCAGTTGATTTTGTTCCACTTTTTTCTGGCTTTAGAGATAGTAACAAGTTTGTTGAATTGATTACACTTTTTTATGCATTTTTATTGCCTGTGGGTTTGGGCTCAATAGCAACTAAGCAGAAGAAATTTGTTTTTTCATTGTTTATTATCGGAGTCATTATTTACAACTATCCGATAATTGGATTAGCAAACCAATTACATCCAATTTCAATTCCTGAAGAGTACCTTAACATCAAAGAGATGGTACCAGAAAAAGCATTATATTTACCTGCTGGGACATACTGGACATACAATTGGAGCAGATCAATTGGGCTAGATGGTAGAGTGATAACCCCTGCTAAAAAGGATGGCTATCCAAAAATTATTTTCATTACAAAAGAGAGTGATTATAGTTGGTGGAATGGCGAATACCAATCACTTTACAATTGCAAAAATATTGATTGTATAATTAGCAATAATTTAACTTATGTAATACTTGATACTTGTACAATATATAAAGAAAATTTTAGTTGGATTGCCGATCAAGCAGAAATTTATAAAAGTGAAGGGTGCTTAGTTGCATACCATATAGAAGGCGAATACGATGGGTAATCTATCTCTTATAATTCCTGCACATAATGAAGAAAACCACATACTTAAAACAATCCAAGATTATTCTTCGATAAAAAGCATAAAAGAGATAGTTGTTATTTGTGATGGGACAGACAACACTGCTAGAGTAGCGAATAATAATAAAAATAACAAAATAACTGTCTTGGAATATAATAAAAGGTTGGGAAAAGGAGGAGCAATAATAGAGGGATTAAAGAAAGCTAAATGCGAGTTTGTTGGTTATGTGGATGCAGATGGATCAATACCATACAAGGAGTATGAAAAATTAATAAACAAGCTCATTAATTCGGAAGACCACTTAGGTATAGTAGGGTCAAGATTCAGAACTAGATCAAAAAGTAAGATGCCATTATTACGCATATTCCTATCAAGAAGTTTTAATATTCTGGTCAATACTTTGTTTTGTTTAGATATAGAAGACACACAATGTGGTGCGAAAATTTTTAAGAAAACAGTAATTGACAAAATAATTCCTAAATTAGGTTTGACAGGATGGGCATTTGATGTAGAATTGTTATTTAGAAGTAAACAATATGGAAAGATAGCTGAGGAACACATAGAGTATAATCACCGTATGAAAAGCAAAATAGACATAATCAAGACACCACTGAAGATGTTTTTATCAGTGATAAGATTATGGCTTATCTTAAGAACACCACTTCCGAAAATAAAAATCCCAAGATGGATCATAACACCAATTTATAGATTTTTAAATGACGAAACAAATTTATTGGTGTTGAACGATGCTAAATTGATATGAATGAGAGGAATATTGAGGCTTAAATATCATGAAAATAGACATAATAATTGGAACAAGACCTGAGATTATTAAGCTATATCCTATAATTAGAGCTTTACAGAGAAAGAATATTGAATATCGTATCATTTTTACCGGGCAGCATTATTCAAATAGTTTGGTGAAAGTTTTCTTTGACGAACTGGGATTGGAACCACCAGATTACAGACTAGATACTGGTTCAGGAACCCATGGAAAACAAACAGCAGAAATTCTTATAGGTATAGAGAAAATTATTGCAGAAAATAGACCCGACCTTGTATTAATCCAAGGAGACACAAATACAGTACTTGCAGGTGCGCTTGCAGCAGCCAAACTACAAATAGATATAGGACACGTAGAAGCTGGGCTCAGAAGTTATGATCGTAGTATGCCAGAGGAGATTAACAGAATAGTGGCTGATCACCTATCTAAATATTTATTTGCACCAACAGTTCAAGCAAAGGAAAATCTAATGAAAGAGGGAATAGTAAAAAATGTTTATGTGACTGGGAATACTATAGTAGACACGCTCTATTCTTGCTTTGAACTTCTAGATAAAAGAAATAGATTACAAGAAAAATACAATATTAAATCAAAAGAATACTTTTTGGCAACATTGCATAGACAGGAAAATGTTGACAATAAAGAAAAACTTACTAAAATCATTAATGGATTGAAGCAAATTGTAAGCTATTATAATGTCCCGCTTTTGTTGCCTCTGCATCCACGCACAAAAAAAATGCTTGAAGAATTTCATATTAAGACAGATAGGCTGGGAATTATTGAACCAATAGGGTACTTGGATTTCTTGATGTTAGAAAAAAATGCCAAACTGATTTTAACTGATTCTGGAGGAGTACAAGAAGAGGCTTGTATAATGGGGACACCGTGTGTAACATTAAGAGACAATACTGAGAGACCCGAAACTATCGAAGCAGGTGCAAACATAATTGTCGGACACGAAGAACAAAAAATAATACAAGGAGTTCGAGAAATGTTAGAAAGAAAGAATAATTGGAAGAACCCTTTCGGCGATGGGAAGAGTAGTAAAAGAATAGTTGATATATTAATGAAAAATCAACAATAGTTATAGATTATGAATCACGGATTTTTTTTCAGTCCAAGCTTTTCTGTAAACAATCTTTCAATTGATTTTTGGTAAGTTGGTATGTCAAGTTTTTTCTTAGATAAACTATAGGATTCGATATTTTCAAATTTTTCTAGTAGATCCACATCTGAAGAATACGCAATCACCCAACCATCAAATAGTTTTTTAGCATCAGCCAGATTCCAGGGTAACAACATTGGTAAATTAGCATGATAAGAATCAAAAAATTTATTTGGGAGTATATAGTCTGGTGATGGGTATCCGAGGACAAAGAAATCTGCTTGAGTAAGGTACCACATAGCATATTCTTTTTTAACTGGTGGAATATGGATAACATAATCAGAGAGGGCATATTTTGTTACCAAGTCTTTGAATGCACCATGAGAAAGATCTGGCCCAATAAAAAGTAAGCATCTATCCTTCTTCTTAATCTTAGAGAAAATATCCAATAATTTTTCATAGCCACGGATATTTGGTTGAATCATTCCTAGATATAAGAAGATATAATTGAACTTATTTCTCAATAGATCAAAGGTTTTATCTTTCGGTTTTTGTGATTTGGAAGGTACATTGTTATACAAAACGTATATGTTATTCTTTTTTGGAAACATGCGCAGATAATTAGATTTCATTTTCTGAGAAGTAACAAATATGTAGTCAGCCAATAAGAGCATAATTATTTCCGTATATTTCGAAATAAATTCAACAATTGATGCAAACAATTTTAATTTCACCCTATGAAGAACTTCGGTTGGCATTAATTTTATAACTTCGTATAGAGGATCCTCCATATACAACAAAATTTTACTACCACTTAACTTAGCACATAAAAAACGGATAAAGAAAAATGTATCAAAAGTCAGCTGCATATAAGTAAAATCGCTTTTATTAAGTAAAATATGTAAACATGCTGAAATATCTGAGAACAAACCATCACGAAACGGCACAAAACAAATAGAATCTGGATTGAGAATACGGCTTTTGTCAATATTCCTAGCCATTACCTCAGCAAGAACATCAAATGAATCTAATATAGTTATGGTGTCATAAAATTTATTTATTATACCACTATGATTAGATGAATCATAATACATAATCAATCTAATGCTAGGTTTCATAATAATATCAAAAGAATAGGCATATCAATTATTTAAAGTTTTTATATCACCACAGGAGATCTTGCTAATCTGGAACATGTTTGAAGATGAGGTATATATGATAGTTTTATTAGTAAGGAATTCGGGACGGTAGTTGTCCAATATCTTCGCACATGTAGGGTACCAGATAGAAAATTCAGTTGGTTCAAGAATATATAGATTATCACTGCAATTAATTTCTGCGACATAGGGTGCCAAAGTAGGCTTCCTTAGATCAAAATATTTGTAATTATGATTAGTAAAGAGCTCCATTCCAAAGATACGGTAGTTAATTATAGATGAATTATACGGAATGTTTTCATTTATATAATCAAAAACTTCATATTGTAGATAATAGGATATACTACCATCATCTTTTTGATAATAATTATGATCACTATTAATAATATTGATCGAGAGGTACCATGTCAAACCTATCAACATGAACAGAAGAACAGTAGTTAGTACCTTTTTTAGATTCAAACTAATTTTATGATAAGCAGGATAGAAGATGAAGTATGATAGAACCATTCCAAAGTACATGCCGCATATAATCGCACCAGAAGTACTAACCCAGTTAATGCTAGATAAAAAGTCTAAGTCAAAAGCATCTACATAAACTATAAAAACTGAAAGAAAAGTAAAAAATAGAAATGACAATAAGAGGTTATCGACTTTGAGATGATCGTTATTAATGTGATTTGTGAGGATATGAATGATAAGGAAAGGGCCAAGAATACTAAGAATTAGTAGATGCCTGATACTTGTGGGAGTTAGAACCACTAACCATATTAAGTAGATAAATAAAAACATTGATAAAAGCTGTGAGATTTCCCTATTGATTAGGATTTTTTTTAGGTAAAACACGACAAAGATGAAGAACAATCCAAAAAGATAACCTGCGCCTAAGATACCATACATGAAATCATTAATAAAATGCCAATCACCAGTATCTGCTCTGATTTCTTGTATATTATTATTAGGATTAACTAGATAACCAAGAAACGGAGAACCAGTTTCAATAAAGTAATATAAAGGAATCAACAGGGTTAAAAAAATAAACAAAGCGATTACAAAAAAACAGATTTTATCTGAAAGAATTATTTTTAAGTTACCTGGAGTCAGCCATCCATCATCCCCAGAACCAATTATTAGAGCAGATGACATTATCAAAAAGGAAATAACAAAAATCGCAAAATTAATTGGTTGGAAAAAGTATTCACTCACAAAAAGAGGATACCGGATATTAAAAAAGATAAAAAGAGTAAGTACAACTGCCAATAGGAAGAGGCAGAAAAGGGCGATGGATTTTTTTAGACCTGCATTAAATTTTATTTGTGGAAAGGACAAGAATAATAGAAAAATGAGGCCAAAAACCAAACCATTGATCTTTGTTATCGTAAGTAAAAATAAGATTCCAACGATGTAAATAGTATGTTCTATTATTTGCATTTTATACTGTTTGATATAATAAACCAAATTAACAAGTAAGAAAACAAAAAAAAGGTCACTCGATAAACTATATAATTTTAGGTATTGATGCAGAAGAGGAGTACAAGCTACGAATAGCATAACAAATAATGCTTTACGTGAATCATCAAAGTACGCAAGTCCCAAACGGTATACACTAACAAGGAGAGCCACAAGTACGAAAAATACAACAATACCGAATGTTTCATTGTAGAAAATTATCTTATCTAAGGTAGAGATATACGGTTCGAGATTTAAAAAATTGAGAAAATATGCATAATAAGAGGAAGTTACAAATGATACTTGGAAATCGGGAATGTTTATGACTGAAACATCCTGCCCATTATTTGTAAACGCAAAATCAGAACGTAGAATGTTGTGGGCATCTGTTAAGTAATATTTGAAACCATCCCAGTTCATCTTTGGATAGAAAACTAACACCCAGAACAATAATATTAGTAAGGATAAAAGGCATAGATATCTAAGTATTGTTTGGGGGGTGGTATTTTTCATATTTAAAAATAAGGTTCTGAATACAGATGGATTTTTATGACAATCCAGTAACAGAAAAATAAAACCAATTAAACCAAAAACAGTATATAGAGAGAAGAATGGCACAGCAAAACTAGTGAGATCTAAAATAGAAAATATGAACAAAATCGTAATAAGCACCAAAATACCAGAAATAAAATAATCAATTAGAATAGACAACCAATGTTTTTGAATTCTACCGAAAAGTAGTTTATAGAATAAAGAACCAACACCAATAATTGAAGCAGATAGGGTAGTGATAATGAAAAAATTAAGCATAGATAGTAGACAGTAGAAAAGATTAAATTGATATTACTCATTTTGATAGGTTTTTTAATTTAAGGAGAGGTATACGGATATGGTTTTTGGATCAGTATTTGCACAGTTTGATAGGGTTTCGTTCACTACTGCAGACGATAAAAACGTAGAATTCAAAAATAGCATAATTACTAGGGTTGGTTTTTACTTAATAGGAATACCACACATAGGTCTTAGACTCAGGGCAAAAAAAATACTATCAAATCTACCAAAAACATCTGACAAACAGCTCTTAGATGCGGGGTGTGGTTCTGGGATTTATTCTTTCAGCCTTGCAAAAAGGTTCCAAACTGTTTTGGCTGTGGACATACAAGAAGATTTGATAAAAAAGGCAAACGAGATCAATAGATACAAAAATCTAGACTTTAGAGTGATGGATCTTTCCAATCTAAAACTTAAAGAGAACTCATTCGACACAGTAATCTGTTCGGATGTACTAGAACATATACAAGATGATGTTCAAGTGCTGGGAGAATTATCAAGAGTTTTGAAAAGAGATGGTACGTTGCTATTGACAGTACCATCAATATCAGAAAAAAACAAAAAAACATACAAAAAATACCGCCATGTGAGGGTAGGATACGATAGAGATGCCATGGAAGAATTATGTAGTAAAACAAATTTGAAACTCATGTCGTGCGAATATTATTGCTCCAATAGCACTGAAAAATTATTTGGAATTACCGAAAAGTTTATGAAAAATTATGTGGTTTTAGGACTTATTTTTTATCCATTTTACATGTTATCAATATTATTTGATATTTTTTCAAATGAAAAAAATTCTAATGGATTGTTTGTAAAAATTACTAAATAGATGAGGCAATATGAAAAATATAATATTAATAACCATAGATTGTTTGAGATATGATTACTCAGAACAGTTAGTAAATAAAATAAAGAAAACTCTTGGTAACGGAATTGTATTCAAAAATGCTTATTCAACTGGACCAGCAACTGCATTCTCTTTTACTGGAATGTTGTGTTCTAAATTCACCATCATGCCTGATGAGACAACAAATATAAAATTCAGTGATGGCAAACAAATTATTGAATACCTCCCCAACAGAGATTGTATTAGGAAGAGTCTCGTTTCTGAGTTAAAAAAACATGATTATGAAACTTACGCACTACATAACAATCCTTATATCCCATATGTCACTTCAGACCAGGACATAGATCATTGTCTTGACTCAGAACAAAAAATACTGGCACAATTATTATTCAAAAAGTTACCAGTTTTATATAAATACATACACGCGATTTGGTTTAAGATAAAATTTTTGATAAACAAATTTTCAAATTATAAATTAACAACAGGATTACCCTACTTAAATTCTGAAGAAATAACAAAACGTGTAAAGGAGACATTAAAGAAAAGAACTGCTAAACCAATTTATTTGCATTTACATTATATGGATGCCCACGGTCCATTCTCGTTCAGAAAAACAAAACAACATAATGCAACAATAACTAAGGAGGATACAATAACAGCAAATCAAATTTTTATAAAAATAAATAATGGGTGTAAAAAAATAGAGGAAAGTGATATAGGGATACTAAAAAAGATATATGAAAATGAACTTTCGCAGATCACAAGAGAGATAATTAACGTAATACGGCACTTAGAAAGCATAGGAGCACTTGAAGACTACTTACTAATTATAACATCAGATCATGGCCAATTGTTCGGAGAGAATGGTCTATATGACCATGCATACCCAATTAACGATAAGAAAGATTTAACCAAAATGCTTTGTAAGGAATTGTTACACGTCCCACTTGCCATATTTGGGCTTGGTAATAAGGACGTAGAAAAGGTTGTAAGTCTCGTTGATATTTCACCAACAATCTTAGATATAGTTGGCATAACGAAACCAGCAATATGGTATGGAAAAACAATAATCACAAACATGGAGGAACCAGCAATATCCGAAGTACGTGGATTAGGATGTAATGTTTATGCGATCAGAGAAGGATCGAACACTCTTATTTACAATGACGGAACAAAAGAAGAAAAGTTGAAAACAATAGATACTAAAAACCATAAAAAAATTCATAATAGGCTAGTAAAAAAGTTAAAAATGCATTTAGATAAAAAGAAAAAATTATTTTTATTATCATTAAGATATAAAATAAAAAAGATGGAAAAAACATTAGATACAACGGCATTCAAGAAATCGAATGTTTGAAACGGGATATGTAGAGATGTTGTCAAAAAATAGTAATGATAATCGAGTTTCCATAATAGCTAGAGGTTCCATTAGTAAAGGTTTTGATAGGATAAAATTTATTTTAATTCAAATATCTCAGAATTGGACTAACTTTAGGTGGTTGTACTTCAATTTTCAAACCTTTTTCTTATCTAAAGTTTACAAACTACTCAATCGAAATAAAAATAATGGAATAAAGATAGTTGATCAAGAGTGGGATAACTTAATCATTCTAGATGCTTGTAGATATGACAGTTTTTCAAACGCACTAAATGAGATTGAACTCAAAGGAAAACTAGAAAAAGTTGTTTCCCAAGGAAGTTCAACTTTAGAATTTTTAACTAAAAATTTTAGAGAACGCCACAATGAAGATATAGTTTATGTAACAACTAATCCTTATGTACACACAATTACTAGAGATAGTTTTCACAAAACAATTAATTTATGGACAGATAGTTGGGATCAGAAACTCGGAGTAGTCCATCCGTCAAAAGTTACAGAAAAAGGAATAGAAACAAAAAATAAATACAAAAACAAAAGATTAATTGTACATTATATGCAACCTCACGCACCTTATATCGCACTTGGAAAAAGCAGATTATATCGGATGTTATGATACTAAGACCAAAAAAAGAGTTCCTAAAAGAATATAATGCAAATCTAATTTTAGTTTTAAACGAAGTTAAAGGACTAAATGAACATCTGCCTGGAAAAACAATAATTACATCAGATCATGGAGAAGCTTGTGGTGAAAGAGACCCAGTTCTAAAAATCCCAGTATATGGGCATCCTAGTCATTCGAAATTACCTGTTTTAATAGAGATCCCTTGGTTCATAGTCGATAATAAAAATAGTAAAATAAAAAACAAAAAACTTTCAAATCTTAAGTCAAAAATAAGTAAATTAAGAGCAAAAATGAACAAAAAGCTTTAATTATATATCATTAAATCTTAATTACTAATAATTAAGGTGATAAAATGAAAAAAGAAGAAAACAAATACACAACTGTCTCTATTCCAGTTCCATTACACAACAAACTAAAAGAACAAATAAAAGACACTGGTTTTACATCAGTTTCTGATTATGTTGTTTTTGTTTTAAGAGAATTATTAACAGATGAAAAAGAAGAAAAAGAAACATTCAATGCAGATGACGAGAAAAAAATCAAAGACCGTCTAAAGGCACTTGGTTACTTATAAAAAAGGTGCTAAAATGGATCATTTAGATCAACTCGAAAGCCGCAGTATCTACATCATCAGAGAAGCTTACAGAGCATACAAAAACGTAGCAGCCCTTTGGTCAATAGGCAAAGACTCAACAACTTTAGTTTGGCTAATCAGAAAGGCATTTTACAACAAAGTCCCTTTTCCAATGATGCATATTGATACAACATACAAATTTCCAGAAATGTACGAATTTAGAGATAAATATGCAAAAGAATGGAATATTGAACTATTAATAGCAAAAAACGAAGAAGCACTAAAAAATGGAATAGGATATTCCACCCATGATGCTTTCACCTGTTGCAACGAATTGAAAACAAATGCTCTCAAACAAGCAATAGACAAACACAAATTCAAAGCATTATTTGTAGGAATTAGAAGAGACGAACACGGAATTCGAGCAAAAGAAAGATATTTCTCTCCAAGAGATGAAGATTTCAAATGGAACTACAAAGATCAGCCTCCTGAATTATGGGATCAATTCACAGTAAAAGAAAACAACCAAACCCATATCAGAGTCCATCCATTACTTCATTGGACTGAATTAAACATCTGGGAATATATCAAAAGAGAAAACATTCCAATAAACGAATTATATTTCTCCAAAAACGGAAAACGATACAGAAGTTTAGGTTGTATGCCAATAACCAAACCTTTCGAATCAAATGCAACTAACATTGATGAAATAATTGAAGAACTAAAAACAACAAAATTAGCAGAAAGATCAGGAAGAGCACAGGACAAAGAGCAAGCATACATGATGCAAAAGCTCAGAACATTGGGTTACATGTGATATTATGGAAAAATACCTTAGTTTTGTAATTGTCGGCCATATTGACCATGGAAAATCTACGTTAATTGGCAGAATGATCTACGATACAAATTCATTGCCAGAAGAAAAAATAGAAGAAGTAAAAAGTACTTGTAAAATGCTAGGAAGACCATTTGAGTTTGCCTATGTTATTGATCATTTGCATGAAGAAAGAGAAAAAATGATGACAATTGACACTTCACAAACTTTTTTCAAATACAATAACAAGCCATTTGTCATTATTGATGCACCTGGTCATAAGGAATTCATAAAAAACATGCTTACTGGTGCAAGCCAGGCAGATGCGGCTGTTGTTATTATTGACACAGAAATTGGTTTGGAAGAGCAAACAAAGCGCCATATTTACTTGCTAAACATGCTTGGAATCAAACAAGTAATTGCAGTTTTCAACAAAATGGACAGAATCAATTATCAAAAAGAAAGATTCGAAACTGTAAAACAAAAATTGCAAGAATTCTTCAAAAATTTCAGTACAACACCGGAAGAATTCATACCAATTTCTGCTATGGAAGGAGATAACATAGTAAATAATTCAAAAAACATGGATTGGTACCAAGGTCCAACTCTTCTTGAAGCTTTAAGTAAATTAAAAAATAAACCAAACTTAGAAGATCAAGAATTGAGATTGCCAATTCAGGATGTTTACAATTTAAACAACGAAAAAACATATGTTGGAAGAATAGAAAGTGGTGTTCTTTCACAAGAAATTATGCTAGTGCCATCTATGCAAAAAACAACAATAAAAAAAATAAAAGATAACAAAATCAAAGCAGGGCAAAGCACTGGAATTGTTCTAGAAGGTATAACTGCAGACAGAGGAGAGATTGTTTGTTCTATTGGAAAGGAACCAACAATAGTAGAAAAAATAAATGCAACTATTTTCTGGATGGGTGAAAATCCAGTGAGAAAAGAAGAATTACTAATTTACAAATCAACAACACAAGAATCAGAATGCAAAATAGAAAGCATAAACTCAAAGTTTAATTCATCAACTTTGGAAAAATTAGAGATAACACCAACCATAAATGGATTAGAAGCTGCTGAAGTGACCTTAAAATTAAACAAAAAAGTAGCAATTGACAGTTTCAACAAAATACCGCCAATGGGAAGATTTGTCTTAATCAGAGATGGAATAGTTGAAGGTGGAGGAATAATTAGATGATAGTTATTGTTGGAATTGACGGATTAGAATACGACTACGTTACTGATCTCCAATTACCAAATTTATTACAAACACATTATGGTAAAACAGATTTATCAGAATTTGAGCAACCAAGAACAATGGTGATTTGGTCCTCTTTCCTCTCAGGAAAAAACCAGGAAAAAAGAATAATGGAGCAACCAGATTTGTGGGGTTTCAAATTAAGTAAGGAAGAAACTTTTCTAAATAAATTTAAGAATCCAATTGCAATTGATGTTCCTGGCTATTCACAAGACCCAATACAGCATGATTTGGAAAGAAAATCAATGAAAGCATTTTTCGATAAAAAACTCACTTTAGAAGAATATGATAAGATGGTTTTTGCCCATCATGAAAAAATCAAAGCCAAATTCTTCGATAGTTTAAACAAGGATCATGACTTAGTTTTTGGATATTTCGGAGCTGCGGACGTCATAGGACATTTAAGCTTTGGAATGAAACTAAAAATGAAAATCATATACAAAGAGATGGATGATATTGTAAAAAAAGCATCAGAAAAAGCAGACAAACTAATTGTAATTTCAGATCATGGGATGGAATCAGTTGGAAGGTACGGAGATCATTCTGGCCATGGTTTCTGGTCAACAAATTTTGAAAACAACTTCAAAAATCCAAAACCAACTGAATTTTACGATTTGATAAAGTGAGAATATGGATCCAACTTTAATCATAATCATCTTTCTTTTGGCGATAATTGCAGAATTAATTGATGCATCCTTAGGAATGCTCTACGGAACCACATTATCCCCAATATTAATAATCATGGGATTTGACCCTTTTGTAACTGTTCCTGCCATCTTATTCAGCCAAGGACTAGGGGGATTAACTGCAGCAATAAGACACCATAAATTTGGAAATGCTAATTTTCATTTTAAAACAGATGATTTCAAATCATTTTTAGCAATCTCGGTGCCTGGATTAATTGCAGTGTTAATAGGCATTATAATTGCAATTAATATTCCAAAAGAAATTTTGAAAGCATACATTGCATTTTTGGTAATTTTAGTAGGTATAGTGATAGTTTTCAAATTAAGTTTCAAATTCTCATGGAAGAAAATGTGGTTTATTGGTTTTCTTAGTTCGTTCAATAAAACTGTAAGTGGAGGAGGATTTGGACCATTTGTAACTGGAGGACAGGTTGCAATTGGTCAAAAAAGTAAAAATGCAATTAGCATTACCACTTTATCAGAAGTTCCAATTTGTCTTGGTTCGTTTCTTGCTTATTTTGCAACAAAAGGTTTCTCTGACTGGTCATTTTTGATAATACTGACTTCTGGTGCATTACTAGGAGGAGTAATAGGACCAACAATAACTAAGAATGTAGATGAAAATAAACTCAAAGCAGCCATAGGAATTTTGGTACTTGCATTGGGCATTGCTTTGGCCACAAACCTCATGGGTTGGTGGGATATTACTGGTTTTAAAATCTGAATTAGTTCGCAAAAACAGGTAAACCAATAGCCATCAAGATAACCATTCTTCTATGGTTTGGGTTGTAACCCCAACAGGCAACTCTAAGTCTAATTTTGTTTTACTTAATACCATACCTTTTGCATTGGCTATTTTCATACCAAGCAACAAACCATCAAGCTCTCTCTTTGGTAATGTTTTATCACCACTCCAAACTTGAATAGCCAGATTACCAGTTCCTATTTTTTGAGCTATAAAATCACATTCGCACTCTTTATTCGAAAGATATGACAAACTATAACCTTTTCTCACTAATTCGTTAGCTACCACATTTTCTAGTTTTCTTCCATAATCTTGTTCTGTTGAAATACTCACTGATGACTGGAGCCCTATGTCATACGCATAATGTTTTGCATCAGCCACTAATCGTTCCCTTGGTGAGCGAATATATGGTGGCACTGAAAGGATAAGAAATGCATCGCCAAGAGCCTGGACAAAAGAGCGAAACGTTGGCTGGCTTATGCCTAGTTTCATAGTTGTTTTTCTTGCAGAAATGCATTTTCCTGGTTCTGATAATAGAATAATTGCAAGATCAGAAAGCGGTTTTATCTCTCTGATTCCGCATCTTGCAGCAACATCACGCAAGACAGTAAGCTCAAGATAAAGTTTGTGGAGTTTTGGTGCTTCGGTAGGTCTTAATACGCACTCAGGATATCCACCCACCATCAAGTATTCATCAAACGACTTGATGCCCCATGCTTTTGCATCTCTGTAGGAAAGCGTAAACACCGTTTGTGGTATTGCCCTGCCTGCCAAAGAACTGGCGATTTCATTAGAGAGTAAGGATGCACTTGAACCTGTCACTAAAATTTTTCTTTTTTTGTTTTCAATTTCGCTTCTGACGACTTTTTCCCATTTATCTAACACTTGAACTTCATCAAGGACAACAAGGCTTTTTTTAGGTAGTTTTTGAATTTCACTGTGTAAGTCAGTTGCAGAAGAAGGCGCATTAATTTCCTCAAGATCAAAATATTCACCAGCTCCACCAGCTTCTTTCCAATCACGTAGCAATCGTTTAGCCAAAGTTGTTTTCCCAGCCCTTCTTGGTCCAATTAACGCTAGTGCTTCACTAGCTTGCAAATACTTAAACAAAATCTGTTCTTCTTCCCTTAGCAAATACATAGTGAAAGTATACTTTCACTATATTTAAATACTTTAGCTTTTTGATGGTTTTATTTAAATACGATGAAAATATGATTTTATATGATTTAATTAGTTTTTTGCAAATATAATGCCAAAATTCAATGTGGAAAAGCTCAAATAATATACCAAAAGAATTAAATGCCGTGGAAAAAAGAAATTAAAAAAATGGCTACATAACAAATAACGGCTTTCGATATATCGAAAACCTTGAAATAAAATTAGGCAATATTATGTCTGGTGAATAGATTTAGTACTTGATTTCACAGTCTTTGCTACTAACTCATAATCGACCATGTTGGGGGTTAAGGCATTTATCTCTTTTTTCCAGATTTTTGATAAACCATCGATTTTTTTGTCGAAATCAGTTAAGACAAATTTTTTATTATAAAATAAAAGTTTTTTTTCGATTAGATTAATATTTAATCTGGCCTTTTGGTGAAGTAAAAAATAAAGATCAAAAAGATCCCTGGCAGAATTTCTCGTCATTATTGCACGGACTTTTTCTGCTGCAATTTCATCTTTATTCATTATATTCAGATTGTAAGGTAAAATATCAGGATAGGGAGAAATAATCATAACCGGTTCAACTTCCATCAATGTTCTCTCTCTTTTGCTGAAATCCATGGTGACAAAGCCTTCACTTATTTCAGAACCATTGAATAATGGTCCACGGAAACGCAATCTTATTGTTTCAGAAACTGGTTTGGTTTCAGTTTTCCATTTTAAACCAGTAAAACCTGCAGATGATAAAAATGCTTCAACTGCTTCCATATCTACAAGAATGGCATCATTTAATGTAAAGTCAAGATCTTCAGAATATCTTGGAAGATTAGATGTTTTTTGAAGACATGTACCACCTTTGAAGACTCCTTTGAACCCAGATCTAGATATGAATGAGAGAATCCAATGTTGCACATAATCTTTTTCTTTTTGAGCCAGATGAAACCCTGGGGGTCCATATTTATTCAGTTCGTTGCGATCTAGCATTTTTAATCAACCTCTTTAAACGTTTTTTAGCTGCTTTACTGCTTAATAAAGCTTCAACCAATACAAGATCAATAGATCCCATCGCTTCAAAAAGTACAATATCGGGGCATGATCTTGGAAGGTGGATAGCATCTGAAAAGGCTTTTTCAGGAGTAGCTAATAGCAAATTATCTTTTCTATAGAACTTTTGGAATTGTTCCTTTTTTATCTTGTATTCATTAACAACAGAGCCCAGAATACTATATTTTTTTGATTTTCTTGCTACTGCAAGTTGAATTGTTCTTGGTGACTGAGTAGTTAGGCCATGGAGAAAAAGCGCAGTATGGAATGAGAGATAGCATGGTTTAGACATCTCACATGCGATTGCTTCTGGAAGTGAATTTGGAAAGGCCCACCAGCCATTTTTTATTGGAACAATTATTTTTTTCTCTTTCAAACGATAAAGTAAAACACGCCCATAGCCTGCTCTCTTTATCATGGATAAAAACTCTTTTGTACTGAAGGCAGCTTTCTTCCTTAAGAGTTCGATTATTGCATTCATTTAGCTCACTTTATTATCAAATATGATAACAAAATGTATTAAAAGCTATCGATTGTTGCATCAACAGTATAATATAATTGGTAGGTAGATGTAATCGGTTACCAAAACCTAATTTAACCTTATTTACTAATACAAATTATGAAAACTCTTGCTGATTTTAGGAAGGACGCTCATAAAATCACAAAATCAGGCAAACCAGCAAAAATAACCTGGTCTGAACTAAGGAACTGGGCATCTGCAAAAGGCCCAGTTGCAATGAAAGCAGCAATTATGGAATTTGTTCACAGCTACCGAAACAGTTCAGATTTGGGTGCATTAATGCCTGAATTAATGAAATCAGCCACTTTCTCCCCATATGAACAAAAAGCATTGATACAAATTGCCAGTTATAAACCTGAATTAATTGAAAAACAGGATTCTAGTTATCAGAAAATAATTCGTCCACAGACCTATTTTCAATTGGATCCAAAAGATAGAACTCTTAGTGCAAAGCCACAATTTACAAATGATCCAAGATTGGACATTTTTCTTATGAGAGAGAAAAACCAAGCATTATTATCAAAACCAAATATGTTTGAAGGAAGGTGGGAAGGAGTTAAAAAACCAAAATTCCAAGCACATTCAATGGATAAATCCTCTGGCGAACATGTATTGCGCCGCCTTGTTGAGAATATCCAATCGCACAGCTCAAATGGAATTGAACCAAAGAAAAAATTAACAAAAAAGAAACCTCGGCTAGTAAAGAAACACAAAAAAGCAGTAAAAAAGAAGATCGTAAAATCCACAAAAAAGTCTACTAAAAAAATAAAGAAAAGGCGCAAATAAAAATTTTGCCTCTTTATCCCTATTTATGAAAGCAGTTTTTTTCTCATTACTCCTGCTTTGTTCAGTATATGCAGTTTCTGCTGACCTAGAAGGATCAGTAGATGTTTCTGGTCAAAGTTATACTAAAATAAAAATCTCATCATCAGATTTAGAAGGAAAGGCATTTTCCATTGCAGTTTCTGGAATTCCTACTAAAATAGAGGTAAGAGACAAGAGTGGTTTACTCCTAAATTATTCTATAAATCAGAATATATCAACAGAAATTTTAGTAACTGTTCCAGTGGATTATGTTGAATTTCAAATATGGTCTGATTCTTTTACTTCAAAAAATGGTTCAGAATGGATTTATGACTTTACAATAGCATTTTCAGAAGACATTGATACTTTTAATGCAAAGATTAATTTGCCAAAAAATGCAATGATTACAAAATCAAATGGCGCTGTAAATAATGAAAAAAATTCATTAAGTTTAAGCTGGACTGCAAGTCTACTGAAAACAACAAAGGCAAATCTAAGGGCAGTTTATACATTAACATATGAAGCATCTGGATTTCCATATTTACTTCTGCTAATACCAGCTGCAATAATTCTTTATTTTATATTCAAAAATAAACAAACAAAAATAATAAGACCAACAATAGAAGATGATCCTGTTTTCAAAACCTTAGATGAAACTGATAAGGAAATTGTCAAATTACTATACAATAATAAAGGAAAATCAACACAAGCTTCCATCTATTTGCATACACATATTCCAAAAGCAACTCTTTCTAGAAGGTTAAATTCACTTGAAAATAAAGGGATAATAAAAAGATCGCAAAAAGGCAATAGAAAATTGATCACTTTGGCTATGTTCCAGTGATCTCAGTCGATAGTTGTTCCATTTGTTTCAGGTTAAATATAAATAGCGTTCCAGGAAAGTTTTTTTATCGAAAGGTGATGGAATGGATTTGAAATATGTGTTGATGTTGCTGCTGGTTCCTTTTGTAACTGCAGCAAGTGGATATGGAACAGTATTCACAGGGGAAGGATTAAGTGCTGCACAAGACTATGCTGAGTGCAAAGCTGACTTTTATGTAGATATAATAGGTTCGCATGAAGACAGCTCTCTTGATGAATATGCAGATAACATTGAGGATGCTATGGACACACTCAATGAATACACCATTGACGACCTAACAGGATTCGGTGATGATGTTGCAGATTTTGATGCTGCATTAAAAGAAGCTAAAGATGCAGTAACAGAATATAGGGAAAATTTGACATTTCAAGAAAAACTAGCATTGAATTCACAGTACTGGGAGTTTTTCCAAGACTATACTGATTGTGTGTCAACTGCCATAGATTCCTATAGAGAGGCAAAGATAAACAGCTACACCACTATTTTAGCAAATGCAAAGCTAAGAATAGATGATCTTGCAGGAAAAGGCATTGATACCACAGACATGGAGGAAGTTGTTGAAGATGCAGAATCTGAAATACTTGATCCATTAAAGTCTGGTGAAACAAACTACTGTATGTACAATGGGTGCTACTTTGGTGAGAACTACCATTTTGCTGCAAGGTTTGATGTTGTAAAATTAAGAGCCATAACTGACTACCTAAAGGAAATGCCAGGAGCAGAAAATCTCACTTCAAATTTCTCTGAAGTAAATGATTATCTAGATGATGTTGATAATGCATTGGCATCAGTTGGAGGTAATGTTTACGCAGAAGGTGAATATGATGCTGTCTGGGAACCCCTACAGGATGCTGCAGAAGCACTTAAGGATATAATGAGGGAGTTGAGATGATGCGTTTGTTGGTTTTCTTGGTTCTTGGTATCCTGCTAATAGGCTGCTTTGCCATGAGCAGGAATCAGGGGGCTCCACAAGTAAATGTACCAACTCAGCCATCCAATAATATCCAAATTGGTGACAACCAAACCTCGGTTCAGAACGAACCAGTAGAACCAGTCCTTTCTCAAGAAGAAGTCGGTAATTTTACCTTAACGTTAGAAGATATCGACTTGAGTGAGGAGTTTGATGAGGATTGGATAAGCCAAGGGGAGATTATTGGCTCTGACTAATTTTCCTTTTCTTTTTTAAATTCTATTTATCATGAACTTGAAAGGTCAGCTCCTGTCTTATTTTAACAATAGACAGAAGTTCGCTCCTGTAGTCTAGACCGGTCAAGGATATCAGACTCTCATCCGACCTTTTTTTACAAAAAAAGGTCGATCAAAAAAATTCGTTAATTTCAAACCAGCTTTCTGAGCGGGTTTGCTGTTCACGGTTTTTTGGGCGCTTCCCTATAAAAACGATTCCTCGTTTTTATGGGGCACAGAGAATTCCGTTCTCTGATGTTTTCCTAAAAAAGCGCGAGAGAACTCTGAGGACCCGGGTTCAAATCCCGGCAGGAGCATTTTTCTACTTTTTCACGTCCGATTGGTCGTCGCAACGATCAATGGGCCATAAATCGATTCGTCGATTTATCGGTCGGAGAAACTATCAAAATACATGCCTCAGTGGAGATCTTACGGTCAGAATTAATATCGCGGGACTAAAGAAAAGGAATAATTCATCAGACGATAGCTGATAAGTCTTATTGGGACCTATGCAACAGGTTGTAGGAAAATTTATATTCAAACTAGTTATCCCCACATTTACCTTTCGAGTTTGTGGGTATAACTTTGACAACTAATTTTGGAGACAGTGTCTCCAATATTCAAATAGGTCAGACAGTGTTTGACTAATTCATCCATCAATGACTGATGAATTTTATGATGGCCTGCAAATAGTGTAGTGTTAAATCTGATCGGTAAATTGGCAGTTGGGTTTAACACTACAAATTATCCTTTTTCCATTCTTCATATTTCGGATCGGAATATTTCAGATAGAACGAAAATGACTTATCCACTTTCTTTTTGAAAAAGAGTATTATTTTTCCGTAATCGTGAGTCCTTCGTATTTCATCCAGTAGTAGGAAATACCTTTTTCGTTCCCTGTTTTCGATGATTACAGGGAGATACCCGTTCCTCATCAGAATGAGGTTGGAAAGTAACCGCCCGGTCCTTCCATTTCCGTCTTCGAATGGATGTATGGTTTCAAAACTATGGTGGGCAACTGCAGCAAGAGCTATTGGGCTGAGTTTTTCTGGGTTTTTATTCACTTGCTTTATGAGATCCTGCATCATACGTGGAACCTGATCCGGAGGAGGCGGGACAAATTTTGAGTTCGTAATGTAAACAGGGACTTCTCGGTACCTTCCGACATGTATTCCGACTTCTGCATGAAGCACGGCTCTGTGGATGGAAAATATCTCGCTTTCGGTCAAGGGTGTTTTGCTCTTTGCAAGCTCCCTGACAAGATCGATCGCGATTTTATGGTCTTTGACCGCGGCATGGTCTTTCAAAGGTTTTCCTGCGGCAGATATGTCATGTTTCAGTAATTCGCTAGTTTCTGGCAGCGAAAGGGAACTGCCCTCTATTTTAGTTGAGTTGTAGGTCCACAATATGGCTTCGTCTTCATCTAGTTTTTTTTGTAGAACCGGAGAGATTGAAGGCCGGATCTTTTTCAGCCTGGCTCTTTTTTCTTCTATCTGCCGGTCCAGCGCAATATCGGATTTTTCCATTCCGGGCTTTGTGGAAGGCATCTTCATCTTGTGTTTTGTCGCATAAGCTTCTGCATCGTCTTTGCTGCCAAGATATCGTAGGATTGTCTGATATACCTTTCCGCTGATTCTCTCGGATTTCACAAGATAGTAATAGTATCCGCCGTTGATGTATTTCACGGTTATGTACATACTGATAATGTAGTGTTAAAGGTATTTTAAAATTATCGTTATTGGTTTAACACTACAAATTTACAAAAAGATATTCATACTTCTTATGCAATAATCCTACTAGAAAACGCATGATGTTGTACGATTAGCAAACGAGGCTAAATTGAGATAGAATGCCAGCAGGAGCATTTTTATTACAGTCGATTTTGTTTTAGCTAGGTTATGAAATTACATAACTAGATTAAAACATATATTTATAAATGTTTTTTGAATAATCTTCATATGGAAAACGTATTTCAGAAAAAATACGATCGAATTCTAGAATCAATAGAAGACGTAGCAGAATGCACTCAAGGGGAACTGATTTTAGTTGGAGGAACTGCATTAGCTCTTTTTTATCTAAAACATAGAGTCAGTGTTGACCTAGATTTTGTTCCTTCTAAAACACAAAATGATGAAATCATCAAAGAAAAGCTAAAAGGCGCGCTTTCTAAAAAAGGGTACAGAACCCAAAGAACTGCGTATCTCAACCAATTTGTTATCCAATTTGAAGATTGTTCAGTCAAAGTTGAAATTTTTACTCCGGAAAAAGATATTAAGAAAAATAAGGAATTTCAGATCGGACAACAAAAAATGAAGGTCGCATCTATAGAAGACCTGTTAAATATGAAATTGGAAGCTTATGCTGGGAGGCTCGAAGCTAGAGATCTATTTGACGTAATTTTTATACTGAAAAAAATTGGGCGTGGTGAGAAAATCGCTAGTGATCTGATAAAAAAGTATGGGAACCCAAAAAATACCGAAGAACTTAGAAGTATGGTGACTGGACCTGATTATGTTTACTTTGAAGAGGTGCTGAACCGTGCTGCCTAAGCAAGTTGTAACACACAAGACATTGCTCGATGAGGGCCTGGATTCTACTAAAATAAAAACAATGACAATTAACCTTAGTTTGTTTCCAACCCCATTTAAGAAAATATATTATATTCCGACGTCCGAAGAACGAAAGGCCACAACAATTGACAAACCAATGATGATATTGACAAGAGCAATTGCTGCTTATCTTGGTACACATGAATTTTACTATAGTTGTCGAACCGCGGAAGAATTTTTTGGAATCAAATGGCAACCTACTGGTGATATCCATGTTGTTAATAATAAATTAAGCCGAACAATTAATCTAAATGATAGAATCAAAAGAAATAGTGAAAAAACTAATTATAGGGCTAAACGAATTTCAAAAATTGTATCACTATATGGGGGTGTGATTGTTTTTCACAGGGGGAGTGTTGCAGGTGCAAAATTCAAAGAAACCCCATATGGAAGATTTGCACTAAAATCCCAGATAAAAAGGGACAGAAAACGTTTTAAGGAAAAAATTAATTGTAGTGATTGAAAATGGGGGAAGGATTATGTTAAACTTGGGATAGAAGATCATAGAACATATTCTTCAATCAAAAAACAAACACATAATAAACCTAGGTACTAAAAAGTAATTGAATTGTTCTCATAAAATTAGTGCAGTATCTTTCTAATTAGATTATGTGCAAATCACGAGAACTCAGTTCCAACACTAACTTATGTTAAAAATAAGAGGTGAAAACTATGACAGAAGAAAATAAAACAGAAACTACAGAACCAAAGAAAGAAGAAGTTGTAGAAAATAAAGAAGAGTCTACTGAAAACAAAGAGACTACAGAAGAAAAGACTGAGACTACAGAACCAAAGAAAGAAGAGTCTACAGAAACAACTGAACAAAAAGAAGAAACTGTAGAAAAAACAGAAGACTCTGCTAAAAGCGAGTAAATAATTTTTGGTTGTGGTAAAGTATTCTTTACCCACCTCTAATTATTTTTCCATTCTCTCATTTTGCATTCCATTTACCATATCCTTATTCAAATAATTAAAAATTGGTAAATAAACGATTCCAAAAAATTGTTGTGTTAGTGTTGCCCAAAAATTAGTTGCATCATTATACAAAACAAACCCAGTTGCAAGCCAGCTTACACTCCATGTAAGTGTTTGAGCAATTACTGTGCTTTTCAATAGATTAATTGTGTCCTCCACTACTTTTGTTAGTTTTCCAGAATATTCAACTTTATTAAGTGCAAGCCAGCTTAAACAGGTGGCAATTGTACCAAAAACATAACCAGTAACACCAGCTACAAAAGTTGTTGCGACAGCCCTACTAACTCCGTGGTTTTCTGCTATTTGCGAAGCAGCATGCATCATTCCAGAAGAAACTCCAGCACCAATCAAGAATGAACTATTTAGCTTTACCCATTCTCTTTTGTCTTTGAAATAGTTAAAAGCAGCCCTTTTTCTAGAGATGGTTTCTGTTGGCTGACGCTTAGATAAAACTAACCCTTGTTGTAACACGGTGTAGTAAATGTAAAGATGGGATTAAAATTGTATTTGTTCGGTATCAGCTTAACAGTCTTGATTAAAACGGATATATAAAACTTTATTAAATAGAATAATTAATTCACATAATATGCTTGAATTTTTGTATGAGATGATGCCTGGAGTATCTCAAAAGATAAAAATTCTGATGCTTCTGGTGGGTTTTATTTTTCTATTATTAATATTGAAAAAACAATATAAAATCAAAATAACAAATACAAAAAAAGATATTAAAATTCTGATAATTGCTTTTGTAATCATACAACTTTTGTTAATAGGAACTTTATTTCAAATAGATTCAGAAACTAAGGCGGCAATTACAAAAAAGATAGTAATTATTGAGATACATGATTTTTGGAACCTTCATAATAACAGCTTCAAGAATTATGGTTATAGCATAGACAGATTTGAATATATACTTAGCATTATAGAAAAGTACAATTATAGTGCAACTCTTGGTGTTTCACCATATATATTCATAGAAGATGAACAGAAGATTCTTGCTTTGAGGGATGATAAAGAACTAGTGGATTACCTAATATCAAAAAAGGGAGAAGGACACGAAATAGCTATGCATGGTTATGCACATTGTAGGAACCAAGAATATTGCCCTAGTTTTGAAGAGAACTATCTGAATATATTCCAAGGTAAAAATGAACTTGATACTACTTTCAATCAGAAAACTTTCACCTATTTACCACCTGGGAATTTTTGGGATGCGTCACAATATGAAAACGTTAAAAAAAATGGATTCAAGGTTATTGGAAATACTAATGCTCCAAATCCCTATTGGGATGAGGATGTCCTAATCACACCACGAGGATATGATGTTGTTGAAAGCTGGGATTGGTATTCACGAATTTTTACCCACACAGATTACACTGAATGGATAGAAAAATATGAGAATTCAGAATTATTCATACTGCAACTCCATAGCAACACATTTGATGGTACTGATTTAGAACAATTAGAAAGCTTCATGAAATATCTATACGAAAATAATGCAACAGTAGTCACTCATCAAGAAGCATATTTAACTATGGAGTAGTTTTTTGCAAAAGAACTTCTCTTGGAATGACAACTTGCGGGATTTCAACTTGTTTGCCATCAGTAGTTACCACATTCAATATGGCAACCCAACCACCACGATCTGCATTGTAAATGATTGGTGATGAACCAGATATGTAAGCAGCATTTGGAACACTACTACGTATATCTATTGTCCAAATATCTAAATCTAGTAAAGGTTTGTACCCCCCACCAGGCCATCCAAGATAATACAGAAGTTTTGAACCAGGACCAAATGGTATAACCGAAAATGCATCATGTCCAAGAACACCAACTGCAGCACTGGTTACATTGTCAGGCCAACGAGTAATTTCGTCCAATACATTGTTGGTTCTAAGATTAATTATAAAATTCTCTTCTATAACTGGACCAGAATTTGGGGGAGTAAAAACTTGGAACCACCCATTATTTGTTACTGTTGCAACTGCAGGTCTGGCATTTCCAACGGGAAACCAAGTGCTTGCTGCAATAACTTCAGTACCTTCCATACTATATTCTGGAGCTCGAACATGAGAAATTTCTTGGTTTGGAGAAACAGAACAACAATTTGGATCAGATAAGATACTACCTTTTACAACTGATTTTTTAGTTACAATCCAGATATTTTCATCTTGGCAAGCAACTGCAAGAGGATGACCTTGTAAAGAAACTAATGATGATTCTCCTAATTCAGCTCCCTTTTTCTGTCCTTGAGTTTCGCGATACACCATTAGATCTTCTGAGCTAGGATCATACTTACACCAGATTCTTGGTTTTTCAACTGATAAAACCTGAGGTTGTTCATGTTTTGAACAATGAGGTGCAAAAGCAACAATTGCTGCGGTTGTAGCAGTAATGGCAACAAAACCAGTGGCTGCCAAAACACGATTTCTTGTTGTTACTCTTGATGATGGAACAGTACCTGACACATAGGAAAGTGTGTATAGAAAAGCATATATACGAATGTGGTAAGGTAAGGACAATTAAGTTCCTTCTTCTTCATCCTCTCTTTTTCTCTGCGCTATTTTACCACGGTAAGTTCCGCTTTGAATAACTGTTGTATGATGATCGCCAGAGGAATTTACATCTCCAGATCCAACAACACCAGAACCATGTTGTCTGCCTGTAGAAGTTAGATCCCCGTAGTGTGCAGTCACTTTACCATGATAACTGCCAGATGCAACTGTTGTTTCACGTGCAGGTGGAGAAACTTTAGCTGTTGAAACTGATGGTGCGACTGCATCCCCAGAAGTTGTGGTCACTGTACCCCTTCTTGTACCTGGACTAACTTTTGATTCTCTGAATTCAAAAAAATCAGACGTATCACAAACCTGTGGATCTGGAGTCATCTGAACTGTTGTTTCAGCTGGTGGAGCTGATATTGAACCAACCATATTTGTTGCAGCAGCAAGTGTTTGTGGCCCAAACATTCCATCAACTCCAAGATTATGATCAGTTTGGAATTTTCGAACTGCACGATAAGTAGTGATATCAAATGTACCTGATTGTTGAGCTTGAGTAAGATATCCTAAATCTCCAAGCATTTTTTGTATTCCTGCAACATCAACGGATTTCCTTGCAGTCCAACTTCTTGCACTTGCAAATCTATCTGCTTCAGTTATTGTTCTTTCAACTGACACTTGGTGTCCGCCAACATATGCAATAACAGTATCAAGGTTAACATCATACCTTCTCCCAGTACTTCTTTCAACTATCTGGCATTTGAATTCTCCTTCTGGTCTAGTAGCTAGTTCATGACTTTGTAATAATGTTTGCAAATCACCAGGTGTTGACCTTCCTTGAATAACAAAGGTAGTATCATGATTACGATCTTCATTTCTAGGTACAGTAACTTTAAAAGTACGTAATGGTTCTTGCCTTGGAGCAATAGTATCAGGTTTCATCAATTGTTGAAATTCTGGTGGTTTTTGAACCTCTGTTGGACCTCCTACCAGGTCACCAGTACCTGTTGTTCTTTTTGGATCATCTGACATGGGGATCGCCAATGACTAATCAATAATAAATAAAATAAACCTTTGGTTATTTTTGAATTGGTTGCATAACTAGATCTGGAAACTGATTATTGCTTGGATCAATATCAATATATTTAGGGTGATACCCAGGAATGGATATTACAAGAGTCTGTTTACCAACAAATTCATTTCTGATTGGAGTCTCTCCGACATTCCTAAGCCAAACAGTACCATCAGTTGCAGTTTCATGCATTTCAACAAGAGCACCACCTGGATTTGTATTTATGAAAACATTGTATGGTTTTTCCTGAACTCTTTCTGCTGGTATTGGTGGTTGTGGTCTTGGTTTTTCAAAATGTCCCCAAGTAAGTAACCCAGTAAGTGCAAATGATAAGACACCTATTGCCAACCACAATGACCTAGGTGCTCTATGTTTTACAACTACCAATGGAGCTGGCATTTCAGGAATTGGAAAATCTGGCAAATCAAGAGGAATTTTAGCTGCTGTTGCGTAATTAACAATAGCATCACGAAATTCCCTGGCTGTCTGGTATCTGTCATCTGCTTTTCTTGCTAATGCTTTGAGTATGATGTTATTGAGTGTTTTTGCAATTGAAGGATCAACTTCAATTGGATGCTTAAATTTACCTTCAAGAACTTTCATTCCAATTTGCAATGCACCTTCAGGATCATTTCGATCGGATTTTGATACAAATGGAAATTGATTGCAAACAAGATAGTACAGGATTACTCCTATGGAATAGATATCAGTTCTGTGATCTAATCTACCTCCAGTAAATGCCTCAGGCGACATATATTCTGGAGTTCCTTTCACAACCCCCGGACTTGTTACACCATCACCTTGCACTGAATTAGCATCGAAGATCTTAGCTAAGCCCATATCAACAATTTTAACCCTTGGACTGGATGGATCATCTGCAAGGATAATATTTTCAAGTTTAAGATCTCTATGCACAACATTATTCCCATGTGCAGCTGCCATTCCATCACAAATTTGAACTGCAATGCTTAATGCTTGGGCTAAACTAACTGGACCGTTTTGATGAATGTGGTTATTTAAATCAGCCCCTTTTATAAAATCCATAACAAGGTAAAGCTGGTGATTGAATTCATCAAAATCATGGACTGTTACAACATTTGGATGATCAATTCTTGCTGAAGTTTTTATTTCTCTGAAAAACATTCTCCGAGCAGATTCAAGAGCAGACAAATGAGGGTGCATGAGTTTTAGTGCAAGAAATTTATCTGGATCAGATGGGTCTTTGGCCTTGTAAACCATACCCATACCGCCACAACCAACATAATCAACAATGTCATACTGATTAATTGATTTTCCAATAAGAGGATCCACAACCACAACAGAAGATCGCGGAGGCATCATGTCAACTTCTGGCGAGGCTGCAAATCTTGATGCAGGAGACAGTAAACTGGCTTTAGTATCTACTGTACCTAGCGGAACAATTGTCTTGTCAGCTTTACCACCAGATAGTTTACGTCCTCCCATGTTGTACTTTATGTTTCAAAACAGATTTAAATATGCATTAAGTATAAATATTTTTTCAAAGAGGTGTAAATATGATAGAATATAGTGAATATAAAGGAAATAAATTGATAGTTCTTAAGAGAAGCGAAGACGATACATACCCATTTAGTTTTGGGAAGAAAAAAGCAAAACTTATTGTGGAAAATTTTGAAGCAATAAAGAAATTTGCTGAAGAAGAGTAGTGTATTTCTTGAACTGGAATCAATGCAGTCCATTAGTTTAACTAGTGGTCCATGAATTTCCAAAATACATAATTGAAGATTTTACTTCTGAGAAAACCTTTTGGATTTTCTAATATCCAGTGAACAATCCAGCAAATTGGCCAAATGTTTGCAATATCAAAAAGAAGCACTTGAGCTTTGTGGGTGTTTGTCATTTTTTCCATTATTTTCTTTCCTTCAGGATTTTCAAGAATAAATTTGGCAACGCCCTCACCACTTTTTACTGCATAGTATATCCCTTCAGTAGTTACTGGATTCAAAAGACCCGCAGCATCCCCAACTAAAAATATATTACCAAATTTCCATCCTCTGAAATCAGCATTTCCACACATACCTTCTGATTTTAATTTAGTAATATCAAGATTGAATTCTTTCACAACCCACTCTTTAACTCTTGGAGCAAGTTTTTGCATTGAATCTGGTTCTCCAATTGCGCCGCCAATCATGGTTTGGTTCAGATTCTTCGACATAACATAGCCGTAGCCTCTTGGAAAGATTTTAGGAAGCCAATAAACTGCAAAGCGATCTGATGGTTTATTGATTAAAAAATGAAATGCCCAACCAACAACATGCTTCATTGGAAGTTTCAGAAACTCGCGGACTTTGGAAAATGAACCGTCTGCGCCAACCAAATATTTGTACTTATATTTTGCTTTAGAAGTAACAACATAGTCTTTAGTTATTTCAACAACTGGTTCAGAAAAATGAACAACCCCATCAGAATTATTTTTCAAAAAAGTTTCAAGTTCAAATCTTCCAACTGTCCATAGAAATGGACGATCATAACTAACTGGTACGGTGCCTTTATGAGTTCCAACAACTACAGTCTTCCATGTTTGTTCGTTTTTGAAAGTAACTCCAGGAAAAGTTTTTGAGGAAACCTCGCCAGAACAGATTTTCTTCCCAAGAATGTTATTTTTCTCTAAAACTAATACTTTTAAACCAGAATTAGAAAGATGACGGGCGCAGGAAAGACCTCCAGGGCCTCCGCCTACTATTACAACATCATATTTTTTGATGATTACACCCAAAAAAAGGGAGATTACAAAGAACCGTAGGTTCTTTGAATCAAACTAAAACGCCGTTAATTACGCCGTCCTGACCAATGCGATTTGTTATTTTTACTTTACCAAGTTCTGTTTCAACCACTGCGCCCCTAGTCATGATGTTCATACGAACAAATTCGGGATTGTGACTTGAAAGAACTTTCAAAATCTTGACTTTTTTCATTTTGTCTTTACTAACAACATTGATGAAAACTGCTTTTTTCAATTTAGTTCTGTATGTTCCACCTCGGCCTCTTGATGGTTTTTTCAGTTCCTTGTCTGCTACTTTTGTAGCTGAAAAAACACCACCGCCGTGGGAAAGTTTCTTATCCTTATATTTACGTCTGCGACCACCTGTGCCGCTTCCTACTTTTTTATTATGTGGTTTGTGATATTGTTCCATTATACTACCTCACTCTATTCAATAGAAAATTGAGAATATGAGCAGGAATTATTAAGACGATACGGATTTTAAAACATTGTGATAATGACAGTTTATGCTCATTTTAAGGGTTTGTAGTGGCTATGGTGCTGCCGAAATACCAAAATTACTGGAACACAGCGAAGCAATTGCAATTAAACTAGATGCAATTCATGCTTTAGAAGAAGTTGAACTTGCTGAATATCTGGCAAAAAAAGCTTTCAAGAATAAAACAAATATTGCAAACAAGTTCAAATATGAATTTTTGCTATGGCTAACTGGAAAACGAGACATAAAAAGCGCAGTTGAAGAAACAAAATCAGATGGAAACGAATTTTATATTATTATTTTTTCAGGGAATGGAAGTGAATTACTAAAAGAATTAAATGTAAAGAAACTTGAACTTGGATTGAGCAAAAAAGCTGAGCCATTACAATTGGAAAGAATATCACTTTCAAGACTTAAGTAGTTATAAAATTAAACGTCAAGCTGTTTTGCTAAAACTTCTTTATCTATAGGGAGTTCAATTCCAAGAACTTTGTGGATAAAGATGAACATATCAATTATCATAGCTTTGTCTTTTGTTATTTTTTCAGCCATCTGCCTAATTGTAAGTTCCTTACCTATGAGTTCATATAGCATGAGACCTTCTTTACCATAAACTTTGTAAACAGAATAACCATCATCACCATATTTCTTCCTTACATCTGCTCGAGAAACTGGTTTTACTATGAGCATACCATTCTCAAGCATGAATCTTAGAATATCAGAAACTTCGTAAAGTGGAATATCAAGCTTAAGTGCGATGTCAATAATATCTGTTTTACCATCAAGTTTTTCTAAAATTTTAGTCCCAGACTCACCATATTTTAGAAGAATTTTTGCTTTGGCCTGGACTGATTTTATTATATCTAAAGGTGCTTTCATTGGAATCTCTATTGGAGATGGAATTGACTGGGCATCATCTGGATTAACATCAAATATTGGTTTGAAACCTTGATTAGAATCTGGTTTTGGTTGTGTTTGTTTGGTTTGGGTTGTTGAAGTGCTGCCGGAAAAAGGAGATTTCGCCTGAGATGATGATGAACCTTTTGGATAATCTAATTTTATTATTCCTTGTTCATCCATGAAATCTAAAATTTCTACAAGCTTTGGCTCAGTAAGCCCAGTTTCACGCATAATTTCTTCTGCTGTTCTTTGACCATCTATAAGTGCATAAACACGAAGCCCAACATCACCATATTTATCAGATATTATTTTTTCAACTGGACTTAATTCAGGTTCAGAAGATGGTTTTTCAGTATCATCTTCAAACGCAGTGATAGTTATATCTTGTTGTTCTACTTCATCTGGCTCTTCCGGTGGTTGTTCTTCCTGTTCATCTTGTTCTTCTTCTGGTTCTTCTTTTTTAGCAGGTTCTGGTTCATCAAATTCATCAATTGTTATTGGTTGAATTTCATCAACAGCACTAACAACTTCTTCCTTTGGCTTTTTCTTTGTGGTTTGTTTTGGTTGTTCTTCAAGAGGAGGAATGTCTGGCTCGAGTTCAATTTCTTCTTCTGGTGGAATGTCTTCTAATTTGCGGGCTGGTTTGGATGGTTCTTCTGGTTCTTCTATTTCTATTTCCTTTGGTTTTTCAGGAGTTTCTTTTTTACCTGCAATTGGTTCAAGGTCAACCATCCCTGCATCATGCATAAAACTAATAATTTGATCAAAGAGTTCAGCTTCTATACCAAGATCTTTCTTCAATTCTTTTGACGTTCTTTTGCCAGTTATTGCTTTGTACACCTGGAGCCCAACCTCTCCGAATTTTTTTATTAGAAGATTTTGGTTTTTGAAACGTTGGAGTGGACCTTTTTCAAGTTTTTTTATCTTATAATCTGGACCATCTGGCATTAGAACCACTTATTCACTAGAATAATCATCAAAATGTTTATTAACATAGGTCATTTATATTAGCACATGGAGTTCGACGAATTACTAATAACTACAGGTGTTGATGCACTTGTACGTCTAGTAAAGGATAAACAAAGGATCGAACTAGAAGATGCATCAAATGTTCTTAATATTCCACAGGAGACACTTGAAGAGTGGGCACGTGTTCTTGAAGAGGAAAACATACTAAAGATTGAATACCGACTTACCAAAGTTTATTTTTCTTGGGTAAAACCAACTGAAGACGAAATAGTATCAGAAAAACAGTCTTTTTACGAAGAAAAAAAAGACATTGAAACACAAGTTGAAAAATTCAAACAAAAGATTGCCGGAGATGCCAAAGAGCTTACTAGTTTGCAAATATCATTCGCAGAATTCTATGCAAAGATGTATGCCAAAGTAGAAGAATTAGAGAAGAAAGTTTCCCCCGTTCCTGCTGCTAAGGCATTGTCTGACGAGGCACTATCCAAATACACAAGTGAACTGGCAACAATTGAAGCTAAATTAACAGAGACAAAACTAGCTCTCACGGATGTTAGAAAAGAAGTTAGTAGTGTTGGTATAGGAAAAACCGCAGTAAGTGAAGATTTGCTTGGGAAAATACAAACAAACAACAAAGAAATAGATGAGATCAGACAAAAACTTGAAGAGCTTAACAAAAAGATGGCACTTCAGCAAGGATCAGATGAGATAAATTTACCTACTATCAAGGATATCAAAAAGAAATTCGAAACCATACAAAAAGACTTTGGTTCATTGAGGGCAAAAAATGCGCAAGTAAGAGAAGACATGTTGAGCCTACATGAAAGCTCTGAAATACTAAAGACAGTTGCAGAATCAATTATGGGTCAGGAAGAAAGAATAGAGACTTTAAGAAAAGAAGCACAGCAAATATCAGAGGAAACAGATAGGATAACTGAAAGGACAAATAAGCTATCCAAAGAAGCAAAGCAGAACCTTAATTTGATGGAAAGATTAGGAACGTCAGTAGATGTTGCAAAGAATATTCTGAAGAAATTCCCAACACAAGAAAGTGTTATGACTGAACTTGAAAAACTCAAGACAGAAGAAAATGCAATATTAGAGAAAAATGAATCATTAAACAAGATAATGGAAGCTGTAGGGGGAAAACAAGTTACTGCAAAACAAGCTTCAGAATTAATGAAAGTCCTTGAAGATAAAATAGAACAGACAAAGCAGGATATGGAAGGACTCGAGGCCACATTAAATGAAGAAAAAGGAACCTACCTAACATTCCAGAAGATAAAGGAAAGGATTGTACCTTCACTTGAAGGGTATCAAACTCAACTAGATACAATGGAACAGAGGATAGTAAAGATAAGGGATGATACAAGGGAACAGATCAAATCAATAAAAACAGAAGCAAAAAACCTTGAAGCATCACTCAGCGAGGATAGTAAAATGGGCGATATGGTAAAAATTGCCCAGGACATAAAACAGAAGAAAAAGATGCTTGAGGATGTAAAGAAAACATTTGATGACCTTACAAATACATCTGAGAACCTCAATAAGAGAGCAACATTGCTTTCGAAAGAAGCAAAATTACTTGAGATAAGATATTCAACAGCACCAACTGCAACTGAAATTGTTGAGGGAGCTGAAACAAAAGAAGATAAAGAAAAGAGCGTAAGACAACAGCTAGAACTCAGTGAAGACGAGGAACGTGAGTTCAGAATGAAGAGGGAAGAGCTCAAAAAGCTCATCCAGAAATTATGGGAGGAATAAAAAAGATATAGAATAAATACATATGGTGATGCTATGCCGAAAGACGATACTAAAAAATCTGATGAAGATGGTAAATCAAAAGTTACAATACTTGAATCATATAATTTTACAAGTGAAAAACTACCAATTGAAGTAAAAATATTCAAAACAGGAGGATATGTACCAAGATATGAAATTAGCATTCCTGGTATAGCAGAAGGAACAAAATTAATACTAGAAACAAAACTGAAAGGAGAATTAGTAACTGAAGTTAAACTCGACATTAGTGAAATTCTAGATCCAAAAAAATTCGATGAAGTAAAGGCAAAATTCTTAGATGCTGCAAAAAGAATCCTAAGTAGGAACTTCCCATCATTACCAGAAGACAAAAAGGAGATACTTGCAGTTTATTTGCTTCAAAAAACACTTGGACTTGGTGAAATAGAAGCACTACTTGCAGATGAACAACTTGAAGAAGTAGTTATCAATAACTCAAGGGATCCTGTATGGGTTTTTCACAAGAAATTTGGATGGTGTAAAACCAATCTCAAAATAAAGAATGAAGAGATGGTTTATGATTATGCATCCATGATTGCAAGAAAAATAGGAAGACAGATAAACACTCTAAATCCAATGCTTGATGCGCATCTTCCAACAGGTGACCGTGTAAACGCAACATTATTCCCAATTTCATCTTTTGGAAACACCATAACAATCAGAAAATTCTCAAGAAACCCGTGGACAATTACAAGTTTCCTGAAGTCAAAAACAGTTACAAGCGATGTGGCTGGACTTATCTGGCTTTGTATGCAGAATGAACTTTCTTTACTTGTAACTGGAGGAACTGGAAGCGGTAAAACATCTTTCTTAAATGCCATGGCAGGTCTTATACCTGCAAATCAGCGTATTGTTACAATAGAAGACACTAGAGAATTAACTTTACCATCATTCTTGCATTGGGTACCAATGGTTGTACGTGAACCAAACCCAGAAGGAAAAGGAGAAGTAAAAATGCTTGATCTTATGGTCAATGCACTTCGTCAAAGACCAGATCGTATACTTGTCGGGGAAATCAGAAGGCAAGAAGAAGCTGAAGTTATGTTTGAAGCTATGCACACAGGTCACAGTGTTTATGCAACACTACACGCAGATAATGCAGAACAAACAATATCAAGATTAACAAACCCACCAATCAACATACCTCATGAAATGCTTGATGCTTTGTCTGGAATAGTGGTTACCTTTAGACACAGAAGATTTGGAATTAGAAGAATTTTGGAATTTGCAGAAGTAACTAAAAAAGGAGGAACAAATGTTTTGTTCAGATGGGATGTTAAGAGTGATAAGACAAAGGGAGTACAGAAAATGAGCAGTTTGGTAGATACTCTTATGTTGTATTCTGGAATGGGAGAAAAAGAAATAGAAGAAGACATAACTGAAAAGATGGGAGTATTGGATTGGATGACCAAAAAAGGCTATGATGGTGTTGACCAGGTTGGCCACATTGTTTCCAATTATTATACTAATACAGATGAGATACTCAGCGCAGTAAAGAAAGGAAAAGACTGGGATTTCAAAATATAGGGGAAAAAATGACTGAAGAATTCGATGCTAGAATAAGCGAAGCAAGAAAGCTTGAATCGAAACTGCTAGAATACGCTCCATATAAGGGAGATTCAAACATAGAAAACACAATAGATTTGGAACCAGAAGAATTTGTAGACTACACATACCAAGACCTGGTAAATCTCTATGAAAGGAACAAGAAAATTATCAGTACAGCTGCCATGGGAATATTAACCACAGAAATAGAAGAGGATAAAGTTCAACAAATAGCCCCTCCAACCACAGAAGTAGAAAACAAACTAAGAGAGATGACAACAGAAACATTGCAAACAGCAGAAGAAGTAGCCAAAGAACCAGACATCATAGACACTGAAATGCTTGTTGAAACTCCAAAACAGGAGAAGATAGAATTTGAAGAACAAAAAGTAGAAGAAGTACATAAGGAAGAAGAAAAACCAGAAAGAAAGGTTATTGTTGCGAATGTCCCACCTGCATTGAGGGAATCACCAAGCAAATCATCTATTGAAAGATATGAAAAAATGGAAGACCAGATCAGAAGTATGGTTGGTGAAGCTGCAGATGAACATACATTAAAGAAAAAAATGCTTGACCTCACAAAACAGTTATTCAAGGAGAAAACAACAACAAAGAGAGAGGAACTGAAATTACAGATAACTGTCTTAAAAAATATGCTTACAGGAACACAGGTAAAAGCTGCAAAAGCAAAGAAGAAAAAAGAAGATGAAACCTATTCAAAACTACTTGAGACAATGGTAAGTGCTCATCAAACAGAAATTGCACAGACAAAAGATAGTATAATGGAATCATATAAGAAGCAAATGACTGAGATTAATAATAAATTCTACCATGATCTTCAAGGAGCAGGAGACCAGGCAAAGAGAAAGGAGATACTGGAGTCATTTGTGTTCTCAGTAACATCACTTGCTGAACAATTGCCAGAAGTTATAGACAAATACATGAATTTCACTATGAAAAAACATACTGTTGAATTAGAAAAAATTAAAGAATCTCTTGGGCCAGATGAAAAAACAATACTTGCAGATATTGATAAAAGATTAAAGAGCATAGATAAATATGGTGAAGAATTCTCCTCAGTTAAAGGAATTGTAGGTAAGGAAATCGAGAATATGATAGATGCTGCTGGAACAGAAGTGTTTAGGAAACCTGAGGAAAAACGCAAAGAAGCAGATATTAGAACACACGAGATTATCAAGGAGATAAATGAAACAGATGAAGGTACCCTATTATATTATCTACATGGTAGAGATTCTGAATATTATAAAAAATATGAACACAAACAATTATCAAAATCAGAGGCAATATTCAAAGCTAAGGAGTTAATGGCCATGGAGAAAGGATTAAGTGCTAATACTGTTAGAAAATATTTCAGTCAAAAGGAGGACTAAAATGGAGCAACACAAAATCCAACAAAAAAAGAAGGGATTACTAACTGGAATAGCCGAAATGCTTGCCCCAACATTCCCAAACTTAAAGAAAAAACTGAAAATGGCTGACATCGAAGATACTAATATTCAATTTTTAGAGAAAACAATAAAATCAACAATATTAATCTCAGTTGGTTTGGTCATATTAGCATATTTACTATTGGGAGACGGTATTGCATATAATTTGAGATATAAACCAGTAATCGCAGTTCTTACTATTCTGGCACCAATAGTAATAACACCGCCAGTAATATTTCTATATTTGATGATATACCCTGATGCAGCAGTAGTAAGAAGACAGAGGGAGATGGATTACGAGATTGTGTTTGCAGGTAGACATATAGTAATAGCACTAAAATCAGGTATGCCTTTATTTGATACTTTTGTTGGAGCTTCGAGTGGGTATGGTGCAGTAAGCAAAGAATTCTCAAAAATAGTTGATATGGTTGTTCTTGGAACTCCAATAACACAAGCAATACGAGATATTGTCCAGTATAATCCGTCAAAATATTTCACTAGGATATTAATGCAGATAACAAACTCACTTTCAAGTGGTTCTGATCTTTCAGATTCATTGGAGAGTGTAATTGAACAGATATCAAAAGAACAGATGATTTCTTTGAAAGAATATAGTCAGAAATTAACTCCAATAGTTATGTTCTACATGGTATTTGGGATTATTGTGCCATCACTTGGTGTTGTTCTTGCAACTGTTGTATTCTCAGCAATTAGTGGTGGGGTAAAAGGACTTTCATCAATTTTACTTGTGGAGATATTCCTGTTAATAACTGTAATACAAATCCTGTTCTTGGGATTTGTTGAGAGTTCCAGACCAAAGTATCTTATATAGGTGTATAGACATGGCAAGCGATAACGTATTTGAAAATGCTGGGAGAGTACTTTTCAGCAGAGACAGAATTAAAAGCTTGGAAAAGGAACTAAATAGTGCTGGCATTAATATGCCTGCAGACTCTTTTGCTGGATATGTTGGATTGAATATTTTGATTGTAACAGCATTCCTTACCTTAATTATGCTACTATACCAACCAATAAATGAACTGACAATAAATTTCTTCAAAGAATACATACCTTTACTTGAGATAGCAATACCAATTTTGATACTTATAGCCTCATTTATAGTTGTGTATCTGGCAACAATGACACTTGTTTCAAGTTATTTGCTGATGAAAACAGATGACAGAAAAAATAAGCTAGAAGCAATTCTTCCTGATTTCCTTACACTTGTTGCATCAAACATAAAAGCAGGGATGACACTTGATCAAGCAATGTGGTATTCTGCCAAACCAGAATTCGGCTTGCTTTCGGTGGAAGTAAAAGCATTAGTAAAAAGTTCATACAGTGGGGAGTCTCTTGAAGATACTCTTGATGTTCTTGGTAGCAGATTTGATTCTCGCATATTCAAAAGAACCATATTATTGCTTAAACAGGCAACTGCAACTGGTGGTGCTCTTAATGAAGTTCTAGAAAGAACATCAGAGGATGTAAGAAATACCTTAATAATGAAAAAAGAAATTGCAGCATCTCTTGTTCTTTATGAAATCTTTGTTTTGTTTGCAGCAATTGTTGGAACACCGTTCTTATTTGCAGTTGCTTCAAAGTTAGTTGCAGTTTTTGAAAAAATAGCTCCAGTAGCAAGCAGTATAAGTGGGGCACCAACTGGAGCAGGAGGTGCATTTACAGTATTCTCAAGTATGAAGTTTGCTGGCCCAATAATAAGTTCAGGTGACTTTTTCTGGTTCAGCATACCAACAATATTTGTAACTGCACTGATTTCATCATTTATGATCAGTATAATACGTTCAGGCTCAAAGAGCCATGGTATGAAATATTTCCCAATTATATTGGGATTGGCATACCTAGTATATTGGATAGTTATGAATGTGGTTGAATCCATATTCGCTACAATTGGTTAATGAGGTTATGATATGAAATTTAGAAACAAAAAAGGACAAGCGGTAATGGAATATCTTATAACATACGGTCTTGCCTTATTCGTGATCTTGGTGGTTCTAGGTATACTTGTTGCAGTTGTTATTCCTGCACTTAAACCTCCAGAAGAGTGTCAGTTTACTCAACCTGGTTTCAGCTGCAATCAGAAACAACATGTGCTAGTATCAAACACTGCAGATAATTCAGTTGAAGTATTGTTTTATCTCACAAATGATCAAGGCGCTGCAATAAATATTACTGGAGTTATGTGTACTACACAGCCTTCAGGAAACATAAACAAGAGCGCAATACAAACTCCGCCTGGAGGAACATTCCAGTTTGCATCAGGTGCAGGAAAGGCATTCAATAGTACACTCGCAGTACCATGTTATGATGAAAATGGCGATGCTGTTATCTTAGGTGCAAATTCCAATTTCAAAGGTTCTTTAGCTGTAAGATACACAAGAACCGATGATATTGCTGGAGCACCAGAAAGACTTGCAGTTGCAACATTGACTGGTACAGTACAATCAGAATAGTTTGTTTAAGGGGTTCGGAACCCCTTTATTTTTATTATATTTTTGATTTGCTCAAAATTATTTAAGCTAACTACCATACTTTTCTGCTTTCCCGATAATATTCAGAACTAGTGGAATTATATCCTTGCCCCTAATATGTCCCAAACCACCTTGTGCACAGCTTATTTCATCAAATTTTTTGACATTGTCATATCTTTCGCCACCATAAACAAGAATGGGAACTTCATGACCAGAATGCTTTTTGAGACTGCACGGGGTTGAATGGTCTCCTGTGAGTATGATTGCTGCATTTGTTTTTTCTAGGATTGGGATTATTTTGTCTATTTTTTCCAACGCTTTCTTCTTTCCTTCAAAATCACCATCATGGCTAAAACTATCGCACATTTTGATATGTAAAAATATAAAATCATATTTTTCAGCGGCTTTTACAGTTGCATTTGCTTTAGCTTCAAGATCAGTATCCTTGTCCCCAGTATCTCCTGCAACCATGATGATATCCATTCCCATAAAACTTGCAACGCCCCTGTAGAGCGCACCACCTGCTATACATGCACCCAGAAGACCGAATCTTTCGTAAAATGATGGTGCTTCTGAATACATTCCTGCGCCTCTCAAAAGTATTGCATTTGCTTTTTTCTTTAAATTTTTATTTTCTGGAACAGACGATAATGCTTGAATTGCAAGTTTTGTGAATTTATTAACAATAGTTGCTGTTTTCCTTGCCTCTGGGCTGTCATCAAGTGGTTGGCATTCATGCATCTGAGAAATAGAATGGGGGTCAGTCTCACTCACATTACTACTAAGGCCATTGCCCCGAAGAACAAGTGCTCCCCTATGTTCAACTGAATTTTTGAAGATGATTTCAACATCATCAATTTTTTTTGGTAGATATTTTACTAAAGAAGATGCAATAGATGTTGTAATTCTTCCTGCCCTTCGATCAACAACCTTATTATTCTCGAGAGTTGCGAAATTTGCTCTGAATGCAACATCACCTGGATTGAGTTTGATACCAAGCCCAAGAGCTTCAAATGGACCCCTACCAAAATAGAAAACAGATGGATCAAACCCAAGAATTGCAAGGTGCGAGGTGTCACTACCAGGAATAATAAACTTTTTAAGTGGACTGAGCATGCCAGTAATACCATTTTTAGCCAAACGATTCATATTCGGTATCTTTGCTACTTGAAGTGGTGTTTTCGGTGTTGGAAGGTCTCCTAAACCATCAAGTATAACGAGAATTGCTTTTTTCATAAAATCACCTATATGATGATGTATTTAAACTTTTTTAGCAAATAGCGCAGGTTTAATAAACTAAAAGGATATAAACTTCCACTATTCCTAAAATAGATCTGAGGGAGGTTATGGAAGTTGATTTGTCGTCACAAATAGCGGTATTCACCGACTTCTTCACAACTATTTATAAATCGAAAATAGATGACCTTTTGGCAGTCTACCCAACCCAAAAAAGTTTATATGTTAGTTATGCTGATTTGGAAAAATTTGATCCAGATATGGCTGATGCCCTGATCAAATCACCAGATCTTATTATTGAAGCAGCAAAAGATGCGATAAAACAATTGAACCTTTCCATTGCAACTGGAGCAATTTTTGCACCCAACATTAGATTTAGTGAGATGCCATCAGAAAATGTCTGGATAGAAGGGATTGGTTCCAAGGATATAAACGAACTTGTAGCATTCAAATGTGTTGTAACAAAAAGAGCAGAAATTATGCACCGGGTCAAGGTTGCAGTTTACAAATGCACCCTTTGCGATGCTGAAATGAAACTCTTTGTTAGTAAGAATTTTGTTCCACCTAAAAGATGTGAAAGTTGTAAGAAATTTGCACTTCAGCAAGCTGAAGAAGAAAGTACATTTACAGATATCCAAAGAGCAGAGGTTCAGGAATTACTAGAAAGAATAAGAGGAGGAGCACCCGCAGCACACATAGAGTTGTTAATGGAAGATGACCTGGTGAATAAAATTGCACCAGGAGACAACATTGAAGTTGTGGGTATATTAAGATTAAAACCACCAATAAAAACAAGACAAAAACAAGAGATGATCTACAGCAGATACATAGAAGTTAACAGTTCGAAAAGTCTGAAAAGAGATTTTGAAGAGATTGAGATATCAAAAGACGATGAAAGAAGACTAAAAGAACTTGCAAAAAACCCAAATATAAATGAAATACTAGTAAAATCAATTGCACCGTCTATTTATGGGCATAACGAAGTAAAAAAAGCACTAACACTTCAGCTTTTTGGAGGGACTAGGGGCAAAATAATGAAGGGTGGATTGCAAATACGTGATGACATACATATTTTGCTTATAGGTGATCCTGGTATTGCAAAAAGTCGTTTTCTTCAAAGTGTCTCTGAAATTGCACCAAAAAGCATTTATGTTAGTGGAAAAAGTGTTTCTGGTGCAGGTTTAACAGTATCTGCAGAAAAAGATGAATTAGGAGAAGGAGGGTGGACACTTAAAGCAGGTGCACTTGTTCTTGCAAGCGGTGGAACTGCCCAGGTGGATGAATTTGACAAAATTGAAGAAGATGATAGAGCAGCATTGCATGAAGCTATGGAAACTCAGAGTTACCATTATAGGACAAAATTAATGCTAGCAGATGGTAAAGAAATTGAAATTGGAAAATTTGTAGAGGACTTAATGGTCAAACATAGAGAGCATCTAATAAATGGAAATGACTGTATTATCCTAAGAGAAGGGATATCAAATACAAAGATATTAAGCACTGATTTTGAAAAGGTATACCCCACCACACCTTATCAGATTAGCAAGCACAAAGCACCGGAATATTTTATAAAAGTAAAATTACAAACCGGAAGGGAATTGATGGTTACCCCAGAACATCCTTTTTGGATTGTTGAGGATGGAATTGTAAAAACAAAACCAGCCAACGAACTTGATACTGATGATTATACTTTAATGCCTCGAACATTACCAATTATTGAGTCAAAAAATAACGATGATATAAATCGATTCAAGATAGTTGGATACCATATAACGGATGGAGGATATGAACTCAATAGGGGCACAAAAAATGGAATAAACTTCTACAATAAGGATGATGATCTTATTGAAGATTACCAAGAAGCAGTAGAGAGTACATTCAACAAATCAGCATATATCAGAACAAGACCAGAAACTGGAGTCACATCAGTACGAGTAATTTCAATGCCAGTAGTACATCAGATAACTAAAATTGAATCTAATTTAATGTTAAAAGGTAATAAAAAAATAATACCCCAACAATATATGTCAGCACCAAAAGAATCAATATCAACTATGCTTAGAGCTATTTTCGATTCTGATGGGACATTCACACACGATTATGTTGGTTTGGTGGGTGAAAACAGAACATTCATAGAACAAGTTCAAACTCTTTTACTTAGATTTGGAATACGTAGTCATATCTTTGTAGATGGTCAGTTATTTAGATTGACAATAACTGGAAGAGAGAACCTTCAGAAATACCTTACATACATTGGTTTCCTATCGAAAAGAAAAAAACAACGCATTATTGAGTATCTGAAGAATAGTACAGTGCACAGAAACACGGTTGATGTCATACCAAATTGCATTAACGCAGTTGTAAAAATGCTCAAAATTTTCAAGATAAATGAGAATTGTCTTGGATATGGATTAGATTCGCAGAAAAAAGGTTATGCATTCACACGAAGAAATTTTACGAGGATATGTGATTTGATACGTAGCAGAATTGAACAGATAAAAAGTGAGACGGAAAGAATAAATAGATATGATTACAAAAAAAGCATTAATGCTAGAATGATGCTTGGATTTTCACAACAGGATTTGGCAGAGGTATTAGGTGTCAGCAGAGCAACGATTGGATATTGGGAGAAAAGATTAATTTCAGAAGAGAAATACAAACAAGGACTTAGATTATTGATAGAAAGCAGATTAGAACGCGAAAAAGAGTTCACATATCTTGAGAGATTTGCAATTGGTGAGATTGGATTTGTTGCAGTTAAGGATGTTGAAAAAATTGACAATGTAGATCAACAATGGGCATATGATGTCACCGTACAACCAAGCCAGTCATTCATTTCTGAATGCACGATACTACATAATACTGTGAGTGTGGCCAAGGCAGGTATTGTTGCAAAATTCAGAACAAAAACATCCATACTCGCAGCAGCAAATCCCAAATACGGAAGATTTGACCAAACCAAAAATCTTGCAGACCAGTTTGATGTTCCACCCACATTACTTTCAAGATTTGATTTAATATTTCCAATTGTTGACGTTCTTGACGAAGAAAAGGATACAAAATTAGCTGAATATATTCTTGCAACACACAGAGGAGATAGTCAAGAGGATGGAGAAGAATTTGATAGAGAATTATTACGAAAATATATTTCGTATGCAAGAAGAAAGATTTCTCCAAAGCTAACAACACCTGCATCACAGAAAATAAAGGATTTTTATGTTGAATTAAGAAGAAAAAGCAAAGATGCAGGATCAGTTGCAATTACCCCCAGATACTTAGAGGGACTTGTTAGATTGGCTGAAGCAAATGCAAAAATGAGGCTTAATGATAGTGTTGAAGAAGAAGATGCAGAAGTTGCAATATCCTTGTTCAATTATGTAATGGCCCAGATTATGACTGATAAGGTCACTGGTACCTTTGATATTGATGTTGTTGCAACAGGAAAACCAAGATCAGAAAGAGAAAAACTCCAAAAAGCAGATACAATAATGGAGATAATAAAAGAACATTTGAGAAAGCATGATACTGCTGATGTCGAGCAAGTAATTTCTGATGCCAAATCCTATGATATAGATGAAACAAATGCAAGAAGAATTATAGCAGAACTGCTCCGTAAAGGAGTGGTTTATGAAAAAGAGTATGGGCATATAAAGATTGTGGGCGAATAAGCAAACATGAGGCTCCTAGTTACAATGCTATGTTTATTCATAGTAGCACAAATTCTTGGTGTTTTTACTGGAGCAACCATATTGCAGGATATTGATGAAAATCCATATGTAAACAGCATGGTAGTAACAAACAATGCTGATGACCCAATGAATGCAGTATTTTTTCTGTTGTACATACTACTTGGAGCAATAGTCATGGTTCTTTTAATAAGAAAATTTTCATTATTCCCAATTTTATTCAGAATCATGGAATTTTTCATGATTGCAAGTGCCAGTTCAATAACAATATATGCAATATCAAGACTTGTTTTTGACATGGAGCTAAGTACCGCGATTGGTATCTTAGCTGGGTTAATATTCTCAGGTCTTAGAATCAAATACCCACAATTGAAAAACTCAGCTGCTATTATGGCAACTGCAGGTGTGGGAACTATTTTCGGAGTCTCATTGGGGATTTTTCCTCTTGTTTTATTTCTAATTTTGCTTTCAGTATATGATTTTATTGCAGTCTTTAAGACAAAACACATGGTTGAGATGGCCAATTTTGTGGTGCAGAAAGATTTTGCATTTACTGTGACTGCAAAGGCCCCTCCCGAAAAAAGAGGGCACAAAGAACAAAGAATAGACCTTGGAACTGGAGATCTTGTTGCACCAGTAATGCTTGAAGTTGCAACACTTTCATTTAATCCTATTGCATCCATCTTCGTATTCTTGGGTGCAGTGATATCATTTGGACTTTTCATAGGACTTGTTTACAAAAAGAAGATGGTTCTGCCAGCATTGCCTCCAATAGTTGCAGGCATGTTAATCAGTTTGTTATTTGGATTTTTGATTGGTGCTTACTAAAATATCAAGAACAACCTGGACAATGTTGGGGGCATAGGGACGGACAATACGAATATTTTCAAATTCAATAAAAACATTGCTTTTTTGTGCGATTTCTTTTGCTTTTTTCATTGGTTCTGCAAATGGATTTTTTGCATCTGCCCAAGAATAGAAATGAATTGTGCCACCGCTTTTAATTGAAGAAAATGCAACATCTAGAAATTCGTGACCGGATTTTGGTAATGGCATTATGATTCTGTCGAAATTTTTCTCATTGAAATTTCTTGCATCGCATTCAATTGCGTTAATATTTGTCATATGATTTAGTTTTATGTTCTCATTCATATAGGCAACTGCATCTGGATTCAGTTCAACTGCAGTAATTTTAGCACCAGGATGTTTTTTGCTTATTACAAATGCAAATGGTCCGACACCTGCAAAAAGAACAAGAACTTTCTCGTTTGGTTTAACCAGATTGGCAATACGTAAACGTTCAAATGCCAATCGAACAGAGAAATAGACTTTTGCAAGATCAAGCTTCATTAGAGCTCCATTTTCCTTGTAAACTGTTTCTGTTCTATCCTCACCTGCAATAACCTCAAGTTTTCTGACTCTGTATTCTCCTTCCATTGGCCCTAATTTTTTTAGAACTGTTTTGACATTTTTATGGATTTGTAGAATTGTTTCCCCAATTTTTTGTTGTTTTAAAATTAGTTCTTCTGGGATTTCAACAATGGCAATATCACCTATGATATCAAAAGAAGTAACAAGCAGTTCAGATTCTTTTTCAGTAAGTAATTTTGATAATTCATCCTTTAGATTTTTTGGTTTATGTTGTTTTTTTTTCACATTACGTTCAATAATTTCAAAATTCAGATAGTTTTTAATTACGGGGAATAGTACAACTCCTTCATCTTGAATTACGGAATATTCTGATGAAAGAATCTCATTGGAAATTAGTTCCTTACGTATTTTTTCAGCATCTTTTTTTTGGACTTTAAGAAATTTCATATAATTCTCCTTCTTACAAATTGACTTCTTGTAACACTATTTAAAAAAGGTTGTTTGTTATATAATAGGTAAAACAATGGTGACTTTTGAATGGTAACAAATAGGCGACTAGGAGTAGGATTAGCTGTTGCTGTGGGGGCGGCTGCTGTTTTAGGTTATCAAGCACATTCCACAAGAACAGAATTAAACAGATTCAAACAAGCAGTAGCTGTAGAAGCAATAAGAACAGCTGCCACTGCAAAAGTTCAATTTACCAGTGGGATTGTAATGCCAATGGTGCCAGAATGTCTTCCAACAGAAGAAAGAGCAGAAATGGATATGCTTAGTTTACCAATAGTAGTTGAAAAGGGAAAGGCACCAAGAATAATGCCTGAATTTGATGGTAAAGAATTAACTTTGACTGTGACTATTTGTGGCGGAGAAGATGGAATGGCAATTGCAGTTTCTCCTCCTATGATGGATGTTGCATCAAATCTTGCCAGAATATCTGGAAGTAAAAATGCAATTGAATTTGTTGGTCAGACTGCTGAAGAACTGAGCTTTCCGGCTTTGATTCCATTACCAGACGACTGTTTACCAATGATGCCTGAAAGTAATGATTCACCATGGAGAGCAAATAGTATGAAACCCATAGGCCCCATATGATCATTTCAAATAAAATTTATAGATAATAATTGCATATAGAAGCGAAATCACATAAGAAATGATTATGGCAGGTACAAATTCTAGTGATAAGATAAGGAAATACAATGATAAAGCAAATACTGCAGTGCCAATACTGCCAAATGGCATGGATCTGGCAACAGAAGATGTGAAATTAAAGCCATATTTATTTGATAGTAGAAACAAAGAAGATGAGAATGCTGCTGGGAAAACAGCGAATAAACCTCCCCAAACCGGTCCCATAAATTTGCTCATAAGAACAGAGATCACAATAACAGTTCCGGCAAAAAACGAACGGTAGAAAAATTCTGGAAAAGAAGTGGAGATTTTTTTAAGTTTTGTATGTGGAAATTTTTGCAAATATAAAATAGCAGCAGCAAAAATAATTGCAGCAAGAATAATTGAGTGGAAAAACGTAATTTCCAAAAATATAAATGATAGACCGCAGATGGCCCAAATTAATAAAGCAACTAAAAATGCTGTTTTAATTCCATGTTTAAAAAACATCATGAAAACAACAGTGAATAATGATGCAAGTGATATTGCTGCGGGTATTATTGGTAGCGCACCAACAACTGCAGACATATCTTGACTCCATGCAATGAAGATCAAACTAATCAGAGTTGTTGAAGGTAAACCAAGGATAATGCCCCCCAGTTTAGAACCGAATTTTTCTGATAAAAAAATAGTAAATGCAATGTAAACGCCACCAGTAATGAATGAGAGTATTAATTTGATCCAGAATAAATCCATAAATTCACTCTAGAACAATTGCAGGTTTTCCAGGCATTGCATTTCTTGCTCGTTCATGTTTTGAACTTTCTAATTCAACAACAACTTCGCAATTAAAATCAGATTTAAAGAAATCAACTGCACTTTCAATTGCTTCTAGTTCTTCTTTTGAACTTGATGGTGGTGAAAGTGAATGGACACTCTTTGCTAATGACTTAGCCATTTTTTGTACAATATCCATTTTCGTTTTTATTTCAGGATCAGCAGATGCCACCTTCATAATCTTATCAAATGCTTTCTCACGTGCTATAATAGAATATATTTTTCTCTTGGTATCGTCTGCAATAAAGATCATGATCTTTTTTGGTTTTATTTTTAACAGGTTTTGAAGATTTTCAATATCCCCCTTAACTCTCACAACAAGAGCTTCTCCAGCTTCTATTTCATCACTAATTGCATCTTTATCTGCTTTAGGAAATGAAGAAGCAACAACAAAACCTTTTTGCTCATGGAGCGAACTAGAAGCAGTTCGCGACAGTCCAGAATGCTTTGCATTCTGACCAAGCATTTTCCCAATATTCTTCAGCATAATGTGGCATAAACGGGGCGATAAGAGGCACCCATTTTATGAAAAACTCTTTCAAATTTGGTTCTTTAGTACGTTTCATATACCACTGAAGATCGCTAATAACATCATAGAAAATATCAAGTGCAAGTTCACGGATATAAAATTCATCATACATTTTCTCTGCATTTTCTATTTTGCGGTTAAGTCTTGAAAGAAGCCATTTTTCAGCTCTTCCGTGGCTCTTTGCTGTAGATTTTAAAGAAGCATCAATTAGCTTATTTATGATTGCAATTCTGGAACGGACCCCCTCAGCAACACTCTTATTGAAGTCAGCATCACTTGAAAGATCAGCACCACAAACAACTGAAAAACGAATAACATCTGCCCCATATTCTGTAATTGCCTTTCTCAATGGTAAGATATTTCCCATTGATTTGCTCATCTTGCTTCCATCCATAAGAACAAAACCATTTGTTACAATCTGTTTTGGCCAGTGTTTTTTTGGGAAAATAGCAACATGATTGAATATGAAAAATGGAAGATGATTCCTAACAAGATCAGCTCCCGAATGTCTTGAATCAAGAGGATACCAATATTCAAAACTTTCCTTTAATTTTTGCCATTTTGGATTAGTATTCCCTTTACCAAGAAAAACATAATCAAATAACTCCTCAGTAAGTTCATCAGGTTCAAAATTATGGAATAGATGCGCAACAGTATAGAAAGCCATGTAAATAGTTGAATCTGAAAGTGCTTCTATCATCTGGGTTTTATCAAATGGAAACTTAGTGCCTAAACCACTTGCACGAGCACATGCTTTTTGCTTGAACCAATCAATTGCATAAAGATATTCTGATCTTGTTTTATCTGGAACAATGTTCATCTGTGCAAGGCATTCTTTTGCTTTTTCTTTCCATTCTGGTTTTGCATAATCAATGAACCATTGGTTTTTCAGTATGCTTGCAACAACTTCAGCCCCACAACGACAGTAAACTGGTTTATTATTAAGCTCCCAAAACATAACTGCATCATGAGAAGTTAGCAGATCTGTTTTGATTGTATCCTGACATTTTGGTACACTCATACCAGAATATTTCCCACAATTCTTATTCATAATACCTTTGCGAAAAACCCGACGGTTAAGTTCTCCTTTTGCTTCTTCTAATTTGTCTTTTTGATCTGCAGAAGTGATTCCAAATTCCTTCCCTATGGAATCTCCCAGATCCTGGCTCATGCCCTCAACGTCTATGATTGGAATTGGTTTGAGTTTTGCAGTTGTCTCTTGATCAAGATTATATTTGGTAATGAGATTTGGATTTGATTGGATCTTACGTAATTCATAAAGATCAACTGGATCTTCAAGTGCAGAATACACCAATCCAGAACCAACACTACTATCAATAAAATCTGCAGGAAGGATATACATTTCATAATCAACTATTGGTCCCTTGGCCCATTTGCCAATTAATTCTTCTGCACCTATTTCACCGATTATTTTTACATTTGAATCGTATTGTGCACGTATCTTCTCTATTGCCGGTACTCCGACCACCCATTTTTCGTTTTTTACTTGAACAATTTTATATTTGCTTTTTGAATCAACCCAAAGATTTGATTGGCCCAGTAGAGCATCAGGACGGGTGGTACCTGTCATTAAAATTAAATTAGATTCTTTTAGACGGAATTTGATCCAGATAAACTCTTTTAATTCAGGATCAACATCCCCTTTAGTATCATGCCCACCAACAGCTTGTTTATCTTTTGGACACCAGGGAATTGGATGTTCTCCTTGGACTATCAAGCCCTGATCATGGAGTTTTTTAAACTGCCATTCAATAAATTTATTGAACTTTACATCAAATGAATAAAATTTTCTTCTCCAATCTATAGAATACCCCATCTCTTTCATACCAGATTCTATTTCTTTAGAAAAATGAGTTACAAGATCTTTTGGGTCAGTTAATTTCGATGCTGTATTTCGATCAATACCATAAATTCTTTCAAAAACTCCCAGAACATCCTCGTCTTTATCAGCAATTCTTTTTGCCATTGCTATTATTGGAGTTCCTGTAACATGGAAAGCCATAGGAAAAAGAACATTGTAACCTTTCATCCTCAAATAACGGGCATATATATCAGTAGTAGTATAGGTCCTACCATGACCGATGTGTTGAGGTGAATTTGGGTATGGAAATGCTGCAGTTACATAACGTTTTTCCTTACCTTGTTCAGGATCAACTTCAAATACTTTGGCTTCGGCCCATTTGCTGGACCATTTCTTATCAATAGCAACAGAATCCATAACTTTGAATTTGACTAAGAAATGTTTTTAAGCGGCTGTTTCTTACGTAGGGGCATTAGTAAAAACAATTGAGAATGGTAGAAAATGGAAAAAAGCGAATGTATTTAAATCCTATAACACAGAATATGAATAGACCAGCACTCGGTGTTGTTTTTAAAGACTTCCGAGTAAAGGTTAAAACATGGGATCAGATTTGAAAGTGGGAGATATTATGACCAAGAAGGTCGTAGTTGTACCATTTGGCAAAACCATCCTTGACGTGGCAAAATTCATGAAAAAAACTAATGTTGGTTCAGTGATTGTCGTTGAAGACAGTGCAGGAAAACATGCAAAAGGAATAATTACAGAGAGAGATATTGTTTACAAAGTGCTTGCAAAGGGTGTTGACCCTTATAAAACCAAAGTTGAAGAAATAATGTCAAGGCCATTAAGGGTGGTTAAACCCGATACTACAATTGAAGATGCAGCAAAAGCAATGAGGGAGAACAGAATAAAGAGACTCCCTGTTGTTAATGATGATAATGAACTCATAGGAATATTAAGCGAAGGAGATATCATGAAGATATTTCCAGTAGTAGTAGACTTAATAGAAGAAAGAGCTGCAATTTCATAATCACTGTGCATGGATGGCCACCTGAGCCATTGAGCTATGATGGAATACCAATCTCGAAAGAGAAAAGTAGCCCTTGCGGCGGTCAACAGTGCACAGTTCTCTCATTTTGCTGATCCAGGAGGTTAATAGTGGAAACCATGGAAAAGCTCGATAAACTGACTAAAATCATGGAAAAACTCAAAGACCAATGGATATTTGTTGAAGGACAAAAAGATAAAAAAGCCCTCCAAGATTTGGGATTCGACAAAATTCTGACAATATCCGGGAATTTGAAATTAAGCTGTGAACAGTTGGTCAAGAAAGAGCCGATGGTAAGAAAGGTATTTGTATTAACAGATCTTGATCGTAGAGGTCACCAATTGGCTAAAAAAGCCAAAGAAGAACTTGAAAGGTTCTCGATAAAGGCTGATCTTCAATTACGGGGAGATTTTGGATACGCACTAGGAATACGGACCTTTGAAAATGCTAGTAAAGCGTATGAAAAATTAAAAGAAGAAAATGAAAACAAAAGGAGATGAAATTTATGGCATTGAACGACCGGATGAAACGCCTTGTGTTTCATTGGTCCATGGAACGTAACGACGTTCCATCGGACGTTTCGTTCAATAATAAAAAATGGTGATTTTTTATGGCATTGAACGACAATTTGTTCAATAATAAAATTTCACCAAAAAACAAAAGGAGATGAAATTTTATGGCAAAAACATATATAGACACAGTAAAATACTTGATTTATACAAATGTAGAAATTGGTGGGCTGGTTGAAAAACCAGACGTAGTTGGAGCAATTTTTGGCCAGACCGAAGGATTGCTTGGTGATGATTTAGACCTCAGAGATCTTCAGAAAAATGGAAGAATCGGAAGAATTGAAGTTGATCTTTCTGGTAGAGATGGAAAAACAACTGGTCTTATAAAAATCCCAAGCAGCCTTGACATGGTCGAAACATGTATAATTGCAGCAGCATTGGAAACTGTTGACAGGGTTGGTCCATGCGAAGCAAGGCTAAAGATAACAAAGGTTGAGGACACAAGGAATCTAAAGAGAAAGCATCTTGTTGACAGAGCCAAAAACCTTCTTAAAAACCTGCTAAATACTGAAATTCCTGAAAGTAAAGAGATTTCACAATTAGTTAGGGATGAGGTCAAAACAGCAGAAATAACTGAATATGGCCAGGATCGTTTGCCTTCTGGACCAAATATCGAAAGAGATAATGAAGTTATTTTTGTGGAAGGACGAGCAGATGTTCTGAACTTGCTTAAGAATGATATTGCAAACGTAGTTGCAATAGGCGGAGCAAAAGTAACAAAAACAATTGTTCACCTTTCTAAAAAGAAAGAGGTAACACTTTTCCTTGACGGAGATAGGGGAGGAGACATAATATTGAATGAACTATCCCAAGGTGGTGTGGATATTGATTTTGTTGCAAGAGCCCCGGCAGGCTTGGAAGTTGAAGAATTAACAAGGAAAGAGATAATAAAGCATCTTAGAAACAGAATGCCCTACGAACAAAACACCAAGAATAATAGGGTTCAAGAAAGAAGAAACAACAACGAAGTGCCTAGATTTAGACAGCAAATAGAAGAAGTTTCAATTGAGGAACCTATAATTGAACAAAAACCTGTGTCAACGATCGAACAAAGAGAAAAGAAACCAAAAAAGAGAGAGATTCCAGATGACGTACCACGGCTTGATGTAGATGACAAACCAGCCCAGAAACTAACAAAAGACGACTTGATGAAAGAACTTGATGCACTTGGTAATACGCTTAAGGCAAGGTTCTACAATGAAAACATCGAAAAGGTCAACGAGGTTGCAGTCAGAGATGTTATCAAATCTTTGGGTGAAAGTAATGGTGTCCATGCAATAGTGTTTGATGGTATTATTACGCAAAGACTTGCTGATCTAGCTTCAAAACAAGGAATAAAATTGCTTATTGGTCTGAAGATAGGAAATGTGAACAAAGTACCTGATAACATTGAAATAATAACAAAAAGTAAATAATTTTTTTATTTTTTAATTTATTCTTTATACAAACTCAAATCCAAATTCACCAAATAGGTTGTACCATCATTAGCTAAGACAGTTCCGAGTCGTCTAATTTTAACAACATGTAAAGGATCAGTAGGAGCTGTTCCAATAGATATAAACTGGCTTGCATCACTAACATTAGACATTACCAACGTAAGAGTATACGGAGTACTGAGTTTTTCATTTAACCAAGTTGGATTACCATTATTGCTTTCAGCACAATCAACAAGATCTGGATCAATTCTTCGGTCTGTCCAATCAAATGCTAACCCAAGCCTCTCCATATTTGGACAGATAGAAGGAAGACCAGTTGTAAATGTTGGTGGTGTGAAAAGAAGATTCGACACTCTCACTGCTTCCTTTGACATTGGATCATTCTGGTAGTCCAGAAATGAACGTACACTGTGCCAATAGGAAAGTAACGCTACTAACGCAAGTACAAAGATAACCGAAGCGATTATGGCATCAAAACTAAAATATTGACCTTTCATATTTGCACCTATTGTGTTATGGTAAGATTCTCACCATCATTTATTAACGTTAATACATTTGAACATGAACTGTTACTCGTAAACATCCCACCACCAATGCACCCAGTAGGATAGTAATTGTATGCTGGGACATAATAATCATATATGAATTCTCCGTAACTGCCTTCCCAAATTATACTGATATATTGATTATAATCTGGCGAGGAAGCCAAATGAGTAAAGTCTATTTGGTATGGAATTCCGAATATTGTTCTCGGGAACGTATATGAATAGGAAAAACCTTCCCCACCCTTAACAGATAGAGTGATTATATTGACAAAGGTTTCTCCAGTTTCTTTTACAACCTTATTTTGTTGGAGAGGTATTTCAGACCTTTGTAATTCATTAACAATCAAAAATGCAGCAATTGTAATTACAATGAAGAATGAGGTGTATAGCAAGAATTCCGTTGCCACCTGGCCACGTAATTTAGTTTGGTGCAACAATCTCTACCTCCAGATTCCCACCAGTTACATTTGCACTTACGATGGCTCTGAAAAGACCGGTTTTTTGCTGGTAATTACCGTACTGGTCTTCTGTAAGATTGTAATATGAAGTACTAATTGTTGCAATTGTTGGAGCAACTGCATCAAATTCTCCATTTGTTGTTTTTATACGAACAACAACCTCACCATCTTGTGCATAGATTTGTTGGGTTGATACTGGTGCATTAAGTAAAATTTCCCTTTGTGCACCATTTCCCTGTGCATAAATTGTATTCATTGTATCTGCAAGTGTTCTTGCAGTTGCATCTGCTTGTGCTTTGGCTGCATCTTCATAACCAACAGAAGTAAATGATAGTAACAAAAACAAAACAGGTATTGTAAATGCTAGAACAACACCGAACGAAACAAGAAGTTCAAATGAAGATTGTCCTTTCATTAGTCGCACCCCGCACCAACATCGCATGCAATATCATCAAGACCATAGCTTGAGATCACACTTGCACTTGCTGCGAATATTCCGGTTTTTGGAGAATCAGAACATGCAGCATAATTTTTGCATCCAGGAAGCCCTCGGATTTTGGTTTGTACTCCTGCAATGTATAATTCTCTATCAAGTCTACTTTGAGTATCATAAACGGAAGTATCATTTGCATAAATACCAATGACAAATGTTTCAAGTCCAAATTCTGTGCTATTTCTTGTATATGAGTTTACCATAAGCCTTTGGAAGTATGATGGGCCATCAGGACTATGGGTGTAATAACCACACATTACAAAGTCTCTTAGTTCTTCAATTGAATAAAGACCAGCATCACTTGTTAAAAGTTTTCTAGATGGTAGGGTAGCAACATCCTCAGGACCATAATTATTCAAAAACAGAACACACCTTCCACTTGAATTTGAACCGTCAAATATTGGACATTCTTCTGCATTTAGAGAATTAAATCCATGAGAAACAATGAATGGTTTGCTTGTATAAATAACATCAGCACCAGATGCTAATTCTGGCGTACAGCTTCCTCCAGTATATTCTATTGGATTAAGTGTTTCATCTTCATTTTCATAGGTTGTACTTCCAGAAGTACAGTTCGATGGATTTCCTGGTTTTGTAGTAACAATATAACCACCAAAATCTTCAAATATATCATATGAAAGTGCTTCAAGTTCTGAATAGGTTCCGTAGAGAATGTACAAATGCCTTTCACTCTCATTCACATTTACTGCATATGGAATCAAATTATAATTATGAGATGAATTAGCATCAGCAAGATAGCCATATACCCAACCCTGTCCACCATAGATAGAGCCTGGAATGGAGTTAATTGTAATATCTGATGGATCAGAATAATTTTTATTGAAGAAAAACATCCTGTAAACTGCTAAGGCATCACCTGCTTCGTCTATACTTGTTCTTGCAAGTGCAGGATCAACAAGACCAGTGATGTCCAATTGGTTGTCAATATAGTAAACTCTTGAAACTGAGGTTGTGTTGGCAAAATCTTTCATACTAAGGTTGATTGTGAATGAATAATTTATCAGATCAATATCGTCCTGAGTTAAATTGAAATCATAAACACTAAAATCTGAGATGTAGACACCAATTGCTGCTAAAGATGAATTAAGATTGTAAACCCAGGATTTGAATGATGAGTTTTCTTCTTGTGTAATTGTGTCAGATAGCCCAACGAAATATATTCCACTGGCAGAGCCATTCATCAACAAACTGAACATTGTTGTTCTGATGTATTTATTTTCATTACCACTAGGACCAGCATATATCGGATGATCAATTGTATGCTCATTGAGTCTATTGAGAGCTCTATTCATGATTATAGAGGAAACATTACCCATTTTCTCAGGAGTAATTTGTTCTATTGCAAGTTCTATTGTTGATTGTTTATAAAAATCAGCAAATGATCGCTCAGATGTTTCAACTGATTTTACCCAAACTGAAATTGACAAAAGAATATAAGTAAGTATCAAAAACACCGTCACAGTAAAAAGAAAACCTTTTTTATCCAACATAATCACCTAGATGAAGATAGTAAATTTAACGAGTTTAACCTCGGTTGCAGGAACAAGATCTCCACCAAGAATATTTGATGGGTGAGTATTTCCAATAATAGTTGGTGGTGAACCAGGTGTACCACCGCTTGTTGTTAGTTCTCCGCATGTTATTAACCCCCAATTAGTCCATGTTGATCCACCACTACCCGTGGTCCCAGCTACCCAACCTGCCCCAGATCCACAGCTATTATAGTTGTAAGGAGTTTTATCCATTTTATTTAAAGTATCTGGATAGTTGAATGCCATGACATAGGTAGAAATTTGTAACTTTTTGATGTTTTTAGCATGATTATCAACTGGCGCAGGTCTATTGGATGTGTTATATACAACATACCAGCTTTGGCCTTGATCTTCGCTAACTTCCATCAGATAACCAAATTGATCTGGGACCATCTCACCTATAGTATTCTGTACAAGAGATTCATCAAAAACATGGCTAGATTCTGGGAATACGATATTATCAAGAATAGACGCACTAGGATTGTAACATGAATAGATACCAGAACATTGAGTAGTTGATAGTGAATATAGTATATCTCTTGAAAGATAATGTCCCTGAGTAAGAAGATAATAGTAAGCCGACGGTACGCTTGAGAAGAATATAAGCGAATAAATAACAACCAAAGCAAGCGTAAAGGCTACAAAAGCATCTAGTGAGAATATGAACGCCTTCATAGATAGAACATTTGATGAAGGGCTTTTAAAACCCATACGCTTTTTTTACTTTTTTGCCCACAACCCTACGGCGGGAGACATTGGCCAAAACTAGTGCCACACTCATTACATTCTTTTATTGCATAGGCACAGCCATTCTCAATGCACATTGTCTTAAAACCAGGGGTACAGACCTTCTCCCATTGGCATGATGACCAAATACCATTATGACATGTAGATAGGCCTGAACATGAACCAACTGAACAGTATTGAGTTGAATTTTCTGTACATACTAAATATTGGTCTTCGGGGATAGAATTAGATTTAGTTTTAGAAAGACTGAAATTCTGAAAAACAACATACGCAAGAATAAGAAATAGCAAAAGAAACAGACCAATGATAATTTTGTTTTTCACTTCATCACTTATAACTAATTGATGGATTGTTTGTCTGTAGTTGAAGTTGTTTTATCAATGAATCTACACCAAACATGCTACTTTCAGCCCCATATGTTGGCACTGTGCAAACTCTTACCTCATCATATGATTGTGGAGACATGCCAGCAAGTTCTGCTGCTTTCATGATAGCTGATTTTTTGTTTCCAACTTCATCAACCAATCCAACCTTTACTGCCTGTCTTCCAGTCATTATTCTTCCGTCAGTAATATTCTCGAATTTGGTCATATCAAGTTTGGATCCTCTATTCTCAATAACAATGGATTTGAATTCATTGTAGACTTCTTCATTAAGAGCTTGTAGAATCGCCTGCTCCTCATCTGTAAATTCACGGTATGGAGAACCTATGTCTTTGAATTTTCCAGATTTCACTGTAGTTACATTTATGCCTATTTTCTCGAACAAACTGCTCATTTCGGTAAGTGTTGTTATTACGCCGATGCTACCAGTTATTGCATTTGGATCAGAAATGATATAATCTGTTCCACTGGCGATGTAATATGCGCCAGAAGCAGCAACTTCCCTGAAATATGCAACAGTTGGCTTGTTCAGATCAATAACTGAATCATAAATTTCCCTGGTAGCAACAACTGAACCACCACCTGAATTGAAAACAATAACAACTGCCCCAACATCATCTCTGTTGTTAAGTGATTCTATTGATGCTGCAATTTGTTCTGAACCAGCAATACCATCACTGAATAATGAAGGTGCTGCACCTTCAACAGTAAGTGGCTGGTTTATTTCAACAACTGCAACGCACTTACCAACTAAACTTGGCGTAAACATAGACACTAGAAAGAATAATGCCAACAAGGCAAAAAATCCCAATATAAGTAGTAATCCAGTGCCAAGAATAATTCTATCGCTTGGCTTGGCTGATCGTTTTCTATTTTCAGGGTGAGGTTCCATAACTGAAAATCTCATGATATAAATATAAATAGGCCTGTTGTAAATTAAGACGTAAGAATTTACAATAGCTTATAAAATGTTTAGCAAAGAGAAATATTATGGCTGTCCTAGACTTGTTACTATTTCTAATACCCATTTACATTGCCAACTCGTCTCCAGTAGTTCTCGGAGGAGGCAAATCTCTTGATCTTGGATTGGTTTTATCTGATGGAAAACGATTATTTGGTGATAGTAAAACAATCAGAGGATTTGTTGGAGGAATTCTGGCAGGAACAGTTGCAGGTGGATTAATTGCCATATTTTATCAAGTAGAATTTTTTGATAGTCAGCATGCACAATTCATAGCAGGATTTGTCCTTGCATCTGGAACCTTAATTGGCGATGCATTTGGTAGTTTTATTAAGAGAAGAGTTGGATTGGAACCAGGAAAACCTTTCTTCCTTGATACAATGCTATTTCTAATTATTGCATTACTATTGGCCATCCCCTTTGTTAAAATGGAATTGTACTCACCATTGAATTTGGGGTTGTTTTTGGTTCTAACAACCATTCTCCACCCACTAACAAATATTTTTGCAAACAGGATTGGCCTGAAGAAAGTTCCATGGTAGACACATTATAAAGATTGCTTTAGAATTGAATCCATGGATAAAAAAATCCTTGAAGAAGCCTTCAAAAAAGGGAAGATTGAGAAGATCAGTAGCGATATTGAATATATTAGGTTTAGAGACAAGATCAAAAGAATTGAAAGGGGCACTATAGTAACTTCGAATAGGATAATTCCAGCATATCCACATATAAAAAGAATTTTCACACTTGAAAACGGAATTAAGAGGAACATATCATCAGATTATGTTCATGCTGAAGAAAAAATAGATGGGTATAATGTCCGTATAATCTCAATAAATGGAAAAATTTATGGATTTTCACGCGGCGGATTTTTAGATGCGTTTGTAACTGAAAAAGCAAAAGAAATGAAACTTGAAAAGTTCTTCAAAAACCATCCAAACCACATTATTTGTGGCGAGATGATTGGAAACACACCACACACAAAACCAACAAAGAAATTTGATGTTAAAATGTATGTTTTTGACATTGATTCTGGAAATGGGTATATCAGTTGTGAAGAACGATATAAGATTATAAAAAAATACAAACTAACCAGTGTACCATCATTTGGAAGATTTAGAGCAGATGATATTCGTGGATTGAAGAGAATAATCCTCTCTTTGAACAAAGGACGTAAAGAAGGAATGGTACTGAAAAGTAATGATAGAAAACAGGCTGTGAAGTATGTTACTGCCTATTCTGATATAGATGATATGGCAGATGCATCCAATCGATTTTTTGATATGCCAATTGGTTTTTACCATCAAAGAATTTTACGTTCTGCACTTTTTGTAAATGATTTTGACATGGATAGGGAAAAATATGGGAAAATGCTTGGAATGGCATTTTACAAAGGGCTTGAAGAATCAATAAACAGAATAAAAAAGAAAAAAGCTATATGTGAAGAATTTGAAATTCTCATCAAAGATGAAAATGTTTGGCACGATATTCTAAAACACAGTAATCGTGATGTAAGAGTAGAAGAGATTTACCGAAAAACAGAAAATGGACGGATAAGAATACGATTTAAGAGAATTTACAGGAACACAACAAAAATTCTAACTAGTTATGCGAATGGAAAAGCCATAGAGGATTGATTATTTCTTTAATTTTAATAGTAAAGAATAGAACCTAGATGCATCTATACACTCACAACCAATTTGATGTGCAAATTTTATCACACCTTCATCTGAAGACACAAGCGGTGCTTCAAGTTCTTTGGCAAGAAGAACAAGTTCAAAATCTTCTTTACTGTCAAGAATACCAGTACGCAAAGCATCACGATATTTTTCACGTAATTTCTTTAGTTTTTTATCATTGTCAGGATTGTTATCTTTAGCAAAATCTTCTGCCAACCGCATACCTTTATTCATCCTTATGCGTATATCTTCGATGAAATCATAAAATACTGCTGCAGGAAGAAAAATTCCATGAGTATTTGGAGCTCTTATTTTTATTACAAGTTCAAATTCATCAAGTGCTTTTGCATCAACAAAATTACTAAGTTCCTTGAAAACTATTGGTGGCATGAACAATTCAATATTAGGATCATTTACGCATTCTATGAATGCAAGCATTGCAGAAGTTGAGTCTTTACCAAATTTTTCTCTTGCATAGGGATTAACAAAAAGAGAAGTATCCAGAACATATTTACGGTTGGCCATATTCTCCTAACAACTCGAAGAATTAAAAATCCTTACATCAGATCAGTTTGACAAGACCACGTCCGATCTCTGGGATGTTGCCACCAAAGAGATTTGTAGTATTAAGAACAAATGTCAGCAGCACAACAAATGCAATCATTGGGAAAATACAGATGGCATGTGCCATATGCCTTGTGAAATCATCCAAAGATATAGTAAACACATCACTAAGCTCATCTTTAACTGATTGAAGTCTATCTGGAAGCTCCATTGCATTACCTAGATCAGCAGCCCCACATCCCAATGCCTTCACATCCTGAACATCAGGAATTGCACAAACATATTGATAGCTTCCGCTAGCAGATGGATCGAAGCTTGATATCACTGATTGGGAATGGGGCGTTGCCAAAGAAGCAATAAGTATATATGAAAGTGGAAAAATAAAATAAAGCCCAATTGATAGTGCCATTACATATGCACCAGCCCCTCTTGTTGGTGGAAATGCCCTTAGGGCTACCCCAATTGAGAAAAAGAAACCAGCGTAATATTTCACAAAATTAAACACATGAATAAGAAGGTAGAATATATACATATAAAATGAAAGTGATTGTGTGGCATTAGAAATACGCTCAGAAAGCCATTTGACACCAAAACCAGAAGCATGCTCAGACATGAATATTTCCATATAAATTGAAGCAGCTCCATCGACAGGGATAGCTAAATAGTAAAGATATTGCATGAATTTTGTAATGCATTTTGCCGGAGTTGCCATGTATAATTTCATCCAATCGATGAAGGTACTGCACTGAGTAGTCCCGCACATGAAAACATAGGTACTTGTACTCGCATCATAGCAGGATTCCCCAAAAGAAGAGAGAAAGAGACACCGTGCAAGACTATTTCCTGGACCTGCAAGTTGATCTTCTATTAATGGAATAGAAAAAACAACTATCATCACAATAACAATAGTAGACATTGCATAGATAAATTCAGTTTTTGCTACTTGTTCAAGATTCTTAAGGCTAAATAGCCTTGAGGTCATTATTAGCATTGAAGCTCCTAACACTGAGAGTGCAGCAGCTGCAATTGAGATTACTCCCCAGTCTTGGTAAAAGCTTGATTCAAATGCCATCATATCATCCTCGTAAGGGAACTTATGTCTACCTCTTCACCAAATGCTTTGCTCATTGCTTTTGCAGCAGCTGTAAAAATAATAATATTTATGGCAGGTATGATAAACCCAACAACAAATGCAAAACTTATCATTGACATTGGAATTATAAACAACATGAGAAATACTTTTCCAATAAATGCTTTTAGCAAATCACCAAGACCACCAAAAACACCAGAAACTAAATCCATAACCCCCCCACTACCACTATTGAAATTAGTTGAATAGAAATTTGAAAGAGAGTCTTGGAATCCGCCGGTAAAATCACCAAAATAATCTGAAAGTAAAGAACCAAATGACATAAGCGGACCGCCACCACGATGATAAAAAATTGAATATGTAATTGTTGAAAGTGAAGGAAAAACAATAAGGAAGGTAAGAGCAACTGCTATAAGAGTTCCCCCTAATCTTCTTGTTGGTGTAAATGATCGAAAGAAAATACCAAGCGGAAGATAGTAATTCAAGAATGCCTGGAGAGAAAATAGATAAACAACTAATTGTGCATGATTAATAACAAATGCAAGTGAGAGAGCAGTTGTCATATTGTAAAGAAGTTGTTTTAGCGGCGAAGCAATACCAGTTAATGGTGACGCAACAAGACCAACGCCTAGTGGTCTTGCATACGGTGTAACTGATGCCGTCTGATCAACATAGATATTCATTATGTAATTGATATTAAGCCAAGCAGACATATCACGATCCACTTCTTCATAATACATTTGTGCTGCTTCATAGATATTAGTAGTAGAATCAACATCAGCTGGTAGAAGTTCATCTGGAACAAAACTACCAAGGTATAGACTGTCCATGGAAGCTATTACAGCAAATATCATTGGTATCATTAATGCAGTTATAAAACATTCAAGCAACTCTTGTTTGACATATGCATTCATCTGGGGATTTCTAAACATGGTTGCCCAAATGTACATGAAAGAGAGTATCACAACTGACGTTAGTAAAGCTAATCCTGCCAAAGCAACCCATGACCAAATGCCAGGGTACAAAGTAACTCCGCCCATTGTTAGACCGGAAACCGAAGATATTATTTCAGTTGCATTTTGCATTGCCATATTTTACCTCAAATAAGCCGAAGAAAGGCGAGGAAATTTACATCTGCCTTGAAGAATTCAGCAGTCTCTTTTGCAGAGGTCAGTGTTATGAATATGTTAAGGAATGGCATGAATACGCTCATTATCACAATATAGTAAATAGCACCTTTAATCAGTTCGAATGCAAGCGTAAGGGCAGTGCCAAGGAAAAATTGTATGAATACCCCAGACATCAATAGCATTATTATTATCACTGACCCAAACACATCCATTATTCCGCTACTGTTCAGAAAATTATGCATAGATTGCTGTGGATCAATAACGGATAATTTCATTATTTTATGAACTTCATAATCAAAAAGGAACATATATGGATAGAAAATAACCAATGAAAAACCTAGCGCAAGAATTGCTTCGCCACCATTCCGTGTTTGTGGAAAAGCACGCAATAACATCCCAAATGGAATGAAAAGCCCCCACATCCATTTCTTAATAAAACAAAGAGTGATAATATGCAAAAGCCATTCACTTACCCCAAGTGAAAGATATTGCAAAGTTGTACCTATAATATCAATTATTGGTTTAAGTACTGGCCCTAAGTTGAATGAATACATGGCACGCCAGGTCATACCAAACCACATTGTTGATGAATAAACAGTATGGACAACCATATTGTACATCAGAAGCATGCTGTAGTGATTAACCATATCAGCAACCATAAGCCTGGAAAAAGACATTGCTGCATCAATTGTTTGTGTATTTGCTGGATTGCCGTAAATACGATCTGAACTCCCAGATGCATTTATTGCATAAAAAGTATCACCTGCTATCAGTACTCCTGCAATGAATGCAACACGCAAGAAAGTAAGTGCAGTTTGGAATGCCTCGTCTTTTGCTATTGCAGTAAGATTTGGCATGTTCATAACCTGTCCAACCATATAAAGGCCAGTTATACCGAAAAGTACAATCATACCAATTATTATCGAGGGGACAAGCCAAAGAGATATGATTGTTGGAACGCCAAGAAGATTATTTATCCAGTCTTCACTACAATCAGCTGGTTTGAATGCATCAAGTATTCCTGGGAATGTACTACCAGCTGCGCTAGCTGCATCAACAAATGCATCCATCTCACTGCTAACATTACCAGATACTTCATCAAAATAAGTGCTTAATGAATTTGGATCAGCTGCAAATAGGAATGGGATTAAAAATAATAGAAATAATAATTTCCTCATTCTAAATCAGCCTCGTAAGCCCGGCTATCTCGATATCTCCGCCGAAAGTTATTGACAGTGAACGTATTCCTGCTATAGTTCCAAGAATACTAAACAATGCAAAGAAAACTGACCAGAAAGTAAGCCTTGCCAAAGTATCCAAAGGACCATTTGGCTCAAATGCAAACCCGATGAAATTATCTGCTTTGTTTTCTTCTGAAAGTGAATTGAACCAACTGTCAGCATGCTCGCTTGCAGCTTTTACAGCATCTTCTTTTTCTTGATCTGTTTTTCCTTGATAAGCTTTGCTTGACAGGTCAAGACCAGGAGCAGTTGTATCACCACCAATTAATTGGCCTTTTTCCATAGCATCAAAATAGTCAGATGAACTCATACCTTCCATATCCCTAAGTGCATCGTAAATATCACCACTATTGTAATTGCCACCTTGCCCAAGCATCGACATATTTTGGTTTATATACATGCTATTTGCAATCGGAGGATCAGGATAATCATTTGGACTGTCAGAAGGATTAGAACTTAGAGCCGCAGGATTTGCAGGACTTAGCTGCCAAGCAGCAATCACATTAGGATCATTCTTAATATCAAGCATAATTAATGCACCAAATGCATAAAATGCAGGAAATATAAAGTAAAGTGCTATCGCTATTGCAAGCATAAGACCGCCAAGTTTTCTTGTAAATGGAAAAACTCTTAGTAAAGCACCTATAACAAAAAATGCAGGGAATAATGCAATTGCAATAAAACGTATCATAACTTCTTGGAATTTTGTTATCATGAGAAGTTTCATTGCCCAGTCAAAAGCAAGTTCTTTTACTTTATTTCCCATTGTATAAAATCCTCTCCACGGAGTGAAAGTAAAGAAACCTGCTTTTTCAAATATAAATTCAATGTTTATTGTAAATTCTGCTATCATTGAAGTTTTGATATAATCAATGTAGATACTAAACGCAAAATTCTTTGCCTCATCAAATATTTCCCGCATATACCATATACCAAGCCGTATGTGGCAGGATTCAACACCATGATAAACTGAATTTGGATGAGATGCTATATCAGAACCGCAAATATCCTTGCACTGGTATTCCTTAGTGGTGGTGAAAGTACCATAGTCGGTTGTTGGAATCCAAAAACTAGTTGCAGATCCAGCACATCCTGGAGTACCTATAGCACCACCAGTATTAGAAACCCCTAAAGATCCTTGAACAACTGCATCAATTAGAGGTAGCCCAGTGATACCAATTGAAATTATCACAGCTGAATAGAAAATTTCTGCAAGTTCCATTTTTGCCCAGCTTTTCATCTTATCGCTTGAGAAAAGTTCTGATAGCATGTAGACTATGGCAACAAGTATGGTTGTCAGTGTGAGTGCACCACCCGCAAACCAAACCCAATCACCCCAAAAACTTTCTATTAAAGCCATTTTACCCCTTGTTAACAATAAATTTAGTCATGACATTTATGAATGAGATAGTAACCATTAAAGCCAGTGCAGGCATAAAAAGCACCAACAATGAAAGTGCTGCAATGCTTTTTAGTACTGGTATGAACTCTGCCATAGAAATTGCATTCAAAAGACCTTCAGATACAATTTTCCCAAGCAATGTACCTAGACTACTAAGACCTGGAATTCTAAATAAAGGATTTGCAGCTGGATTAAACAAAAATCCTGCTGCGCCATATTTGAATGGGCCACAAATTGACTGGATAAGTAATTGTGGAGTATCATAAACTTCGCCGCCAACTGTAGAAAAGATTTCTGCATTTATAAGATAAAGTGTTGGGTAGATAAGTTGGAAACCAAATGCAAGTGAAATCAAAAATGCACCAGCATCACGTGTTGGAGGAAAGAACCTTAACAATAGACCTGCAGGCAAAAAGAATGGCACCATAAGGGCTTCGACAACATGAAGAACTGCAATTTGAACTGAAACCGCACTGTAAAATGATATCAGTGTGTAGGTTAGAACATTTGCAATTGATACGAAAGTATCAACACCTGGAAATACTTTGAATGTTTGGGTAAGAACAAATTCGCCAGTTCTTTTACTAAATGTTGATAGCATGGAAGAGCATGCTTGAATTTTGTAAATGTCTAGGGTTGCTTTTAGTGCACTGTCTGAAACAGTTGAACTCATAAAGTGTACTGCAGCCTGTGGAGCATTTGAATAAAGACTAGAATCATAAAAAGATGATGCAATTAATTCCGTAGTTGCAAACATACCAACAATAAAAAGGAAAATTACAAATGAACTCATAAGATTAGATAACTCAATATTAAGATAGGCTTCCCATTCGGATATTTTGAAGAATCGTGAAATTAAATAAGTCACTAAGATAATCACAGATACCAGAATAGAAACGTCGATGATGAGTGTCCCATAGAGCCCAAGGGTTATACCACCCACAAGTGGTTGGGTGAAAAGAGTGCTTTGAAATGGGATTATTAGATTGAAAATAACAAGATAGAGTGCAGACGCAAAAATAGAAGCAGCAAGAAGATTATTTGCCCATACTGATGCTTTTGCTCTTGTTTCACTACCAAAAATTTGTCCAACAACATATGCTGCTGCAGCCAAAACAATCATTAATAATATCAAAAGACCAAAACCAGTTTCTGCAAGATTTCTTATTTCAGCAACTTTTAGTGCAAGATCAAATGATAATGGTTGACCAGAAAGAAAACCAGGAAGAACTGCATATATTAGGAATATTATCAATGCACAGATACCAACAGCAACAAGCATACTTTGTGCCCATACTGATGCTTTTGCTCTTGTTTCACTACCAAAAATTTGTCCAACAACATATGCTGCTGCAGCCAAAACAATCATCATCAGCATAAATGGTGCAATTAGTCCAAGCATTAGGTCAACTTGATTGACAACTTCAACTGCTGGATCAACTGGGGCTTGATTAAAGAACGGTGAGGATGCCATTGCAAAACAAATTAAAAATAAAAATAGAACTACTTGTTTCATCTCAAACAACCTTTGTTAGACCTATGATTTCAGCTTCTCCGCCGATCATTAAAGAGATGCTCCTGAATGCAGTTATTGTAATTATTATCTCGAGTACAGATGTAAGCATTATTAATATCAAAAATGGACTTATGGTTGTAACTTCAAGTATCAAGAAATGGAATAATCCTGCAGATGCACTTGCAGGTAGTAACGGATTGTTGAATCCAGTAAAGAAAAAGTCTCCAGCCATACCAACCATGAATCGCCAGATTGTCCATACTGTTGATAAGAAACCACCAACAATTTTGAACGCTCCAGTAACTAAATTTGAAATACTGCAAAACATTCTGTAAATTATATTACCAGCACATGGTTCTGTGCCTGTTTGTGAATCATCAATTATACTTGGTGCACGAAATTGTTCGAATAACTCTTCAGTTGCACTTCCACCATGGGCTTCATTCACCTCGCCCGTAACCTCAGCATTTGATTTTGTTGTATGCATTGCAGTAGCACTTGATGGATTATAGGTAAAATCAGCAGGTTGGAAAATATCAAAAATTAAGAAATTAGATAAAAGAATTGCAAATGGAAGAGCAAAATAAAGCGCAAATGCAACTGCAATAACACTAGAACCTGTTTTTCTAAAGAATGGAAATGCACGGATCATAAGACCCAGCGGTAATAACAATAATGGCACAATATCTCTGGAAAAAACAAGTATGAATTGTTTGGCCCACACCACAGTTAGTAAATAACCTATAGATTCGACAATAACAGTATGTGCAGTACTAAGCATACCCAAACCAGCGAATGGAGCAATTGATAATGAGATGATATTAACTGCAGGAATTGGAGACCCAACCGGGAAACTAATTGTTGATAGAAAACCAATTAGAGCCTCAAAAAGATAAAGATCAAGATATTGGTTTTTGAGTTTTTGTTCAAGTATTGTTAATGATGCGACAGCCAGTGAAAGATGACTCGTGGTAAGGCCATTTATAACACAACTTGGGTTTGTATTTGCATTTGCTGGATTTAGGCATGAATCAGGACTTACATAAGCCTGAGGCGGCAACGTTGACACTATAAGACCAGAAACAATGGTGTTGAGTATGGAATCAAAGCTCAACCAAAAAAAGATTATCATAACCGTAAAAATTAAGGCTGCTAATTCTTCTTTGGCAATTGCTATCATTGGTGGGTGATTTATCCCATAACCAATCAAAAATAGTGAGGATGTTACTAAAATTGTGAAAAAGATGGCTATCCCTATTAATGTACCTGCAGCAGGAGGTAGGGTCATCAGTAGTGGTAGCAGCAGAACCTCCATAATATTAATATCCTATATGGGTTTTTTAATAGCTATTGGTATTACATTTTAGTACTCATTTTACGGAAGTGAAAAAATGTATAGGACTCATTACATAAATGATGCAAAAAAAATGCAAGGAAATACTGTAAAGATAGCAGGTTGGGTACATGATTTCAGAGATCTTGGAAAGTTGAAATTTGTACTTGTTAGAGATATAACTGGCATGGTTCAGGTAATATTGAAGAAAGGACTTGTAAGTGAAGAGATACTTGAGGCTGTCAAATTAAACAAGGAAGATGTTGTTGCATTTGAAGGCCAGATTAAAGAGAATAAAACAGCTCCAGATGGAGTAGAACTCGTGCCAACTGCTTTTGAGCATTTAAATAAAGTTGATAGGAAACTCCCTGTTGATCCAACTGGAGTGGTACCTTCAGAGATAGATACCAGACTTGATTTTAGATATTTAGACTTACGCAGAAAAGAATCCACTTTGATATTCAAAACAAGAGCAATTGCAGTGAGAGCTTTCAGGGAAAAACTTCAGGAACTTGGATTCTTAGAAATACACCCATCAGCAATAACTGGAGCTGCAACAGAAGGAGGCGCAGATGTTTTTCCACTTCAATATTTTGAAAATAAAGCTTATTTAGTCCAATCACCACAACTTCACAAACAACTTGCTGTTATTGGTGGTTTTGATAGAGTGATGATGACTGTTCCAGTTTTCAGAGCAGAAAAACATAATACCACAAGCCATCTTAATGAGATAACTCAGATGGATATTGAAATGGGATTTGTAGACCATAATGAAGCAATGGATGTTTTGGAAAAAACAATGACACACATACTTCAAACTGTGAAGAAAGAAGTTGGAGAAGAGATAGCAAAATTATGGGGAGAAATAGTGATCCCCGAAAAAGTTCCAAGATACAAATATAGTGAACTTGTTGACAAATTAAATGCAGACGGCTTTGAAATGAAGCATGGATGGGATTTCACAAAAGAAGCAGAGAGAAAATTGCATGAAATACTTGACCATGAACTTTACTTTATTTATGATTGGCCAACTGAAGTTAGGGCATTTTATTCCATGCCTGATGAGAGAGACCATAAAATCTGCCATGCATTTGATCTTATGTACAGAGGTTTGGAGATCTCAAGTGGAGCAAAACGTATTCATATTCCTGAAGTTCTTGAGAACCAACTCAAAAAAAGAGGATTGAATCCAGCTGATTTTGAATTTTACATAAATGCATTCAGAATGGGTGCACCACCACATGCAGGATGGAGTATTGGACTTGATAGATTGGTGATGAAAATTTGCCAACAGGAAAATATTCGTGAGTGCACAATGTTCCCGAGAGATAGAATGAGGCTAATGCCATAATGTATTCTAACAGAACTCATTAGAAACTAAAACGTCACAAACTTACAAAATCTTCTGGTCCGTTCGTCTCAGAATAGACTAATGCTCCGGAAGCTGAAGGAGGAATAGAGGATGAAAACAGTATTTATCATTCATGGCACTGGAGGTCACCCACAAGAAAATTGGTTTCCTTGGTTGAAAACAGAGCTAGAGAAAATGAGTTACAAAGTCATAATACCACAGTTTCCAACCCCTGAAAATCAAACTCCAGAAACTTGGTTTGAAATTTTTGACAGATATAAAAAAGATTTCAACAAGAACACGATTTTAGTGGCACATAGTTTGGGTGGAGCTTTTGCATTGAGGGTTCTTGAAACTTTTGACAGAAAAATAAATGCAACCTTTCTTGTAGCTACACCAATAGGAGTTAGACCAATAAAAAACTGGGAAGGAGACCAGCCATTTATAGGAAAACCATTTGATTGGAAAAAGATCAGAGATAATGGTGGAAGAATAACTATTTTCCATTCTGAAGATGATTCTATGGTAGGAGTTGGAAATGGAATTGAATTGGCCAAAAACTTAGATGCAGACCTGATTGTATTACCAAATGCAGGACATTTTAATGTTAAAGCAGGATATACAAAATTCGAACTACTTCTTGAGAAAATAAAGAAAATAGGATAAAAAATTATTTAACCATTAAAAGCCCGGCAGCTTCTGTATTCTTTTTTGAAAGGAAGATTATATCAGTCATAAGTGTACCACTGACATAAGGTTTCCCCCAGCTATTTTGATATGGTAAAGATGTGAAACCAACTGGATATGCCCAGTAAAATGAATCACCTCTTTCCACTATGATATAACCTTTTGTCCAGCGATAACGGTTTATATACTCAACAAGGGTATCTCCTTGCATCTTCCATTTTTTCTCTTCAATAAGCTCCCAATCAGGAGAACTAACTATTATACCAAGAGTTTTCTCTCCTTTACCATCAAGTTTTTGTTGTGATGCAAGAAGATCTTGCTTTACTTGTGTCAAATCTGGCTGGGTGTAACCATCTTTTGGTGGTTGTATTGTGTCGAGTTTTTCTAAATAAGCTGCCTCCCCTGCTTTTAATAATGGAGGTGCACGTGTTTCAACAAAACTAAGCATGGAATCAAGAATTTCTTTTGAAAGAATGTTCAATTCCTTTGCTGATTTCAATGATTTTGTTATTCTGTCTAATGCTCCTCTTGATCTCAGGTAGTTCTCAGAATAATATTTTTTACATTCATCATCGCTTTTGTCTGCCAAAAGTTCACTATTCAATGTTGATTGCAATAATGATTCAAGCTTTTTCACTGTTTGAAGCTGCCATAATGGCATCTGCATTAATGCAAACTTTACTGCAACATTGTAGAATGTCGAAACTCCAGTAGTCTGGAAAGTTTTGGGTACGTTTTCATTTGCCACCTCCATTGCCTTATATAAAGTTCTCGGGGTTGACAATGTGAAGAGTCCAAGGCTTGGTTGTGTCTCCTTAAGATCAGAGCCATACTGTGCAGAAAACTTGTCAAGATCAAAAAATGAATACTTGCTTGCATTTGCATTCTCTGCGATAATATCCATACTGTCATCCATCTGGTGTTTTTCAAGCATTGTAAAAGTAGCCTTTGCTTGCTCTGAACCAAATTTCTCCTTCATAAATGCAACAAGCTGATTTGTTTGCGTATCAAGTCCAGTTGCTCCCGCATTCAAAAGATCAAGAAGCACTGTTATGGTATTTCCGTAGTAATTTTTTGACATCGAATCTTGCAGAACTTTCTGTGCCTGTTCTATTGTTGAGTATTCAGGAACTTCGAATGGTTCAAACATTGATGAATAGAGTTCAACGTATGAATTGACAAACTCAGGAACATATTCTGTAACATCTCCAGGTCTTCGTTCTGCTTTTGCGTCATTAAATAGAGTTGTTAGATAATTATAAGCAAAGTCAAAATTTCCTTTAGCAGTTTCTTGCTTGAAAACTTCGGCAACCATACTGGAAAATTTTGAAATTGTGTCAACCCCCATACTTTTTGCTCTTGTAAAGTCTTGAGACGCACCAGTAAGCGACTGTGAAGCATTTTGATCACTAACAATCTGCGTTGCAGTGGCCTCATCCAATCCAAGAGCATCCATAATCATCTTGGCTAATTCAGCTTTTGCTGGTTCAATATCTTTTCCGAATTTTGACCTCAATAAATTAAAAGAAGCTCCAAGTTTTGAAAATGACTCTGGATTTTTTATTCCAGTATATTTTGCCCCAAGAAGTTCAGTCAACTTTTGATTTAATGCAGTGAGAGTCTTGATGCCGCTGCCATATCTTGTGGCATTTTTGGTGATATCATTATACAATTCAAGCAGTGGTTGGCCCTGTGCATCAGGAACTGCATCAAAGATTTTTGTTGCTTTTATTTTTTTATATTCCCTAAGAATATCAGGATAGAAAACATACATGATTAGGTTAAGTTTTTCCTTATCATTTTTCATACTTGCCAGGAAAGGCATAAGTTCAGTTTTCAAAAAAGAAATTTTCTTTCTATGCTCATCCATAGTAACCATATAAAAACACCTTAACAATGAAACACATACAATGTTTTTAATTTAATTGTTCAAATTGATACATGACGATTCTTGTTACTAATGATGATGGTGACTCTGAAGGTTTGAGGATACTTCTTAGGGTTGCTGAAAAATTTGACAAATCATATGCTATAATTCCAAATAGACAGAGAAGTGCAGTTTCAGGAGCATTGACAATGCATAAACCAATACGGCTTCATAAAATAGAAAAAAATATCCATTCAATAAATGGTACTCCGTCTGATTGTGTTCTTTTCTCGATTTTTTCAGATGAATTCAAAAAACCAGATATGGTTTTGTCTGGGATAAATTGGGGGGACAATGCTGGAATAGATTGTTTGCTTGGATCAGGAACAGTTGCCGCATGCTGGCAGGCGGCACTTGAGGGCATACCTGCGATAGCTTTTTCAATGGCAAAAGAAAAGAGAGATTGGGGTAAGGGAAATTGGGGGGATAAAGAAAAGATAGCAAACCTTGTTGAAGACCTAATTAAAGAATTAAAACCAAAACTAAAACCTGACAAATTTTTTAACGTGAATTTGCCACTAGAACCAGAGGATGCGGAAATTGTTTATATGCAAAAAATGCAGAGAGATAGGTTTAGTGTGAATATAGAAAAACGAACAGATCCTTATGGAAATCCGTATTTTTGGATAAATGGTGTTTTGAAAAAAGTAGAAAGAGGAACAGATGTATACGAAGTAATAGAGAATAAGAAAATAGTAATAACTGAGATTTCACTTTCTGTTTTTGAAAAAGACTAAAGTTTGGAATAGTAATTTTCATAATCTTCTTTGAGACCTTTGAACAACGGGGTGAAATTCACGCCAAATGATTTGAATTTGGCATTACTACATATAAAATTTTCATTGGCAAATGGAAATTCGGATCTATCAAAATTTTCCCCGTCATTGTCTGGATTGAATTTTAGTATTGGTTTTTTTCCAACAATTTTGCCCATTCCATTCACTAAATTTCTTAATGTGATCTTTTCATCACCAACACAATTGAAACATCCTTTTGCCCTTTTCTCAGCCAAAAGAGCCATACAATTTGCCACGTCATTGGCAAAGACAAACTGAACCGTTGCATTCCCATCACCTGGTAAGATCAATGGCTCTGATGATCTAATTTTATTATAAATAAAATGTTCCCGATCAGAATAATTCTTTGGACCAAGAATGTAGACTGGACGAATCGATGCAAAATTAATATTGCCTGCTGCGAGAACATTTTCACATTCTACTTTACCCCTATTATACTCCCCCCAAAGTGGCCAATCACCAAGAGGTGACTCTTCAGTTAATATGAAATTTGATTTTCTATAAGCAGCGGCAGTCCCAAAATGAATAAAAAAATCAAAATCAAGTTGGGTTAGAGCAGTTTTTGTTTGCATACCATCATAGGCGCACATATCTATTACAACCTGGAATTTTTGATCTATCTGAAACCCTCCATTCCTATCGCCTTTGATAAATAGTACTTGATCGTAATCAGATTGGATTAATCCACGATTGAAAAGTGTTACATTATGTTTTTTTTCAACCAATAGTTTAACTAGAAAAGGACCTACGAATCTTGAACCACCAATTATTAGAATGTCCATGACATTAGTAGTACAATAAACAATATATTTTTTGTGAATTAGATAGCAGTTCTTCTTGTTCTTACATGCACAGTTGCATTGAATTTCTTCTTTAACAGAGCTTTGGCAGCTTTAATTCTCTCACCATCGCGACCAATTGCTATGCCCCTATCTTTTTCCTCGATGGTAAGCATAACAGCCCTCTCGCCCATAACATCACGGATTTCTATATCATAGATTTTTATATTTCCAAAGAAACTTCTGATGAAAAGTTCAAGGTCTGGGTTATCTGCAATCACAATTACACGTTTTCTAAAAACTTCGCTGAGTCTTTTGATGTTTGAGGCATTTTTACCAATTGCTTTACCTAAAACTTCAGGACCAACTAAAAAGAGGACTGATGATTCAGTAGTTAAATAATCAGATGGCATAACGTGAGTAATTTTCTCAAAATTAGAGAATATATTCAGATCATCTTCAGTTAATTCAACCATGAAAACCCTCAACATCTTCCTTCTTGGGGTTTTCCATCCCCATCATATGTAAAAAAAATATCATGAAAACCCTCATAAAAATAAATAATAAAAATTATTTTGCTAGATCAAGGATGTTTGAAGAACCCTCCTTGTAAACAGATAGTACTGATATCGGAAATGGTTTACCACAAACTGAACCAAGTTCCATGCTACTTCCATCAAAAACTATTAATGGTATTTTTGAAGTTTTAGCAAATGTTTCAACCTTGTTTTTTAGAACATCTGGAAGATTATCTGCCATTACAAAGAGTTTTGCTTTGCCTCCACTTTCAGATAGACCTGCGCGTGCACCAAATTCAACTGAACCACTTTCAACTGCAAGTCTTATTGCCACTGTGAGCGGATTCTCTCTTTCTTTCTTTGTTTTTCTTCTTCGAACTACTTTTTTAGTTTTTACTTTCTTAACTTTTTCTTCAACTTCTTCGTTAACTTCTTCTTGAACTTCTTCAGTCATTAAAATCACCTTTTCTTAGTGTGTTTCATAACAAGTTTTATCTTGCCAGTACCAACTGGAACAGTCTGACCAACAATGATATTTTCTGTCACACCAATTAATTTCTCTTCTTCAGAGAATGCACTTGCATTTATCAAATGTTTTATGGTTTCTTCGAAAGCTGCTCTTCCAAGAACACCTACTTTTTCACCAGATAGACCATGCCTTCCAATTGATTTGACATAACCTGAATGAGTCATTGCATCTGCAATCAACATTATATGCCTAATATCAACATATAGTTTCTGCATATTCATAACTTCTTTGATCTCACGTACGATTGCATTTCTTGCAGCTTCAATACCATAAATCCTTTCAATTTCTTTAATATTATTGGTGTAAATTCTCTTTGGGTCAACTGATGGGTTTTCTGATGCCCCAATGACATTAAATCCACCTGCGCGTATGAAATATTCATTTTCTCCTTTTATTACAACTGCTTTGTGAATTCCTTTTACCCCTCTAACTATTGTCTCGCGAACTTTCTGAGTAAGTTTTCTAACTGATTTTGCAGTGATCTTTTTTTCTTTCTTCTTATCTTTACCATCATCATGTGCTGGTTTAAGTGTAATTGTTGAATCATCAACCTTCATAGTTCCTTGAAATGATTCGAATGCTTTTTTGACCATATTGAAAGTTATACTTTGAGATTTGCCATCTTTTTCATTATAGGTTACTTTTATTACAAGGTTTTCAAGATCATCTTCAACATCTGCAACATCAGAAACAAAGACACTTGCAAGTTCTTTTGCAACCTTTTCTGCATCACCACGACTTCTTGCATATGAAGATTTCAAATAGACATCAATAATTGCTTTTTTTGGTTCTTTTTTAGCATCCACAATTTCAATAAGTCTTGGCAAACCAGTTGGTACGTGTTCTGCAACACCTGCATAGTGGAAGGTACGCATCGTCATCTGCGTACCTGGTTCACCGATGCTTTGAGCACAAACAACACCAACGGCTTCGTATGCCGGGATCTTTACTGTTTGTTTTTTGTTTGATTTCATCATGATCACCTTCAAATATAAAGGTTAATTATGAACGTATCGACGTTCATATATTCACCTTATGCAGTATCAATATCATCCTGTTTTGCTTCTCCTCCAACCTCTGCAGTTGATGAGAACATTGGGTCCTTTCCATCTCCACCGTAAATAAACTGGATGACACTCATATCTGCGTTCCTTACAGTCAAATCATCTGAGACAACAAGATCTTGAAGTGCATTTATCAATCTACGTTGCATGTAACCAGATCTTGCTGTTCTGATTGCAGTATTAACTAAAGCTTCACGGCCACCCATAGCATGGTTCATGAATTCATATGGTGTAAGCCCTCTATGGAATGAAGAATAAACAAATCCTTTCTCTGGACCAGTAACTGCACCTTCCTTGAAGTATGGTAGTATCCTTCTTCTGTAGCCACGTGTGATTCTTTTACTTCTAACAGTCTGTTGTGCAACAAGTGCAGACATCTGAATGGCATTAAGTAAGCTACCACGTGCACCTATCTTAGCCATGATTACAGATGGATTATCAATACCAAGATCTATTTCCACTAGTTTTCCAACATCCTCACGTGTTTTGCTTGTAATTTCCATTATAAGTCCTTCCAATGTTTCTTTAAGACTCATACCTGGAGCACGTTCAAGTGATCTGTTCTTATATTGCATAATCAAATTATCGATTTCACGATTCATTTTGTCAGTGATTTCCTTGACTTTATCTTCACCTTTCTTTGATAAAGTATAATCTTTCAATGACACACTAAGACCGTGATAGGCTAGTGCTTCTAGTGCGAGCCTACATGATTTATCAATAAAATCTCTTGTGAATTCAGGTCCATGAGTAACAAACATATTCTCCAGTAGTTCGCCTTCCATAGCCTTACTCTCAACAGCGCCTTTCAATAGCTTCCCTTTTCTTATGATAATTTCTTCACCAAGTTTTGATATTACCTTAAGGTTTGTATCATCAGGTAGAAGTGTTGAAAAAAGAAGTTTCCCAGAATATTTTCCTTTTCTATCTGGTTCGGGAAGATCTGTTATTCCTATTAAGTAGAGCAAACTTGCTGCTTCAGATTTTGTGAACACAGTCTCATCTTTGGTTAAGAAATAAAGACCAGAAACATGGTCTTCTTGTGGCTTAATAATTGCATGCCCATGTCTTGGAGAAAGAAGCTGGCCCTCGACTTTTGCAAGATGTCTTGCTTCTGCCTGTGCTTCTTCAGTTTGCATAATATGAAGATTCATTTCATCTCCATCAAAGTCTGCATTATATGGTGAGACAGTTACTGGATTAAGCCTGAATGTTTTGCCTGGAAGAACTTTAATTTCATGTGCCATCATGGAGATTCTGTGAAGGGAAGGCTGTCTATTGAATAGAGCAATATCCCCATCCATAATATGGCGTTCTATTGTATAGCCTACTTTAACAGTCTCTATTTGTTCCTTTTTCATTTCTTCAGTATCGCCAACTTTGATCCTTCTTCCATCGCTTCTTATTATGTAGATTGCTTTTGGATACTCTGCCCTCAATATAAGTTCCTTACAATAAGGTAAATTCCATTCAGTTACTTTCATAGGAATTGTAAGTTCTTCGGCAATAAGTTGTGGAACACCAACTTCATCAAGATCAATTCTTGGATCAGGAGAAACAACAGTTCTGGCTGAGAAATTAACACGTTTACCTGATAGATTGTATCTGAAACGGCCTTCTTTTCCTTTGAGTCTCTGAGCTAGTGTTTTTAGTGGCCTACCACTTCTGTGTCTTGCTGGAGGGATATTTGCAGTTTCATTATCAAAATATGTTGTTACGTGGTATTGTAAAAGTTCCCAAAGATCTTCGATAATAAGTTGTGGTGCACCTGCATTTATATTCGCATCAAGCTTTTGATTGATTCTTATGACATCAACTAATTTGTGAGTAAGATCATCTTCACTTCTTTCACCAGTTTCAAGTGTAATTGAAGGTCTTACATTAACTGGAGGAGTTGGAAGTGCAGTTGTTATCATCCATTCTGGCCTTGAATAAAGTGGATCAAAACCAAGTTCACGAAGATCACCATCATTTATTCCTGAAAGCCAATCACGAATATCTGTTGGTAACATCATATCCTTGTCTTTGTAGATAGTAGTTGGCTTCATGAATTTTATTTCAGGTAATTCAGAACCACAATGTGGACACAGCTTTGAACTTTTATCTTTCTTCTTTTTTGTAGATGCATCGACATTTTGTGCAGCTTCTGTTGAATCAGTTACTTTGTTTTGTGCAACATCAAGCAAGGACGGTATATCATCACTGACTTGTTTTGGTTTTGAGGTTGTTTTTACAATTGGTTTTTCATCTTCTTCTGGTTTATCAACTTGTTTTGAGGTTGTTTTTACAATTGGTTTTTCATCTTCACCAAGAGTATCGACTGTTTTTTCAAGTTCAGAAATTTCCTTCACTGGTTTTTGAGAAAGTATTTTGTGGCAACTTCCACAAGTTGACTTTAATACATAATAAACATGTTTTGCAAATTCAACATGAAGAACTGGACGGACAAGATCTATGTGGCCAAAATGACCAGGGCACTCCTTAACAGTACCACCGCATGTTTTGCATCTTAGACCAGGATCAACAACCCCAAGTCTGGTGTCAACAAGTCCACCATCAATAGGATAACCATCATCATCATATGTATCTGGTACAACTATTTTTGCAGCAGACATTTTTCTTATCATTTCTGGAGAAAACAAAGAAAATTTCAATTTATCAAGAACTTTTTGAACTTCAACCATATGAGTACACCCCTTAACCCTTATCCTTGAGAATTATTCTTGGGAAAATATACAGAGATTTAATCTCATCAAGTAATAGTTTGAATGCATAACTGATTTCCACTGGTTCAACATTCTCTCCTTGACAGATTGGACAAACATCACGATTTCTTGCATAATCATGAGTTGCAATGGAACCGCAATCGGTACAAACTAACTGTAATGTTTTGTCACTTTCTTCCAAAAGTCTTTCACGAATAAGCATGCTGGCACCGTAACCAATAAGACAATCACGTTCCATCTCTCCGAACCTAAGACCACCTTCACGTGCACGACCTTCGGTTGGCTGGTGAGTAAGTAATTGTACCGGACCTCTGCTTCTAACATGCATCTTATTTGAAACAAGATGATGCAATCTTTGATAGTAAATATTTCCTATGAAAATTTTTGCTTTGACTTGTTTCCCGGTTAAACCATCGTAAAGAATTTCTTCCCCACTTTCCTCAAATCCGTTTTTCTTTAAGATATCTTGGAATTGTTCTTCTGTGTTTCCAGCAAATGCAGTTCCGTCCATAAGCATACCACCAAGTGAACCTGCCTTACCTCCTAGGGTTTCTAGAAGGTGACCTGCAGTCATTCTCGAAGGAATTGCGTGTGGATTAACAACAAGATCAGGAACAATACCGCTTTTTGTAAATGGCATGTCCTGCTGTGGAACAAGTAATCCAATAACACCTTTCTGACCATGTCGTGATGCTAATTTATCTCCAGTCTCTGGTACTTTTACTGACCTTACACGAACTTTTACAAGTCTGTTTCCGCTTGGTCCTTCAGTTACCATAACTGAATCTACTTTTCCTTTTTCACCGCTTTTTAATGAAAGTGAACTTTCTCTTTTCTTTTCTTCAACTGCACCGAAAACAGAAATTTCTTCAAGGAATCTTGGAGGTGATGTTTTTCCAACAAGAACATCTTTACCACCAACTTCGCTCTCTGGCATTATGATTCCATCTTCACCAAGATATCTGTAAGCTTCCTCTCCCCTATACCCTACAACTTCTGGAGTTGGAAGTTCAATTTTATCTTTTTGTCCACCTGGATACATTCTTTCTTCGGTTTCATATGTCTTAAACATAGTAACCCTATGGAGACCCCTGTCTATAGATGAACGATTAACAACAATTGCATCTGCCATATTGTATCCATGATAGCTTGTAAGTGCAACAACGCAGTTTTGCCCAGCAGCTTTGTTTTTCAAATTCAAAGCTTTGTAAATGCTTGTTTGGACAAGAGGTTGTTGTGGGTAATACATGATGTATGCTCTAGTATCATACCTTGCACCGAAGTTAGTTGCGTAAATACCAAGTGATTGTTTAGCCATAGCACAGGCCATGGTAATTCTTGGTGAAGAATTATGCTCAGAAAATGGTAGTACACCTGCAACAACACCAAAGATATTTGATGGATCAACTTCAAGATGAGTATGGTCTGAAGTAATATCTGCTTCATTTATTGCAATTAAAGAATTTTCTTCTTCTTGTGCATCTAAGTATTCTATGATGCCCATTTTCACGAGATGATTCCAATTGAGTTCATTGTTTTTTATTCTTATGAGTATTTCGCTTGTAAGTCTTGACTTTCCGTTTTCAACTACTATGTATGGTCTTCTTACTCTCCCCTTATCAGTGAGTATGTGAAGCTCATTTAGTTTGTTATTGTAATAGATGTTTACTTGATTACTTAATTCATTCATCCTTCTCCTTTCACGAAGACGATTGGAAAGACTTTTTCCATCTGGATGATTACCGACAATCCTACCATTCAAAAATATAGTTGTCTTGTCTGGAGTTTTTTTCTTTCTTTTTTTAACCATAAAAATCACCATTTGATTTTTATATTTGACCAGAAGTCAAACTATAAAAATTACATCAGATTAAGCATGATCTTTTACATCATAGGCCTTGAGAATTCTGTTGATGTCTTCTTCTTCGACACCTATAGAAACCTCTGCCATAACCGAAAGGTTCTTCACAAGAGAACAACTTGGACCTTCTGGAGTTTCATTTGGACACAGTTTTCCAATGTGTGTACCATGAAGGTCTCTTGCCTTAAAGTGTGGATGTTTTTTACTAAGTGGAGAAATAACTCTCCTCAAATGTGAAATTGTAGATAGAGAACTGACACGATCAAGCAACTGGGAAACACCAGTTTGTCCTGCAATCCAGTTTCCAGTTGCCATTGCGTATTTGATCCTGTCACCCATAACATCTTGTCTTATCAAAGTGTGCACCTGCAATCTTCTTCCACGTGCATCGGCTCTTGAAGCTTGATAAACAAGATCTTTGATTAAAAATTGGAAAGCATATCTGAAAAGTTCTTCCATCATGTCTCCTGCAAGCTTCACACGTTTATTTGCATAATGATCTTTATCATCAGGAGCAAATTCACCGTATGAAATTCTTGTTGCTCTTTCAGCCATTCTTATAAGATAGACTGCCTTGTCAATTCTTGCTGCCTTTGTCACACCAATATGTGGAAGCAGATAATTATCAAGCAGATTTTCCATCCTATTTAATCTAAATTCAGGCGGTTGGCCTGGCGAAAGACGCCTGCTCAGCATATCAACTGACTCTTCTTTGTTATTTGACTGTTCTGATTCAAGATTAAGAATGACATCGTTTCTAATGTGTTTTTCATCTGTAAATGCAGAAAGAATCTGTGGATTTGTTTCAAGACCTAGAACCCTCAAAAGCTGGAGAAGTGGAATTCCTGTTGGGGTTGAAGGGAATTCGGCAGTATAGACTCCATCTGCATTTCTTTCAACAACACATCTTGCTCTGAAACCATAATGGGTTGAGAATATTTTTGAAACAACTCCATTTCTTTCTTTTGTGACCATTAATTTGTTTGGTACAAGGTCTTCGATTGAAGTCAAAACACGCTCACTACCATTAATAATAAAGTAGCCTCCTGGATCATCAGGATCTTCTCCATTTTCAATAAGTTCATCTTTTCTCATCTGAGAAAGATAACAAAGTTTTGATTTCAACATAACTGGTAATTCGCCGATGAAAACATCTGAATAAACAGGTCTTTCAACTCCATTAAAAACAGGTATAATTTCAAGGAAAATTGGTGCAGAATAACTTAGGTTCCTTAATCTTGCTTCATTAGGCAAAACCTGCCTGTATCCACCTTTAACTTCATAGTACCTAGGTTGTTCAATCCTAACTTTACCAAGTTTAAGTTCAAAACCTTCAACATTTGTTTGAATTTTCCCAATTCTATCGACAACTTGTTGTAGCCCAGTGTCCAAAAATTTATTATAGGACAAAAGTTGCTGGTTAACAAGAGTGTTAACTCTGAAATAAGATTCCATTAGACCTTCAACCATCTAGCAACACCTCAATTGGCCGATCAGCTGACCAGACCAGAAAAATTATTCAACCACTATCCTGTATGTGGTGTACTTCCCAGTTCCATCATCTCTCTTGATTTCAAGAACATTTCCAACAGTTGCTTTTAGTGCAACAACTGCAGAATCTTTAGAAGAAACTTTAGGAAATTGATCTTCATCAATCTGGTATTTAGAGAGAACTTTTGACTTTTCATTATCAGATAAAACTTTCATTTCAGGAACAAGATCATGCGATAAAACATCTATTGTAGTACTACTTTTTTTCTTCTTCAAGCAGAATCACCCAACAAAAGAGCAGGGCTAGCAATTGTACTAGCTTCCTTGTAGGAAGATTTATGAGAGAAGTATTTATAAACGTTGGTTTTGCTCTAAACATGGCCATATTTGATTAAAAATGATAAGAAAAGAAAAAAAATTATTTTACTCTTGGTTTGCCTCTTGTCATGATAGTATACATGAAAACCACAATCAAAGCAAGCAATAGTGCCAATATTGCACCTGGAACTGCCACATCACTGATGAAGCTTGGACCAACTGGACCAACACCTGGGCTTCTTGATAATGCTCTAACAGAAGCTGTTTTTACTGGTACTGAACCTTTCACTAGGGTTAATGTGTATGTACCATTGTATGCCAGTGGAAGAGCAAGATCACCTGCTTCAGATGTCAATGCAGACATGTTCCTACCAAGTGGGTCTGAAATCTGAACTTCACAAAGTGGGCAGTTTATTGCATGGAAAGTGGCATCATCACCAACAAATCCTGAATCTGGACCAGTAAGGTCAGAGGGTAGTGCAACACACTGGTAGCCTTCGCAAACAAATCCTGGAGCACAGCTTGGACAATCAGATTGTGAACCACATTCGTACGGTATCCATTCATGGTTTGCTGCATATCCACAAGTACTTGTAACTGGAACACAGACACCATTGCTGCAGTATTCACTTGATAGACATTCGTAATCATAGGTACATGAAGATACTTCCACACATTCATTGCTTATGCATGTTGAACCAGATTCGCAATCAAAGTCAGTACAACATTCATAGTCATTGCAAACATGATCAATAATTTGTCCACAATCACACTGAACTGACCTGCATTCGCCATTAACACATTCCTGAGTAGATGGACAGTCAAGATCAGTTGTACACTCCTCTACCTGACAGTCAAATGGATCAACAGTAACTTGACCTTGTGCATTTGTGGTTCCAATTCCAATGTTTAAGTATTCCATAGGACCATTGGCACCAAGAACTTCAATGTAAAGACCATCGTAACAATCATACTCCATAGATATATCTGGTTGAAGGTCAACATTCACAGTGTTGGTTTCATCACTGCAATCATCAATTGACGGTCCGCTTGTTGTAAATAAACCATAAATTTCTTGATCTTCTTGGCTTGCAATATCAAATACTAAGAGCATGTTTCTTTCTGGAACTGGATATTGATTCGGAACTAAAGACCAATTGCTACCATCCCAAGCATATAATCTCATTGCAGTTGGGCTGTAGCCACTTATTGCAGACCTTGGCCATTCAAATACTGCAACAGAAACTACGAATGGATCATAGATTCCGCCAAGTTCAATATAACCAAAATCAATAGTTGTACTTAGATTAATAGTATAATTTTCAAAATCAACAACTGTACCATTACCTAAGCTGATGTTAGATGCAGTCAGTGCTAATGATGCTTCAAGCATCTTTGCCTTCCTCACAAGTGATATGTATTGACCTCTGAAAGACATTAAACCAGTAGGTGGAGTAGCTGATGGAGCAGCAGCATCTGAAATGATATAACCAGTTGGATTAACATGTAAATCAATTTCTATATCAGAATCATTAGAAACAAATGCTGTGAAATTTCCTGATGATTTGCTGCTTACCAAAAATAGCAACACATCATCAATTCTTACTGGTGTTGCACCTGAAAGATTACCTGCAGGAATATCTGGCGGGCACCTAGTCTCGCTTTCAATACCATTTGGATTGTGTTCTGAATCCCAATAATTACAAGCAAATGTGCCATCTTCTAAAGCAATTATTATTACTTCAGCATTATATCTTTCACTGTAATACGCTCTTGGCTTGGTAGAATTACCATGGCCATGATCTGCATCCCATTCATCTTCTTCATAATAGGTTGCCCAAGTCCATGGAGTTGACTCATTATCCCGTGACCATGTAAGTATTCTATTATTTCCATTATAACTTCCTGAATAGCCAACAACAAGGATATAGTTACCTTCTATATCATCATAGAAAACAGTTGGTGAGATGTTTTTAGGTGATAATGGAGGAGTCTCTGCTAGTAAATCTATTCCGTTAGCAACAGACGTATTGTATACCCATTGTGAACCATTCCAACTGAAACCAAGAATTGAACCATTTGCAGTTCCCAAAAGCATATGTAATCCATCCATTTCAAATACTGCTGGGTAGGTTGGATAAATTTCAGAAGGATATCCATTCAAACCATTTGCCCAAGAATTATTAAGCTGCCATGTTGAACCAGACCATTCGTATGAACTGACATTTGATGAATTTGAAACAAGAAGAACAAGAGTGTCATCATAGACAAATGTTTCTAAATTTGGAGAACCTGCCATAGGAAGTGACAGACCATTTAAGTAGCTGCTATTCTCTTCCCAAACATTACCCATATTGAAAGAGAAATAGTCTTCACCACCAAATTCAAATACTCCATAAAGTTCTTCTGGTATTGAATCATAGAAATCTGAAATTAAACTTGTAGTTCTTGTTGTTTCTATACTTACACTTATTGTATCTCCAAGATTCACATCAGATAGCTGTGCTGGAGGCAAAAATAATGAACCTGAATTAACTCCACCTAGTGAATTTCCTGCAAAAGTTGATGAAACTATAGTAGTGGTTGGAATATCAGCAGAGATAAGGTTAATTAAAACCTGGAGACCTGCATTCACTAAGATACCTTGAATGCCTTCCTCAAACATGTTTTCTTCCCCAAGACTAAGTGGATCAATCATTGAAAATGATACTGGTGGAATAGGGAAATCAACAACCCCATACCCATTATTATCATGGGATTCTATGCCAAGCATGATTGTATCAAAAGCAAGGATAGTTACAAAACCACCAGATGAGATATTTACCTGAGGTTCGATTGTCTCGGAAAGATTATCAGGATTGTATATCGTAAAGCTTAATCCAACAAGATCATTAGCTGGATTGTTGTTGTAAGCTTCATCTTCAATGAATTGATTGTAACCACCTAATACTGCAACAAATCCAGAAACCGTATTATCATATGCTTTGTTTCTGTAAAATTCATTCTCTAATAGTAATAAACCAAGATAACCAGAACCTGTATTATTGTAGAACTCATTTTCTATGTAAGTATCTCCAATTCCACCTAAAGATACAAACCCAGCTCTAAATGTATCAAGACCATAGACAGAGAAGTTTGTTGTGTTACCACCGCCAGAACTAAGAGATAAGTTAAATTCCTGAAGATCGTATAAATTATTATTTCTTATTATATTTTCTTGATATGTGTTGTCGAGAGAGATTATAGATATCATACCTAGATACTGGCTGTCTTCTATAAGATTATTTGAAAATAATGTATTTGTTGTGATAAATGATGTTACACTGCCATAAAGCAAACCAAGACCTTTCCAGTACATAATTAATTCGTTGCCATCCTCAGACATATTCAAGCCAAATTGTTCCATGAAACTAGTTACATTCATTCCTAATGCTGCAGTTTGTGCCTCAAGTGTCATTGTTGAGTCGCGTATTACATTATTACTAATATTACTATTACTAACAGCAAAAAGCATCATACCAAATGCATTTCCTTCAGAAAGAGAATTTGAAATTGTAATATTGTTTCCACCCATAATGAAAATACCATTATTATAGAAACTATCTGAACCCCTAACTGTTGTTCCATTTATGTGTGTATTATTACCTGCGCACATGATTATTTCTGAATAAACTCCACCATCAACACTTGTAGTGTCATTCAAATAAAGAATTGGCCTGCCGCCAGAACCAGTAACGTTTGTAAGATAAACTGAACAATCAACATGAGGTTCTCCAAGATCAAGTGATTCGTTAACTAATTCACCAATTGTTTCATTTAGAAGAGGTTCAAGGAAGTTGCTCACCCCAACTGATTCAAGTGACATTAGATTAATATCCAGGAAATCAAGAAGCATATTTTCACTTATCAAACTGTTAAGTATATACAAATCATGGTTTGACAAGGAAACTAAACCAATGATATTATTCGAGATATTAGAATTATTTATTTTTGTGATATTTGAAGCCCCAACCACCATAGCAAGAGATGTGTTATATATATGTAAAGATGAAAAGCTATGGTTTTTATTGTCATATTCATCGCTAAAAGGATCATCGCCAAGCGCCATTATCCCTGACCCCATACAATTATAAATTTCAACATTATCTAGTTCGAAGTTAGTTACATTTTCTTCTATATCAAAACAGTCTCCAACTGTATTATACAAATTACTTGATTTAATGGAGAAATTAGTCGCATCTTCAATTCTCAGAAGATTTGCAAGATCCATACAGCTATCGTCACTAGGATTAAAATCGCAGTCCATAGGAACAGTACTATTTGCAATTTCAAGACCATCTAGTTTTACATTTTGAACATCCTCAAGTCTAACTGATGGCCTTTGGTTATAACCGATAGCTGAATTTTTAAAATCAACTCGCGAAACATCTCTAAGGTCAACAGCATAGTTGTGGTCATGATAATAAGAATCGAAATAATATATTTCGTGAACAAAAATGTTGCTTATGTTGAGTTTTTTACTATCTTTGACCATAATAGCTGATCGATTCAAATCATAAACTTCAAGATCAGACATTGTAATATTGTTAACATTCTCAAGAGAAATACCAACTGAATAAGTACTATTATGAACTTCAAGCCCAGATAATGAAAGGTTTTCAACATCGTAGATGTGAATTTGGCCTCTTGGTGGATAAGATGGGGGGCCATCTTCACCATCAGCATTATAACCTGATATTTCACAATTTTTTATAGTGAGATTATTGAGTATAGCACTAGCATTGTTTGCTATTGCAATAGTTTGATTAGTGCCAGTATCATCAAACATAGTATAAGAACCACAATCTATTGCAACATCTGATGAATTAATCAAAAGACAGACTTGGGTCCCACTAAGGAAAGGTACATCTGCACCCAACAGATCGTTAGCCAGGGAGTAATATCCTGGTGCCTGTATGGTACCACAATCTGTGATGGGACCTGAACTAATATCACCTGCTGCAGTAACTAATCCAACCAAACCCAACAATGCAAAAATAATAATTAATCTCATGTATTCCGCCTCATTCATTTATCTTTGGCTTGTTCCTCGTAAAAATTGAGTACAAGAAAACAATAATTAACGCAAGTAATAATGCCATCAATGCCCCTGGGAGTGCAACATCATTGATAAAGCTTGGTCCACCAGGCTCAACGCCTGGACTCTTTGACAATGCTCTAACAGAAGCTGTTTTTATAGGTACTGAACCTTTAACCAGAGTTAATGTGTATGTACCATTGTATGATAATGGCAATGTAAGGTTACCTGAACTGCTTGTTAAAGCAGACATGTTCTTTCCTCTTGGATCAGTGATTTGAACTTGGCATTGTGGGCAGTTCACTGCATGGAAATTAACATCATCACCAACAAATCCTGAATCTGGACCAGTAAGGTCAGATGGTAATGCAACACACTCGTGAACTTCACAAACAAATCCTGGAGCACAGCTTGGACAATCTGGAGAATCCCCACAATCATATGCTGTCCATTGGTGGTTTGCTGCATAACCGCAAGTACTTGAAACTGGTTTGCAGATTCCAACTCCCAATGAAAGATCACAATATTCACTTGAGAGACATTGGCCATCAGAAGTGCAGGTTTCTACTGAAACACAATTGTGGTTGATACAACTTGAACCTGAACCGCAGTCATTGTTTGTACAACAATCATATTCCTGGCAAGTATGTTCAACAATTTGCCCACATGAACATTCTATAGGTTCACATTGTCCACCAACACATTCTTGATATGTTGGACAGTCAAGATCAGTCGTACAATCAACTGCACATAGTAATGGTCCATATGTAAAGATACCATTCTGGTCAGTATAACCAAATCCAACATTGATATTTACCCATGGATCTCCGCTTGCAGTGTGAGTAGAAACTTCAAGACCGTCAACACAATCATGAGAAACATCAACATCTGGATCTATGTAATTATACTCAGTATTTGATGAACCAGTACAATTAAGGTCTGGACCTTCATCTGCAAATAAACCATAGATTTCAGTTTCATTATATGATTGTAAATTGAGTACTACTAATCTGTATTTTGAAGGTATGACATATTGATTTGGAACTAGGAACCAATCAGTTCCATTCCACCAATATAAGCCAACTGTGTCTTCATCATACCCACTCATATTTGCTCTTGCCCATTCGAAAGTCGCAATGGTAATTATAAGAGGGTCATAATTCTTACCTAAAGAGTCATTGAGTTGTAAACCAAGCACAGATGTTTCAAACAGATCTGCACTTCTTATTAATGAGAAATATTCATTATGGAAAGGAATCAAATCAGGTGGTGTTGTAGCTGACGGTGCTTCAATTCCTGAAAGTCTATAACCCAATGGGTGTAAATAAAGCCCAATTTCTATATCAGAATCATCAGAGACAAATGCTGTGAAATTTCCTCCACCTACGGTTTTATTGCTTACTAAAAACATCAATGTATCATCAATTCTAACTGGTGTTGATGGAGAAACCCAAGTCAGATTATAGTACCTTTGAGTTATGTCTGGGGGACATCTTATTATATCACCATCATCTATTTCTTCATGCTCATCATCCCAGTATGTGCATGCAAAAGTACCATCGCTCATTCCAATAATTATAATTTCTTCATTGAACTTTTCACTGTAATAAGCTCTTGGCCTAAGAGCACCATGGCTTGAATTCCAAGCATCATCTCCGAATTCATTCCACGACGGTTCAAACCAACTAGAGCTTCCATTGCTTCTTGTCCAAACAAATAAATTATTATTAAGTTCATAACCTACAACAAGAACAAACTTGTAGTTTTCTCTGTCATAGAAAACTGTTGGAGATGCAGATAATGCAGCTGGAGCCCCGGTAATACCATTTGTAAGTGATGCATTAATTGTCCATGTTGATCCAGTCCAAGTTAAACCAAACAGATTTCCTGGAGAAGTACCATAGATCATATGCAAATATCCATCCATTTCGAATACTGCTGGATAGATCGGATATGCGACTGGCATACCATTCAAACCACTTGCCCAGGATGCATTTGGCTGCCATATTGACCCGTTCCACGTATAAGCACTTACATTAGTTGAATTTGAGATAAGAAGAACAATGTTATTATTATATACAAAAGTTTCTAGAGTTGGAGAATTATTCATTGCGAGTGGCAGACCATTTAAATAACTGCTATCTTCTTCCCAAATATTACCTACTCTCATCTGTATATCAAAATCCCCTTCTTCATCTTCTTGAATAAACGTCATAGTTGCAAAATAGTCCATTGGCATTGTATCCATGAATTGCTGGAATAAACTACCTCTTCCAGTTTCTAAGCTAACTCCAACTGCATCATTGAAAACTACTTTTGAAGTTTTTGCATAAGGAAGGATTAGCGATCCTGTATTTACGTCATCCATACTGTTGTTTGAAACAGTTGATGCTATGATAAGTGTCCCAGGGATATTAGTTGAAACAAGGTTCAATAAAAGTTGAAGAGATGCAAGCAAGAATATATCTGGCCCATCAATAAGCTCAACACTTTCACCAACATTTAGATCAACAGATATTGGTGGGATTGCAAAATCAGCAACACCATAACCATTATTCTCATATGATTGAACGCCTAGCAACCTTGTTGCTATTGATAGGTGATTAACAAATCCACCTGAGGCTGGAGCAACTTCCATAATATCCATTTTTAATTTGCTGAAAGTTGCGTTTTCAGAAGCATTTTCATGAATGTTGATTGTAAAAGAAAATGGCATATTCCCATTAAGATGAATAGTAATATTTTCACCAAGTGAATCCTCAATCCAGTATGTTGAATTCAGAGAAAGGTTTGGAGAGAAATTAGCACTTGAAGTGATGTTAGGGGTATGGTAATAAGACAGATTTGCAACTGGGGAATAAATAACAATTTCAACATTGTGCGAAAGATTCTTTGGTGCATTGATAGTGATATCCCCAACCACAAAAGCTGGTATCATCAATAATGCATCATCAGTTGCATTTGCAGGAGTATAGTTTAGTAGGTCTTCAAATGAAGATGCTGGTGTTGATAGTGATAAATCAAATGAATTTTTAAGATCTTCTGGATTGTTTTGATATGCTTGGTCTCCGACAAAAGTATTATGTGCACCAAGAACAGTAACATAACCAGATACACTGTTATTGTATGCTTGATTTTCATTGAAAGAATTTCCATAGGTCAATACACTTGTGAAACCAGCCCCAGTATTATTATAGAAAATATTACCAGAATAACTATCCCCGAATCCTGCTATAGATATAAACCCAGATCTTATGGTGTCTAACCCAGTTAGAGTTATGTCAGTAGAAGAATTTGGATCAAATTCAACAGGACCTACAGTTTGAGCTTTAACTGGAATTGAAAATTCTAAATCTCCGATGGCATGTTGATTGTTGGATCTTATCAGATTACCATCATAAGTGTTCCAGAAAGATAAAAACGAGATAAAACCAGAATAATCATTGTTTTGTATCAGATTGTTTGAGAATGTAGTGTTAATTGTACCGAATGTTGTAACACTACCATAGGCAAGTCCAAGTACCTTCCATGCAAGAGTGAATTCACCAACATCCATGTAATCACTTGAATTAAGACCAGCCATGTCAATGAATTCAGATATATTAACGTCAAATTCCTCTAATTGTGATTCAAAAATAACAGTTGAATCATTAATTGTATTATTAATTATCAGGCTGTCAGCAACAGAAACAAGGACCATACCAAAGGCATTTCCATTTGAGGTATAATTCTTTATAGTCATTTTGCTTCCGCCCATAACAAAAAGACCGTTATTGTGTAAGGTATCTGATCCAAGGACTGTTGAACTGTTAATGTAAGAGTTATTACCTGCGCAAACAAGTATTTCTGAATAAACTCCGCCATCAACGCTTTCATTATTCCTAAGATATAGTATTGGTCTGCCGCCAGAACCAGTAACGTTTGTAAGAGTAGTAGAACAATCTGGTGCACCACCATCAGGCATCTGGGACATCATGGCGCTCATATTTAATTCTCCAGAACCAAGTGGACCTAGAACTGCTTGTAATAATGGCGGGACAAATTCAACAAGACCAACGATCATAAGTGCTGAAAGTGGAGCATCAATAAGGTCAACAACTCCATTTTCAGTAAAATTACTGTTACTTATATTTGTATGGGATGATGAAGCCATAGTCAAACCAGAAATTATATTATCAGAAATATTAAGGTTTGACAATATAGTGTCATTGTGTGCAGATAAAATCATACCAAGTGTATTATTGAATATGTGAAGGTTGGTATAACTATTATTAGTAGAATACTCTTCATAATCAAAAGGATTGTCGCCTGAAGACAAACCAATAGCACAATTATAGATAGTTAAATTATCAAAAACACTGTTCTCAACAGCGATTTCATCTTCCTGACTTTCGTGAATTTCGACACAGGAATATTCAGAATCATGAAACAGACTATCTTCAAGATAGACATATCGGACTGTTTCTAGAATTAAGAGTGATGCATCACCTTCATCAGGAATATCTGATAAATTGAAAACTTCAATTCTATAAATGTCTGCACCTGTCAGGTTCTGAATATCAACCCCTTCAGTTTCAAGATCATATACTTGTGAATCATAAAATTCAAGATTATTTGAATTTATTATACGGATGGCAGGATCAGAATCATAATGACAGTTCATCATCCAGTCACAATGATAGAAAGAAAAAATATCATGAACCTCTAGATTATAAAATTCTATATCCTGACTTAGATCAACCCTGATTGCAGACCTATTGTGATCGAACACCTCAGTATTGTAAATTTCCAAATCTGTAACATTGTAAAAATCAAAACCAGATACACCACTACCGTTGTAGACTACAAGGTCATAGAAAGAAAGGTCTGAAGAATGATCAAACTCTATTTGACCTCCGCCATAATTATCATCTTGGTACTGAGAAACAGATGAATTGAAAAATGTAAAATTACTAATTCCATTACCATAAATTGCAGAGGCATTTGCAGTTCCGTCATTAGTTATATTGTATCCCCTACCATCAATAACAATACTTGAATTGATGATGTGGAGGCAGGTGTTCCCACCCGTAACAGCTATTGGAGCACCAACAAGATTAGTATTTAGGTAGTAATAACCTGAAGTATCCATTTCCTGACAATTATTTATAGGATCTGGAGATCCAATTGTACCAGCAAAACTTAATCCAATTATACCCAACAACGCAAAAATGATAATTAATCTCATATACTCCGCCTCGGCATACCTTACATTAAAGGCGCTTTCTTATTTATAAATATTGCTGTTTTTTTTTGAGGTAGGTAACTTAAAAAATATAAACTATTCCAAACTTATTCATAGCATGATTCTTATCATTGATAATGGATCCCAATACACCCATTTGATAAAAAGAAATTGTAGGGAACTTGGCTACGAGGCCGAGATGTTGTATAATAGAGCAACATATGATAAAGTAGATGAATTCTTGAAATCAGGAGTTGCAAAAATTATTCTTTCTGGTGGTCCAAACTCTGTCTACGAAGATCCTCCGAATCTAAGTTCAATGATTTGTGAAAAAGTCAGAGATGAACATATAAAACTTCCTTTATTTGGAGTTTGTTATGGACATCAGATGATTGCACAAGTATGGGGAGGGGAAGTGGCAAAAGGAGAAAGTGCAGAGTATGGTATGGGAAGTATAAAAATTGATGATAATGATATTATATTCAATGGAGCGCCACCAAAATTACGTGTTTGGGTATCACACTTTGACGAAGTTAAAAAACTTCCGGAAAATTTTGTAAAGCTTGCACATTCAACTAATTGTGGGATAGAAGCAATGAGACATAGGGCATTACCAATATTTGGTGTGCAATTCCATCCTGAAGTCTGGCACAGTGAGTACGGGGAAAATATGATCAAGAACTTTCTGGAGGTTTCTGCTCCTTTGGAGTCTCCTGAATCTTTTGTATAACTTCAACAACCTCTTCTTCAGAAACAAATTTGTAATCTGCTTTTAGGAATTTTTCAGTAAAGATTATTTCATTAGTAAGTAATTTTGAGGACTCGAAAAGTTTTTCAAAACCAGACCATAAAGTGTACCAGATAAGAACTGAGAAAATTGTCAGAAATGGTTCAGAATCAAGTTCTGGAATTATAACTAAAAATATCGCAAGAATTGCACCGGCAAAAATACGGATTAGACCATTTTTTGTCTGCTCTTTTTTTGTTTTTTCAAGAGTTTTTAATTCTTTTCTAAAATATTCCTTAAATCTTTTTTTGACAAGTGACTCTATTTTTTCTGAACGGATACTTTTTGGCAATGTGAAATTAACACAAAATGTTCCTTTTTTATCTTCTGAATAGCGCCTATGAAGCTCTTGGAGAAAATCTGTGGAGAGTATTCTCTTCCCATATGGTGATGGATCAAAGTCAGAAAAAAGATCTTCATAATCATCTAAAGCAATTTGAGTTGTTTGCATTGCATCAGAAACTGTTTTCACTTCATCCATGAAATTTTCACAGAGTTGATGTTTATAAGCCTTACAGGGTATGTGAATAACATGGCCACATGTCCAAGTTGTAAGAAAAGCGGATATCAGCTTTTACAATGCTACAAGTGTAAGGCGATAGGATGCAAAAATTGCTGGGGTTCGTTTTGTAAAAAATGCAACTACAGCGATATTAGACCAATGTGATTACTCCACCAGCTCAATAAACACGGACAAATATTTTATCTTTTGTTTTTCCGTTGGATCATCTGAAAGATTATCGATCATATCACATAGTTTTACAAGGAGAACTGTTTTATTACGTCTGATTTTTCTCAGATAAACTCCATATGATTGGTTTTTTTCCCTTGTTAAAAGAAGAAGAAGTTTGGATATTTTTTCACCAAAAATAGTTTTTATCTCTGATAATAAAAAATTTTTATCGCCATTGAAATTTTCAATAACATCATGAAGATAGGCAAGTATGATCTGTTCTTCCGACCCACCCATCAACTTCACAAGCTTTGCAACTCTTTTTGGATGGATAAAATAAGGTGTTTTACCATCCCTTCGAAACTGATCGAGATGAACTTTTCTTGCCAACTTTATTGCCTTGGAGAGAGAAGACACGACCCCTACCTCGTAATATCATCCACTTTTAGTTGGTCTAAATATTCTTTATTTTTGTTGAAATAATCCCTGCTTGGTTTTAGCATAGCAGAAACTTCTCTGGTAACTGCAGCCTTAAGATCCATTGGATGAAGTTTCCCATCAGTATAGATTTTCTTTAGTTCCTCCGAGGTTATGAATTCAATATCTCCACCAAATTTCTCAGGTCTTTCAACTTTTAACGGTTTGTCCCTTAGAACTAAATATTCGGCATATTCTATTACTGGATTTCCTTTGATTATTTTTTCAGGACAATATGCTTTTTTGATTTTTCTTGCAATTTCTTCTTCTGAATCATGAACAAAAATTGCTGAATCAGGTTTTGATTTGCTCATTTTAGCATCCATCTCACCATCAACTTTTGAATCAACTCCAGTTTCAACTCCAGGTGCATTCATTCTTCCTGGCCCTTGCAAACCTGGAAGAAGATGGCCATGCACTGCACATATTTTTTTATTGAATTTTGGTGCAAGTTCATGGGCAAGCATATGCACTTTTCTTTGATCCATACCAGCATGTGCAATTTGTACATCAAGTAGAAAAATATCTGCTGCCTGCATTGCAGGATAAACAATAGCTGAACTGTAAAGATTATCAGATTCTTTTCTCCCCATAATAGTAACGCATCGAAGCATACGATTGAGTGTGGTATCCTTAGAAATTTTTAGCATGTCTGCCCAAAATTCTGGTTTTTCTTGATATGTTTTACTTGCTAAGAGAAAATCAACTTTTTCATCATCAATACCTGCACTAATCAATGCATGCTTGAAATATCCTTCGCCTATTTTTTGGATTTTTTTAAGATCGCCACCGAACTTTCCGTTTATCCATGCATGGTAATCTGCAAGCCAAATTGTTGGTTTTATACCTGCTTTGAGAAAATCTTTTATCTTAAGTCCAACTGCCAGTCCAGAACCAATATGAACCATTCCGGATATCTCATACCCAATATAATGTCTAGGGTGAGCATAATTTTCAAAGATTGACCTGAGATCATCTTCAGTCACAACTTCTTCAGTTGGTTTTTTCTTCACTAAGTCGATTTTTGTTTCAACATCCATACATGATGGTTTAGGAAGTTGTTATTTAAACTTTATCAGTCAAATACCAAAACTGTCGAATGGAGTAGATAACATATTAGTGCTTCTAATATGTCCGCACCAGATGAATCTGGCCTGTATGTCATCGGCTATATGTTGAGCACATGCCTCTGTAGCTCAGAGTCTTGCACGGCGATCTGTAAAAGATTTGTCCGCAAGGCGTGCAACGGTAGAGCGCCTCTCTTGTAACCAACTTTTAGAAAAAGTTGGATCAAAACTGATTGTTTAAAAACCCTCCAGGGTTTTTTGGTTTACCATTTTTGCCTTGGGCAAAAATTAGCAAATTAGTTTTGGTCCCGCTTTTACGAAAAGCGGGAAAGGAGGAAGTCGGGGGTTCAATCCCCTCCGGAGGCTTTGTTTATTTAAGGGGCACGCCCCCTTAGACCCACACATCAAACAAAAAAAGGAGAGTATTAAAATGGCAAAAAAGAAAGAAACTGAAGGTAGTGGTATGAAGATTAAAGATTTGAAGGCAGGAACTGGCAGTGTTAATATCGAAGCCGAAGTTGTCTCTATGGACAGTGAACGCGAAATTAACAAATACGGGAGAAAATTAAGAGTTGGAAATGCAACAATAAAGGATGACAGTGGAACTGTTACTCTTGTTCTATGGAATGAACAGATAGATTCTGTAAAAACTGGAGACAAGATAAAGATAGAAAATGGTTATGTAAATGAATGGCAAGGAGCTGCCCAATTAACATTAGGAAAATTTGGAAAGCTTACTGTAATATAAAAAGAACCTACGGTTGTACTTGAAATTCCTATTTCAAGACAGTCAAGAACGTCGCAACGTTCTTGCCATCTTTTTGAATCTCCTTTGTTATTTAGTTTGATAGGATAATTATTCCATTTTCATTCTTAATTTGTGTTTCTCCATTTGCTTTTCCTTCTACTTGGCAGAGTGCTTTTTTCACAATAGACATGTTGCCAGAACTAAATCTCACTATCCAAAAATCATCTTTTACTGATTCAACAGACAGATTATTCAAATAAAGATATTGTGAATTTCCGTTTCCCATAACACATACTTCACCAATCATATTGCTAAGTGTTGAGACAGAAAATTTGAACGTTAGGATCTCTATGGCCTTCATAGAAAAATCTCTGATTGCCATTAAGGAAAATAGAGATATTGAGATCAAACAAAGAGAAATAACAGATATGAAAAGATATTCTAGACTGATTTGCCCACGCATATCATCCCCCAAAATAATAATGGAGGAAAATTTAATTATCTTATGTATGTGACATTTCTGTTCAAAGCTTCATTTTGGGCTTCCATTGTTTTCTGAACTTCGTCCTGTACTTTTTTCAAGACCTTCTGGCTTTCTGCTGCCCTTTCATCAAGCTTTTTCAAATTAAGTTTGATATCAAGATATTTGGAAAGCATTATTGTTATTTGTCTTGCTGAAGCAGTATCTATATAGCCACCATGGGTTTCGCCCATGACACAGGCTCCTTCCATACCTCTGAATTTACACAATGAAGGTAAAAGCCCTGCTGCACCAACAATTGAGCCTCTTGCTTCTCCAAAGATAACATGGAATTTTTTCAATCGTTCCCTTAAACCATCTGATGTTGCTACACAGAAAATCTTCCTATTTTCTGAGATTTTACCAGTGCTATAACCACCAACAGTAAGAATTTCAGTAACCCCTATTTTCTGGCAGTAATCAAGTGTTCTGCTTGCAACTTCATACTGACCAACTGAACTCATGGCCTGAATATCTCCCACCAGAATCAGTATGTCTCTTTTTTTGCCTTTGTGAAAATAGAAACTGTTTTTTATTAGTCTCATTCCACCTCTTTTGGTCATGAAAACCTGATGGGGAAAATGTGGTGAATATAAGTTTGCAATTCTTTTTGCTTTTAGCTCATCAACAAGATATCTTCCAACAACTTGACCAATGAGTCCAATGCCAGGAAGTCCGGTTATAAGTACTGCTTTACGAAGTTTCTTCACTTGGACTTTTTCGATAATAGTTGTTTTTTCCATATTAAGCACCAAATTTTACTTTTCTGCGATAAGTTCCATAGGGATCATTTGGATTAAAATTCGCAGGGTGAGCTGATAACGTCTGAAGACTACAATGTTCGTTAGTTAGAGTATAACTTTCGCAAACTTTACAAAATCTCATCTTAAACAATAAAACCAGCTCCAGTCGCACTAATCCCTGTGGACTTTAAAATCACAATTATTCTTCTGAGCGTAGGTTTTTATATGTTCCAACATACTGAGAAGTTTTTTCTCTCCAGATTTGTAATCAGGAGCAGTCAACGAGATTTTGTATTTTGGAGCACCAAGATAGTGAATATCGGCACCATCAACTTTCAATGCATTTTGTATTGTTTCAACACCGTTTTGAGAATAACAGACAATGGTCATTATTGCATCCACAGTTACAACTGGCTTCTTTATGTTCTTTTTTGCTATTTCAAATATTTTTGTTTTAAGTGGTTTTGGAAGATCTAATTTTTTTAATACATCTTCGCCATCGGCATTGACTTCCTTAAAGCAGGCATAAACATCATCAAAATAATTTTCAATTTCTTTTTTAGCAGTTGGCAGATCAATTGTTGTTTTTGTTGCTTTGATTGCAATCTCAAGAAGTTTTGAACCTCTTTTTTCGTTTTGGACTAATTCGAGTTTTTGTTTCTTTTCTTCTTCACTCACTCTTTTTATGGATATATCAACTTGATTTTTCTCCTTGTCAACATGGTGAACTTTAACCACATATCTTTGGCCTTCAGAGATAAATTCATGGATATTTTTTATCCAACGAGGTGCAACTTCTGAAACATGCAAGAATGCATCTATATTATTATATTCAGTAAGAGTACAAAATGCACCATAGGGCTGGATTTTTTTAATAGTTGCAAGAACTAATTCATCTTCTTCTGGGAGTTCAACTATCTAAATCACCCAAAACTTCCCCATGGATAACTGCTGTTCCTCCAGATGGGTGTGCCAACGGTTCTTTGCATCCGCTGCAGTTTACCACCGAAGTAGTATGACTAAAAACAACTTGCTCATTTCCACATTTACATTTTACTTTCAAATATTTGCCAGCCATAAATATAACCTCATAATCACTTGAATTCGATTTTCTTTGTTGTTCTTCCACCAACAATTCTTTCTTGTTTTTTCTTGCATGCACTGCATTGTAATGCTAATTTTTGCTTTTTTCCTTGCTTTCTCACTGTTTTTTCACCAGCTCTTTTACTGCCGTGCCCCATAAGGCTTCTGTTGTGTGCTCTGTTTCCCTTTGCCATTGTTCTGGCTCTGCCTTTACTTGCAGCCTTAACCTTATGCACTTTGTGAGATTTGCAATAAGGACAATATGCATTTATTTCCTTTGGAAATTTCATTCTTAATCACCCTGTAAAAATTACATTTATTAAGTAAAAATGCATTGCATTTTTACACCTATAGAATTTCAGCCATTCCAGCTTTTAATAACCATTCTGCCTCAGCTTTCGGAAGGGATTTTTCTTCACCTTCCTTAAACGGACCATATATCTCATTATCAAGACCACGATACTGAGAGATATCTTTCAGCACTTTTACTTTTCTTGAATTGCCTGCTTTGGGATCCTCTGCAGCCCATACAGACTGAGTTTTGGACCTTGCTTTCTTAATTATTGAGGATAGCTCTTTTAACATTTCCCTTTCCTCTAAAGTAAGGCCAAGACCTTCTCTTTCCCCCCTAACTGCCATTAAAACTATCTTTTCTTCTCGTTTACTAGATATTGAAACAATGATTTTCTTTATATTCTCGTATTCTTTTATTGCAAGAAGCAATTTTGACGATACGGCATCAGAATTTTTTTTTGCAAGAAGTTTTGAAACTTCCTGGTAGAAATCTTCTGGCAACTTAACTATTGCTGATGAATCCATCTCGCGCTTTTGAATATCTCTAAGTTCAGAATAATTAAGTACCATTAAACCCGCTAGGATAAAATATGACGTTGGGTTTTTATTTGTTCTGACCTTTCTTCTTTTTTCTTCTTTTCTTGGCTTTTTTGACTTCTGGCTTTATTACCATAAGTCCTTCTGTCTCTGGTTTCTTTTCATCTTTTTGCATTGGTTTTTCTGTCATTGGTTTTGCATACTGTATTGGCATTTTTGTATCATAAACAACTATTTCCTCTACTGGTTTCCTCTTCAGTTTTAGTGCATATAATGCTTCAGAGATAAAGGCAGATAGAAGACCCATTTTTTTCTTTTGTATTATTGGTTTTACTGATATTTTTTGTCCTGCACCCATAGGAGAACCACTTACTAATTCCCAGGTGTTTTTTTCTGCATCAACGCAACTTTTACAGAGTTTTTTTCCATTTACAATGTAAACTCTTGCTTCAAGATCACGTCCGCATCTTTCGCATCTTTCATTATATGCTAGTATTTCTACTTTTGGCTTTTTTGTTACTGATTGTTCTATCCTTCTATCTTCATCACGCATATCCATTATACAATATGGGCAGGTGAACTGGCCTTTGTATTGTTGAAGTTCAGAAGCAGGAAGATACATACGGCATCTCCAGCATGGTTTATTTAGACCATAGAATATGCATGCAGAACAATAGGATAGACCGTCAGAACCATATTCTATCTCTCCGCTGCGGCCGCATCTAGAACAATTACCCATAGAAGTGATAAGCTTGTGCAGATTTAAAACTGTTGTTAATTTCCTTCTAGACAATCAGTCCATTCTGGGTGTTTGACTTTCATCCTTTTGACTTGTTCACGCAAATTCGGTGCAATATTTGACATTGCATCACGAAGTGCTTCCCTAAAATCCCTTGTTTCAGTATCAAATTGCGTTGAAGCTAATTTAGTTATTTGTTGTCGTAATAAGAACGAAATACTGCCACTTGTTACTGAAATATTGTCTTCAGCTAACTGCCCTAATTTTAATGTAATTTTAAAGTGAAATTGTCCAAATGATTCCAAATCAATTATTAAGGGTAGCTTAACTGCTTTTTTACCAACTCCCTCCAATCTAACAAAAGGAGAAACTGCGATTGTTGCTTGGTAGGGGTCTCCAGTTGTACCTGAACCTGATAGAATTCTTGTCTCTCCTCTTTCAAGACCAATTCGGTGTGGTGCTTTTTCAAGATGAATTGTACCCAACCTACTTGGTTCTGCAACTCTAACTGGTACAACATCAAGAGTGAATACTTTTGCTTTGCTTTTGATATATTGTTGCAACGCAACGTCTTGGTTTTTCATAAGCCAATCTTGAACAAATTGTGTTCTTTGTGCTTCTGGAAGTTTTGCTGCATGCTCTAAAACATCTTTTAGAACTGATTCGGGAAGTTTTATTACTAAGTATGCGTTTTTTTCATTTAACAACGGAAGAACAAGTGTAATTGATTTTACTTTTCCAGCAAGGATTTCTACATTCTGAGGAAGTTTCTTTCCTGGGGGGATGATTTTGTGTTCTACGGTTGGAGCTGCCATGTGAGTGATACTAAGAGAAAAAATATAAAGGATTACAGTTCGCTAGAGAGTGGATTTTGATGTGTATTATACAATGACTTATTCCACAGCTTCTGTATACAAATCAAGTGCTTTTCGAACGTCATTTGCAATCAACATAGACAAAGACCTAAAGTCTCCAGAGTCTGCTTTTTCCAAAGCAGAGTAATATGATCGTCTTTCTTCTTTTCTTAGTATTGTTGGTGGAAAACCTGCACGTATAAGCCTTAAATTCATAAGAAGACGTGCTAGTCGCCCATTACCATCCACAAAAGGATGTATTTTGACAGTTTTATGATGGATTTTTACCGCAGAATAGATAGCAGATATGCCCTTATCTAAATTATTCAGTTCTTTGTAAACTTCCTGCATTAGACGAGGTACTTCTTTCCATTTTGCAAGTTGGACTGTGGAACCTTCTATATACACTTGTTCATGGCGATAGAATCCAGCATTCTGTGAATCGATTTTGTCGAGTATTATCGCATGTATACTTAGAACATCTGATTCTTTGATTTCATTTTTTGAATTTGCTAAATTTTCCAACAACTCTATTGCTTCAGCATGATTTGTAGCCTCCAAATGCTCTTTCATAGATTTACCACGTACTGTTATTCCTTTTCTTAAAACCATCCAAGTTTCTCTGAGAGTAAGACGATTCCCTTCTATAGCATTTGAATTGTATGTCATATCTACTTCAAATTTATCACGTAATCTTTCAAGAACATTCTTTGGAAGAGGCCTTATAGAATTTAATTTAGCAAACTTTTCATTCAAGGACTTTCTTAGATGTTCATTTATCCATTCCCCATCATCTTTTGGTAATTTGAGCCCATGTTTTTTTGCATATTCTGTAGCATCTGTAATTGTAGGAAAATATTCAAGAACTTTTTGAACTACTTTTCCACCAATACGCTTATTCTCAACAAGTTCATAGTAGTAGGTGTTACTCTTACTCTTTTTTCTTATAAAAACCATGTTAATATGTAGTGCCTACGATTATTTAAGCTTTTTGATTTTAATTCGCCACTACAAATTATGAACAACAAGATCTATTTTTTCATCTAGAAGTAGATAAATAAAATAAAAAGAAAAAATAAAAAAAGTCAAATTAGACTTTTTGGACTTGTGCTACAAAGTCTGAGGCTGCTTCGAGTGTGTCTGATGCGTCTTTACCAGCGACCACAATCTTTGATCCCTGTACGACTTCTCTTACAACCTTTGTCTCTGCTGTCCAATCTACTGGTGTACCTTGTAACAAGCCTGCAGTAACAGAGTTAACTTTGTCACCACCAACTGATACTAAGGTGTTTACACCTACGGCATCTGTGTCGAGTACGACCAAGTTACCATAGCTGCCAGTGTATGGCATTGCAACGGTTACTGATGCTGCATTGTTTGGCATAATGACTGCTGTAACGCCGGTCATGTCTGCTGTACATGCTGGTGCACCACCTGCTGCGCTGCATGCGCCTACAGTTTCAGTTATTTCGAGAACTTTAACTGTTACGCCGCTTACAGTGGTTGATTCACCTTCACCACCAGTCCAAATGGTTGTTGAGGCATCGTCTGCTGAAGTTGCAGATGAAGCAAGGAACCATTCAAGATGACCAAGTGTATGAGTCATATCGAATTTAACTTCATCACTGTCAAATGATTTTAGAACTGTTCCTCTTTCTGATACATACCCTTCTTCAACCATTTCTACGCCAGAATCAACTGGACCAGATACCGTTGCTGCTGCACCATCAACATAGAAGTCATCTCCATTTGGAGTTGCATGGCCGTACAGTAACCTATCATCTGACAAGACTGTTGTACCGCCAATGTTCAATATTGCATCAGTATCGAACTGGAATTCAACATCTGTTGTGTCAGTATAGTCATCAACACCGAATATCCAGTAGTTTACGTAGTCATTACCTGCATGTTCTGAAACTGCAAAGTACAAACCAGCACCACCAGTAACTGTAGTGTCCTCTGCCGCATGGACAGTTTCGAACAACGCACCAATCTCATCATCAGATAGTGCAATTGGTGGACCTATAGTTGATGCAAGTAATTCGGCATTAACAGTTGTGCCTTGTTCAATCAAAATTGAACCGCCTGTGGTAAATGTATCTTCACCATCACCAACTTGTGAATAACCAACTTCTGTTTCAGAACCAACAACATATGGTACTACGTTGTAGTCAGCTCCAGAGGATGAAGATTCTTGCATAACAATTGCACCGATACCAGTAGCTCCTCCAGCTAATGCATCACAGAGACCTCCTCCAAGATTGTCGGTAAAGTCGTTACCTAGTGTGACATAAAATTCATTGTCAGAGAAAGTACTAACTTCGAATATACCACCATCTGCATCAGATGATACTTCGACATATGGACCAGCTATGGTACAGTCAAGATTATCTGCCATCTTATTTGCAGAAATGGTCTTATCACCTGTCTCTAATGAGAAACTAAGGCCAAAGTAGTCATCAGTTGTCAAGTCCAAACCTTGGAAAGTTAGTTTCCATGCAACTGGATCTTGAACAATTGGGATATAATCTCCTGCAAGCAAGAAATCTTCACCGCTGCTGATAACATCTTCTGGTGTTTCTGCATAGAGAATAATTGTTCTCAATGCATCTGGTTGTTCTTCTTCACCATTGTCTGCATCACCATCATCAGCTTCTGCATCATAGTTCTTCCAACCAAGAGTTACATAATACCCTTCGTTATCTCCTTCTTCTTTGTTGAGCTCTTCACCATCTTCTAATTCTAATTCTTCAGAGAAGATAGCCACATCTGCCCATTTTGCACCGAAGGTATAACCTGGGGCAACTTTGTATACGTGGAATCTGTATGTTTGTCCTTCAATATTGAATTCTTTTGTTTCACCTGGTTCAACTTTGTCTTTTTTGAGAATGTTACCGTTAGCATCTAGAACAGACAAAATTGCAGATGTTTGATCACCATGTGCTTCAAGATCATCCAATTGGAATTTGTATCCATCAACTGGAAGTGATTCACCTTGGTTTAAGATACCAGAAACTGCTTCTTTTGCAAGTTTAATTGAACCACCGCTCTGGACAAGATCCTCATCAGCAGTTGCATCTGTTGGTGGGTTCATTTCACTAATAACCCAACTTTCACCCAAGAAGTAAACATTAACTTTATGGGTTTCTGTTGCGTAATCCAAGTTGCCATCTCCAGTCTTACAGAATGTGTAGTCTGTATTTTCTGGGCTCGTACAAACAGGAATACCTGCTTCATCTCCACCTGGACCATCAAATCTTATTGAATAAACCAAAAGATCAACATGTCCTACAAGTTCTTCTTCTCCAGTATTATATTCACCATCACCTTGAATCCACAATGCTTGAGATTCTGTATATGAATCACCTGCATCATCATCCGATAAGTCAGCATCAGCAAATGGAGTAAAATCACTGCCATCTACTTTGTAGAAAACCTCATCATCAGATGGTGAAGATGCCAAATCAGTACCTGCACCAGTATTATCTGTAAATGGGTTTGCACTTTCAGATGTTTCAGATGCAGTTAATGGATACAACACATCATTATCAGCAACATCGTTATGAACTCGGTCGTTCAAATCTCTGTTGATAAAATCACCGATAAGGCTTGCTCCAGTCCATGTTCCTGTTGCAACTGAGTCTGGAACTGTAATTTCCAATTTTGCTTTCTCATTGCTAATTGCACAGGTTCCTGTTGCATTTGCATCTCCTGAACAAGTTGCAGTACCAGACACTTGAGCGGTCAAGGTGGCTGACTTGTATGCTTCGCTTACCATTTTTCCTGCAATCAATGCTGCTGCGACACCGTCGCTTGGCATAGCATTGCTGCCCACGACAACCTTTGCCACTGGGGCACCGTTGTCATCAACCAACGTTGTTGATCCGAACATAAGTCCGGCAAACGCGGCTGAGCTGGCTAGAATTGTTGCACCCGCAACAACTGCGCCGATTTTCTTTAGGTTTACTTTCATTTTTTCACCTCAATTTTTTTTCACCGCCCAACTATAGGGCCGCCTAAAACAATTAACGGCGGTGTTTTTTTTCCCTGCGCGGCCCACAAAGCTCAGAAGAGATTCTCCCCTGAGTTCCAGGATAGGGGCTACCCTATCTCTTTGAGAGACTGTCTTTCAAAATCTTTATAAACATTGGCCTCAAACATAAACTCCAGTTTATAAACTGCAGTTTTAATTTAGACAATAGACGCAGTATACATACGTCTCCCGTACGTTTACGGGGTTTATAGATAGTGATGATGTCGAGAGTATATTATTACTATTATATTAAAAGGCGAGCTACATGGATAAAATCCCTTGCCCATGTCAACGCCTGTTTAGACGAGAGCTCTGAATAAATTAAACCATAATCAGCATCTTCTCGAAGTGCCATGCAGTCCCTCAGATTGTTAAAATATTTTTCTTCCAACCTGTTTGCAAAAAGATTTCTCAAGGCAACTGATAAACAAAGATGGCTTTTTTCACGATAACCACGACTAAGAACAAGAGAACGTGCAGTATGGAACATGGAATAATAGGATTGAATAGTGGCCCATTTGTAATCCCCTTTCCTGATGGAATTTTCTGCACTGATCAAATCCTCTTCGGCTGCTTTAAGTTCCTTAACAACTAGTTCCTTTTCAATTCTAATTTTTACTAACTTCCTTTCTTCGATACATCTCCTAAATCGCTCATCCATATTTCATCCCCCAATTCTATTCCTTTGTTTATATTATCATAAAAAACCCTATCTTTATCTCGTAAATTTGAATATTCAACTGAATTCATAACTATCCCTTGAATTTCATTATATGTTCTAAGTATTTTTTTCACCCTGTCTTTTTCAGAAGTAAGAATAAATAGATCAATATCGCTGGTTTCACCATTCCTACCTTCTGCACAGCTGCCGAAAAGCACTATTCTCTTTGATATTGGTACTAATTTTTTTACCAACGGAAATAAGAGCGACACATTTACAAAAATTTTGAATTGACGTAAAACTGGGTTTGAATCATTCCTCCTGTAAAAAAGCATTTTCCCTTTTTTTGATTTGATCACAAGACCTAGAGAACTTAATTTTTTTAGAATTGAATTTACCGACCCAACACTTATCTTTGCCCCAATTGCAATTTCACGTTCATATAATTCCCTGTCCTGGAATGAGATAAAAGAAAGGAGTTTAATTTCAGTTTTTGAAAACAAATTCAATTTTTTGAACATGAATTCAATTAAATGAATATAATATAAAAATAGATGAGTTGAAGTAAAATTACAAATCCACAGTAAATCCATCCTTGGCTACCGTCGTATTTTCAAATATTGCCTTTGCCTGCTCTAGTAATATATTACTATTAGAATACCTAGGACTGATGTGAGTCAGAATTAGTTGTTTTACTTTTGCTTTCTTTGCAACCATTGCTGCATCCTCTGCAGTGCTATGAGATCTTTCTGTTGCTTCTTGTTTTTTCGACGAATCAAATGTTGCCTCGTGAATTAGAATATCTGCACCACGTGCTGCTTCAAGAACATTATCATCGAATGAACAATCGCCACTGTAAACAATTTTCTTCCCTGGATTTTTCCATGTAATGTCTTGTAATTTTATTTCGCCTTTGTCAGTTTTGATTTTTCCTTTCTTCTGAATTTCTTTGAATAATTTTCCATGAACTCCCAATGAATGTGCTTTTTCCTCGTGAAATTTTATTTTATCATCTTCTTGGAAAACTAAACCAAATGAATTTTTAGTATGCTTGACTGGAAATGCACTTATTGTAAAATTTTTTCCGCGATATATTAATCCATTTTTTAATTTTGAAAGTTTTGCAAATTTATAATCTTGAAGATCAAGTTGTTTTGGAACAAATAAATTAACTGGACGGGGAGCCGGAGAAGATAATCTCAATGTTTCCAATAAACCAAATAAACCAAGATAATGATCAAGATGCGGATGGGAGATCATAATATGGTCAATGCTCCCATAGCCAACTTTGTATTTCATAAGCTGTCTTTGTGTTCCCTCACCACAATCCCAAAGAATAAGTTCGCTTTCATATTTTATTGCAATTGAAGGCATGCCCCTTTCTACAGTTGGAGCACTGGCAGAAGTTCCAAGAAAAACAATTCGAAACATAAATGTAAGAGGTTAGGAAGATATTAATTAACTATTTGTTTTTTAGAAAAGAGTCTCGGGAGTTAGATCTTTGTAACTGAGTTTTGATTGTTTAAGCAACCCAATCAACCTATCTAAAGACTCAGTAGAAAAGCCAAGTGAAGATCCGCTGTCTTTTAGTTCATAGAGATTTTCCTTTCTATCTAATGACATTGGCAAAGGTATCAAAGAAACAAGACTTCTTTTGTTAAATTCAAAAACTGCAGAACGGATTTCATGATCCCCAGAAAGTCTTAATGATCGTAGGATATGTGCAATTTCCTGCCCATTGGTAACAGGACCTTCTTTTTTTATTCTTCTGACAAAAACAAAAGTTGATTTAAGATAGGGGACAGCATACATCCCAAATCCTCTGCCGAGAAGATTAAGCATACCAACAAAATCAATAGAAGGTTTGTCAACTCTTGTTGAACATACGACATAATTTGATTCTCTTCTTGTCAATGCAGCAGCATACAAAAGCAAATGTAAAATCCTTTTATCTGATTTTACATAACTATTCCCAAGAACAAGAACATTATCAACAATGTAACCATCCAAAGCACCAACAATTTTGCTTGAACTTTTTACACAAATAACAAAATGTCCAGAAACATCTTGATATGGAGACTCGTTAAAAAATCCCATCACAGTTTGGAAATCAGGCGATGCACGACTTACGCAATAGAATTTTAGATTCTTACTAAAAATAAAATTTTTCAATGCCTGCCTGCTTTCCCATGGAGGCAATTTACTTAGATTAGGAACGAATTCTTGATAACTATCGCAAATTTCTTTTGGCAACACTACTTTCAATACAATAGGCTGCATTACAATTTCAGTTGGTTGTTTTGATTTTTTGAATTTAATTGGTTTTATAACAATTTTTTTTGGTTTCTTAATTGATTTTTTTGTTTTGTGTTGTTTTTTCTTTTTTATAGTGTGTTTTGATTTTTTGACAGTTTTATGAGATTTTTTATGTTTTACTTTTGGAGATTTTTTTGTATGTTTTTTTGATAAATGTTTTTTCTTTTTAGCTTTTGCCATAATAGCACAACAAAGTTAAGAAATTAAAACATTCTCCTGCTCCACAAGAATCTTATATTAGCAAAAATTGTGAAATTGAGATTTCACTTAGCTTCCATTTTATCCTGAGTATTACTTAAACTAAAATGAAAAAATGGGCCCGCGCGGATTTTCGTGCGCTTTTTAGGAACTAGTTTTTTGGTTCTTCCCTATAAAAACGAGAATTCGTTTTTATGGGGCACCGTGAACGCAATACGTTCACGAATGTTTTACTAAAAAAGAACGATCGAACCGCGAATCTTCCGCGCTCCCAAAACTTTTTGAACGGGTTTTTGTGAAACTTTTTTCCAAAAAGTTTCTGTGAGGCGGACGTCATAACCATTCGACTACGAGCCCATGTGTTTCTTATGATTGTGAAAGGCTTTTTATAATCTTCGTGAACTACCCACATCTAGGGATGTGAGCTTCCTGCTTCATTGACGTTTCTTTTGAAACATCTCCATCTAAAGGCTTTGAACCTTTAGCTGTCGAAGAGCGTTGCTCTCCAACACAAGCGTTACTTCCTGCCATTCCAACAGTAGCTTTTTCGAGTATATTTATCGCAGCATTGAGGTCTCTATCCATGCTCAAACCACATGAAGGACAAATATGTTGTCTTTCCCATAGCCTCTTTGGCACAGATGAACCACACCTGTTGCAAACTTTAGACGTATTTTTTGGATTCACAAATATTACTTCACAACCAGCTTCTGCCGCTTTGTAGCTTAGGATATTCGTGAATATTTTCCATCCTGCATCAGAAACTCCTTTGCCATGTTCTTCTGCGGTTACTGCTGCGGATTTCTCGAGCCTATATCAATTAAAATCTGTTCTGTGCTTTGTAATAATCATTTTGCATAACAAAGCGATTAAGATTTAACTAGCCCCGTCGTCTAGCGGTCAAGGATAGTGGACTTTGGATCCATTGACAGCGGTTCGAATCCGCTCGGGGCTACTTTTTTAAATAAAAAAATTAATATTGTCTTGCAACATAAAGATAAATTGTTGCGGGGGCACCGCAACCAAGACATTTTTCTTTTTCTGGTTTTTCATCAGAACCAAAAAGTGATCCCCTGACATTTGCCTGGCATTTATCTTTCACAATGTTAGCACAGCTTTCTGCAGACATTTGATCAGAACAAAATGGCACACGAACAAAACCATGGCCACTTTCTAATTTCTTACCAAGCTCTTCCAATGTTGCAGCAGATGAAAGTTTATCAGAAAAGAATTTGTCTGATTTTTCTCTCAGATTTATTTCCATAGATTCAGCAAGTTTGTGCAGAGTTTCTTCAAGTTCTTCTATTTTTACAGATTGTTTTTCACCACTATCTCTCCGCACAACAACAACACTTTCTGATTCAAGATCACGCATTCCAATTTCTATACGCAATGGAACTCCTTTCATTTCCCATTCATTAAATTTGAATCCAGGTGTTTTTTCAGAATCATCAATTTTAACAACAAAACAACATTCAATTTTATTTTTCACTTCATGACATTTTGCCATTATAACTTCACTTGTTCCTTCTTTGATAATTGGAATGATTACAACTTGAACAGGGGCTAACCTAATTGGAAGTACAAGTCCTTTATCATCACCATGAGTTGCAATTACTGCAGCATAAATTCGCGAAATACACGGACCATAACATGTTTGCCAAACATACTGATCAATTCCTTTTTCATCTGCATATTTTATTCCAAATGCTTTTGAAAAATGCTGACCAAGCATGTGTGTTGATGGCAACTGCAACGCACGGCCATCTGGCATCAAAGTATCTGCTGCATAAGTATCTTCAGCACCTGCAAATTTGTCCCACTGTGGTCTTTTGAAAAACAAAAATGGAACACCAAATTGATTATGAATAACCTCTTCTGCAACTCCCATATCTTCCCTAACTTGTGCCATTGCTTCTTCACGTGTTGCAAAACAATTGTGTGCTTCTATCCAATGGAATTCTCTTGAACGAATAAATGGTTTGGTTGCTTTGGTTTCGTGTCTCCAGACTTGACATCTTTGATATAATTTTAGTGGGAGATCAGTTTTGCCATGAATCCACAAAGCATACATGGTATACATTGCAGTTTCTGAAGTTGGTCGCATTGCATACTTTTCTTCAGTTTTACTTCCGCCTGCTTCAGTAACCCAAAATACTTCTGGTATAAAACCTTTCACATGTTCACTTTCTCGAGTAAAATATTGTTCTGGAATTAGTGCAGGAAAAAGAGCAGGCACATGATCACGGGATTCCAATGCAGTTTCATACATGGAATACATTCTATTCATTGACATGACTGCCCAAGGCATGAACACTACAAAGCCTTTGATGCCATAGCGCAGATCACAAAGTTGTGCTTCTTTGATTATGGTATTATACCATTCAGAAAAATTTGACTTTTGAATTTTCATAGAATTAACGACTCCATTGACTTTATTGTTTCAAATATTGATTCAAATGGTGCTCTTAGTGAAAATGCAATTGCAACTAGTATGACTGCCATGATTACTGCAATTGCAACATTGCCCTTTTTTAGTTCTTTGAGTTCTTCAAGATCTCCTGAAAGTCTATCAATTGCATGAATAGAAAGATAGACTACTATTATTCCTAGAAGAACTGAAACAAGGTAGTTGGCAAGTCCAAATGCAAGACTTCCCAAAAGATATTGTGCTCCAAAATCAAGTTGTATTGCATTTACAAAATCATAAATTTGAGGCTCTGCGAGTATTATTACCGAAAGTATGGCACCAGCATAAAGAATACCAACTGCAGTATTTCCTTTTTTGATTTCTTTCCATTCATCTATTGATGCAGTGATTTTGTCAAGAAGAGACATACCCATGTAGGCAGCATTTATAGACAACGTTATTCCGGCAATAACTTTCACTATAGCCAATATCAAATTCAACAAAATATTTTGGATCATGGATGGATGATAAATGAAATTTATTTTAAATTAGACACTTGCAAGAAAGTAGGTATGGAACATCCTGAATTTTTAGAAAAATGTGAAGAAGCTAGAAAACTGGCTCTTTCATTCAAAGATCCGATCATTGTTCACCACTATGATGCAGATGGATTAAGTTCAGGTGCAATAGTTGCAAAAGCATTTTTGAAAAATAATCAAAAATTCAGAAGAGAGGCAATAAAAAAACTAGATGATGCTGCCATCGAGCGCTATTCACAAGAACAAGAAATAATTTTTGTAGATCTTGGAGGCGGGAATAAAAGAGTGAATGAATTGAAAGATGTCATTGTTATTGACCATCACCAAACAGAAGGCATAGAAAAAGTCCAGATTAACCCAGTATTATATGGTATAGATGGTGGCACAGAATTAAGTGCAGCAACCACTGCCTATTGTGTTTTTAGAGAGATGGCAGATGTTGCAGTTGTTGGAGCAGTCGGTGATATGCAATCTCCGCTTTCTGGTATGAATAGGTGGGTTTTGGAAGATGGAAAAAAGAAAGGCGAAATTACAATTGAAGAAGATATAAGATTTTATGGGAGATACTGCAGACAATTAGTGCAGTTTTTATCTTACTGTGATGACCCCTACATACCTGGAATTTCATATAGAGAAGATAAGGCAATTGAACTTTTGAATGAACTTAAAATTGAACATGAAGGGAAGAAATATGTTGATCTAAATAATAATGAAAGGAAAAATTTGATAAGTGCACTTGCAAAAATTCTGATAAACTATGGGCAGTTGAAAAAAGTAAATGAACTTGTTGGTGAAAGTTACATTTTTCCAAATCGACCAAAAGATGAAACATATGAAGCAAACGAATTCAGTACAATTTTGAATGCATGTGGCAGACATTCCCAACCAGACATAGGAGTACGGGTTTGTTTAGGAGATCATGATGCATATGCAGAAGCAAAGGCACTACTACAACACCATAGAAGAATGCTTAGAAGCGGAATTGAATATGCACATGGTAACATTCAGAATTTTGGTGCATTTCATTTTCTTGATGGAAGAGGAAAAATTGATGAGGGCATAATAGGAACTGTTTGTGGGATGGCATTTCAGCAAAAATGGTCAACACCAATAATTGGAATTGCACTTGGAGACAATAACACAGTAAAAGTTTCTGGAAGAGGATCGAAAATTTTAGTTGAAAATGGATTAAATCTTGGAGATTTGATGAAAAAAGCTACTCTAGAAATTAGTGGTATTGGTGGTGGGCATAAAATTGCTGCAGGTGCATCAATACCAAAAGAAAAACTAAATGAATTTTTGAAATTTTGTGGAAGTTATTTATTTAATGATCATTGAATGACCAGTGAATACACATCCTTTATAAACTCTAATGTGCATTGAATGTTTATGGTGTGGATATGAATATTATATTGGGAGAGCCATACGAGATAATTATCAAAAAATTGATAAATAAAGGATATGCCGGTAGTCAGACTGAGGTGATTCGTCAAGCATTACTTGCATATGACAGAGCCATAAGCGAGGAAGAGGTTTATCTAGTCAATAAAGGCATAGAATCTGAAATGGAAAAAATTAGATCTGGTAAAATCAAAACCAAAAGCTTTGAGGAGATAAAGAAAAAATACCATATGTGATTAAATGATTGAAGTGCGCATATCAGAATTAGCTGAAGAAGAACTTAGTAAGATGGATGCGCAACTTAGATTATATTTTAAAAAACACATAGAAAAGATAGTTAATATGCCAACTCGCCGTCATATGCGGTATGGATTGCCTTTTAACGTAGTAAATGTGACCAAACAATCGCGTTTGGTCTACCAAGTTGAAGATGATCGACTTTTTATCTTAAGGTGTTTTGCAACTCATAAAGAATATGAAAGGTGGTATCTTTCATTCAAATAAAGGTGGAATAATGGGAGTAACTTCATTTGATGAAACACAGGATAGAAAAAAATTAGCAAAAATAGAAGCTGATTACAGACTAAAATGTGATAGCTGTGGCCAGGAAATTGTATTAATAAAATTTGGAGAAAATGAATTTACAATTTATAGTCCATTGAGATCAATAACCATTAATGAAGTGGATATTGTAGAAGTAAAAAAATGGATTGAAGAAAAAAATTATCTGAAAATCCATAAATTAATAAGAGAAAAATGGATACAGAAAATGGGTCTTGACTATTATTGTCCCGAGTGCAATAAACTTTATTGTGAAAAAGAAGCCAGTATAGACATTAATTATGATGAAGGATTCTATGATGACACTAGCATGACATGCCCTAATGGACATCAAAGATGTATGGACGATTAGTGGGTATTCCAAATAATAAATCAGTTTTTTGTGGCACAATTTTACTAATGATGAGTTTTTGGTGCTACCTTTTTTCCAAATAGCAAATTAGTTTTTTGCCACGTAATTGTTGCAGAGCAACAATTTGCACCTTGAACTTTGTTCAAGGATGAGTTTTTTTAACTAGTTTTTGGGCGACTTTTTCCTAAAAAGTCGCATACGACAAGGAACGAAATCCAATAATTAAGTTTTAAAAGCAACAGGAACAACTTGTCATTTGATGATTAAGACTAGTGCTGGAATTGCGCAGAGAAAAATGCCAATTCCGAAAATTGAACCGCCTTCACTACGAAGACCAAGACTAGTTGGGGCTATGTATCACCCATCACAGTTAGTTGAATTTATACATCACCCAGTACAAATACCAAGATTAATTGAACCCGGGCACCACACTCTACAAAAACCCAAAAAACAAAAAACAGTCTGGATTTCCCCCCGTGCAGCATGCGGAGGTATATACACATATGGAAAGCGGGCAAGAGTATGGACCTACGCAGACAGAGCAACTGGTGGGATGAAACATAATTATTATGTAGAACAACGAAAAACAACTCCCCTATTTGATAAACTAGGTCAAAACGAAACTGGTGTTTCTACAAAAAAAGAAACAGCAGCACAGGAACAAGTGGAAATAGTTGGTTATGAAACACACGGAAACTTAATCCAACTTTTATATGCTGGTCCTAACAGACAACATGCTCATGCAGAACATGGAAATCAAGAGAAACATTCTTCTCATAATGAACAACATCATGCACAGGATAGAGAACCGCATATAGGTCATCACCATGATGAACAAGGGCATCAACATGGAGAATCTCATCATGACAATCATGAGCATGGATCACATCATGCACATGAAGAACATCATTCACATGAAGGAACAGTGTTTGAAGCTGATGCACATTTACACCCAGGACATTCAAGATTAGTTGGTGGATTCTGGCATGGTGGACATGGTAATACACATCATGAGGAACATCATGGAAGTCATCATACCAATGAAGGACACCGTAGTGAACATCATCATGAAGGTAATCACGGAGAACATCATAGTACTCATCGCCACATAGAAGGACATCATGCACATGTAGAACATCATGATCATCATTCACATGGGGGGCATCATGAAGGAGCAGTGTTTGAAGCTGATGCACATTTACACCCAGGACATTCAAGATTAGTTGGTGGATTCTGGCATGGTGGACATGGTAATACACATCATGAGGAACATCACCCATTACATGAAGGACCAATGGGGCATAATGAAAACCATCAAAATACGCACCAACATGAAACAGCTCCAGTGTGGTCTGATCCAAAAAAAGTAGTGCAATTAAAAGTTACAAGTGCTGCTGCTCATCCTGAATAATTTAAGTTGGTTCAATAAAGCGCCAATAACTATTATTTTCTAAAATATCTTTTAATTTAGGAAATTGTTCATGAGTAACCGAACCTTTGTCTCTAGTTGAGATGAGAACTTCTCTTAAAAATTCAACATCTGATTTTGCAACTTCTATGCAACTAGCTATAATTTGATCAATTTTGGGTTGTGCTTCAGGAGAATCTGTTTCACCACTCACAAGACTAACAGCAACTTTTTTAGGATCAGAAGGATCCCTAAAGTCAACACCACTGCCAGTTAGTTCATCTTTTCTACTGCTTGCCATGACAGCTAAGAAATTTTGAAGACCACTACGAAGATTCTTCCCATCATCTGCCAATTCTGCTTCCAAAAAAGCAATTTTTGATTTTATTTGTTTTGAAAGTTCCCTTATTTTCATATAAGACGGGCCACCAGTTTGAATTTCAGATAATAGAACTTCAGTTCTGGAACGATTGAATGGTGTGGTGTGATCACCTTTGATAAGACGCAAATTAGGAGGCCGTGACTGAGTATTTGCCATAAAAATTATTTGTTGGGATCAGTTAAAAAACTTGGCGTTGAATCGAAAACAAGGTTACGTGAGAGGAATATATAAAAATAAGAGATAAGCAAAGAGTATAGAGGGGAACCATGGATAACAACAAGAATAAAGATTTTGAATTTGGTCAACCAGTCAATGAATCAAACATAGATCTTGTTGAAAAGAAGGTTATTGAAAAAGTCAATAACACTATTTCTGTACTTGAAGATGCAATTGCAAAATGGGATAATGCAAAAACAAGACCAAAAGACCTTGAACCAAAATTTACGGGGTACAAAAAATTACACACTGCTTTGAGTGAATGGGAAAAGAAAGTTTTAATTACAAAAAATAGAAGACGAGATTACAACGAACGCATTAATATGCTGCAGGAATTTGTAAATATCTGTTATACGAAAAATTAGGTGAAGATTTGGCTGAACAGGTTAGACCAACTGATGTTGAACTTGCTGTAGGACAGGCCGACCGAGTTGTAGGGGAAGTACGAGACGTTGCAGGTGGACTGGCAAGCATAACTCCGAGAAGAGGGCCACGTGCTAGAGCAGAACGGGAATTAAGAGAAGCTACTGCAGCTGCTGATCATGCTAGAACTCAACTTGCAGAAACTGCAGGAGCACTTGGATCAACATTACCAACTGTAGAAGCTGTTGAACAAAGACGTAGAGCATTGGATGGACAGATATCCGAAAGATTAGATGGTGAATCATTAACCAAGTATACGCCAGAGATTGCACGCATTAGAAGTTTAGCAGATAAAAGCATACAGGAAATGAGAACCGGACAGCTAGAAAAATCAAGAGAATTGATGGATGAAGCAGAAGCAAAACTTACTGGATTGGTAACTATAATAGCGCTTGAAAAAAGACTTGTCGATGCACCACAAGAACTGACTGAGGCATTGCGTGCATCTTTCCAAGACTATGGCCTATCTGAAAAAAGGATTAAGGGATTGATAGAATTATCAGAATTTTTTATTTCTAATAAACAGTATATAACACCGCAAAGTAGCCTTGGACAGGGTATCATCCAAGTGTCACAAGTTCTTAAGAGACAGATAGATGCAGGACAAGAATTTACTGATGAAAATAATCAAGAACTCCAAGAAGTAATGCAAAGATTCAGAGATGGTGTTGGGATTCTAAAGCAACAAAAGCTTGCCGGAATAGACGGAATGATAGAGCACCTACAAGATTTAGGAATGCGTGATGCCCCACCAAGTTTTATCCAAGGAATGTATGTAAGAGTTAAAGAATTGAGAACAGAATTTGCTGAACAAGGAACACTGAAAGAAGATGAGCTTGCATTATATGAATACATATTAGCTCAGTATGAAACTGCTGATAGTGCATTTAGGAAAAAATTAGCAACATGGAGCGACGACTTAGTAACTGGTAGAAAAGATGAAGCAACAGTTAGAAATGAGATCAGAGATCATCTAATTGCAGACATTGAAAGCCAAGAAATTCCAACAGTAGGTGGACTGCATGATGCAATAGTTGGTTTGAAAACAGATGAAGCAACATTGCAACAGGTATATACTGCAAGCGGTTTACAAAAAATAGTTGAAACTTATTTGAAAAGTTATCAATCCATGAGTTCAGAACAATTAGAACAATTCAACGGAATTCATGAGAGAATTTTTGCTGCCATGGCTTCTAGTGATAGTACTCAGATGCAAATACAAATTGAACTTAGCCAATTATATGCCAATAAATTAACAACACCAGAAAAACGAGCACAGCTTCATGGCATATCACTAACAGCAGGTGAACATGTTCAGGAAACTGCTGTTTATATTGAGATAACCAAAACACAACTTGCAATTCTTGAGTTACATGAAACTGCAAGACAGAAAAAACAGATTGATCTTACTGATTTGTACAGTCGCCCGATAGAGTATATGGACAGGTTACTTGAAAAGATTGCAAATGGTGAAGAATTAACTGATAAAGAAAGAACAGCGTATGGAAGAATGCAAATACTTTACCTTGGAAAGCCAGAACAGATTGCATCATTTGTAGCCGGAGATGGAATCCATACATTGGACCCTTCCTTGAGAACACTTGGCAACGTAGCTGATATCACAGGCAAAGCAAGAGATTTGGCCTTCTACGGAACAATAGACATCTTACATAGAGCACAGGATGCAATAGAAGGGGATAAATCGCAAGAAGAATTTCTTGTATATATCCTTGGAGCAAATGCATGCTCGAGACCAATAAATGACAGAGATGTAGCAACCATAGCAGATGAGATAACAAGAATGGAAATTGAAAGTCTACCTGTAGAAAAAGTCAGATGGATACTCGAGGCAGAACTAAGAAAACAAAAGGGAATGGAAGGGATACCAAGCTCTAGTGTACGAAGGAACATACAAGCATACTATGATGCAGCAGAGGTTTTGTTTGCAAGAGGGGATGTTGAAGGGGCAGAAAGAGTAAGAGATCTTGCTGATCTTTATTGTAGAGCAGCAAAGCAGCCAGGTGAGAAGGAAATACCAGAATTTGTAAGGACTGTTCTTGGCGATTATAGGGGTAGTACTGCACTTGGTGACCACCGGATACTTGATATGCTTTTAGAAGAGGGAAATCCACAAAGGTTTGTACCAACAACACTATCTGGACCATTAGGAACTGCTTTGATCAGTGGAAATAGTTTCATAAATACAATTAATTCTTCTGAAGATGAAAAACTAGTAGCACTTCTGCCAGTTGGTGATACAAAACGAATTGCTTCACTTGAAAGTATACAGCAGGAACATGATAGTCGATTAATGCTACTTGAATTCCAGCGAACTGGTTCTAAAATAATTGGAACAACACCAACACAACAAACAAGGATTGGTGCTACTTATACAGCACAAAGTGGTTACCACGAAAGGAAAGCCACAGTTGCTGAAAAAGCAGGAAGGATACTGGAAGCAGATATACAGACCCAAGAAGCTGAGAGGATAGATTACGAAAGGATAACAACAATGGCAGAAGGATTTAGTACCAGTTATTCAAGGGGACTTGAACTAGTCCAACAAGCAAGAACAATGAGGAAAGCAGGCACACCAGAAGCAGATGTTTTAGAACAAAAAGGATTGAGAATGATTTATCTTTCCCAACAAGGCCAACAGGCATTATTGCAACTTCATTCAAGCATAACAACAATAAGAACAATACACAGATACCGAGGGAGAAAAGAGTATGATGAAGCTGCACAAATATTACTTGAGTTATCCAAAATTGAAGAGCCAGAACTTGATGACACTCAACGTAGGATGATTGCAGGTGCATCATATACTATGTTAGAAGGAGGGGCCAAAGTTGGAAGAGAAAGACAGATACAGCATACTGTTGCACGTTTTGTAAAAAGCATAGAAGCAGAACAAGCAAGACTTAGAGAACTTGACCAGCAACATGGAAGCGGGAGAGAAGAGGGTGCGATAACCTTAGCAGCAACTGTAGAACATGCTGGTGCAACAATAGAAGCAGGCACTCCTTTACTTGATACACAGGCAAGAATGCAAGAACTTGAACTTGCGAAAAGATATGCAAGAAGAGAAAGATTTGGACACGCTCAGAAAACATTGAAAAGTGCGGTTTTTGGAATTCAATTAGATCAGAGAAAAGTAGACATTCACCAGCAACATGCAATGTTATTTGATATGGCTGATGACAGCCAAAGAGATGGAGAGGTATTAAGAACTGAGATAAAAACTGGCAATGATGGTGAACCAGTAGTTGTGGGATTTGATTACCGTGGCCTTATGGAAGAAGTTTATAGCATTGATATGACCAGGGCCACAGGAAACTTTAGGGAAGTTGAACTAAGACTTGCAACATTCCCAAAAAGAGTTGAGTTTGCACAGCAATCACAGATGTTATTGTTGGAAAGAGGATCATTTGAAAGACAGGCAGAAGCATTAATGCAACAATATGCAGACACCACCGAAGGAAAGGGAATGGAACCAGAAACAAAAGAGAGAACACAAGAATCACGGCAAATTATTGCAAGTGGTGCGGCAACTTTAGCAGCAGAGCTTGATGCAGCTGCAGGAAAAGTTGATGATGAAATTGATAGAATGGTGAACGGAACAAGTACACCTGAATCAATAGATCAACAACTTGAATACGTTAGAATACAACTAGATCAATTTACAGCAAACCAACCGTTAATGATTAGAAGAATGTATCAAAAAACTGGTTTGGAAGTGAATGCAGGAAGATTAGCTAGTATGGAAGATAAAATCGAAAGAACACACGGTGAGATGAAAGAGGGAGAAATAGGAGAAATAATAGTCCATCACGCAAGTGAATTATCTGATACTGCTCATCACTTAAGACTTCAGACTGCTGAGGTTGTTCATCTAATTGATGGTGATATTGCAGAACTAAGCCGTGGAGGAGTAGGTTCAGGAGAACTGGACGGAACAATCGATGAAACCAATCAACGTTTTGCTAGTTTTGCTTCAGTCTACCAGGTAGGAATGCAAAGACTTAGTCAGATGGAATACTTAAGACAACGAGAAGTTGAACTTACAAGACTTGAACACAACTTAGGCGAATTTGGAAAACCACAAGAGATACCACAAGGTGATGAAAAAATAGATTATGCAGCAATAGGAGCACACCAGCAAGTTTTGGATGCTGTACTTGCCACAGGAATAACAAGAGCCCTTGCAGGAAATGCAAAAGAAGTCAGAGAAGATTTAGTACAAACCTCAAGAGTGCTTGGAACATCAATTGATGTAATGTTAACAGAAGGATATGCAGATACATTCAAACCAGAATATAGTAGGGATTTGATATGGGGGATATATCAAGCCACAAATGGATTTAATGGTAGGATATATAATCAAAGAAGAATAGAAAAAGGAGGCCAGGCAGTTTATGAAGAAATGGTAGAAGATGGCACACCAATGAGAAAGGGGTTGGCTTATCTTCAAGAACATGATCAGATAAGACCCGGATTGCATGCACAATTAACAGCTGATCTTGAGTTTAGTAGAATTAGTACACGAGTGGATCAATTCAATGCTGGTGCTCAACTTGCCATGAGTTGTTTGGAAGATTCAATAATGCTATTTGATAATGTTGACCAGTACGTAAGAACCCATGGTTACAGCCCTTTTAACATGAATCTAAGATGGAGAGCAGCAGACTTACTCCAAATTGGAAGAGCAGCTGCATCTGATCCTGAAGGAATCACACGCAAAATATTAAGCGGGGGGCAGGTCAGTCTACCGGCAATAGAGGTAAAGATAAGAGACCGAGACGGAGTTTATGATGATGCTAAAATTAGTGCCGGTGCTGATTATGATGACATTCCACATGCATTATACGCTGCCATGCATGGATATCTAGATTCGCTACAAACATATTCTGTTGGATTTAAACATGTTGAAGGAGACAGGTTTGCTCTTGCAGCACATCGCGAACCAATAAAATTAGCTGACTTATACACAACTGCAACATTTGCAAAAATGGGAATAGCCTGGGACGAAGATGATGGATGGACCCAGGTACGCCTCACACCAGAAGAACACAAAGTTGTTCTTGCGCATGCAACAGGGACAAAAGACATAAAAGGTATAAGCCAATTGCTTGGCGATTATTTCGGAGTTCATCTTGGACTTACAACAATTTGGTCATATAGTGAAAGAAAACAAATGTATGATGTTGTAGCTACTTATGCAGATCATGATTTAGAAGTTATAAATGGAGTTTTGCAGAATAGATTACAAGGTGGAAAACCAGCTACTGATGAATACATTCAAGGATTGTATGCAGAAACATCAGATTTTGCAGGACAATATGATACAGACTATGGCCGCCTTTTAAAAGAAGGCCAGAGTTCTGAAAGTACTGCAAGAGGGATACAGGCAGGAGTTGAACTTACTCTTGCACTAGGACTTACTGCAACTGGTTTTGGAGCAGTTGTTGGTGTTGGATTTGGAACAAAGGCACTTCATGATCTAGCAGAAAATAGCCGAAGATCAGGTGGATTTTCGCAGATGGGTACAGCAGAACAAGTACTTGGAGTAGGTGGAGTTGTTTTGGGTTTTGGTGGTGCAGCACTTGGTAGTTTAAGTGGAATTGCAAATGAATCTCTTGCAGTTGGCAGAGTGACAATGTTTAGTAGTATGATGGGAACTGGTGGGAGAGGAATCACCGTCCTTGGTGGGGGGCTAATGGCAGGCGGCCTTGGAATGGCAGGTTATGGAGCCTATGAATCTGGAAAAGCATGGATACATGGAGATATAGGTGGATTAGAATTCTTTACAACTGGTGTACTTGGTGTAGTACAAGCAACAGCACCAGTTGGAGCGCATGTTGCACCAACAAGAACTGCAAGAGCATGGAGAGTTGCTGGAACATCCCAAGACACAAGAGGAGCAAAAATTTTCAGAGGAGTGATGACTGGCCTGACTGGAGAAACCGTTCATACAATGAGCCTTGCAGAGACAACCGCACTAAGAGCCCAACATGGAAAAAGATTCGGCCAACTTGGTGAGACACAAAAAACTTTGTATGGCCAGATGGAATTGCGATTAGGAAGAAGTCTTACACCAGAAGAAGGATTGGTATTCATGGATAGAATACCAACAAGAAAAGTTGGCGGAAGAACTGAATTTAGACCACTAGGTGCTGCAGCAACTGAGAAATTTTTGGCAGAAGCCGAAGTATATTTCCTTAATCCTCCAGAAGCTGAGATACCAGGAGGACATCCCCACGATGCAGAACAAGATGCCCCTGTAGATAGAACAACAGAAATGCGGGAACGTCGTGAAAGAGCAGCAGAACAAGTTTTGCATGCACAATTAAAAAGTAGATTCATAGAACCCGGTGAAGATGGAACAACATATAGATTAGGGAGAGGAGAAGAACAAAAAACTTATTCTTCTGAACATGTTGATACTGCACTGAGAATTGTAAGTAGTGCAGAGAGAATTCTTAATAATCCAGAATTTGCTTCATTGCCCCCAGAACAAAAAAGAGCATTTGTGGCAGAAGCACTTAGAGGGCAACCTGAAAAAGTTCAGAGGCATGCAATGGAACTTGCATTAAATCCTGAATATTTAGCTAATCGAAAAAGCAGAGCAAGACAGTTGGAATTTGGTCTTGATGCAGCAATGAAAATACCAGAAATAGCAAGGCAACCAGAAGCTATAGTAATAAGGGCAATGTCTGAAGAACAACGATTACTAGAAAGACCAGTAACAGTAGAGAATCTAAGAGAAACTATAACAAGAAGAAAAGCAAATGTAAGTAGATTCAGAGGTGAAGCAAAGGTTTTACGCGAGGCAGGAGAAACAGCAAGAGCAAAACAACTAGAGGAATTTGCAACAAGAATTGAGCAAGGAACTGAAAAATTGGCTGCAAAATTACGAACACTTGAACCAGTTAGGCATGATGAAAGCCAGGAATTTGTTGAAAGAAAAAGAGCAATTACTGATATTGAAGTTGATGGTAAAAGACCATGGTCTGAAATAACTGAACAAGAACGAGCAGCAGCTTGGCCTGAGATAAAAAGACTTTATGATGAAGCTTATGGTGCTGCAGACTTACATTATAGTAATCCTGAAAAATTATTTACAGAAGTAACACCAATTTGGTTTGTAGCAAGAGAGGGTGGAAGAATAGTTGCATTTGCAACTGCAAGCAGAACACCAAGAGGAGAACTAAGAATTGGATTGTTTGGTGCAACTCAAGAAGGACAAGCAGGAAGAACTGCAATACATTCATTAGTAAGAAGATTAACAACATCTGAAGATACTTACTCACTAGTTTCAGGAAGACCTGCTCATTTGGTAAGAAAATATGAAGGTGAATTCACATTATTTGAAGAAGCAAAAATAGCAATGGGCAGTGGGATACAAAGAGGAGAACTCAGCCCAACAAAACCAGGAAAGAATTTGAAAGCATTACGAAGAATGGCTGGCTTTGAAACATCAGAAATTGTTTTAGAAGCATCAAAAAGAACAGGAAGACCAGTAGCAGAAATAAAATTTGAAGATCTTGTTGATCAAGCAGCCATACGTGGTGAGATACCAGATACACCAGAAGCAAAAGCAAGATGTTTTGCAGTATCTCAAGATATAGAAGGGAGCCCAACAATTGTGATAAAACTTATGGTTGGGCACCCAAGAAAAGTAGGTGCACAAGCAAGAGTTACTGAAACAGCGATGCCAATTGCTGTTGGAGCAGAGGGTATTGAACCTACTCCTATTAGCAAAGGACGTAGAACAAGAGGACCAGAAACAAAAGTAGTTGAACCAGAAACTAGGGCACCAGTAGTTGAACCAGAATCAATTGAAGCAGGTGAATTTGTAAGATTGCGACCTAGTCGCGAACTTTTCAAAACTGATGATGTAGTTGGACATGTTCTCAGACGTGCAGGAGTTGAGTTGATTGATGGTGAGTTAGTACGAACAGGGCAACCCGAATGGTTGATTGGACATGAAGCTGTTGCTGGCGAAGAAGTTTCAATTGGAAGAATGGTTAGATCAATCGAAGATGTGATTCTGTCGGACGCAATGCAAGGACAAGAAATGGATGTCATCGTAATACGACCAGATAAAAAATCACTAAGTCAGATCAATAAAATGTTTGGAGAAGAAGTTGGGGATCAAGCTCTTGGAGTTTATCAAGACATAATACAAGGAGCAGTAAGAAGGATCATTGGGGATAGTCAAGAACAAACTGCACACATAATACGCCCACCAAGTGGAGGTGGGGATGAAGCAGTAGGAATCATAATAGTACCAAAAGGAAAAGGAGAAGACGTTAGAACAAGACTAGGACAAGAAATGAGAGCAGTTACTGATGCTGAATTCCAAAGAATTAGCACGGCATCAGATGGTTCTGGAAGATTAAGATATTCACTTTCATTAATGACAGACCCACTTAGATTAATTGAAGCATCATATGATATTAGCAGACCAGTAACAGTTGGAAGAGCAGAAGACGGAAGAGCAGTTGCAGTACATGCTGATGGAAGCGATGCCATGTTGCAGCGTTCTGAAAGCAGAATAGGGTTTTTAGAAGGGCTAATAACTAGAGCAGAAGAAGATGGTTCTTTGAGTTTTGCACCATCACTTAGAGAAAGATTAGGGGTAAGAACAGGAGTTGGATGGAAACTATCAGAATCAATAGGGCAGGTTGGAGATGGAGAAACAGTTAGCGGAACTGCATTTGAAGTAAGGCTCCAAATAGATGATAATCAAGCTTATGTTGATATAGGAGGAAGACTTCCAGGAGTAGAAAGAACAGTTGAAACACCATACTTAGAGATAACAGGAAAAGGATATGCAGAAGTAGAAAGAAATGCATTTGGTTTGCGTGGATTCAATACATTCCTTGGCCATGATGGTGCAAATTACCTTGTTAGTACTGTAGAAGCTGCAGTTGCAAGATATGCAACAGAACACGGTGTCACAGTAAGACGTTTAGGAACAATGAAATATGTGATTGAAGGCGGAACACCTGCTGATGCAACTGTGATGGCAAGAGTTATCGATGAACAATTACATAGTGCAGGAGTAAAAATGAGTGTACAAAAACAAGGAGCAGTACCAATTGAAAACGCAAACTTTGCAGATGCAATGGCATCAATATCAAATGGACGCTTGAGGATGTTGTGGGGTTCAGAAAATTATGATAGTGCAGATGCGATTATTGCTGCAATGGCAATAGGTAATGATGATACATTAACAAGATTAGGGCTTGGTAAACTTAGGGACATTACTGAAGTAATAAGAAAAAATCCACAATTACGGAAAGTAGAGGATCTTGTAATTAAACTTAGGAGATTACCAGAACCACGTGGAGCTGATATGCTTGAAGCATTTCAAGACTTTGTATTAACCGAGGGTAGAACATTTGAAATAAGGCGCCAGGCAATAACAAGATCACCAGACGGAATGTCACTTGCAATAGTTGATGATGCACCGAGATTAGCACCAGTACAAAAAAGAACTGGTGAACCAGACCATGCATATAGGTATAGAGTTAGACAACAAGAAAGAGAAGTAGAATTAGCAGTACAAGAACAACAACTTGGAAAAAGGATACCAGAAAGTACAAAATTAGGACGCCGCCTTCATTTAATTGCTGAAGATAGTAAATTAGGAACTGCAAACGAAAGAATGCTTGCTGAACAACTTGGTAGTGATGCAACGTACCAAGAAGCAATTAGAACTGGGAGTTTAGATGAAGCAATTGCAATAGCAGATAGATATGGAACAGTCCTTGAAGCAATAGAAAGTTCACCACCAACCATGAAACAAGGTGCTTATGTTGATGTAATCCAAAATGCACGTCAGGTAATAGCAATTGGTGATGTGCATGGAGATGTTTATGGTGTTGTTGACCAATTCCTTAGACAAGGAATCTTAATTGACACTATGGAAGGGATACCAAGAACATTGCCAAAAACTGATCCAAGATATGTTCCACCTGCCAAGAGGTATAGACTAAACCCAGATTTACCAGAAGGAAGCCAGATTGTTTTTATGGGAGATTATATTGATCGTGGACCAACAAGCGTAGATGTTGTGGAATTAGTAAGCCAGATGAAATCAGATGGTGGGCAAACAGGAACTAGGGTGCATGCATTGAGAGGCAATCATGAAGAATTGTTTAGAAGATTTGTAGAATTTTATAGAGGTTCAAGCGATCAAGAGGTTAGAGCCGTATTTGAAGGGAAGGCCAATGCAGATGACATAATGGGTGCCATGAAGCAGTGGAGCCGTGTTGGTGTGGACCAAACATTTGAATCGATTATTGAAAGATATGGAAGTTGGGAAAATTTCATACATGAAAATTATGATCAGCAAGGAAGAGTAATAGAAGGAAGTTTCATGCATTTCATTGAACAGTCAAGAGCAGCAGTAATAATAGATAATAATTATTTCACACATGGTGGACCAGTATTGCAAAGTGATGGGCAGTTAATTACAAGTCCTGAAATGTTGGATGCACATTTCCAAAGATTATTTACTACTGCAGATAACCATTGGGGAACAGTATTTGGAGACATACGAGTTATGGAAAGTGGAGATTACTCTTCTGCATATGTTGAAGGAAGGCATGGATGGGCACCAATTATGAGCCAGGAGATTGCAGCTCAATGGAGAGAAGCACTTGGTGTTGATCATATTTATGTTGGCCATTCCAGAGGAAAAGGAGTTAGGGCAGCTGGAGGATATGTTACCAATTTAGATGCAAGCATGAGTGAGGCATATGGAAGAGGAAGTGGATTTGTTGTAATAGATCCACTTAGAAAAACAGCCCCTGCAAGACTCCATACTAGCAGAGCACCAGAAGATAGCCCCCACTTGATTGGTGTTGCTGATGATTCACATGTGCCAACTGATTTCACAAATGGAAGAGACAGAACCACAATATTAAGAAATCCAATTTCTCAAGCAGCAGATGATGTTTATGCAGGAAGAGAAGTCGTAGTAAAAAGACCAGATGTAACAAAACCACCAAGCAGATCAATATTAGGGATGGAAGAAAGTGATCTTCCAAGCAGAGTAACATATGAAGCAGTAATTAGAGAAGATGGGAATGTTCAGTTTAATTTTGAATATGATGGCGTAGAGAATATACTCTTGGTCAGAATAGCTGACGATGGAATGACACCTGCAGAATTACGCACATATTACGAAGGAGAAATAAGTAGAGAAGTTAATAGTGCAAAAGAAACACACATTTTAGACACACTTGACCAATCTCTTTCCAGCAGTCCTGAGATGATGAGGGATGCTGTCATGGCAGGTGCAAAAACAATCAGAAGAACAGCACCAGAAGAAACAAGAGTGCAGATGCTTGAGGCATATTCAAGAACAGTTGCAGCACTTGATGAACATTTGCATTATGCGCAGGTTGAAGGATTTATAACTATAGGACAAATTGGTAATGTTCTTGGATTTGCAGCAAAACTTCATTTACTTGGAGTGGATCCAGTACCCCTGCTCTCACATGAGGTCAAACCAGGAGTTAGAAATGGACTGCTTGATAATTTCAGGCCAACTGATGTTGATAGTTTCAGAATGCTTGAGCAAGCAACAGAAACAAGCAGAAGACTACTCGATAGAATTCCACTAGATCAGATAACAGATCCGGATGCAAGAGGAGCTGTAGTAAAACATATTTTCGAATATCTATTTGATGATGTTAGTAGACTTCCAACTGCAGAATCAAGAGAAGCATATATGCAATTGATTGGAAGCAATTTAGACAATTTAGATTTTGGGGTTCTTAGTGAAGCACTTGCTATAAGAGTTGATGTTAAGGTTGGGAGAAAAACAAGGCAAGAAACAATACTTCTTGGTGATATAACTGCAGATAGAGCAGACCAACTAAGTGTAAGACCAAATAGGCTTCCTTTTGCAACATATTTACTACCTGAAACTGGACCAGTTCCAAGAAGTTTAGTATTGCGTGCATTGAGTAGCGATGCTATAAGAAAGGAACTAAGAAGTCATGCAAATTTCAGACAAGTTGCAGATTTAATGGACAATATCTTCAATTCAAGTGGGAACACAACAGTAGAACCATGGTTAAGATTAGTAGGAGCAGAATTGGAATATATTGCAAGAGATGGAGCAACAAAAGCAGATAAAGCAGAATTTTTAGGAAGTAGTAGAACAAGAGGGAAGATAGATTATATGGACCTTATATACAATGCATACTTAGATGGAAAGGTATCACCCGCAGATCTTGCAAGGATAAGCAGAAACCTCATTGGGCCCGATGGTGGGGTTCTTCCAATCGATGCTTTTACACAAACAGTTAGTTCTGAAATTGGCAAATTGTTCATACCTTCTGATGTCCAACTTCCAGCTGCATTTATATTAGAAAATATTGATTTGATAATGGATTATACACAATATCGTGGTAATCTTACGGAAGCTGCACCAAGATCAACACAAAACTTGGTTGGCTATTATGGACCACAAGAAGGTTTCGGAGAGGCTGCTATTGTTTTTGATCAAGCAATTAGGGCAATGGCAGAAGGAAGATTCCAAGAATTTAAGTTTAGCGACGAATTTAGAGGAGAATTAATTAGTTTAGTTGGGGAAGAAAGAGGAAGCAGAATATTTGAAACTTGGAGACAGAATCATACTGCAGATCAAGTAACAGTTGGAGATGCAACCCACACTATACTTGAAACTGGAAGTTTTGAAGATGGATTTTATGGCGGACGAGTTAGAGGAGAACGCACCTGTCAAGATATATCACAACAGACATTCCACATTGCAGGAATAGTTGGAACAGTAGAATTGCCATGGATAAAACAGATTGTGATCAAAAATCCAGCAGGGGAAATAATATACAGAAGAAGAATATTCCTCATGCAAGGAGACGACGGCAATCCAATATTAGTTGCACAACCAAAATATGGAGCAAAGGATATGCCAGGCTTGGCAGAAATAGATACTGCAGTAATGGCAAGCATCCGCACAAGATATGAAGAGATGGGAATAGGAGTAAGAGACATTGATCACGCATATGCAAATGACATTGGTCCAAATGCAGGATATAGAACATTCACAAGTGGTAGATCGCCATATTATTATATGGATAGTAATGGTTATGTAGTTAGAGCAGGAAGAGAAGGTATAGTCTTTGCACGCCATGGATTGCATTATAGAGAACCAGGTACAAGTGAGGGATACAGACAGCCAGACATATTTCAAAAAGGCTGGAACGAAAGGCGTGACATCACAGGGGAACTGATTAAGGATTAGGTGGTTTTATGGATGATGATACAAGAACAATGTTTTTCACTTTAATATGGTACTCAGGAGAAGTGGATGGAAACAAAATTGTTGAAGTGTTGTCAAGAGATCATAATGAAAATGTAAAAAAACTTGCAATTATTGGCCAAACAATTGTGGCAGTAGTAAAAGGCGAAACCTCAACCTCAGAACTTAGTAAAATCAGTGAGATGTTTGACAAATTTCCATCAACAGATTACTGGATGAAATTCGTAGAAGTTAGTGGACAGGTATTATTGACAAGAGCACTTGAGATGGTTGGACATAAAGAAACAAAAAAGGAACTTACAAAATATGGTTTAGAACTACTATCAAAAGTAACAAGTTCTGGTTTTGCCCTTAATAAAACAACTATACAGCTACTGAAGATGATTAGTGATAGAGAGTTTTCAGCACAAGCAATTCTTTTAGTAAGACAGAATGGAGTACTCAAAAAACCAGATTTAGGTCTAAGGGCAAGTATCGGAAGAAGACAGTATGGAACTGGTGGAAGGAATAGGACAGCAGTAGGCTAATTGTGGTAGATTATTAAACTTTACGTAACAAGAGAATAGTATGGATAGACGACAACCTCCAAAAAGATTAGTGCAATTTTCACATACACAAGATAAATTTTCTCGGAGAGAGGTAGTGGTTGATAGGATAACTACAGACGTTGGTATAATAAGAGCAAATTTAACAAAATTAAATGACCCAAAAAATGTTGGAATTGATTATAGAGGAAGAAAAGAGGCATTTCAAGAAGCAATAGCTGTGCTTGATGATGCATTTTCTGCATACTTAGCACATAAATTTCAGGAATTCAAATTCTCAGAAGAGTTCCGTAGAGAACTTCATAATTTGATGGGAAGAGAAAGAGGCGAAGCCCTTTTTGTAGCATGGAGACAAGAAACAACTGCCACTATAGGCAATCTGTTAGTTGGTGAAGTTGGAGATTTTGAAACTGCATTATATGGTGGATTAGTACGTGGACATCCAAATTGCCAAGAACCACATCAACCAACTTTCCATATAGGCGGAGTAGTAGGCACAATAGAACTACCATGGATAAAACAGATAGTTGCAAGAGAAGACAGTGCTGATGATTTTGTATTTAGAAGAAGATTATTTTTAGTGAATGATGGTAGTAGACCAATATTACTTATACAACCAAAATATTATGATAAAAAAACAGACATGACCGACATTGACGTATTAACACAAAGGATGTTAGTTAAGAAATATGAAAGACTTGGGGTTGAAGTAAGATTAATGCCTGAAGCAATGTTAAGCTTGGATTATGGAATAAACACAGGTTATTCTACTTTTAGAAGTGGGAGGTCGCCATTTTTCTATATGGATAGTAATTCACATGAATTGAAATTCTATGAGAGAGTTATAGGAAGAAATGGGCTTCACACTAGAGAAATTGGAAACCCAGTAGATTTTAGTCCTGGTTGGAATGGGATTAGAAACATGAGATGATCAGAGTTTCTCAAGTCTATCCGCAATTTTTGATTTGTAAGTTTCCATGATAGTTGTGATCTCAGGAACAGGCAATTCGCACAAGTCAGAAGATGCACACAGTAAAGGTTCAAGATCAAGATAAAAAGAGAGAATATAATCTTTGGAAGCTGAATAATACTTTTCATTTAATAAATCACAAACTTGGTTTCTTAAAGAAGTATATAAAGAGTATAACCCACCCACATTCTTAGTTAAGACAATATTATGTATTTCATTAGTACGTTCAATAAAAAAAAGTGCCAGACAGAATCTAGAGATAGCAAGACTATCCATATTTGATTTTGAAAATTCAGACAATTTTTTTTCAAATAATAAATTTGTTTCTGCAAGTGATTTTGAATTTTTATCTATATTAATCACATTTTGAGAGATTGGACCAGAATTCATATGGGCAAGCTCTTTGAAAAATGCAATGGCATCTGTTTTTTTCTTTTGATGAGCATTTAGAATATCAGATGGATCAGTTGGCATAGAAAAGATAACGTCCTAGTTGAATAAAAATCTTTTGAAATTTATGTTTCTGCTCTGATTCTGCCGATTTCTCTATCAATATCCTGAGCAACCTTGCCTTCATGGCTTCCCACTGCGTCATAAAGAGTACTTGTTGGTATGGAAAATGCAGAACATGCTGCAGCAATAACTGGTTCAACATCAAGATGATCATTAATAATCTGATCTTTATCTTTTGTAAAAAATTTATCATCAAGGATATGCTTTATTGCACTAACTGCAGATTGAAAAATAGCATTGGCTGCAGGACTTCCGTTTTCTGTAGAAGCTTTTTGCATCTTCTCAACAAGATCAATAAAATACCTTGCAATTGAGATTCTTGCAATACGTAAGCGGCAATCTTCTGTAGTTTTTTCATCCTTAGTAGCTTCCTTATCCTTGAATAGAATTGCCAAAGAATGAATTTCATCAGACATTTCACGGCGAATTTGAGTAAGATTCCACATTGCAGTTAGGCCTTCTGCTCGCATGTTAAATGGAGCAGTTAACTTATCTTTTAAAACAGCATCTCTAACAGAACTGGCAAAATCGCGTATTGCTGTAGCTCTTTGATCAAGAACACGCCTGACAAGTTCTTTAGTGTCTCTGGTCACGGTAAAGAATTAATCAGAAAATGTTAAAAAGTGGTTGGTTGCGGTTCAATTTTAACTAGAAAACATGAAAATTAACATAAGAACACAAATTCCATAACATTTATATATATTGTTGGTCTAAAATTTTTAAGTACTCACGCTCGTTTTGAGTGCATGGGAGGATAACTGGTCGCCTTGCCAGCGCAGCGATGCGCTGGCCTAATTTTTAATTGCCTTCAGCGACAGCGGTTTTGTTAATTAGAATTATAAATAAAAGGCATCTTGAATATGTAATGAATGAATACGAATCCAAATTAGTTAATTATATTACTAATAACAACATAACTGCAGAACATCTTGTTTTTCAGACTTCCTGCCACAGTGTAGAAGAAGCAGCTGCATCAGCAAATGCAACTCCAGAAGATTTTGTAAAAAATGTATGCATAATTAATGAAACAGACAATTCACTTATTGTTTGCATTGTTCCGGGACACAAAAAACTTGATCTAAAAAAGTTGGCTCTCAAAATTGAAACAAAAAAACTAAGATTTGCCAATGCTGAAGAGATACTTCAAAAAACAGGTTATCCGATGGGAGGCACTCCATCATTCGGATATGCTGCGATTTTTTTCATAGATACTTCAGTAATGACAAAAACAATAGTTTATAGTGGCGGTGGATCGCAAAACGCATTAACAAAGATTGCTCCTTTAGAAATCATAAGGTCTAATAATGCAGAACAGACAGACTTGATAAAGTGAGTTTATGATTGAGATCGATGGTAGTTTTGGGGAGGGAGGCGGTCAAGTAATCCGAACCTCTCTAACACTTTCAGCAATTACAAAAAAACCAGTGAGAATTTTTAATATACGAGCAAACCGACCAAAGCCAGGATTACAAATGCAACATTTAACTGCTGCACGTGCTGTACGAAGTGTCTGCCGCGGAACACTTGAAGGAGCAGAACTTGAAAGTAGCGAAATAAGATTCAATCCTGGAGAAATTGTTGGTGGAAAATATCAATTTGACATTGGAACTGCTGGTTCAGTAACTCTTGTTGCACAGACGATAATACCAATTCTTCTTGATGCAAACAAGGAAAGCGAAATAAGAATAATAGGTGGAACACATGTCATAAAATCACCAGGATATGATTATTTTGAAAAAGTATTTCTACCTGCAATTTCTAAATTCGGTGCAATAGTTGAATCAGAAATGGTAAAACCAGGATATTATCCAAGAGGCGGTGGAGAAATAGAAGTAAAAATAAAACCATCCAAACTTGCTGGTTGTGAATCCTGGCAACAAAGTAATGAAATTTTTGCCATGTTAAGAGTATCGGAATTGCCATCCTCCATTGCAATTCGAGAGAAAAAAATATTTGTACAAAATGAGATTGAAAAGGTTTTCATAAGGCAAAACCCAGCACTTTCACCAGGGAATTCAGTAACTACTTGGAAAGGATATAGAGGAGCATATGTTCTTGGTGAAAAAGGAAAACGAGCAGAAGAAGTTGCAAAAGAAGCTCTAGATATACTAAATTCTGAAAATGAGGATGTTGATTGTCATCTTGCGGACCAGCTTCTGATTTATGCTGTTTTGTCTGATGGTAAAACAAAATACAAAACAAGTAGGATAACAGAACACTTTAGTACAAACAAAGAAATAATACTAAAATTCTTAGACAAAAAAATAGATATTGATGATAAAACAATTACTTGCCAATCTTCTCCATACTAAGGATAGTTCCATTTCTGTGAAGCTCAATCACAAAATAATAGCTGGATGTTTGTGAATTCCAGGTTACTTCCCAGGATTCTTGTTTTTCTTTAACCTGTGGTGTGGCATTTGGATTAGCAAGAATATATGATTTAATATCCGAAGTGCCTGCAAATGTATGTGATGCAATAATTGCTTCTTCTGGAAATGCTATTGTGCAAATACCAACATTACAAACTACGCAATTACTTGTTATTACTTCTGGAAGTTGAGGGACAAAGTTTTGAGTTGGGTAATTATAAAATATATGAGTACGCAGAGGACAAGTAGATTCAAAATCTTGAGTAACTCTTGCTTTTACTTCAAAATATTTGCCATAGGGACCTTCTTTTGGAATAATTGTCATAATTTCAATATCTGCAGTTGGATATTTGGAAGCAAGATCTTCACTTACAAATTTGCTTGCATCTGCCTCAACAATATTAACTTGAAAAAATTCAATCAGCTTTACAAGTACGATTATTACGAGAAGCAGGAATATGATTAGCATGACCTCGCGCCTAATCTCCATAATCCACTAACCCAATGAAGATTTTTATTCCTTAGTGTATACCTAAAGATTCTGCTTTAGTCAAAAACAGGCGTATTAGTGAGTTTATTACAATGTACGCAGACAAATATAGTACAACTGCTACGTAGGTAACAAATGATTCTGATTAATTATTTTTCTCCAGAAAGAGAGAGAATTGCCTCTGCAATATCTCCATTTGACTTTTCTAATGCTTGTTTTGCCTCTTCTTCAGAACAATTAGACTGTTCCATAACCATCTTTATATCTTCACCGCTTGCTTTTTCTTCAACACGTATATTTCCACTTATTTGAAATGATTTTTGTCCTTGCATAGTTACTTGGACAACCTGCGGCTCTTCTATCACTATAGAACCAGAAGAAGTTTCAATTACAACTTTTGATGATGGGATTTCTTCACTCTTAATACCCATCTGTTTCATCATAGCTTGCATTTTTTTCGGATCCATTCCACCTGGCATCATAGGAATACCCCACTAATATTATCTAATGATCTTTTGCTTGAAAGCTATGCTTTCAAGACAGTCAAGAAAGCGTTGATTTCTTGCCTTTGATAAAACTTTGCCGTTAGATTGACATATGCAACGCTTCATTTGAACTCTTCGCCTCTTTCTGATCTGCGAATTTCAACACGTTTCATTTTTGTAATTTGTTTTAATCTGCTGAATATTTTTGATGAGACTCTGCCATAGATAACATCTTGAATAACTTCATCAAAATTCTTATCAACAATGGCACTTTTGGCTTCTTCAACAACAAGAGCTCTGAGATTCTTTTTTGTATTCATACTGACTCTTGAACCAGTTACTGCAATAATTTTCAGTCTTAGTTCCTCATTATCTTTGGTTTTTCCATCAACAACTTGATGAATAAGAGATCTTCCTCTTCTTGCAAAGGTTCTTATAAAAGAAGGAGATATTTCATGGCCAAGCAAAGTTGTATTTGCATCGTTTCCATTGACTTCTTTGATTCTAAAACGCAATGCAGTAAACATTGCCATTTGAGACCCGCTTACACCCAATTCCATCAAACTTGCTTTGACAACCCTATTGATAAGTTTTGCTTCATCTGCAGCTACAAGTTCGCAGATCTCCTTTGATTCAAATAAGGAGGGGGCTTTAACAGAATACCATTTCTTTGATTTCCATTTATCAACAATTTTAACTTTTTTGCCAGCCAATTAATCACCGTTACTTTACTAATAATGCTGCAGTCTCACGATTGTATTTCCAACCTGACGGTAGCATTCCTTTTGATAAGTAGTATTTTGCCAATCTTTGAATTTTAGATTCCACATGAACAAGCTTAACGTTGTTTGATGTGTCATTCTTTGTGGATTTTATATGATTTGCCATTCTTACAGCTTTTTTGATCAAATTCAAAAGATCTTCTGGGTATTCACCAAGAGCATCTTCTTTTTTCAGAAATGCTTTCAAGGTCATTCCCAACTGTGCTCTTAGGTTTGCAACAGAATAGTGATCACGTAAAATTATACCTATTTTAGCTGGTGGAACACCTTCACGTGCCATTTTCAAGATGTGTTCTTTGATTTCAGCTGGTTTCAGAGTAGTCCAGCTAGGGGCAGTGTTGCCCTTTGGTCTCTTTGTACCTGATTTTCCTTTTTTCTTTGAATGTAATCTTGCCATAAAATTTCATCTCCTCTTTCCTATATGGAAATTTTATTATTGAACGAATTGCCGTTCAATGTCATAAAAAAATCACCTTAAAAGAATTCACCTTCTGCTAGTTAAAAGTTTAGAGAATTCTAAAAGAGATTTATATCTATGTGATAGCTTGTTTTTTAAGGTTATGCTTTCAGCGAACGTCTGATGCTCGCCTTCAGGTATGAAGATAGAATCATATCCAAACCCACCACTACCACGCTTTCCTGTTGAAATTCTCCCAGTACACTTCCCTGTGAATATAGAAATGTGACTTGCATCTCTTTTGAATCCAATACAGGTTTCAAAATAAGCATGGCGATTTGTCTTGTTTTCCATGAGTTTTAATATGCCCTGCAACCCTATTTTTTCTAAAGCCCATGCTGAAAAGGCACCTGGAAACCCGTTTAATTCTTCGATGAAAAGACCAGTATCTTCAACAAACACAGGTTCACGACATTGTTTATATGCAGCAGCAGTTGCCACCCGAGATATCTCTTCCAAAGAATCTGAACGAATCTCACGGTGATTAAACGGGAAATGCTTCACCGTAATCTTAAATTCCTTTAGAATCTTTGTTACTTCTTCAACTTTGTGCTTATTACTTGTAGCAAAATAAACGTCCAAATAATCACCAAAGAAATATAAAACAAGAAGATATTAAACAACCGGTCCCTTAGTATTTAAAACATATTTGAGATCAATGGACTACGAATGGTGGCATAATGAAAAATAATAAATCAACAAAAAAAGAACCAGTAGAAAAGGCTAATATTCATGGAAAACAACCTCCGCAAGTACCAATACAAAAACCACAATTAACCCCGGAGCAAATCAAGAAACAGGAGGGGCTGAATGCAAAAGTAAAGGAAATAGAAGGAATGATATATGCACTACGATTTTACCCAGTTGCAGTAACTGAAGAATCAAAGAATAGTTCATTAGAAAAATTAGAAGAAATTTATAGGAAAGAAAATGAGACTGTACGCCATCTCATACTGTATATGCTTCATGAAAGCCTAACTGCAAGTTCAGAGTTTAGGCTTATGCATACTTTTGATTATTTTAAATTAAAAAATCCCAATAAAGATCCAGGGCAGCTGAGGATGAATGTTTACCGCTCTATGTTCAATTACCACACATCATTGGAAGGAATAATGGAGATTTTTAGGTTACTTGGAAAATTGAACATAAATGATGATGCGGCAAAATTACTAACATACCATTTCTCCCGTTTATGTATGATGGAAAATGAGGCAAACCACATGCTTCGTTCAGCGATATTAAAAGCTCTTGGAGAATCAGAATCAGTATACGCACTTAGAGCTCTTATGGATTATGCTGAATATACAGACAATGATAGAACTTTCAGCCGTGTTTTAAGTGCTCTTTTAGAATGGGATAAAAGATTAGATAAAACAAAAATGACTAACAAAGAAAAAGATGAAATCAGACTACGTCTAAAAGATCATATGAGCAGAGACATAAGCAGCAACCATTATAGGTAAACTCACTCAGTGTGTGTAAATTCCAGTTGCGTCTTACATTGTGCATCTTCTTGTAAATAGCCAGAGATAAATAATTTGAAATAACCTAAATAAGGAATTCTTAGGATGACTTTCCCACGTGCGTTTTCAGATGGCACAGGACCATTACCAATTTCATTTGTATAATCATAGACCTGAAGATCAAGAATAGGATTGTTGTCTCCCCGTGTGAGATAATAAATTTTATCTTCAACATTTATTTTGAACATTGTCCTATGTACAATATCACCTATCATTGAATAAAGATCACCAATAACAGGTTGGTAGACAATTACATCATTCGAGAAATTTGTCAGATATTCTTTACCTTTGAAAGAAACTGATTTCAAACATGGTTCGGTTTTTTCTATTCCATTAGAGTATATGAGATCGCATGTTTCATATTTATACGTAAAAACTCCTTTTACTTCAGTAAGATTTTCTGGATAGTTAACAAAGAAATTGCACATTTCATTACCATCATGCTGGACACAATATGAAAAAATAGAACCTTTTATAGTGGTATTTTTACCCCCATAGAAGACTATTGCATCTTGAGTAAGTGAATTCATTTCATTTTGAGACATTGAGATTTCGTAGGCAGCAACTGGTGCCCCTTGAACAATAACAAAATCACCACGTTGTAAATTTGGAAGCATGCTGCAAGAAACAACTCCAGATATTGGGGAATTGGTATTAAGAACAAAAGAAAGGCCAAACCATATTGCAACTGCGATTGCAAGTGCAATAATAGTATCTACAATTTCATGCTGCCAGCCGTGTTTTTTTGCACCATCTTTAACTTCGATTGCAACAAATGCAACTATCTCGAGCACAATAAGAATTGCAATAATAGTCGGAATGAAACCAAGAGAAGAGTCTCTCAAAAGATGATTAGTAATAAGAAAAAGTACAAGAGTAACAAGCAGCACTGCAATTTGAAATTTCGACTTTTTAAGATTCTCCTTGATATCAAACATTATTTCACAATATCGAGGAATTGTTTTTTAAAGTCAGATACTTCGTTTTTGATTTCATCGAGTTTTTCAAGTAAAAGCTTGCTTGGATCTCCTTTTTTTGTACGAAGATAAATTTTTGGAGTAGCCGTAATTGGATGTTCCACTTTATACGATGCAAACTCAACATCACTATCTTCATTAAGCTTTTCAACTAACAGTTGTGCCAAAGATTGATCGGTTTTACCAAGATCAAGCTCAATAATATTCTTGTCATTAACCAAAACTTTTACGTCCATAAGAACCCCTGTTATTATTTCTGTTACTATATCCACGGTTTTGCCTAAAGCCCCCTCTGCGATCTCCATCCCCATACTCCCGTCTACTACGAGTTGGAGGAGGCGATTCACCTTCTGCAAGTGGAGTTTTTTTATAATCTTTCCATCCGCAACTTCCGCAAATAAATACTTTTTCTTTCAAGTCCATCTTTTGCCTGCAACGTGGGCAAAATGCACAAACAACACCACAATCATTATCCAATATGCTTATATCTATGCCTGATTTCATTATTTTTTGAATCTTGCCTTTGACTATATCACCGATACGAACTTCATCTCTTATTTCACGTACATATGAATGTCTTATTGCAGTTACTGGAAGAACGGCATCAAATGAAACCCCCCTACCATTACCTTCAACTTCATCTGCAGATACACAGGTACCTATTGCTTTGTTTGCAGTTGCTTTGAATATCAAACAGTAGACAATATCCCCCATCTGAGGAACTTTCAGCTTTCTTCCTTTGGATTTGACTAACGCATGACCAGGAGACGATAAATTCTCTCCCACTGCAGTTGAATAAACTTCATCATTTTCCGAATATGTGTTCTCTCCTGGCTCAGCTTCTTCTGCACTTGAAAGATGATCTCCAGGTAGAACTAGTTTTTTTTCCATTTTAACCATCTAAAGAGGATAGACTAATAAAAAGAAGAATATAAAAAGGATATTGGAAAGTTAAATGTTAGTGGAATTTCAATGAAACGACCGATATTGGTTTTGTGCATAGATCGGGATAACGATCTTTACGAAAAAGCAAAAGTAAGTGGACCATTGATAGGAAGGGAAAAGAACCTTGATGGGGCACTTGCATTGTCACTGGCAGATCCAGAAGACCCTGATTCAAATGCAATTTATTATTCAGTCAAAGTCCATGACAAAATGAAAGCAGATGGACATAACGTAGTAGTTGCAACATTAACAGGACACAAAAGTCTTGGTTACCAGGCTGACAAAGAAATAAGTAACCAACTTGAAAAAATTGTTATGGAATTTAATCCGACTTCATGTATTCTTGTTTCTGATGGTGCTTCTGATGAAGAAATCCTACCAATCATAAAATCAAGAATAAAAGTCGATTCAACAAAGATTGTATTCATTAAACAGGCAAAGGAACTGGAAAAAACATATTTTGTTTTATTGGAAAAATTACGTGATCCATATTTTGCAAAAATAGTTATTGGAATCCCAGCTGTTTTGATAATACTTTTATCTATTTCAAGTTATCTTGGTTTGGGTTGGCAGATAGTTGGAATTATAATTGGCCTTGCTCTTTTGTTCAGAATATCAGGACTTGAAGAGATTTTTGCAGGTGTAATAAAAGACTTTAGATTCTCATTTGAACGAACAAGCTGGATAGGATATATAGGTGCACTTGCAATTCTCACAATTGGTATTTTTGTTGGATACCAAACACTTCAGAATGGAATTAGCATGGGTCTTGCCAATGAGAAAATAGTTGCACTTTTTGTTGGTAATACTATATGGATTGTTTTTACGAGTATGTTGCTAATTTTAGTTGCAAAAAGCATTGATGCTTTAATGGAAAAGAAAAAATACAGAATAGCAAAGCATATGCTTTATTCAGCTGCAGCTGGCCTAACCAGCTTTGTTCTTCTCGTCGGTAGTATGTGGGTGGCAAATATAAGCGAACCATATATTGATTTTGGAACATTTTTACTCTGTATAGGCATATCACTGGTTGTTGGTTATTTTGTAACTTTATTTGTCAACTGGTATAGGAAAGAAGTTTTGCTTGATATGAAGATAGAGGGTAAAGAAGCAATATCAGAACACGGCAGTTACCTGGGTAAGATAGTTGGCATTGATGCAAAAAAAGGAAAACTCATCATACAAAATGTATTTGAAAAAAGATATTCAATACCAATGTCCGCAGTTAGTTCTGTTGATGATAATGTGGTTTTGAAATCAGAAGAATGAAAGAACCAAGGTTCTTTCAATCTCCTTTTTTTAATCAGAAGAATGAAAAGGACCATGTTCAAAACCGCAGGTTTTGTACACCCAAAATGCAAGGCATTTTGAGCGAGGTCCTTTTCTAATCTCCTTTCAGTTCTATAAACTAATTAGATTGTCTTTTGATTTTTTGAAGTAGTTTTTTCTTAGCTGCACAGTTTGAAAGAGCATGCTCGAGAACTTGAGTGATATTGTCAACTTCAACAATTTCTATGCCTCTCTTTCTTACTTTTGCATAAACGTCTCGTGCATTTGCTTTTGGAATGAGGATTTTCTTTATACCTGCCTCTATTGCCGCTTCTATCTTTGAGGTTATACCTCCAACTGGCAACACTCTCCCACGTACATCAATGGAACCAGTCATGGCAACAGATTGTTCCACTGGAATGCTTGCCAAAGCAGAAATAACTGCAACTGCTGTTGATATGGAGGCGCTATCACCCTCAACACCTTCATAGGTTTGTAGAAACTGTATGTGAAGATCTTTTTTTGCAATTGTAGTTCCAATATATTTTTTGAAGATTGCAGAAACATTATCAACTGCTTCTTTTGCTATCACTCCAAGTTTTCCTGTTGCAATAACTTTTCCTTCGCTTTTTGACGCTGCTGGAGTTGCTTCTGCAACAATTGGAAGGACAAGACCAGCACGAGAATCACCAAGAACTGCAAGACCATTTACCCTGCCAATTTCACTTCCTTTTGTAACAATTGTCTGATATTCTTTTTTGTGTTCAATAAGTTTTGCACCAAGCTGACTTTCTATAGAAGAGGATAATTTTTTTGCTTCCATTACTTCTGCTTTTGTTACAAGTTGAAGTTCTTTTTCCCTTGCAATATCACCTGCTGCACGTACAAGTCCGCCAAGTTCACGCAAATTAAGTGTAAATTTTTTCCTTCTTCCTGACATTCTTCTTGCTTCTTCAACTATTTCCATGGCAGCGTCTATGGCAAAGTGAGGAATCTTACCGTCTTTCTTTATTTCCTGGGCAATGAAACAAATAAGGGCTTCTTCATTTTCCTTATTATCATCCATTGAATCTTCAACATAAACTTCATATCCTGCACCACGAATTCTTGAACGCAATGCTGGATGTATATTTGCCATATCTGGAAGATTTCCAGATGCAACAAGAACAAAATCAGTTGGCACTGGTTGTGTTTTTACAAGTGCACCAGAACTCATTTCACTCTGGCCAGTAATTGGATATTTTTTTTCTTGCATTGCAGTTAGAATTTCCTGTTGCCAATTTATTTTCATAGCTGCAATTTCATCAATAAACAAAACACCCTTGTTGGATTGGTGTATTGCACCAGCTTCAACACGAAGATGAGGCGGAGTTCCAAGACCACCGCTTTGAAGCGGATCATGTTTAATATCTCCTAGCAATGAACCTGCTCTTGAACTAGTACCATCAACAAAAGGTGCAGTAGAACGGTCACTATTATCTATGATAAGTTTTGGACCAACCTGCTCAGTCACCATTAAACGTCTCCCTAACCCTGCAGTTGCATTTGATACTATGTAAAGAAGCCCAAGACCAAGAACAGCAATTGTGATAAGCATTTTTGCATTTTCTGGAACTTGATCACTGAACATTATTGCAAGAAGAATAAGACCAAGTATACCGATAATAAGTAATGAAGGTGGATTTTTCTGTTCTTCTTTTGGTTTTTGATGATTAACCAGTCTTCTGCCAAGACCAGCTCTGAGAATTTTTGCAAGACGCGGCCTATCAGTGATATTTTTTATTTTGCTTAATTCCAACGGGGTGTAATATTTAAGCAAATCTTTATTCTTAGATAAATATTCGTGTGTTGGATAGGTTTTCAATACACGAACTAATGGTTGGTTCTCATTATTTAGATTAGGATAAACAAGAACATCCTCGAGTTCTTCTTTTTGCATGAGTTCTGCCATTGCCTGGGCCATCATACTTTTCCCAGTACCAGGTGGACCGATAAGTAGAACATTTCGTTTTTGTTTTGCAGCTTTTTTTATTATGTCAACTGCTTTAACCTGACCAATTATTTGGTCAATAAGTTTTTCTGGGACAGTGACTTCTGCCGTACTCTTGAATTTCATCGCATAATTCAAATAAGATGAAATATTTAAGCTTAATCAATTTTTACGAAATGACCTTCACATCCTTAAATGCTATTCTCGGTGCAATCAAAGAACCATGAATATTTTGCTTTGCTTCGATTGCTTTGATATTGGCAAATAAATCGAATAAATTCGTACTGATCATAAAACCTTTTATTGGTTTTCTTTCTCCGTTTCCAACTAAAAATGCATTACTGACTTCAAGACCAATGTCTCCACTGGTGAGATTCGCTGTGTGAGAACCATGGGCAGATATAAGTTCAATATGTTTACCTAATTCCACTAAATCCTTACATTTCCCCTTATCAACAATAATAGTTGATGAGCCTATACCAGGAGAGGATGAATAGGATGAACGCGAGCAAAACCCAGAATTATCAACATTCGACAATGCTGCAGTTTCACGATCATATAAAAATGATCTTACTTCACCATTTTCAACAAGAGAATTTTTTCTTGAACATACCCCTTCATCATCAAACGGTCTGGCTTCGGGCGCTAATGTGGTTCCATCTTCAAAAATAGAAAGCACATCAGAAAACATTCTTGTTTTTGATATTTTTGTTATTCCCCTTCTTTTCCAATCACCTGAAAATGAAGATAGTAAAGGATCCAATATGCCATCAAGTGCTTCTGTATTGACAACTAGAAGATAGTTTCCAGGCTCTGGTTTCTTTGCTCCTCTCATGTTTTTTGCCATGTTTGCTGCTTTCATTCCAACTTCAGAAACTTTTTGTAAGTTTGGTTTATTTATAGATGAGGAATAGGCAAAACCAAAACCATCATCATACATACATTCTGAATAAATAGAAAATACTGATTTTTTATACTCGCCAAAAAAATCGTTTGTATTTTCAATTTTAACAGATTCGATTTCAGAGGAGCAAATTACACGTGATTTGCCACCGTGGGTTTCTGCTGATGATCTTGCACAATCAACAAATTCCATCAATTCATTAAAATCTTGAGGATTGATTGATTTATCAAAAATATTTAGATTATTAAAATTTGATTTTGGTGCAAATGAAAATTTTGATTTCACTGAAAACTTTGATGCGGTTTTTGCTTTTTCAAGTGTTTTTTTAATATCAGAATCATTCTGACAGTATGAAAAACCAACCTTCTCATCATGGAGTACCCTAACACCATGCCCAGAGGATGAATCTATTTCCTTTGTTTTAAGCTCACCACCACTGAAAACAAGGCTCGTGGAATTTGAAATGGATGAATAAATTTCATGTTCAAGCATATAATTGTTAAGTATTATGTTCAATTTAAAATTATGAGACTTTTTGTTGCCATCCCTGTTCCTGAGGACATAAGAAAAAAAGTTGCTTTGTTTGGAAATGATATAGCTCAAGACGGAGTAATGAATGTAAAACCAGAGAACATGCATCTGACCTTGAAATTCATAGGTGAAAATGAGCAGGCAGAACAGATAAAAAAAATCCTGGAAAAAATAGAATACAACAAATTTGAATGTAAAGTATCTGGAGTAGGCGTATTCCCAAATGAAAGTTACATAAAAGTAGTTTGGACTGGAATAGAAAGCGGGCATAGAATAGAAAAACTTGCTGATCTGGTTAAGGATGCTTTAATTAATTATGGTAGCAATGACAGAAAATTTTCTGCACACTTAACAATAGCAAGAGTAAAAAAGAAAATTGATTTGAAAGAATTCCTTATAAAAAATGAACAAACAGAATTTGGTACTTTTACTGCAGAAAAGTTTGAATTAATCCAAAGTATTTTGTCTCCAGAAGGACCAAAATACATAACTCTGGCTAGTTTTAAATTAAAAAAATAAAAATAAAAAAATTAACCACATTCAGCTGAAGATGGACTTGATGTTGTTCCAGAACCAACTGAACCAAGACCTGGTGCTTCAGTAGCAGTTCTCAACGTTGTTGAACATTCTGCTGGTGCTTGTGTAAATGCATTACAAACTGCTTGTTTTATTGATTCAGCACTTCTGCTCACACTTACTTTCTGGCCATTTAGAATGAATGTCGGTGACCCTTGCACACCATATTGTGTATTAAGTGCAGCTTCAACTGGATACTGTGGATAGTAACCACTTACCCAAGTTGATTGGTCATTGAAAAGCCCAGTTAGATTATACTGTGTATCAAGCTGAGCAACACAAACATCAATCTTGCTCTGTTCAATTCCAGCAGTTGCAACACAACCTTGATAATCCCCTTCTTCAACAAAGCATCTCAGGTAGTTTGTAAACTTTGTCTTTTCTTCTTTCTGGACACAATATAGGTAGCTGTTCCCATCAACTTCAGTTTTACCATGCATTGCATAGTCAACAAAGTTAACTTCAAGATCTGAGCTATTTCCTAGAAGTTCCATAACTGGAATGTATGCTTTTAGGAATTGCAAACCATACGGACAGAATGCCATGACAAACACTTGTGCTTTTGGTTTTGCCGTTTGAGAAACATTTGTTTGTGTTGTTGAAGTGTTTGTTGTTGGGACACTCGCATTTAGTTGGAACAATTTTCCAACAAATATAGTTGAACCATCATTTGAGATATAAACCTCTGTTGTTTCAAGAACAGTGGTTCCTTGTTTTATGTTTATAGTGACTTCACTAAGATAGCTATCATATGGTTTGATTCCAGTTGCTTCAGATGTATAATCAGAAGCAAGAAGATTAGTATTAATGTAGCTTTGTGCCTTTGACTTTAGTTCTGCATCTGATAATTTCACACTTTGTGTTTGATTATTAGAAACAGATGGACTAAGTCCAAATCCTTGTGTCATAACTGACACTACGAGTAAAGCTGTCAGGAATACAATTACAATGCCATAGAGCATTTCTTTGCTGACCTTAACAGCACTCTCTTTATTCGTCAATATATCACCTCTAATTAGATTTCATACTGCTGCCTTAGATTTTCATATCTGGTGCTTGCAAATATATAAACCTTTTGAATTGTTACTATCGGAATGTTTAATGAAAGACCAAATTATTATAATATTTATAGAATAATTAAGAGTGGCTGATTTTATGGTTAGTTTGGATAGGGCTATAATAGCAAGTTATGAAAAAGAGGGAAAAAGATTCGAATTGTACGTTGATCCTGATGCAGCATATGCTTATTTAGATAAACAAAAAACAGATGTAAAAAACATGCTTGTTGCAGAAGAGATTTATTCAGATGCAAAAAAAGCAGAGAAAGCAAAACCTTCTGATATTCAAAAGATATTTGGTACCAGTGACATTATGGAGATTTTGGAGTTCGTCATGAAGAATGGTGAAGTTCAACTTACAACAGAACAACGAAAAAAGAAAGTTGAGGAAAAAAGAAAACAGATAATTGCAATCTTATTGAGAGAAGCAATTGACCCAAGAACAAAAACACCACACACACAGATAAGGGTGGAGAATGCACTTGATCAAGTAAAGATACATGTTGATCCTTTCAAAGACCCGAGAGAACAGCTTGAAGACGTTGTCAAAGCACTTCGTCCAGTTTTGCCCATGAAATTTGAAAAAGTTAAAATTGCAGTTAAAGTTCCTGCCTCATTTTCACATAGAAGTTATGGAACTCTAAAAAACTACGGAATTGAAAAAGAGGAGTGGACGAAAAATGGAGATTTGATTGTGGTTGTAGAGATTTTTGGGGGACTTCAGGGTGAATTTCTAGATAAATTAAACAAATTAACATCAGGACAAGTTGAAACAAAATTACTAGGCTAATGGTTCTCTTGAACGGAATGGGGAATGAGGATCCTGAACCAATTGGCGGAAAACTGAAAGCATAGTTGCCAAATAAGACTTGCTTGGAAGGGTAATGTCTAGATGATACGTACCACCTGCCACTGGATTTTGATCCTTAACTATACCTAGAACTCGATCACCTTTTCTATCTTTTGCAATGGCAAATACAGTCGAATTGTAGCCATTGGCACTATATCTAAACAAAATTGCCTGGTGAGTTGTTGAAAAAAGAAGATATTTTGAAAATCTGATTTTAACAGTGGCACTGCCAATTATTTCACTACTCACCATTTTCCTTGAATTCATCATAGAGATGTGGTAAAAGATGCTTATAAATCAATGTTTACTTTTAAAATTAAGAGAAAAATAACCTATTTTTGATAAGCAGTTTAAGATCTGGGAGATCAGATGGAGATAAATTCTTGAATGAGATTCCCACTTTAGAATCAGCTGGTGCAGAATGAAGTTGAACTCCCATACTTTCAATTTTTTCTATAATAAGCGATTTGCCATTGAGATCAAATTTCATACCAGGTTTTAGAACCCCTTCTTTCACAGTGCCAGTTAGTATGGTGTGGGTGCCAACTTTAAAAACAGCTTCAAGAAGGAATGATGCATTCATTAAAAACACCCAGTATAATATCACATATTAGAATAAAAAATGTCTGTGTGGCCCTTAAAAATCTTTTCTTTCATAGTTAGAGCTGATAGAGAAAATAGCAGGTGCTAAATTCTATATAATATGTTCTTACTCTTGTACTCGTTGTAGTCTATGAGAAGGACAAACATAACTGGAACATGTTTAGATGGTTCCTTTTAAGAGGGGAAAAATGGAAAAGAAAATTGTTTTACCAGGCGAAAGAATAGCTGAAGGCAGAATAACTGCTCCGAATACCTATTCTGATGGAGCTGCAACATATGCGGCAGTAATTGGTATACTGGATGAAGAAGGAAGATATGTACCACTTGAAAACAGATATAAACCAACAGTCGGCGATGTTGTTGTCGGTATGGTAACCGACGTAAGACATGCTGGATATGAGGTTGATTTAAATTTGTCTGATGGTGGTTTCATTCCAACAAGAGATATTAGACTTACACTCCAACTTGGAGATTTTGTAATATGCAAAATAAAATCAGTAAATGAAGTTGGGGATGTTGACCTTGGCGAAGTCAGAAGATTACCAAAGGGAAAGATAATAGACTTTCCTTCGGCAAAAGTTCCAAGGCTTATAGGGAGAAAAAGCAGCATGCTTAACCTTCTGAAAGATTATTCAGGAGGAGACATGATGGTCGGAAATAATGGGTATGTTTGGATGAGTGAAAAATGCGACATGCCACTTTTATTGAAGACCATAAAATTAATCGAAAGAAAAGCACACAAATCTGGATTAACAGACGAAGTTGCAAATATGTTAAAGTTGGAAAAAGGCGAAAGACCTCAATCCACAGAACAAGGTGAAGAATATGTCTGATAGTAAAAGTACAGTACCACTAATTGTAAATGGAAAAAGAGTTGATGGTAGAGATCTTGAAGATTTAAGAGACATCCGCATAGAAGTTGGAATAATTCCAGAAGCAGATGGTTCATCATACATTGAATGGGGCGGAAACAAGATATTGTGTGGTGTATATGGTCCACGAGAATGTATACCAAGACACTATGCAAGCCCTTATCATGCAATTTTAAAGTGCAGATATATGATGTCACCATTTGCATCATTGGAAGAGCACAGCAGAAGCGGACCATCAAGAAGAAGCACTGAACTTTCTAAAGTGATAAAAGAAGCTTTTGAGAATGTTATAATTGTAGAAAAATTTCCAAATACACAAATAGAAATTTACATTGATGTTCTCCAAGCTAACGGAGGAACAAGAACTGCCTCCATAACTGCAGCAACAGTTGCGCTTGCAAATGCAGGAATACCTATGAAAGATATGATCGGATCAGTTGCAGCTGGAAAGGCTGGAGATAAACTTGTTTTAGATCTAAATAAAGCAGAAGACAATTTAGGTCAATCTGATATGCCAATGGCAATATCACACAGGGAGAAAAAAATATTACTAATACAGATGGATGGTTTGTTGACCAAGCAAGAAATTGTTGATATGGTTGAGATGGCTGAAAGAGGCTGTGAAAAAATCAATAAAATCCAATCAGACGCCTTGAAGAAATTCTACGAAAAAGGCGAAGATGAATCAGTTAAGTGGTGATATTCATGGGAGACGAAACAAAAGACGTTATAATGGCTCAGGTAAGAAGAGACGTACTAAACAATACACTTGAAAAAGGAGTTAGATTTGACGGTAGAAAGTTTGATGAATACCGACCAATAGAAGTCCAGCAAGGGGTAATAAAAACAGCAGAAGGATCTGCAATAGCAAAGATAGGGCAAACAGTAGTCCTTGTAGCAAATAAATTTGATGTTGTTAAACCATTTGCAGATAGACCAACCCAGGGAGTGATGATGTCAAATGCAGAACTTTTACCAACTGCATCACCAACCTTTGAAACTGGTCCTCCAAATGAACATTCAGTAGAAGTTGCAAGAGTTGTTGATAGGGCAATTAGAAGTGCAGAATGTGTTGACCTTGATTCATTTTTCATAGAAACAGATAAAGTTCTTGGACTTTACATGGACATATATGTTATGAACCATGCAGGGAATTATACAGACGCTGCAACATTAGCTGCAACTGCTGCTCTTTTAGACACAAAAATACCAAAGATAGAAGATGGTGCTTTAGTAAGAGGGGAATATTCAAAACCACTTGCACCATCAAAGCTTCCAATTACAACAACCATGGTTAAAGTAGGGAACAACTGGCTTGTTGATCCAACAAGAGATGAGGAACGGGTTCTTGAAACTGAATTGACTATAGGAACAACAGAAGAGCACGTTTGTGCTATGCAAAAAGGAAAGGGTGCAATAACTAAAGAGGAACTCGTCGAAGCTATGGAGATAGCTTTTAAAAGAGGAGACGACATAAGAAAAATCCTCAAAAGTTAGTTTTTATATACAAAAAGGAGGAGAGAAAATGGATACCGCAAGATTTGGCGCTTCAAATAGAAAATTGTTCAATAAAGCAATAAAGGCAAAACGTACCAAGTACGAGTGCCCAAAATGTCACAAGCTCAGAGTAACAAGAAAAAGTAATGCATTGTGGGTATGTAAATCATGCGATGCTGTATTTGCTGGTGGAGCTTATTCATTCAAAAGCGAAGCTGGAGAAATTGCTGCACGTATTGTTGCTGAATATTCAAAAGCAGCATAATCGCAGGAAGTTTGATTGAAAATTTAACATAATCATATGAGGAGGAAATTTTCATGGGATTGGACGGCGTTCCGTTCAATTATAAAAATTTCAGAGAGAAAAATGAAGGTGAAATTCTTATGGGAGAATACAAAGATCAAAAAAGTGGGGTTAGTGTTTCTACTGGTGAAAAATTTGCATTTCCAACAAGTGGAGCAAAAATTTTACTAAAGGCACGCCCACCAATAGCAAAAGAAGTCAATACTGATTAAACCAAGGAAGTCTTACTTTCTTGATTGGCAAGGTACTATATGTATACCACAAGCAGATATGCATCAATAGAAACAAGAGAAATTGCAAAGAAACTAGCAAAGGAAAACAACGAACTTTATGTTGCAAGAGGGAAAAAAACAATTGAACAACTTGTTGCATTTGCCAGAAGAAAGGGTGAAGAGAAGATAAATGTTGTTGATGGTAATGGACCAGTAACAATAGAAATCGATGAACTTGGAAGATGGAAATGGAATGCAAAATTTCAAACGGAGTGATAGGCATTAGATCAAAATGCTCGATGACTTTCGAGTTTCCTGATGAAAATACTGCAAATGCAGCTGAAAAAGCAATTTTGCATGAGGGAGAGATTGGAAATCGCTCAAAAACAAAAATAACTAAAAAAGGAAGTGTATTAACAATTGACATAGATGCTAATGATGTTGTTGCTCTAAGGGCAACAGCAAATGCCTTTCTTAGGGCATTGCAAATATTTCAATCAATATGAGGTGCGCAAAAATGAAAGAAAATGCAGATGATCTGAATAGAGAACTTGTAGAATATGAAAATATGGAAAAACAACTAGAAGTTTTACTAATCCAAAAACACCAACTTCAGATGCAGTTAAATGAGATAAAACATGCATTGGAAGAACTAAAGAAATCAAAAGGTGACGTTTACCATTCTGTTGGTTCTATTTTAGTCCATACAACAAAAGAACATGCAGAAAAAGATCTTAAAGAAAGAGATGAACTTGTTGGAGTTAAGTTGAATGCAATAGCAAAACAAGAAGAAAAACTCCGAAGTGTTGTGATGGACACACAAAAGAAGCTTCAGGAGAAAATGAAGGGCTATGGAAAAGATTAGTTCTTTATCAAAATATAAGATAGCAATAGCAACCCATAGTCGTGCCGATGTTGACGGCTTATCATCTTCATACGCCTTAAGCAAATTGTATCCAAATAGTGTAATATGCACATCAGAAGAGCCAAGTGAAGGGGCAAAAATGCTTGCTGATAGACTTGGGATAAAACTAATAGATATACGCACTTTGAAAAAGACAGATTTCGATGGGCTTGTTGTTGTAGATACAAGTGCTTATACACTTCTTCCAGAAGCAAAAGGATGGAAAATTTTGATGATAATAGACCATCACCAAGCTGATGGTAGAGATATGAAAGCAGATATAGAAATAATTGATGTTAAATCCCCATCAACTGCTGAAATAATTGCAAATATTTTACCAGCAATAGATAAAGAAACTGCATTTGCACTCTCAATAGGTATAATAGCAGATGGTGCAAGATTCAAATCTGCAAGAACAGGAACATTTGAAACACTCGGAAAATTGATGAAAATAGCAGAAGCAGACTATGCAGATCTTTTAGCAATTGCAGAACCAGAACCAAAAAACGAGGCAAAGATAGCAATCCTAACTGCAATGAAACGTGTGAATTTTGTTTATGCTAATGATTATGTTATCGCAACCACTGAAGTTAGCAGTAATGAAAGTGATGCAGCATCATTGATTGCAGAAGCAGCAGATGTTGTTTTTGTAGCAAAATGGAAAGATCAGGAAAAAGAAACCAGGATATCTGCTCGGGCAAGAAGCAGTGTGAAAATACCACTTAATGAAGTTATGAAAGAAGTTGGAGAACTTCTTAATGGTGCAGGTGGTGGACACAAAAAAGCTGCTGGAGCTGCACTAAAATGCCATACTGATGAAGCATTGAAAACTTGTGTTGATGTTTTTACGCAGAAATCAACTAAAATATGATAGTTTCTTCTCGTTTTGGACCATAGGAAAGAACAGCTATTTTTGCTTTTAGATTTCTTTTAATGAACTTAACATATTGTTGACATTGAATTGGAACGGTCTTGTTTTGTTTTGCTTCTTCCCACTCTTGTTCAGAAATTGTCCATCCTTTGAAAGTTTTGTAAATTGGTTTTACATTATCAAGATTAGTTGGGAATTCAGTTGTTTTTTGCCCATTTATTTCATAGGCAACACAAACCTTCAACTTATCAAAACCATTGAGAACATCTATTTTTGTGATAACAAGATCAGTAGTACCATTTAGCATTGCAGTGTATTTCAGAGCAACTAGATCAAGCCAGCCACATCTTCTTGGCCTTCCTGTTGTTGTACCAAATTCTCCACCATTTTGTCTTAATTTTTCACCGATTTCATCGTTGAGTTCAGTTGGAAATGGACCAGAACCAACTCTTGTTGTATATGCTTTCACAATTCCAAGGACTTTGGTTATTTTTCCTGGTGGAATGCCTGCACCACAAGAGCCACTTCCAGAAACAACATTGGAAGAAGTAACAAATGGGTAGGTACCATGATCAATATCAAGCAATGTACCTTGAGCACCCTCAAGTAGAATGTTTCTCTTATCTTTAATTGCATTGTTTAGAAGATAGGATAAATTGACAATTCTTGGTTTTATTTTCTGCCCAAATTCAAAAAGATGATTAACTATTTCAGCAGAGTTTAAACCAGAATCAGTATTAGAATAAAGTTTGATTAGTGAATTTTTCAGAGTTAGAATTCGATTTACTTTGTTTTCAAGGTTTTGTTTATCTAAAAGATCAGCCACCCTAATTGCAGTTGTTCGTGCTGCTTTATCACAGTATGTTGGCCCAATGCCTCTTTTAGTTGTACCAATCTCGTTTCTGCTATCTTCTATACCATCTAGTAATTTATGCCAGGGTAGGATTATGTGTGCCCTATCACTAATATAGAGATTTTCCAGGGAAAACCCAGCAGATTCAACATCATTAATTTCTTTTAGAAGAGTATCTGGATTGATGACAACTCCATTTCCGATTATTTTGATTTTTTCAGGATAAAACACACCTGAAGGAATAAGATGCAAACCAAATTTTTTATCCTGGACTTTTATTGTGTGTCCAGCATTATCTCCACCATTAAATCTTACAATGTAGTCATAGTTGTTTGCCAAAAGATCCACGACTTTACCTTTTCCTTCGTCTCCCCATTGCATCCCAACTATAACTGAAACTGGCATTAGCACACCTTAAACAATTAATGAAAATTATTGAAGAGCTTTCAAAGCAGCTTCATTATCTGCAGTTCCCAAAAGAACATAGGACAATGTCGGAGTCATAGTAACGGAAAAGGCATATGTAAGGTTAATACCAGATGCAGAAATCTTTCCTGCAGCCTCGGCCATTGTTCCGGGTTTGTTTTCAAGGGTAATAATTATTACTTCTTTTTCAATTGCTTTTAATCCAAGTTCTTTTATTTTGGCCCTTGCAAGTTCTAAATCAGCCTTTTCAACAACAAGATGAGTATTTATCTCACGGTCTTCTGGCGGCATCATGATTGGCACAATACCTGCAGTTTCAAGAGCACGAGAAACTGTCGAAACTTCTTGAAAATTTGGCTTTTCCAAAAAAAGTTCTACAACGATTCGGTTTGCTTCCATAGAATTCACCTTTAAATATAGGGCAATGATATATAAAATAACCGTTGTGTTTTTAATTTTGCCTTAATTTTTAAACTTGCACAACAATAATATATGTTTCCAAAGCGGTTTTCGTCAAGCTCGCTCATTCATCCCCCAAAAAGAATGAAATAGCTCCGAATTCTGCGGATAATGGTTCTTTGAGGGGTTCGGAAACCCCTCGAACCCCATTTGTAAGGGCAAGCCCCTTCAGAACCCCATTTTAAAATCATAAGAGAAATCGAATTATATGGACATATTACAAGCCATCATCTTAGGAATTATACAGGGCATAACTGAATGGCTGCCAGTCAGTTCAAAAGCAATGGTTGCTTTAGTTGGTAAATTTCTTTTTGGTATGAGCTACCAGGATGCTTTAAGCACTGCAATATTTTTACACAGTGGAACTCTTTTGGCTGCCATTGTTTATTTTAGAAAAGACATAATTGAGATAATTAAGAGTGTCTTTAGAAAAGGAAAAAAAGAGCTTTTGGTTTTTTTGATAATAACAACCTTGATGACTGGGATTATTGGATTGCCATTATTATTTATTGCTCTTAATTTTGAATTTCCTGATTCAGTTTTTACAATTTTTATAGGATTTGTTTTGATTATAATAGCATATTTGCACAGAAATAGAAATGAAAATTTCGGTGCAGAATTAACTAGTAAAAATGCAATTTTGGTTGGGTTGGCACAGGGGCTTTCTGCACTCCCAGGTGTAAGTAGATCTGGGGTTACATTAGTTGCACTGCTTGGAAGAGATTTTTCATTAAAAGAATCACTAAAACTAAGCTTCTTGATGAGCATTCCAACTGTTTTGGGGGTAGAATTGGCTTTGCCACTAATAAAAGGAGATTTTTCCATTTCTGGTGAATTGATCTTTGGAGGCATTGTCGCAGCAGTTGTTGGTTTTATTACTATTGATTATTTATTGAAAATTGCTGCAAGAAAGGACTTTTATAAGATAATTTTTGCTTTGGGGATTTTGATTGTTGTCTTAGGAATAGGATTGGTTTTTAGTTGATTTTTAATAATAAGTTTTTTTTCAAAAAAATGGAACGCTGAGGGCAGGATTTGAACCTGCGATCCCGAAGGGACCGGTTTTCAAGACCGGCGCACTACCAGGTTATGCGACCTCAGCTAAATGAATAAAAAAAGTGTTAACAACCATCATTCTGTTTGTTGTGTCTCTGGTGTTGACTGAGTTTCATCAACAGGTTGTTTTTGTTGAACAAAATATTTCTTAAACTTCTCGGTTAGGGTTAGTTTCTTGGTTCTTCCTGCTTTGTGGGCTTTTACAAACCCAGCATCAACCAACTCATGAACATCTGAGTATACTTTTGTACCAATTCGTTTTACTAAAAGTGATTTCAAGATTCCATCATTTTTTGAAATATACGCCAAAGTACGAAGTGCAGACTTGCTTATTTCAATATCCTGTGCAAATTGCTTTACTCTTTGTAAATAATTATTTTTTACTTGCATGGAGTACTTTCCTTCTATTTCTATTATTTCGATTGCACGATCTTCATAATCTTTTTTTAATTCATCAACAACAGTTTGAAGATAACCAAGAGCACCGATACCAGTAAGAGTACGGAATTCCTCGATGGTCATGGCACGGGAGCTGATGAAAAGAGCAGCTTCGATAAGTTTTTTTTCTTCCTTTTCCATCAATATCCCTCAATGATAAATCCAGAATAGTCAACACAGTCAATCTTTTTCTTCTTTTGCTTTATTGCTTTTTTTATCTCAAGGATATTTGATTGGAGAGACCTTTGGGAAGTGTCAAGCTCAAGTGGTTTTCTCTTATAGAACATCATCACCCTCTGAGTACAATAATCTAATATTTCAACTGCCAAGTTCTCTTGTGTTTTTCTTTTGCTGTATTTTCTTTTTTCAAGTCTTTTTTTGAGAACTTTTGGATTTGTACGTAAAACAACGACGAAGTCGTTCGGTAAAAACAACTCACATGCAAGATGCCCTTCAACAACATAGTCTTTTTTGGTTTTTAGAAACTTGAGATTTTGTGCTAATTTTTTGATATCAACTTCATGTTTTTTGTTTCTGAGTTTTTTAGCTAGAACAAGTTTTTTTATGTCTATAAGCTCCAGGTTTAATTCATCTGCAAGTTTCTTTGCAATTATTGATTTTCCTGTTCCTGGAGTTCCTGTTATGATTATTCTCATTTTATAGTCCCTCGTATGCATTTGTAGAATAATTCTGCATTCTTAATAGATGTTTCTGCTTCTTCCCTCCCAACACTTCCAGCAGCTCCATATACCACATTATGACGACGAACTCTATATTTATTGAACGTTCCCCCAAAATTAGTTTTAGATTGTAAAACAGCATCACAAAATCGTACGACCGCAAGATGATGAGCCTCGGTCACTGGTATATATCCTTTATTTGCCATGAGCGCCCTTCCACTGGAGAGCATTGAATTATAAGAAATTGCAAGTGCCCAATCATAATTTGAGCTGGCCAAATTATCATTTGCCGCTTTAAGATCTCGTTCTGCTGAAGCCAAAAGTTCTAGTGCTTGATTTCTATCTGGTTCTGATTTTCTTACCAAATCCTTCTTTAACAATTCTGCTAAACTCATACTCATCCCCCATAATCCAAATTATTTTTTGATTTAAAATATTAAATAGAAACATGTTTTTAGAGTTTAGTTTTTCCTGAAAATCTTTTCTTGACCATAATATGAAATTTATGTCTCTATTGAACTTTTTCTGAGTTTTGAAGATAATATTTGACAGGTTAGTATCTGATTCATCACCTATCACTAACAGATCTAGATCACTATTCTTTATCTCTGTTCCTTTTGCAATACTACCAAATACGAAAGCATACTTTAGGTTAAGTGGCAACAGTGCTTCTTTCAAAACCATAAAAAACCCCTCTGTTTTTTGATAGAGATTTTTAAGATCCTGAAGAAAAGAACACTCTTTGTTAGTATAGAAAAAAACCTGATTGCCCACTTTCTTACGAGTCAATAGATCCAGATCTAACAATATATCTAATTCTCTTTTTGCTTCAAATGGTGAAATATTTGCCTTTCTGGCCAATTCCCTTAGATGAAGACCATCGTTGAATAGGACTGTACCAATAAGCTTGACACCTGCTTTTGAACGCAGAAGTTTTTCTAACATGTTAAATAATATATAACAGTTGTTAATTTAAATTTAACACTTACAATTTATTTGATAAAACTTTGAAATATTCCCTTGCAGAATCCAGTGTTTCTTTTCCTTTTTTTGTTATTGAATAGTATTTTCTTCTTTGTTGGAATTTTGAAGTTATGAGTTTTTCATTTTCCAAACGATAGAGAACTATATAAATCATGATTTTATCTGGTTTAAAGAAGAATTCTTTTTCAATCATATTGTCCATTTCATAGGCATAGATTTTCTGATTTCTTAACAAGGAGAGAATGTAAAGCCAGAGATTTCCAGATGTGAGCAATCGTTTTAATCTTTTGATTGGGGCAGTTGCAAAACTCATAAGCTCACATACCATGCCTTTCTGTATCTTCACGCCTTTGTTTTTCGATAATCTTTTGAACTTTTTGAGTCACTTTCTCAGCGTATCTATCTCCTTCTGCAATTCTTTGTCGTCCTAGATCATATGCTTCTTCTATGTGTGTTTCTGCACCATGAACTGCTTCATAAATATGTCCTTGAGGACCAACTTGATCAGGAGTTGTAGGGGCAATAGACATTATAGATAATGTTTGACGTGCTTGTGTCAAATGTTCATCTCGTTCAGTACTGTTGGGTGCATCTCTTGCTTCTGTAACATGATGTAAAACTTCAGTATATGCTTGCGCAACATCAGGCATTCCCAGAGTATGATATCTATAAGCTTCTTGAGCTAATTTCGCAGTTGCTGCGTTATAATCTATATCTGGTAGAGTACCAACTTTAGTCATACCGACAGGGCCAGTATCAGCAACAGCACCGCCAACACCAAGGTCTTGATATATGTCCCTTGATTTATCCAAGGCTCTATTAACCTCCAGTTCTGTGAATAATGCAGTAGAAAGTGCTGCACTAGTTGGAGAAGTACTAGGATTGCTTGGGTCCAATAATCCAGCGGACATGAAAGCAACTTGCATTTGATTTGCTTCGCCTATTTGCTGGAACCCATCATCATACTTTCGAGTCATCGTACCATATTCTGAAGGCAATAATGCTTTGTTTGATTCATCAAGTGTATCTACTTGTTTGATCATGACCCTTTGTAAATCCATTTGTGCTCCATGGAGAACATCTTCTTCGAGATGAGGAGCAATATTTGCTTGCGTTTCACCATACTTTAACACTTGTGTTGTATCGCCGCTTGCTGCACGATTGTCATCATATATACTAGTTGACATCATAGCTGCCTCAGTAGCTGCAGCTGAATAAGTATGATATTCGGCAACAGAAAGTTGTAAATCTGCTGGAAGTTTAGATGGATCTCTCATAACTAAACTAACTGCTTCTGTTCCACTAGGATCAGCTCGTGCTTCGTAAATACGATTAGAAGACTCACGCAATATTTGAAATTGTTCTTGAGGTGTAGATAATAATTGGGAAGCTGTAGTTTCACCTAATCGTGCAGTTAGTTCTTGTTTGAATTCTCCTGCCTCTCTTTGAATATTTCCGGATACATGATCTAGTTTTATATGTTCGAGTACTGTTGCAGCACCTTCTCCCAATCTTTGTTCTAAGTGGCCTTGTAATTTAGCTGGGGTCATTTCTGCAAGATCACCAACTGGCAAACTGGCAACTATCTGATCGATGGCCATTCCAGCCCGTTCTAGTGCTTGTCTTTTATCATCACCCATAACCGGATTATGTTCATCCCAGACAGTTCTGACAGCATCTGCTCCAAACCCCCCGCGATAAAGATCAGTTTCTTCAATTGTTTTTGCAACCCCAGTTGTGAGTTTGGTTGCTTCTTCTGGTTCAACTGGTTTCCCAAATGCCAATGATGCAGCAGTAGTTGCTTCCCTATCTAACGCAGCATCAAGAAGAGCTTTTCCTTCAGGAGCAGATATAGCAGTTGCAATCTCATCGTGTCTATCTCCAGCTGCTGCCTGAGTTGTTGATTTAACATGATCAATAGCTTCTTGTACACCTATAACAGTCTCTGCACATGATGCAAGGAATGTGTCTTGTTTTTGGAGATCACCAACATATTGCCCTTGTGCTTCTAATTTTGCTATTTCAGCTGGAGTCATTTGACCAGCCCAACGATCAGCTGGCATTGTTGGAGTATCTCCAACCTTAAACCCGCCAATAATACCATCACCAGTAAGTCCTGGTGCTGCTAATGCTTTTACTGCATCTGCTGCAGGGCCAGTAACAGTTTCAATTCTAGTAACCGAGCCATCTGCACCAAAAGTATAAGTTCCTGCATTTGGTCCACCATCAATTTTGAACTGCTGTTCCCCATTAGGACCTGCCACAACTGATACATTACCTTCTGGTAAAGGACCGGTAGTTGGACTGCATAAAGTCCTTATCTGGTCTGCTGCAGGACCAGTAATAGGTTCAGTTTTAGTAATAACATCTGGTTGGATTCTAGCAACAGAACCATCAGCTCCAACACTATAAGTTCCTGCCTGATCTCCACCATCTATCCTTATTTTTGTTCCCCCATCTGGAGCAGTAACTACAACCACTGTTTGTCCGTCTGCCGGTGTTGCACCTGGTGCTGCTAATGCTTTTACTGCATCTGCTTCTGCGCCAGTAACTGGAGTTGGAGAAACTTGAGTAATTTTATATTCCGTAGTAGTTCCTCCTGCTTCAACTTTAACAGTTGCATCTCCAGATGTTCCAGAAACAGCTACTTTTTGACCAGCAGTTGCTTCTCCTGTTTCAGGATTCTTAGCAGTTGCTGGGGCTTCGTAAGAAACAGCTTTTACCTCTCCAGTCTCATTGTCCATTGTAACTTGTGCTTGTTTCTCTGCTGGTGGTTGTTCTGGTTGAGATTCACCTGGTACTGGTATGGCAGTAAGTCCAACAGTTGTTGTTTCTTCTCCTGCTGCCATAGTCATAGTTGCTTCTGTTTCACCATCAGACAAAGTAATTATTGGATTTCCGTCTTGACCAAGTCTTTGGTTTAGTTCTGCTTGAGCTCTAGCAGGATCTCTAGATCCTCTTTCAATTCTTGCCATAATATTAGTATCTGCGCCGCAAGCAGTAGCAATTGCACTAAACGAATAGAAAATTGGCAAACTTGATAAGAGTCCTACCCCCATTGCAGTAAATCCAGCTGCCATCTTTCCAAAATAACCAGATGCCCCCTTGCCTCCACCCCATTTAGCCATTAACTTGCCACCAGTATTTCCATACCCCTCTCCAGGCATTCTCATTTGTCCAGGTCCTAAAAATTGTACACCACGACCACCAGTTCCGGCATCTTGTCCTGAGCGCATGGCTTGACCTTGAGCTGTTCCTCCCTTTGCAGCTGCTTTTGCCCGTGCTGATTTAAAACCACCAATACCCATCTTTATCCTATTCACTGAGGAGGCACCAATAATATTATAACTTGCCCTATTGCTCTCCACTTTTTTTATTGCATCACCAGTAGACATACTCTTTCCTTCTTTTTTTGCTTCTGCTTTTGCTTTTTTTACTTGACTTACTGTTGATGCAATTGATCCTGCAGCTTGAATAACAGACATAACACTAAATGAAAATCCTCTTGCTCTTGCTTGATAACGAATATGTCTTCCAACTCTTGGAGAACCAAGATTGAATACACCAAATGGATTCTGTCCAGAAAGATAAAGTGCACCACCTAGTAAAGCAAAAACAAGAATTAATGGAAGGCAAAAAGCAGGAGTAGTTGCGGCTGGTGGCGGTGGAGAACAGAATGAAACAAGAGTAACCTGTGGAAGATAAGTCCCGTTGTTAACTACTGCAGGAGCAGATGGGCCTTCAATATCATCTATGTTTTCAATGTCCCCAATTATATTACTATAATAGCCAGAGGTATTGCGTATACTTGAAAAAGAAAGACACTCTGCAAAACCACAGTGTGAAGAATCAACAGTACAAAAAGGACAGTAGAGAACTTTCATATTGAAGCATCCACTAGTTGAATCGTCAGCCCACTCAGAAAAATCAAATTCTGCTTTGCCAGTTTGATCAGTGTAGACTTTGTGCAACTGAGGAAAATTACCACTATTTGAAGCATTGGTAATTTCTATTATTATTGCGGTGTTGTTTAATGCGACTCTTGGATCAGGAGCAGAATTATTTTCGTAATAGGCATAAATTTCTATAGTTTTTTCATAAGTATGTGTTAACGTAAATAACTTTCCTTGTAATGCTTCGTTAAGATCATCACAATCAAGACAGTCTGTTGCAGAAATTAAATTAACAAAAAAGAGCACTCCTAAAATAGCGAGACCATATTTCATGTTATAATACACTTTAGTAGATTTATAATTATTTGTTCGGTAAACTTTGCGAGGATTCAACAGATCAAAATCAAAAAGATTTAAATTAACAAGGTAGAAGTCTAGCTATGGTTCTTTGGCGTGCTGGATTGTTAATTTTAACATTGTTATCAGTTCTGCATGCTGGATTGGTAACTCCAATAGGAGATGAGATAAAAATCTCAGTGCCAATAGCTGCAATGGTTGTTGTAATTTTACTTGCAATAACAAAAATGATAGCTGAGATGACATCAGACCCAAAATTAAATGCATGGGTAAAAACAGAACTCAGAGAATTTGGAGTTGCACTCATAATAATATCGCTAATTTCAATTGTTGTAACTGGTGCAGTAACATCCGGAGATATTGGTGAAATATTAGCTGGTAATGCTGCAGGATCAAATTACATAACAACATCAGTAGGGATAATAGATGATTGGATAGATGAATTTGATGACGCCTTCAAGGAAGCAATAGAAGCTGGAGGAAAGATAAGAACAGCATCAACCTATTCACCATATCTGAGTATTCCTTTATGGTATGTGTCCATAAGCTATGCAACAAACCCACTATCAGGTACTATGTTGTTATTGACACCACTCACGATTGCAACACAAGCATTGACAAATGCAATATTTCTATCTGAAGGAATAAGATTACTTATTGTTTATGCTGATGTCATAGTACCAGCAATTTTGCTTCCGGGTGCATTCATAGTACGTGTTATCCCTTTTACAAGAAAACTTGGCAACACACTTATTTCAATAGCAATAGCAGCCTATGTTTTCCTTCCATTATCGGTAATTATAGTTGATCAACTCAACCAAAGCATAACCATGCCAAATCCATCAATTGATCAAAGTACCCTTAATGGTGCAACATGGGTAATGGGAGCATCCGCTGGATTTTGTGAAGTAGAACCAATACGAGTTTTGCTCGGGCTTGGGGATTATCCTTTTGCATTGATAGTTTGTTTATTTTTATTATTCATTCCTGGTGGCCAGGCTGCCTATCCTGGTTGTGTTACTCTTGTACAAAATGTTGTCTATCCAATAATACAAATTATTTTTCAGGTACTTTTTACTGTGTTTACATTATTATGGGAACCAATTGTCATGGCTGGTGATCCATATTGGCTAAATGCATTTGATGTTGTGATACCATTCCTTGAAGCTGTTAATAATTTGGTTTTTCTGACCTACATTGATCTGATAATAATAGCAATAATAACAATCTCAGGGGCAAAAAGCTTATCTACCGCACTTGGAGGAGAAGCATACATGTTCGGGGTGCAAAGACTGATATGAAAAAATTACTTGCATTTTTGATTTTTGTTTCATTTGCAACTGCAGCAGGAGTGTGGACAATAGATTCCACAACCAACTGCATAGATAATTCAACAGTTGGTATTTTCGCAGAACAGGGAGTGTTGATAAGCATAGTAATAGCATTCACCATATTATTGATAGCAATTACGTACATGATCGGAACAGTTTTTACAAATGCTAATTTTCTAGTATTTTCTAAAGACGAAATGTACCATCTTGGCTTCTCAATTGTTTTTCTTATGGCTTTTAGTGGTATACTTATTGGAACATGTTACACGATGGAAGGATTCTCACAACTACTTCTTACGAATTTGGGAACAACTTTTGGTGCATTGTCCTGCAACAGTGCAAGTATGAATGACGTAGCATACTGTTATCTTGACAAGCTTAGCCAGGATGCAGAGGATATAACAAAATCATATGTTGATAGGCAAATATCAGAGATGATGGACTCGTCATTTGCCTGGAGCTTTGCTATGCCTTTAGTAAACAGTTATACTCTAACCGGGGCAGCATACAAAAGGATACGATCAAGCCAATACGAAATGATATTCAGCTCACTTTTGATACCCGCACTGGTAAGCATTAACATGCAAAAACTAATGCTTGGTTTCATAAAAGAAAACATAGTTCAATGGCTGCTGCCAGTAGCATTTTTACTTAGAATATTCATACCAACACGGCAGATGGGGGATTTATTGATAGCCTTGTGTTTGGGAATTTATATCATAATTCCATTCATGTATGTTTTTGAATTAGCTATGTATGATATCATAGACGAAGACGATTGTGATGATTTTGAAGATGCAGTATGTGATAGGGTTGTAGATGGAGGATGTTCTGGCGGTGGAAACGCATGCAGTAATTCAATTGGTTTCTGGAATGTGGGGAAATTATTACCTTTTGCGTTCTTTTTCCCGAACTTGACAATAGTAATAATTGTGGCATTTATGAATGCCGTGCATAAGGGATTGAGGGCGATTGGATGAGAAAAATCTTGCTGTTGTTATTATTATTTTCTGTAATTGCTTTCGCAGATACTGCAGACGAAGTATTTGAAGACACTACAGAAAATTCTATATTAGAGATAGCAAATAATTGGCAAGTACTGACTGTTCTTGCTCTTATCATATCAATCACACTGGTTTCAATAGCCTATATGTTTGGGAGTGGACTGGAGATGCCAGAATTGCAAGCATGGGCAAAAACAGAATTTGTACAAGTATTTACAAATGCCATAATAGTTGTTGCCCTTATTGCAACAATCGCATTCATAGATCTTCTTGTTATTGGAATAATGACTGACACTGGACCAGATGGAATACCAATAGCAGGATGTAACTTAGCATATGGCGGCACACAAAAAGGAAGTATAGAATGCCTTCAGGATGTCACAGAATATTATCTTGATGACCAAATTTATAGTAACATAAAATCAAATGCAAAAAATGTTCTTGATAGTAATGCAAATGACATACAATGGATAGGAAGAAGATTTGGTCTGAACTGCTTGAGTCTGATATATTGTGCACAACTTGGAATAAATATGGGCTTTGGAGGATATTATGCTCTTTACGCAGACATGAACGCAATACTCTTCGAAAATTACACAACCTTACTTTCATTTGTAGGCGCTCAAAAATTCTTTGTGAAGGAGATAGCCGGAAAGATGGGACCAGTTATTCTTGCCATAGGTATAGTCGCAAGAAGCTTCTTTTTCAGTAGAAAGCTTGGTGGACTTCTGATGGCGGTAGCCATAGGTGCCATGTTTTTTTTCCCGGGAATGTATATATTTAACTGGTTTACATTACAAATTTCAATAAGTGGAGATGGAGTATCAGAAGAATATAGTAGTGGGTGCCCTGCAGAATGTAAAATACCACCACCACTTGCATTTGTTGTAAAGAGTGGGCAGGTAACAGTGTTTAATCAAAGTGATGAAGTAAAATTATTATTTAATGATGCCACAATAGCTGAACAATTTGTAAATGGGACTCTTCCAATTTGGGCTCCTGGAGCAGGATTGCCAAATACTGGTATGCCTGTTCAGAATAGCAGTAGCCCGTATTCAGGTGGGCAGGCATACTCTTGTAATTGGGGATTATGGGGAACATGCCCAGTTGGTTGCAGAGAATTGCCATACCCCACAGCACCAGATTGTATTAAACGAAATCATAATAATAGTGAAGATATTAATGTCCCGCTATCATGTGCTTTGATGTCAGAACATTGTAAGATAAAACGAACAGTGCAGGTAACTATACCTGAAGAGGTAGCAAAATGCCCAACTACATGTAAGGTAATACCTCCGCTGGCATCAGATTGTAGATATGATACTACCATAACCGAGATAGACTTATATCTAGCAAGCGATAATGGAGATGACGAAGAAGATTATGATTTATGTTTGCAATCAAGTTACGATTGTAGAGTTACGAAATCAAATAACCCAACTTGGAGACCAACAAAAGAAAATGCAGATGATGACGCAGAAGAAAGATGCGAACGAGCACAATATTGTAATGCTGATATTAATAATGCAGAAAATAATTGTGTCTACGTGTTGCCACCAACTGGAGTGTGTAATGATTTATGCGGTACTTGCAAACCAGAATGTAGAATTCAAGAATTCTTGAATGCACATGATGGCAGTACATATTGGAATCTAGTTCCCAGTAGTTGTAGGACAGATGATGGAGATGGGGATGACATCATATCAGATTGTAATAGTTGTCCAGATGGATGCAAAGTTGATCTTGATGAATTAGAAGATCTAAAAATTGAAGCAATGGCTGAGGGAGAGTGCACTCTTTGTCCAGCACAAAAAATGATTTTGTCAAATTCACCTGCACTCCCAGTAACTTATACTGCAGGATTAAGTTGTGGTCTTGACATATGTCCATCAGAATATAGACTTGCGATACCAAGAACTGCTTGTGAGATGTGTATTTTTGCAGAAGAAGAATATATGTATTCCCCACCAATAAATGCTCATTGTCAGGATTTATGCAAACCAGCAAATACAAGACCAGATCAGGACCTTAGCACATTTACAAAAGTAGGAGACACCGGATTAGTTGGCCGACCAGTAATAACAGATTTGGCAAAGTATATGGTGCCAGTCTATCTACTTCCATTGTTCAATGTTGTTGCCACACTTATATTCATAAGAAGCTTGTCGCACACCTTAGGCGGGGACATAGAAATCCCAGGATTATCAAAGGTGTTCTGACATGAAGAAACTGCTTCTTTTACTTTTGTTTGTGCCTTTGGCTTTTGCTGCATGGCAAACAACAGCAGCACTTGCAATATTCACCGCAGCAACATTACTAGCGATGGTTTATGCAGTTGGCTTTGGTATGGACATAAACGAACTAAAGATGATAGCAAAGGAAGAGTTCTTCCAACTTCTTGTACTTCTTGTGATGATTGCAGTTTTCTATGGATCAGTAAATATTCTTGATGGAATTTCAGAAAATGGTGCATTCACCGGCGGAAGCGGCAATATACAAGACAAAGCAGAAGTGATATTAGCAAGTTGGAGTAGTGATGCAAAAACGATGCTTAACACCGTAACTAGTTTGGATTCATCAGCATCACGTGAAGCATCAAAAGCATTCCAGTGTAGTTTATTTGGTATGGGTTACTCTGTAAGCAGTTGTGGTGCTTATAGCATGCTTAATCCACCTCTGGGTATGGCAGGTGGGATTATTGGATTTGCATATGCTGAAGTTAGTGGAATGGAAAAATTAGTTACAATAGCAGGAGAATATGCACTCAAAGTTTTGCTTCCGATTGGAATTTTATTAAGAACATTTAAACTGACAAGAGGTGCAGGTGGATTTTTCATTGCACTTGCAATTTCACTTCATATAATGCTTCCATTGGGGATTATATTCAATGAGATGTTAGCAGAAACATTTGATGGTTCAGCAGCTGCAGGAGCTTATAGTGGAAGCCCTGGAAGTTTAACAACTTGCGATGCAGATGATCCATGGGGAAGTAATGATAACAAAGCAAAAAGTTCGTATATGGATATAAGGACTGGGATAAAGGCCTACTTAAAATCAATTCTACTTAGAGCAACACTTGGACCTGTGATAGCATTGTTGATAGTCGCAGGTACAATCAGAGGATTGAGTTCGCTTATGGGTGCTGAAGTAGATGTAAGTGCAATTGCGAGGTTTACATGATGGATACCCAACTGATGTGTGGCGGACCGTTTACAACTTTCATGGACACCACAATATTTCCACTTGTTGGTTTGGCAGCAGTCACAACTGCGATTTTGATAGCATTAAGTTATATGGCAAGCAAAGCTCTTTCAAATCCAAAATTATCTCTTTGGGCAAAAACAGAGATTATCCAACTTGGAATTTCAATAGCTACAATAGCAGTGATTACACTAACAGTATCGTCATTTTGCAGCATTGACATATCTGAAATTGCAGGCGTAGTTGATGTAACTGGGATACCAAGTGCAAACATATTTGAAGCTGCGGGATATTTCTTACGTGATGGACTTGAGTTCACTCATGATGCAATGGTTGTAAGCAGATATCAGCTTGAAGCATACACAGTGCTATCATATTATAGTGGATTTATATGTGACTTCTCAATAGGCCGAGTTGGGCTTGGTTGTTGGTTTGGTTGGGGTGGACAGAATATGCAACCATATGGTGGATATGGAGCAGGTATGGCTGCCCTAAACGTTGCATATAATGGACTAGTAATAACATATTTCACTGAGCTTAGTTATCTTTTTATTCTGATATTTGTATACAAAGGATTTGCATTTGTTTTCTTACCTGTTGGAATATTTGTAAGGTGTATTCCATATATGAGAAATCTTGGAGCAGTTTTGATATCAGTTTCTATGGCATTTATGATTGTCTATCCAACAGTCCTTGCCGTATTTTATTTGATGGGAGATGTGCTTTTTGAAGAACCAAGTGGAATCGGAGCTGCTGAATTCCATGAAGGCGAAGCCGCACTTGAAAGATCAGACGGTGAATTCTTTGCCATGAGCACATGGGGTGAAGACCCGGTAAAATGTGCCTATTTAGCCATAGATAATTCATATGCAGAACCATGTAATGATGAACGCCTGGGAGACATACCATATGCATTGGAATATGCTGCGCATGCTTACATTGGAGGAGGATTTTTCCCGACAGTTGCATTGCTTGCAACAATAGCAAGTGTTTCATACTTATCAAGATTATACGGTGATGAAATAGATTTAAGTAAAATAGTACAGATGGTATAAAATATGAAATATTTTATTAAATCGAAATATAATTTCGATGTGGTGTAGTGATGGTTGCGAACATAACAAATCCAGTATTATTGGTGGATATTCTTACCAATTGGCAGAGCCATTGGATTTTCCTATGTTTACTTGCAGTCATGACCTCTATAGCTATTTACAACATACTGTTGATGATTGCACGTGCTTTTAGCATAAGAGAACTTGAAAACTATGCAAAATCAGAATTGTTACAATCAGCTGCAAACGGATTCATGGCGATTTTTTTCTTGTTGATACTAGGCGGTGCCCTGGAAGTGGCAGGGAACACTATACACGGAACGATTAACTGTAGAGGCGAATCGATAAATATTGAGAATACTGCCACAGACACTAGTAACACCGTGATGGATCAAGCATATGATGGAATTCGGTGCAAAATCCAGGAAAAGGCATTGGCACTTGCAGAAGCACAGGAAGGCATACTTGATGGGAGTGCAGGATCAGAAACATACAACACATTTTTCTTACTTGATCTTCAACTTAGTGCCTTGGGAATTACATTTTTCCAGGGAGGTTGGGTTACATCATATTATCAACGTGCAGAGAGACTTAGAATAGCAAATAATCTCTTAACAAATATGCTGATAACATTAAATGCACAAGCGGAACTCATTCGTTACATTCAGAATAACATGCTAGGGGTGTTTATTCCACTTGGTCTTTTACTAAGAAGTTTTTACTTTACTCGCGGAGCAGGAGCACTTATGATGTCCATAGGAATTGGATTTTATTACATTTTTCCAGTTTTCTATGTTCTTCTTGATCCTAGTTTTGTTCCTGCCCCTCCGCCAATTGAAAACACACAAACAGTACAGGACCAATATTGTTACCCTACTATGAGTACCGCCGTTTCAGTTCTTACTAGTATGAATAGTGGTGAAGGAGGATCGAGCGGACTAGCACTTGGAGATGTAAAAAGCGAATTATCTAAAGTTTATTCGCAACTCATACTCCACCCATTGATTGCATTTTTCCTAACTATGGTATTTGTTAGGTATATAATGACTGTACTTGGAGCAGATTCAACAGATCTGACAAAAATGTTTAGTAAAGTGATTTGATGGATAGAAAAATTATCTTGATTTTAGTTTTCACAATAATTGCGTTTGGTTGTATAGAAGAGATACCGCAAGTTGGGTGTTGTATGAGAGAACAAGGAAGTGATGTTCCAAGTGTATGTAAATTATATTATCCACTTAATGCAGTAAACGGTATAGATCCCAATGGAGGAGAACTCCCGATAGTTGGTACATGCGATCCACAAACGGGATGTAATGCAACATATGATGATGGAATAACAAGACTAACACCAATCTGTTCACAGGATTTTGAAAATCCATGTACAAATCCAAATTGTACTGCAATGGTTTGTGGTGCTTTCATATTTAACCCAACTCCTGCACCAGGATATGCAAACCCTGCAGAGGATGCAGAGGGTGACCCCCCGGCAGAATCAGCATCGGCAATTATGAATTTTTACAAAGCAAATTGCAGATTCATACCATTTGATGAAAAATTTGGAAAAATAATAAAATCATCAAAGGGAGTAGTAAATGTATTTAGGATGGGTGCAGGTGCATCATTTGATGAATTTGATCAATATAGATATCTGCTTCCAGTATCTGACAAATATTGTGCATTAACAATGACCATGACTGGTGATACTAAGGTTGATCGTTATATGAATTACATCAATCCTACTACACTTCAAGATTTTGACAATCCAGCAGATGACATAACTGAGAATTGTGTTATGGATAGTGATCCACCAGAACCAGTTAGTTATGATGAATCAACCATAACAATTCCGGGTTGGACTAGTAGCATAGATAATACACTCCCAGGAACTGTGGTTGCTGATAGTGCTAATTACAAATTTGCAAGGAATCTACGACATGGATTTTTTGCTGATTGGTCAGGATATTATGAAGGATATTACTATGATGATGCTGAGTACTTAAGATTATTCAAAAAAATAGATGAAGGATTTTACAAAAGACAACTGACTATTGCACATGCAGAATCGATTTATGGGCTTGTGCCTGGAGAGGGAAGAGCGCCATTTGAATGTAGACTTGATAAAACAGAGTGTTATTCAGGAAAATGTGACAATACAGTTTACAATAGAGGTGTGATGATACAGGAGGTAGGAGATACTGAAATCGAAATTGTCACTGATTGCGTGGCTGCAAAAGATGAAAATGATCAGGAAAAAGTATTTTGTTATCCAACTATGGATGTGACATTAAATGGAAACAACCCTCCAACATTTGACTATGCTGAGGTAGCAGTAAGATATGGGTATTTTGAGGTCAATGGTAGTATGAATGCAGTTGTTGGTGACCACATACTGGACGATGTTGATTATAGCGATATAGATGATGCATGGAAAGAAAAACTATGGGGATGGTGGGGGAACTTTAGCCTTACATTTCATGATGCTTTTAATGATATGGATGATGATGTACGGCGATACAGTTACTACCCATATGAATACATGATTAACTCACCGTCAAGCATAGAATTTCCAAGGATTTATTGGTGGGATTATTGGGGCTATGATAGTTATTGGGACTGTAGAGATGACTATAGTGCTGATACTTGTAGCAGAGAGTTATGGGATCCAGATATTACAGAAAGTGCAACTGGACCTCCAATAGGCGGTGCTGTGTTTTTTGGTTCGATGGATGCAGGTACAGTTCAGTTCAGAGGAAATGAAATTATTGGTTATGCTCTTTCAATACCAGGCGATTTCGAAGACATGTTTATTGTTGACCATTGTGGTGTAAATGTTACAAGTGGAGTTGAAACAGATGACTTTATCCGAATCAGCTTAGACGATATAGATGATTCTGAATGGCAGGAACTCATGGATGCATTTAAACCATATTTCACAGAACGGATAAATGCACTCAAAGCAAAAGCAGCCACTGACTGCAATGAGGAAGTCATACCTGCAGACGTAATTTTGACCTCGATACCATGGATAGTTTATTACGAACAATTGTTTATGGGTAGTGGAAATTGGGAAGATGGTGGAGATGGAGATTGGCTCTATTATTCAAGTTCCACAAAAAAACTCCTAAGTTCATCTGCAGCACAAGCATTCAGAAAAAGGAATATATTCAACGAGCCGATGGTTACCACCAGAGGAACAGATGCATGTACATTGGAACAAATAGAATACGAATATTTGGACCGTGCATATGACTATTATTCTTATGGTCCATCAATGTACGGTGGAAGACCTGCTTATTATGTTGCATTCAGCAACTATGTATATTTGTTCAAACACAACGGAACTACATTTGGAAGCGCGTGCAAACTTGATGATGAGTTCAAACCAGTTGTAAGAGAATTAGGATGGTGTGAACCATGCACAACATCAACACTTGCATATCAAAAAATATACAACTATGATAATGTTTATCTCCCAACTGTCACCCATGAACTAGATGTTGATCCAACATCTCAAATGATCACAGAAAGAATATGTGAAATCGAAGCAGATTACAATTTCTGGCATACGACAATGGATGAGTATGCAACATGCTATAACGAAGATATACCTGATATGAGTGACTACAATGGATATTCACCCGGTATAATGGGAGCCCCAAGAACAATACCAGATGCAAGCATAATGAAGGAAAGACTTGGTGACTATATGAAAGCAGGGATAATGCCAGTATTGGAGATGAGTGATGCTAACATATGGGATCTTACCAACCCGCAACACCACGATGTTAGTGGTTGGAGCGATTTCTGGGGAACAGATAGTAGCCCCCCAAGTCAATATAGTAAGTATGACTTTGAACCATTAATAGGTGGTATGGGTGCAGCAGTAGTAATAATATATGAAGTAGATGGAAGTTCCACTTACTCAACTTCTGCATTGGCAGCTAAAGCAGTTGCAATTGATGAGAGAGCAGTTATAATGAAGGACAAATGTTATGGTTGTCTAGTTGCTTTCCATGTATCTGATCCAAACAGTGTGACTAATTTCAGAGATATCATTGATGGGATCCTTGGAAATGACCCATCATTAAGCACCAGAATAGATCTTGTTACTTTTGATTATACTGTCCCTAATAAAAATTCGGAGCAGATAATTGATGAAATTTCATCCTATGCTCAGACAGCACTCAATGCCACCAGAATAAACAAACCAACTATGCTAGTTGGATTAAGTGCACCGAATAATGCCTATTGGAATGATAATAATTACGAAGAACTTCTTAAGGCAATAGCAAACAAACAAGGAACTTTCGTTAAATCTGGATTAATGGGGATAATTTTCAGTCCAGTAAGAGGATCGGGTAGTTCGGCATTTGTAACAACTTCTGCCAGTGGAGCAGATGGTTTGGTGGTTGGAACAAAAGATGAAAAATTCTGTGCATTGCAAACTGCATTCCAACTTATGTCCTCTACTCCTCCAAGCGCCGTACTTGAAAGGAAATTTGCAGAGGCTTCTGTTAATTGTACACTTTGTACTGGATTAGATGTTGCACAAGGTTTATGTGGAACAGACGAATGTGATGATGGATCACATTGTAATCTACCAGCTGCTGATCCAACGGCATCAGAAGTAAGCCCATATTTCAACCCAAACATTGTAAACTTCAGATGTCCACCCGGTGGGGTAACTATAGCAGGATGTAATGAGTGTAATCAAACATCAGGAACTTATGAGTGTACAAGAACATTCCAGAATGGAAGTACAGACACTATAGCAGGTGATATGGACGACATAGACTCAGACTTGTACATGGATGTGATGGCTGGCTTTGGGAAGCCAGATAAATGCTGTCTTGAAATAGAAGATGCAATAACAGGTACAAGTACAAAATACACTTATGTGAGAACACCATTGCAGACGCCTCTAAACAAACCACTAGTATTTTCAAAACTTGGATATATTGATGCTGATTGCGGCTTTGGATCAATAGCAGATGAATTAGGGGATACAACTGAATTCTGCGGTAGGAGCATAATGCCGTTAAGAAATTATGATATCAACTGCACTATCATACCGTGATGTTTAATGTTTGATTTTTTTAAAGGAAAGAAAAAACCAGGGGATAATTGTCCTAATTGCGGAGAGAACATAAATCTAAAAATGGAAAGATGCCCAAAATGCGGTGTAAGAATATCAAGTATGTTTAGAAGAAGATGTCCACATTGTGAAGCACTTAATGAACTTAGCATTAAGAAATGTGTAAAATGCTTTTACGACTTTGAAGCTGAATTAGAAAGAGCTAATAAAACTTCCTATGTATGTCCTATTTGTGGGTATAGAATGGACTGTATGTACACTCAATGCCCAGTGTGCAAAGCAAAGTTCATGTAGTTTTGTTTGTTTTTGGTTCTTTGAGGGGCTGTAGCCCCTCGAACCCCATCTGGCCCATGGCCAGATCAACAACCAAAAGCGAATTTCAACAAACAAAAACAAGGGATAAAAAATGGAATCATTCAAACAGGCAGATAAAAAAAAGGAGATTGAAGCTCCTAAAAAAAGATTCATTAACCTCATGTCTGAGGATGAGATAGAGGTAAAAAGGCTTACCATGGATGATGTTGAAGAAAGTGTAAAAATAATGAGAAAATGTGCTTTTGATGTAACAGAAGCTGAAGTTGGGAATATCTTACAATATGGGAAGAGTTTTGGAGCAACAGTAAATCGTATGATTATAGGGGTTGGGCTAAGCTGGCCAGCTTACTTAGATGTAAAGGAAATGAAGATAACAAACAACCAGCCAAATGCACTTTATCTTGAAGACCCTGCAGTATTGTTAGCATATGAAGGAAGAGGAGTAAGAAGAATTCTTCTCATAGAAAGAGAAAAAGAAGCTTCTGCTTCAGGACACGAATATGTCATGGGATATTTATATGAGGACATACCAAAAGGTAACATTGCTGATTATATAACAGAAACAGGAAGCCAATTAGAAAAATTATACCTATCTGAAAACTACCAGTTCTCAAGAACAGAAAAAGGCATTATGGCATTCAAAAAACTTGGCAAACCAGAAAAAAATATCCCTAAGGAATAACTATTTCTTTTTCTTGATTCTTTTTTTGTCAAAATTAGGAAGTCCCAATTCTTTTGCAAGTAACATTATTTCTGCTTTTGAAAGATTTGTTTCAAGAAGCGGACTCTTTACTCGTGCTCTTCTTGCAGCAAGGAATTTTGCATTTCGACGTTTTGCATCATCGCGATGAGAACCGTCCACAACATGTTTAAATTGCATACGCATTGCAAGACTTTTCATATTACTATAGACTCTTGGACTGTGATATACTCTTTCTGAATTATCAAGAAAAATGTGTTTTATGCCAATTATTTTTGCGATTCGTTTTGCAATTACTAACTCTGAACTTGGATAATCATCTGAAATAGATGTAACTGCAACTGCCCTATCACCAAGTTCATCACGACAAATTCGCATAAGAAATGTACTGTCAAGCCTTCCAGAAAATGCAATAACTGCGCTGTCAAGCTTGCGGATTCTGGTCCGGAGGGCAATTAGTTTTTTCTTAAGACTGCTATCCATAGATGATAATCACGATGATTAATTTATTAATATAACCCAAAAGAAAATAACATGCGATTTTTTCTACTTTTAATTGGGATGCTCTCACTTGCTTTTGCATCGTGTAGTGGGGAGGTTTCACACTACATACCAGCTGTTGTTGGAGACGATGGAGACCTTGTTCAGGTAACCATGTCGCTTGCACAGGGATCAGGTGACACCTATGTAACAATAACTCCGAAGATAGGTGTTAGTACACAAAAATCAATAGAAGATGCAATCACCTATGCAAAAAAAGCATCCAACTCAAACGAAAACTGTAATGTTTATGTTAATTTCCCAGACAAAGGAGGAAATCTTATAGAGGGACCAAGCGGAGGAGCTTCGTTCAGCATAATGGCATATTCATTGTTCAAAAATATCGAACTTAGGGAAGACACAATGATAACAGGAACAGTAGATATATTTGGCAATGTTGGTGCTGTAGGCGGACTCTATGAAAAGGCAAAAGGAGCTTCCACAATAGGTGCAAAATACTTCATAACACCAGAAGAAGACCTCTATGAAACATTTTTACTAAAGGATTTGAAAGAACAACTTAATCTGACAGTGTTACAAGCAAAAAGCATGGATGAGATTATTGGATTTGTTTTTTACAATGAAACAATAGAAGAAGTAGAATTATCATCAAAGAAAAGAGAGATACCAGAAGTACCATATTACAATTATTCAAATATGAAGGAATTTGAAAAAGTTGCAGAAAGAATGATTGATCTTGAAGAACAACTTGTTGCAAATATCACTGCAAATGATAATGAAACTGCCATCATAAAAAGTTTTTTTGAAAATGAGGTTCTTAGACAAAATGCAATTTTAGAAAAAGGATATTTGTTCACAGCTGCAAATGAAGCATTCCTAAATTATATTGATTTGTGGACAATATATGCAACAATTGAAGGAAATGTGGATCTTGATGAGAAAGTTGATGATATTAGTGAGTGTCTTGGTGATATAGAAAGACCAACCATCACTGATAGTAATTTTCAGTGGGTTATTGGAGCGGATTTACGCCAGAACTGGGCACAGAATAAATTAGAAAATACAGAAATAGATAATCTTCTTGAGGAAGAAAAGTACATTGCATATAATGACATTATGTATGCTCAAGCATGGTGTGAAGTTGCAAAAGGTCTTCTGAATTCAACCAATGAAAGTGGAAACAAAATAGATGAAAGCGAATGGAAAGATATTGCAGAGAGAAAACTAAATGAGGCTTCAAACATTCAAAGTCTTGAAAGCAATCTTGAAGATAGACTTGAAATTGCAGAAGAAGCTTTCCAGGATGGTGAGTATGGTGCTGCAATTTACGACGCAGTTTTTGTAATTGTCCAATCAGAAGATGTTTTAGATAATGTAAGCCTATCAATAGTGAATGAAACCAGAAACTCATTATGGGGAAATGTATACCAATCCCATGCTGCATACTTTTATACACAGAACCAAACTTCACTAGCTTATAGAACAGCAAGACTTGCAAAAGAATTAGATTTGATAACAACTGAAATGGAAGGAAAAATGAAGATAATAGAGATTGAAGAGGAAATTAGCCAATGTTATGCCCCGATTGTTGTTGGGATGGCATTTTTATTTATTGTTATAGTAATTATAACCAAAAGGAGATCACATGGAACTAACGGCCCGCGATATAGGAAGACTCATCGAATTAAGTAAGAAGAAGGCCGAACTAGAGTTCAAAAAAAATATTTACTGTGATGACTCCCACGAATTAAAGTCAGTTGAAGCTAATTGGGCAAAATTGATGGCCAAAGCAAAAAGCTGCAATATAGAACTTATTTACCCACACCAGAGAAAACTTGATGCATTGGCAAAGGTTTTGAGCGGATTTACAAAGGAAGAGATAAAAGATTCAATCAAAACAAAAGAAGGAAAAGCTTATGACATCCTTCAAGAAAGAGGAGTAATAGTCAAAACAAATTATGAGAACAGATTTGAAATAGCCAAATTATGCTTAATAGCAGCAAAGATGAACACTGAGGAGAGGAAAGCCGTTCTTGATGTTATTGCAGCTGGATGTCTTGCAAAACCATTGAAAGTAGAATCAATCACTGAAACAGACAAAAAGAAACTTGTGCAAATAATGAAACGATGCGGACTTGGTTTAGCAGATTTTGAAAAAGATTATATGCCAACCCAGACAGTAGAAAACGAGGTTAAAGTCGAGATATCAAACAGAACTGTGTGGATAAATCCAAAAGCACTTATAGAAATTCAAGAGAATTTGAAAAGAATAAGTGAAATCAACGCCAAGATACAGCTAAAAAATGCTGAAAGACAAATCCGGATTTTTGGTGATGAAGAAGAAGGACATTTTAGCACATTGCAAAAAGATTATCTTGGTTTGTTAAAACAACAAGATGAGCTCCTCAAAGAATATTGGGAAGAGGAAAAAATTTCAGTGAAGGGGTAATTTTTTTCTCATGTATGTTTTTGAAAGAGTGTAACCTTTTTTTCTGTAATATTCCCTAACCCCAACCCCACTAATTATCAAAATTTCATCTTTATTGTTATCCTGGGAGATTTCTTCTGCTTTTTTCAAAAGATTATTACCAAAACCCATGTGCTGTACTTTACCTTCACCATCAAGTGGAACTTCTGCCCCATAAACATGAAGTTCGCGAATTAAGGCTGATGAATTTTTTGGAAATCTCAGGCGAATAAAACCTGCTAGAATACCTTCATTCTCATAAGAAATAAAAAATTCCTTTCCACCATTTGCTTTGTATTCAGTTATTTTTAGCTCAAAATCTGAAAGATCTAGTTTTCTTTTTTGTAAACCAACTTCGCGATAGCGAATTTCATTAGGAATTATTTTCTTCTCTCTAATTTTAGCTTCAACAAGTTCACGTAAATTGCTTTTTTTGACACCAGATTGTATTTTTGGTGATGGTATATCCCTCTGGATACGCATCACTCTCACATAATTTGGGATATAACGATAGAACTCAGAAATAATATCAGCAGCTTCTTCTGCAGAATAGGGAATGTATTTTCCTGATTTTGCCATTCTTTCGAGTTTTGTTCCGCCAACAACAAGAGTTGGGTATATTTTCAGCATATCTGGTCTGAAATTTTCGTCAGCAAATAATTTTTTTACGAATTTAATATCTTTTTTTGGACTGGAGCCAGGAAGCCCTGGCATGATATGATAAAGAACCTTAAAAGCAGAATCTTTTAGTTTTTTAGTGGAATCAGTAACATCCTTAACTTTGTGTCCCCTTTGAACTAAAGCATAAATTTTATCATCTGGATGTTGCACTCCAAGTTCAACTCTTGTTGCACCATATGATAGCATTTCATTGATATATTTTGTACAAACATCTGGCCGTGTTTCTATTGTAAGACCGATTGCCCTGTGTTTTGCAGTTTCATTATGTTTCATTGCAGAGGCAAGGGATTGTGACTTAAAACCATTCAAACCATCATAGATTCCTTTTATGAAACTTTTTTTATAAGTTGGATTCATCTGGAGGAACGTTCCGCCCATAACAATAACTTCGCATTTATCAGTTGAATGACCTCCGCCTTCAAACTGTTCCACCCTACTCAATGCCTGCATATATGGATCAAAACCATACTGCCTTGCACGAAGAGCAGCTGGTTCAAAACCAGTATAGCTTTTAGCAGCAAGGTCTGGCATGGGACAATAAATGCAATTATAAGAACAGGAACCCTGGGGCTTGATCATTACTGCAATTGGAGTCACACCAGAAAGTGTTCTAGTGGGTTTTTTTATAAGAAGTAATTGGATTTCTTTTGTTAGTTTATTTTTTGGAAATCTTTCTAAAATTTCTGGGTTTTTTATTAATGATGAACAATGGAACATGTGCGATGCCTGGCGTTTTAATTTATCAAGCTTACGCTCACCTTCGAGTATTTTTTTTATAATAAAATCAACAGCACTTTCTCTATCCTGTTTTTGAGATTTGGTATGCATTACTTCACATCTTTTATTTAGTGCATGAGCACATAAAAAAGAATCAGCCTAAGAAATTTGACAATAAACCAGCTAGTGAATAGGTAAGTGATTCAAATATCGGGAATACTAACACACCATTGTTTGTTGCTTTATAATCACCAAGAAGATCTGACCTTACAAACATTGTAACGTTTTTTTCACTTGCGATATTGTCACTTGCAAGAGAAACAACTTTGATTGATGTTTGGTAGGTTTCTTCCTCAGTTCCAACAACTTCATAAAAAATTGTTTTGGATGATTGTGCAGGTACAAAAATTGGTTTTTTGAATTCCCATCTTTTTGAGCCAACTGAACTTACTTGGAAAACATCGCTTGTTGAACCAAGATTGGTAATTTTTATTTCAAACCTTGCTGGCTGACCTGGACCAGCTACAAGATAGGATGGTGAAACTTCAAAATCCATAACATCCCAAGTGATTCTGACTTTTGCATAGAAAGTAACGTTGCCTAATTTTTCACCATTGGCTTCATCTATTGCTACAAGAGTTATTGCATAATCCCCTTCTGGGGCATTGGGATCGGCAGTTATTGTAACTTGAAGTGGGTTTTGATATAACTTACTTTCAGTGCTTTCCCACCCAGCTGGAAGATCAGTTACAACTGCTTGGTCGTATAATCCACCAGAGCCAAAAATACCACCATCGCTCACTTTTGGATCAATGAGAATAGAAACTGTTTGACCAGGACCGATTGTTCCGAGATCAATAATGTCCCTATCTTCGATAGCATGAGAACTGGGTGAAACAATATTAAGTGCAAAAGACAGTGAACACGCAAGTAAAACGAATATTATAGATCTGCCGAGCATGTGCTTATATCTTGATTAAGGATTAAAAATTTGCTCTTCTAGTGCCAAACTTAGTTTATGTATAGTCTACCATCGTGAGATAGTCCAAAATACAGACTACGATAACGTAATACATTCTCACCACTACCTAAATAATAAGAAACAGCTGATTGATCAAATTCTTGATATATATAGATCTCCCTACCAACCGTAAATGCAACTTGTGATGAAAAAACTGCCCTGCCTTCCCAGTGAAGAGCACTGGCATCATTACGACTAGGTACAAGAGTGAACGATGCATTTCTCATCGAAAGCCTAACAACAGGATGAAAATCAGTAATATCTGATAATGCAATGAAAAATTTAGAATGATCTTCGTGTAATCCAAATGAAGTTGTTAGAAATGTTGCAAATGGACGGGAACTGGTTGCAAGCAACATAGAGCAGATTCTTCTGGAAAGAAGTGGATCTTGAGCATAAAGCATTGCAAGTTTTGGATTTAGAGAAACAAATAGATTTGTTGGGAGATCGTGTGGATAAAGTTGAGCTACCCCTTCTTTCCCAATTGTAAAAACCTTTGGACCATCTCTTGTAAACTCTACAAAACCAGGCATTTCTGTTTCGACAAAACCTTCCAAATAAGATGCACGATAAAGAAGACGACGATCTGGCAACTGTTCTTCTGGTTCAACCCGAGAATTAAGAGGTAGTGGTTTTCCAAATGCCAGTGGATCGAAAATACCAAAAGTTTTGCGCATGCTTGTTGTTTTTCTCCTAGAACCAGTATAACCAGCAATTGAAGTTGTAAAGGATGCATCTGACAGTGTATCACGTGGACGTTCTGGTATGACTAATCTTTTGCGCATGTTGTTATACTTAGTGTAATAAAGTTTATATTATTGATTCACAAAAATGCTTCAACGTTTTTTTCCTTTTTTTCCTGTTTTTCTTCAAATTCTTTTGCCTGTATGTGAAGAGGTGCGCCTTTTTCTCTTTTAATTGATTTCCTATCACGAACGCTTACAAAAATAGGATAGTTAACTGCTTCTCCAACAACAATTGCTTCACCAACTTTAAGTCCAGTTATACTTTTTGCAACTCGTGAATCAATACCTTCAGAACTCATTTGGATATGATCAAGATCATTTGGATTTGTCACACGTAAAATTATATGAGTGTTGCATTGGCTCAGTGCAGTTGTACTCAAATTCACTGGTCTTTGGCTGATCAAACACAATGATGCACCAAATTTCCTCCCTTCTCTTGCAATTGTTTCTATTATGCTTCTTGAAACTGCTGCACTTTCTTCTGCCTTTTCTTTTGCGAAATTGTGTGCTTCTTCAATTAATAGCAAAAATGGAGGAATTTTGCCTTTTTTTCTCAAGCTGAAAAGTCTACGGGCAACAAGTGAAACTAAGATTTGTTTTTTTCTCAAAGAGTCAATTGAATTGAAATCAAGAATAAGCATATGGCCAGGTTTTACATCTGATAGAAGTTTTGGATTTTCAATTTTCTTTGAAATAAAACGATAACGCTTCAATTCACTTAAACTGCGTTTAAGCGCTCTTTTCACTTCTTCTTTTGAAACATCAGTAGAGTCAATAACAGAAATAAGATCCTTGAAACCATATCCTTCTGAATTTGTTTTATCTTGTTTTAATTTGACCAGAGCATGTCTTAGAACATCTCTTTGAGGTGCTGATAAATAGGGAAGCCAACCACTTATTATTTCAGATGAGAGTTTTTTCAATGGAAATTTTATTTCACTTCCTTCAACTATTTTTGTTTTTGAACCAAAAACAGAATCATGTGAAAAACCACAATATTCACCGTGAAGATCGATGATAACAACTGCAACCCTACCCTCTTGTTTTTCTCGTAATAATAATTCTTCTAATAAAACGCTGGCAAGATGAGATTTACCTGCACCGCTCATCGCTAGAATTGCAAAGTGCTTCTGGAGAAGTTTAGTCATTGAAAGTTTTGCGTCAACATTATGATGCTCTATTGATCCAATGTGGATGCCATCATCCTGAAAACCAAGGAATTTTTTGAGTAAATCATTGTCTGCTAGTTTTACTGTTGCACCTGGTGACGGTGGGGTAAATGAACGCTGGAATTTTTCATTATCAAAAACACCAAGAATTTTTACAACACCGATAACATACTCCCATGAATCAGATGGAAACTGAGATGGAATTGATGTTGTTTTTTCAAATTCAGCAACACTTTCTGCACGTTCAAAATATCTGTTTGATTTGAAAACTTCTGAGATAAAACCAAAAAGAATTCCATTTGAATGCTTAACTTGCACATACTGCCCTTTTTTGATATTTTTCTCTTTGACTACAAAAGAAAATTCAGAAGTCGAAGGGGATTCTTCAGTAGCTAATATAATTCCTAGGGAGTCTTCCATTAATAGTAATTAGAAAGGGAAATTAAAAAGTCTAGCGGCGCAATCTTTGTCCGTTTTGTCCTGCTGGTTTAGTCCCGAGTTTTTTTGCATCGGCTAATTGGGGACCAGTAGGTTTTGGAATTAATCTCTCAGCTTGGCTGCCACAAAGTCTTGGAATAACATGGCATGGACCAAGATCTTCTTTTTTTACAGAACCAATTGAACCATCTGGTTCTAGTTTTGCTATAAATGTGGTTTGGTTGTTTGGGCCTCTTTCAAAGAAAAATAATGTTGGTTCTTTTGGAACCTGCGCTGCACCATCTTTAGCTGCATCAACATCAACTAGAACACGTTCCATCGTCTGGACAACGTTGAACCCCATTCTTGTAAGTGTTTTTCTATCTGGTGGATCTGGAAAAAAAGCAACTCCTATTGCAGCTCCCTTAAAGTGGTCCACTCTTGCTCCAACTATTAAATGTGCATATTGTGCGATATCAGTCATTCTAACACCATATCAAAATTCAGATTTTGATGCAGTAAAAATGCTCCAGCATTTTTACACCAAATCTAATTTACTATAACAATGATAGAATATATAAATCTGTGTTTTAGTCAAAATTCAATCTGGCAAATTTCAAGAATCTTGGTTCTTCACCATCAACAACAGCAATTGCCAGCTCCTTACGTAATCTGCTTGCAGCTTCAAGAGGAAGAATCAGATTTTCCATGCTTGCTTTCCAATCCTTTTGCACAACATGTATCAGATAATATGTTTTATCTTCTCCTGGACGATATCCTTTTCTATGAAGTCTCAAATAGGGTGTTCCATCCAAACTAGGCCTTACTATGTAGCCCCGGTCTCTCAGATATTTGATTACTGTATATTTTTCCTTAGATAGTTTGTCTTGTTTTCCTGCATGTTCAAGTAATTTTTCTTTATCTATGGGCAAAACTTTTCTATCAGCAAAATATGCTGCTTCAAGATAGGTAATTTTTGTTTCTTCTCTTTCCTCTATACCTGCACCAAGACTTCTTAACTTAAGTATGAGTGATTTGTTTCTTAGTATAAGAAAATCATTTGTAAATTCAATTTCTTCCATAATGTGGTTGTAGGATAATGCAAATTAAAAACAGATTAGTCGATAGTTTAAACATGATAATAGCTTTTACCGATGGTGCATCAAGCGGAAATCCAGGTCCGATGGGAATAGGAGTTGTGCTAATAAAAGATGGTTTTGTAGTTGAACAGCTTAGTGAATATTTGGGTGAAGGAACGAATAATATTGCAGAGTATAAAGCAATAATAAAAGCACTTGAAACAGCTCATAATATGGGTGAGATGGAAGTTCACATAAAAAGTGATAGTGAACTTGCAATAAGACAGTTAAACAACCAGTACAAGGTAAAGGACCCAGAACTTATTCTATTGAAAAAACATGTTGACCACCTCTGTGTCGGGATAAAGGTTTCGTTTGAACATATACCAAGAGAGAAAAATAATGATGCGGATAAACTGTCTAAAGAAGCAGTAGCTCTTGCAAAGAGGCGCAAAAATGCAGATCATAAATAAGCCTGAACTTGGCCCGTATATGACATTTGAATTCAGCAAAGAAAAACCAATACATGGTTGGTTTTGGTACAAAGAAGGTTTTGCACCTGAAATAGTTGAATATTCAATAAAAAAATTCGGCCAACCAAAAAGTATTTTGGATCCGTTTTGCGGAGTTGGAACAACCTTACTCACTGCAAAGAATCTTGGGATTCAATCCATGGGAATGGATGCATCCACTCTTGCAGTTTTCATATCAAAAACAAAAACAGATGATTATTCCTCAGAAGACATTGAAAATGCAAGACTATTTTTAGAAAAAAGATTGCAACCAACACCATCAGACATACGTTGGAACTTTGAACTCTTCGATGTAAGAGCGGCATTTCCAAAAAGAAATCACAATGAAATTTTAGTGTTGCGTGAAGCAATTGAAAAAGAAGGTGACAGAGTTAGAAATTTGCTTCTTCTTGCGCTTTTGTCTGTTTTGCCTCAAGCAAGCATAGTTCTGAAAGATGGCGGAGTACTAAAGATAATGAAGAATAAGAGGGCATTGCCAGCACGTGAGATTTTTAGAAGAAGAGTAAAAAAAATGTTACGCGATCTTGAAACCCAAAAACAAGGCCATGGATCGCAGGTTTATCTCGGTGATGCAAGAGGAAGTGATATTGAAAGCGAGTCAATTGATTTGATAGCAACTTCTCCGCCTTATTTGAACAATATTGATTATTCGAAAGTCTATGGTTTGGAATTGAGCTTGCTTAATATGAGCAAAGCAGAAGCATCAGAAGTTAGGATGCGGGCAGTACGATCTTTTATCGGAAAGCAGATGGATGTTGGGGAGATGCCGGAGGAAGTTGGAGAGATTGGAAGAACAATACCAATCATAGGTACTTACTTCAGAGACATGGAACTTGCAATAAATGAAATGTATAGAGTTTTGAATGATAATGGGGAAGCACACATAACTGTTTCGAATTCTGTTATTCATGAAACACACGTACTTGTTGATGAGATTTTTGCACAAATAGCAGAAAGAATTGGGTTTAGAAAAACCGAGATAATAGTAGGTGCAGAAAGAATTGCAGACATAAGACCACAAAAGGTAAAAACAAGGGAAAGTATTGTTATTTTGAAGAAGTAGTTTTGTATAAGGTGACAAAATGATTTATGAATTCCAAGGTAAAAAACCAATTTTAAGAGGAGAAAACTTTATTGCATCAAGTGCTGAGATAATTGGTGATGTTGAAATTGGCCATGGTTCTAGTGTATGGTATAAAGCAACTGTAAGGGCAGATATCGGTGCAATAAAAATCGGAAACAATGTAAGCATACAAGATGGTTGTGTTCTTCATACTCAACAGGGAATCCCTATTACTATTGGAGATGATGTTGCTGTTGGCCATAATGCTGTTCTGCATTCTTGTGAAATAGAAGGAAATTGCATAATAGGCATGGGTGCCATCTTGCTTTCAAAATCTAAAATTGGGAAAAATTGCATAATAGGAGCTGGAAGTGTTATTACTGAGGGAACTCAGATACCGAATAACTCAATTGTTATGGGAATTCCTGGAAAAGTAGTAAAACAAGTAACTGAAGAACACAAAAATAGAATAAAAAGAAACATTGAAGAATATATTCGATTGAATAAGGAATATCTAGCTGATAAAAAGTAATTTTGGCTAATTTGTGATCAATATGTTAATAGGCATAGTTGGAAAACCTTCGACAGGAAAATCAACCTTTTTTATGGCAGCAACTTCTGTGCCAGTAGAACGTTCGTCAAGGCCATTCACAACAATAAAACCAAACCGAGCAGTTGCCTACGTTGAAGTTGAATGTGTAGACAAGGAATTCGGGAAACAATGCAATCCACGAACAGGGTTTTGCATCAATTCAAGAAGATTTGCACCAGTGGAACTTTTGGATGTTGCTGGTTTAGTCCCAGGTGCGCATGAGGGAAAAGGACTTGGTAATAAATTTTTGGATGATCTGAGGCAGGCAGATATACTTATCCATATTGTAGATGCAAGTGGGTCAACAAATGAAATGGGCGAACGAGTTCAAATTGGAAGTTATGATCCTTGCAATGATGTTAGATTTTTAGAACAAGAATTAGACTATTGGATAAAGGGGATATTGGATAACAATTGGACTAAACTTACTCGTGAGGCAAAATTAAATAAAAAAAATGAAGAGATGCTAACAACCCAATTTAGTGGATTGGGGATGACAAAGGATATTATTGTCAAGGTATTGAAGGAACTGAAATTAGAGGAGAAAAGCCTTGCAGACTGGGATGAAGAAGAAAGATTTGCGGTGTGTAAAAAAATAAGGCAGATTGGAAAACCAATAATAATTGCAGCAAATAAATGTGATCTTTCAGCTGGTTTTGAAAATTATGAAAAACTCAAAAAAACATTTCCAGAATATCTTGTAATTCCATGCTCTGCCGAAGCAGAAATAACATTAAAGGGAGCGGCAAAGGCTAAATTTATTGATTATATACCTGGAGACAAAACATTTACAGTCAAAGCAGAGTTGAATCAAGATCAGAAAAAAGCAATGGACATAATGAAGCTTGTTTGTGACAAGTATGAAGGCACAGGAATACAAAAATGCCTTAATGCTGCAGTTTTTGACTTTTTACAGTATATTGCAATTTTCCCCGGTGGAGGAAATCTAGTTGACAATCAAGGAAGAACTTTGCCAGATTGTTTTCTTATGCCAAAAAGCACAACTGCAATTGAATTTGCATTCAAATTACATTCAGACATTGGAAATGGATTTATCAAGGCAATAGATTACAAAACAAAACAGGCAGTTGGGAAAGAACATGCCCTGAAACATCGGGATGTTATAGAAATTGTTTTCAAAAAGCCGTGATCTGTAGATCACGATATTCAAAAAACTTCGTTTTTCAAGATGTGAAGATATGATTGTTGTTCTTACAACCTACCCAAAAAATGCGCAGACAATAGCCAAAAAAATTATCAAAGAGAAACTTGCAAGATGTATTAATATAATCAAAATAGAATCATCTCACTACGAATGGAAAGGCAAATTATGCGAAGGAAAGGAATTTCTACTCGTTATAAAAACTGCAAATAAAAATTACAAAAAATTAGAAAAATTCATCAAGAAGAATCACCCATACGAAATGCCTGAAATTATCAAACTAAATGTTAGTGGGGGATTACCTGCTTATTTACGCTGGATTGAGTCTTCTCTGGCCTAAGGATTTGATAGTTCCACTTGATTTTCTTGAAATCAACCTTGCTTCTTTTCCATTTAAGGAATTAACAAGTGCTAAAAATCCAAGAACTTTTTCCAAATAACTACGTTCACATCTGAGAATACCAAGTTTAGTGGTTGTATCAAATTGAACTAATTTTAATGCTGCATAGGACATTCCAAATTCTCCGAAAAACTTCAATGCCTCTAATTGAATGGCTTTTTTTAGTTGGTCGTTATCAAGAACTACTCCTTTCAATTCGAAAAGAATGTACCGTTTTCTTAATGCATCTGATTTTACCATCAAATGAAAATAATCTGAAGCGTATTAAATAGGTTAGTATTTATAACCAAGAATTAGCGCATATGATGGGGATCCAATGTCGCGAACGCAACGTTCACGAGCACATCATGGACGGAACGCCGTCCATAACGAACCCCACGAAGAGCGGCGTGGAGGGTTTTGAATGGACAAACCAAATTTTCATTTTCCACCATTACTGAAAAAACTAAAACGAGGAGGACCAGCAGTCACAATACCAAAGGATTCTGGGTTGATTATTTCTTACACTGGACTTGGAAAAGATTCGAAAGTAATTGAACTTGGATCTGGTACTGGATTTATGACAGTGCAGATGGCAAATATAGCAAAGGAAGTAATAAGCTATGAGAAGAGAGAGGAATTTTTCAAAATTGCAGAAGCCAATGTTGAACGTGCAGGATTAACAAACGTGACTTTCAAATTCAGAGATATACTTTCTGGCATAGATGAAAAGGATGAGAGTTTTGACCTTGTATTCTGTGACATACCAGATGCAGAAAAAGCAGTTGACATGGTTCACAAAGCATTGAGAAAAAATGGTTACCTTGCAGCACATTGTTTGCAATCAGAACAAGCAAAAACACTTCATCTCACTGCTGAAAAAGTTTTCAGTGAAGTTTTTACCATAGAGTCAATTGTTAGGGAATATGAAGCACGAGATTTTGGATTTAGACCAAAGCACTTTGGTTTGATGCACACTGCATACCTTGTATTTGCAAGGAAATAACGGAAGGTTGGAAAGGAATGGCAAGAAACATTGTTTCTTGACTGTCTTGAACGTTTTGACGTTCAAGGACAACGTAGTTTCCTTTCATTTGCAAAGAAATAAATACGATTTTCGACGAAATTGTAGAAAAATTAAACTGATATTATTAAATCTTTCTGAAGAACAATAATATGACTCGTGAGCACAAGTTAAACATGTGCCGAACGATATTATAGGAAAACGAAGTTTGTGACGTTTGTATATTAAAGAGAAAATATGAGTTGTGATATTATGGCTAAAGTTGAAGTAAAAAATGATGATCAAACTGTTGAAGTTCCAGACGGGAGTGTACTCTCAGAATTAGACGGAAAAACATCGATTCTTTTTGCATGTAAAAGTGGGAGCTGTGGATCTTGTAAATGCAAAGTAGTTGAAGGAAAAGAGAATTTAGAAGAACCAAATGACGTAGAGAAAGCAGGTTTGGAAACTTTTGGAACAGATCCAGAAGACAGACTTTTATGTGTTTGTAAGATCAAAAAAGGAACTGTCAAAGTAGAGTATTAATTTTTATTTTCTTCTCCTATCACTATTGTGTTCATGCAGGAGTAGCGAAGTTATTGAACAAGTTCAATATTCGCCATCCTAATCCTGAGGCATTTCTTCAGGAAGATATTACATACTCATGCAGGAGTAGCGAAGCGGTCAAACGTGACAGACTCAAGAGGCCCCACCTTTTGGAAAAAGGTGGACCAAAACTATTTGGTTATGGCTGAAACGATCACGATAGCTCTCATATTGATTGTAATCTGGGAGATCTGTTCGCTCAGCGCCTTCGAAGGGACACAGTCCGCCTTTGAGTAAAAGGCGTGTAAAAACGATCGACCGTTTTTACTGCCACAAAAACCACTCGGTTTTTGTAGCGGCCCAAAACTGGGTCGCTAAGCGGATGAATTTCCTTCCTCCTGCAATTGTTCTTTTTTAGAAAAAAAGAACCAAAAAACTTGTTATAAATTGAAGGAGCATTAAACAAAGTTCAGTTCCCCTGCATTTTCGTTAAATATTAATATCCAGAAGATGATAGTTCTTTATGTGTCCTGAAAAAGAAATGCGAAAAGGAGATGCAACAAGAGAAGCAGTAAGAGAAGAAATATCATCCGCCCTTGTTCCAAGAGGCATGTCTGTAGATCAAATGATGGGGAGACCAGAGATAAAAAGCATTCTTGCTAATTCTAAAAATCCAGGAGATGCACGTTCTAAAGTAGCTGCATTCCTTTCAAAACGAGGACTATCAAGAAGAGGGGGATCAGCTACATCAAGGGGAGGAAAAGCAGCTCCCGCAAAACAACAAAAAAAATAATCAGTAGGTTATCCTATCAATATTTTTCATTATTCTTTCAAAATCAAGGTCTTCTCCTTCTGCTATTGTCGTTAGGAATTCTTTAGCAGCAGGTTCATTCAAATTAAACATAACTGTGAAATGTTTTTCAGCTTCTCTATCATTATTCACTAAAAGACTGAAAAGGAAAAATAATTGCTCTGTTTCTTCACATACTCTTATGCGTTCTGTTGCCTTAAGAAGTTCAAAACCTTTTTCATATTCTCCAAGTTTATAATAAGCTACACATGCATGGATCACACACATTATCATATCTGCTTCATTTTTTGAAAGATTGAATGCTTTTCTAGCAGCAAGAGTTGCTTCAGTAAAATTACCTGAAGCAATAGCAGATTTAGCAAGTAAAAAATGAGCCACCATATCATCAGGAAATTCAGTTACATATTGTTTAGCAAAGTCATATGCCTGGCCATTACAGTTGTTTTGTAAATATAGCACCAATTGTCTTTGGTATGCTGCCTGTTTCATAACCAAATAAGTTATCACTCAACATTTTAAATTCTAGTCGCATAAGAAAAATTACAAAACATGGCACATGTTTTTTAATTAAGATGGAGAATGCTGAAAATGGACTATTTAAGTGAGATAAAAAAGAACACGCTCAAAATTGTGCAGGCAGGAATAATACTGATCCTACTTGCAGGGTTTTTAGTAAATGATAGCATAGACCAAACTAAAACAGCAATATTGATGAACATTGATGATCTTGATGGCGATCTTCAAGAAGCAGAAGCTTCATTGCTTATTGTAAATAACGAAATAGATAGTGCGAATGCCACTTTCTATAAATTCAAGGATGCTTTTGAAAAAGTAGGACATGCAGCAGGATTAGCTGCAAATGGAACAGAGGGAGTTACAAATGCCATTAGCAAGATGGGGATATTTGGACAAGTTATACAATTGCAGATGGGGAATATGAGACAATCAATTGATTTGATCCGTGAAGCAATGGTTGAGATGGAAGAAGGGGTAAGTGAGATGGAAGAACAAACTGGAGAGATTGAAAAACTAAAATCGAGTGTGAATAGATTATACAACCAAGTAGTTTCACAACGCGGAAGCCTATCAGAAACAAGAAGAATAGTTGATGAGAGTTTCTTTAAGTTGAAAATAGCAAATTTCTTTTTTGTATTAGCCGGAAGTGGAATGTTCGCAATATTACTGAGTATTTCAACGAAGAAATAATTTCTGTTAGATAGAAATTAAAATCAGTAGTGAGTAATCTGCTTGATGAGTCTTTACTTAAAAATCCACAAAAATAATCAAGGTAAGATAGTTGCAGCATGCGATTCAGATATTATTGGTAGAGTTTTAGAAGATGAGAATACTCATATGGATCTTGATAAGTATCGTGGATTTTATGTTGGAGAAAGAGTAAAAGAAGAGCAACTGAGATCAGAATTACTAACTTTTACCTCAGTAAATTTAGTTGGGAAAAAAGCAGTTGAAGTTGCAGTTGCGATGAAATTAGTAAACAAAAAAGACGTTATGTATATAAACAATATACCATATATTCAAATTTATAAGATCTAGAGGTGTGGACGTGAAAAGTGTTACAATAGTTGCGGATGATAAAGTTGGACTTCTGGCCGACATTTCATATGTATTAGCAAAATCAAAAATCAATATAGAAGCAATAAATGTTGATGTAATCTCAGCAAAAGCAGTAATTACAATCGGACTTAATGATGTTGCAAGAGGAAAGCAAGTGATAGAGGCAGCTGGATACAAGGTAGAAGATCCAGAAGCAATAGTGATAAAGATCAGTGAAAAACCAGGTGAACTAAAAAAATTCACAGATAATTTAACAAAAGAAGGAGTTGGAGTAAAGACAAGCACCGTACTTACAAAAGACAATGTCCACTTAATAGTTGCACTTACAGTTGATAAGCATAAAAGAGCCGTAGCTATTTTGAAGGATTATCTGATTACAAATGAATCGGAATATTAAAGATCAACTTCCAAACTTTTCTCTTTTTTATCTATTTTAGCTTTATATCTTATCTCTAATTCTTCGAATTTTCCTTCTTTAGCTAGATTTATCAAAGTTTCAATACTCTGATATTTAGCATAAACAAGATCCCCGTTTTCCTTGAAATTCTTTTCTTCTTGGATTAGGTCTTCGAGACGTTCTTGTTGTTTTTCAAGTCTTGAAATAAGTTTTTCGAGTTTTGGATTTGATTTTTCAACTTTTGAATAATATTCATCTGCCGCTTCACTTAATGTCTTGAATTTTTTATTAGAAGAAGTTTGGTATTTGGAAAGATTGATTAAACCAAAATCAACTACTTTTTCATCATCATAGAAAACAATTGGAGATGTTTCTGCATAGATTTTTTTCAGTTCTTTTTCAAGATTGGTTTTTTCATTTGTAGTCAAAGAAATACCGCTTGTTTTCTCATTGATTTTTGCTCTTGTTAAAGCTTCAATAACATAGTCTTTTCCCATTGGGAGTTTCATCAGTGATACAATAACATATCTTTCGGATAATTCAAGTTTTTCAGAAGGGATATTTTTTGGTGGGAGATATGGCAATCCAGGTTTTATTTCACGACCTGACCATGATTCATATCTAACTGCAGTTACTGTTATGTTATTGTTAACAAGAATGGCATTTCCTTCGCCAAACATTTCGAAAATAAGCTGGCCCTTGTCAAAATCAAACATAACAATGCGGTCCTTGTTTATTTGTTTTATTTCTTTGAGTTTTGCATTGTCAAGTTCTTTTGCAACTTTCTCGGTGAATTTGTCTGTTTGTTCTGATTTTTCAATATAATTTGTAAAATGAATTCTTGTACCTAATTCGCATAGAATTTCGTGATTTGAGATCTTAATTCTGTAGATACCATCGTCTAATTTCCTTATTCTATCAAAATGCTTGCCAGTAAGTATGGAGAGTTCATCAACCAAAAATGAATACTCAAAATTAGTCATTCTGTGCATTTAAATTTCCTCAAATCGTGCCTTTAGTTTATTTTTATCGACTTTTTCTGGATCAAAGACTTTTCCATTCATACAGATATAGACACCAGGTGAAAGGATTTGAAGATTTGCAATTGCATAACCAAGATTAAATGCTGCATCAGAAAAGTCAAATCCTTTTAGAGGTATCATTGAACCAGTCAATACGATGGTTTTGTTACTTCCTTTGAGATTATCCTTAAGATATTGACCAGTATCTGGCATAGTGAATGTGCCATGGGTTATGAGTATCAAATCATGTGGAGAATCTTGTACTGCCTTAAGAAGTCCCTGCCTATCCTTGTAACGGATATCCCTACTATCTTTGAGAAATAAATATTTGTATTCGAAATTAAGATGTAACTTCAATTTAGTTAAATAATCTGGCGTAAAAGCTTTTCGACCAATATCCGTACCATCTTTTGCCGGGTTGAAATATGAATCTATGGTTCCTCCGGTTAACAGAACATGGATTGTTTTCTTCATGATTAGCTTATGAAACTATGTGGTTTAAATCGCTTACTTGAGAATACCTTTCATGGATTTGGAAGACGAGCTCCGCAAATCAATGACTGAACAAAAACTTGAGGAGCTTATAGAAGAAAAGATAAAATCATTTCATGGACTGTTAACTCGTGAAGTGGCCGTAAGGCTAATTGCAAAGGAGAATGGTTTGCTAAAAAACGAAGAAAAGTTCTACAAATTAGCAGATATACCAAAAGGAGAGAAAAGAATAGGTTTCAATGCTAGAATAAAGAAAATTTGGCCAATTGCAGAATATTCATCTGGAAAGAAATCAAGAGTAATTGAAGTTGATGACAAAACAGCAACAAAACCACTGATACTATGGAATGATGATATTGAACTGTCAAAAGAGATCAGAGTTAATGATGAGATTAAAGTTACTGGAGTATATGAAAGAAATGGCGAATTACATTTTGGTTATAGTGGAAAAATCAAGATTCTGAATAAAGCAGAATTCTCTGAACTTTCTGAACTTGATGAAGGGGAATATGCACATCTAAGAGGTATGATAAGCAGCATAGAAGGTTATGACAAATTCGTAGCTGACGGAAGGACTACAGATGGATTTTCTTTTTTCATTTCAGATGGCAAAACAGAGAGAAGGTGTGTGATTTTTGGCGGTATGGATAGGGCAAAAAAGATTGAGCCAAAGGATGAGATAATTATAGAAAATGCCATGATAATGAATGGAAATGTTAGAATTGATGAGAGCACACGCATACTTTTACGTAGATTAAAAAATATGACAATTGGTGAGATAAAAGAAATCAAACAGGATGATGGCAATTTAGTTGTGAAAATAGGAGAAGAAGAGAAAATTCTCAATAGGGAAAATGCATTAAGATTTTTTAATGTTGAAATTGCAGATGATATTGACCTTTCAACAATTATCGACCTTAAAAAAGAATTGTTATTAAATAGTAAAGTTGCGATAAAAGAAGTGGATGGAAAGATCACCAGGGTGTAAAATATGGCAGGAGTTATGCTTAAAGTAGCTGAAGCTTTTCAAAATGATATTGGTAGAGGCATAGCCAGAATTGATTCAAAAGCAAAGAAAGAGTTGGGTGTTTCCACAGGAGACATAATAAAACTTTCAGGGAAGAAATCAGCTTTAGCCATTGTTTGGCAGGCCCACCCAGATGATGAAGGATTAGACATGATAAGAATGGATGGTATCCTACGCCAAAATGTTGGAGTTGGACTTGGAGAAAAAGTAAGATTAGACACCATCCAGACAAAAGTTGCAAAAAAAATTGTCCTTGCACCACAGGAACCAGTAAGGTATTCTGTTGGCTTTGATCAATATGTGAAAAAAAGACTTATTGGTAAAGCACTTTTGAAAGGAAATTTACTTCCAGTTGGTATCTTTGGCACCTCAATACCACTTATAGTGGCCCAGGTATTTCCGCAGGGACCAGTTATGGTGAGTGAGGATACAGAAGTAAAAATAAACAAAGAACCAATGAAAGAAGTGAAAAATGTCCCAAATATAACTTATGATGATGTAGGTGGTATGAAGGATACCATACAAAAAGTAAGGGAGATGATTGAACTTCCTCTTCGACATCCTGAATTATTTGAAAGGCTTGGCATTGATCCGCCAAAAGGAATTCTTCTTTATGGAGCTCCAGGAACAGGAAAAACACTTTTGGCAAAGGCCGTTACAAATGAATCTGATGCTAATTTCTTTTATGTTGGAGGACCGGAGATTATAAGTAAATATGTTGGAGAAAGCGAAGAAAGGTTGAGAAAATTATTTGCAGAGGCCCAGGAAAGTTCACCATCAATTATTTTCATTGATGAGATAGATGCAATTGCACCCAAACGTGAAGAAGTTACTGGTGAAGTTGAAAAAAGAATGGTTTCGCAACTACTTACCATAATGGATGGGTTAAAGGCAAGGGGAGAAGTCATAGTTATTGCAGCAACAAATAGGCCAGATTCCATTGATCCTGCATTAAGAAGGCCAGGAAGATTTGATAGAGAAATTGAGATAGGTGTACCTGATAAAATTGGAAGAGGAGAGATCATAACAATACATACAAGAACAATGCCTCTTGATAAGAATGTAAGATTAAAAGAAATAGCAAATGTTACTCATGGATATACGGGTGCGGATTTATCGCTACTTACGAAAGAGGCAGCCATTAAGGCACTTAGGAGAGTATTGCCACTCATAAATATAGAGGATGAAACATTATCCCCAGAGGTACTTGAAACCCTACTTGTAACAAGAGAAGATTTTCTCAATGCAATGCATGAGATCCAACCATCAGCCTTGAGAGAAGTTTATGTTGAAAAACCAAACATAAAATGGAATGATATTGGTGGATTAATTCAAATAAAGAGAGAGATACAGGAAGCAGTTGAACTTCCTTTGAAAAAACCAGAAGTCTTTGAGAAGATGGGGATACGCCCAGTAAAAGGGATACTTTTATGGGGGCCTCCTGGAACAGGAAAAACAATGCTTGCAAAAGCAGTTGCAAATGAAAGTGAAGCTAATTTCATTTCAATAAGCGGCGCACAAGTATTGACAAAGTATGTTGGTGAATCAGAAAAAACAGTAAGGGAAATTTTCAAAAAAGCAAGAATGGCAGCACCATGTATTCTTTTTATTGATGAGATAGATGCAATTGCAGTAAGAAGAACAGGAAGTGGAGAATCCGGAGTGATGGTAACTGAAAGGATAGTAGACACACTCCTAACTGAAATGGATGGATTGAGAAGTCTGAAAAATGTTGTTGTTATTGCAGCAACAAATAGACCAGATATGCTTGATCCTGCATTATTAAGGGCTGGAAGATTTGACAGATTAGTTGAAATTGTTCCACCCGACGAACCAGCAAGATTGGAAATATTTAAGATTTGTACAGCAAAGATGCCATTAGATAAGGACGTTAGTCTTAAAGATCTTGCAAAGCTTACTGATGGATATACGGGAGCAGATGTGGAGAATCTTACAAGAGAAGCGGGGATGGTGGCCATCCGTGAAGGAACAAAGAAAGTGGCAGCAAGGCATTTTGAGCATTCATTCAAAACAATATTCCCAAGTATAAAGAAGGAAGATATTGAAAGTGTTCAGAAATTCAAAACTTCTGCAACAACAATGTATAGGTGAGAAAATAAGAATTGGAATTTTCCTAAAATTGATGTTAGTTACCATATGCACCACGTTGCTAATTTTTGCACTAACTCCAGAAGCAACAATTATTGGTGCTTTAAAAATGGTGGCTTTTGGTACAGTATTATCAATAGGGATAGCTGCAGTATATCCTGAGATTAGAGGAGTTAAAGCAGGTGATACTGTTTCCGTTGTTAGCAATGCAGGACTACCAAGCATATTGGGAAGAATTGGAAGAGCTGCAGCTGCAGCCAGAAAAAATGAACAGGTAAAAATAATACTTGATAATGGGAATGAGGTTGTTGGTATTGTAGAAAGTTATATAGGACTGATAGGTCCTGCAAAAATACGCCTTGTTTACGAAGAAAAATTGGTGGAATAAAAATGCAAAGTCTCATTAGTAAAAACGAAGCAATCCAAGTGGTAATAAGCGTACTTGCAATAACATTAGCGCTTGCGATTGTTTTTGCAGGGTTGGATGGTGCAATAGCATATCCAAAAGAATTTCTATTATTTTTACTGCCTATCTTAGTGACCATGGGAAGTGGATTTATACTCCATGAAATGGGACATAAACTTGTTGCAATACATTATGGGGCAAGGGCCCAGTTCCAGATGTGGGTACAGGGACTGGTATTTATGCTTATTACATCTGTCTTTGGGATATTATTTGCAGCTCCAGGTGCAGTATATATTTATGCAAATAGAATAACAAAAAAAGAAAATGGAATAATATCTTTAGCAGGTCCTGTTGTTAACATATTTCTTTTGATAATATTTGTTGTTTTGCAAAGAATCGCACCAATAACCCAGTATTATAGTTTTCTTGCACCATGGGGAGATAGTTTCCATGGTTTTGGAATAGTTTATGGTGCACTTAGTGTTTGGCAGTTTGGTGCAGCAATAAACCTTATGCTTGCTTTATTCAACATGATTCCAGCATTTCCACTGGATGGCAGCAAAGTGATGTGGTGGAATAAAGGGATTTGGTTTGGTTTTGTCATTGTGCTCTTGGTTCTTGGTAGCATATTGATTCAGCCTGGAATTGTCATTGGTTGGGGAATAATGCTTCTTCTGCTTATGGTTTTGTCCTGGTTTTTATTCAGAGTGAGAAAATGAGAGGAGCAGAAGCTAAAGTTAGTAGAATAAAAATCATTGAGAAAGAAGCAGTATTGAAAAGTAGGATTCCAAAAAACTACAGAGTTAGAGAATTAGATAGAAAACTTAGAATCGAAAGAACACGAAGCGAAGCTAAATTGCTTAACAAAGCTAAACTAGCTGGGGTGAATTGTCCAACTGTTCTTGAAGTTAATGAATTTGAAATAACCATGAGTTTTGTTGAGGGTGCCAGACCAAAAATGAATAAAGAAGAAGCAGTAGAAGCAGGGGTGATTTTGGCTAGGCTTCACCAAGCAGATATCATCCATGGCGATTATACGCCAGCAAATCTTATAAAAAAGGGAGGTTCAAAAGGAACCGTAGGTTCCTTTTATGTGATTGATTTTGGACTCGGGTTTGTTTCGGGTGATGTTGAAGACAAAGCAGTAGATGTTTTTACTATGTTAAAAACAATAAAGGAAAAGGATGCGTTTTTGGAAGGATACACGAATTATTCCAACGCAAAAGAAGTTTTAGTTAGAGTTAAAAATATTGAAAAACGAGTAAGATATGCAATCTAATTGTTGTAGAAAGTTGAACGTTATATTTAAAAAAGAATGTTATAATTATTAACATATTATGTCAAAGTGATATGTTATGTCTAGGGATCCTATTGGAATGGGGGGAGTTTTACGAGTACACAATCCAATGAAATTAACATTTGGAACGCATACTAGAGATGGTAGGTTGAGGTTTTCATTGGAAGTTTTTAGAAGATTCGCTAAAACATTAAATTATGGAGAAAGTGCAATACATTTTGCAACTGCATTACAATCAAGTAATAGAGAAAAAAGAATGAATGCACTCAAACAGATTACATCAAAAGAAGATTTGATTGAACTTGCATATTGTTGCAAATATAAAGAGGTTAGGATTGAAGCAATGAAAATACTAATAGCAAACCAAGACTTTGATGCCATTGCTGAGGCATTTGAGTCATCTAAATATAATGACGTTAAAAAATTAGCATTGGAAATGTTAGGTTTTAGTGTTGGTAGAATGGATGGCGATTCACATAGTATTGCTCTTGCTGATCTTGTAGAATATCATCCAGATCCAGAAGTAAGGAAAACAGCATTTCAGAAACTTATAGATGCAGGAAAAAAAGGTCTTGACATAGGATCGATTGTAGTTCATGCTTTATTTGAAGACAGTATAGTGATGGCAATAGATAAACTAAAAGCAGACGGAGATAAACAAACTCTTGTAATGATAGTTGAAATCAACAGGGATGTGAGAACAACAAGAATTGCAATGGAAGCTTTGGCTAGTTTGATACATCATTAAGAACTTTTCTTAGCATATTTGAGATGGGCTAGATGGGAATTAGGGGCTCCCGTACCGTAAATCCTCTTAGACGGATCAAATGCCCGGGGCGTTTTGTCAAGTATTCATGCCCATTATCTTAAGTGTTGACGTCCTGCCTTATATGGCGGGATGATATGTGAACCGGGTCAGGCCGGAAGGTGCAGCCCTAAGCGTATTGTGCCGTGCTTGTAAGATCCAGGATTGAGCCGATGATAGTGGCTCCTTGTATATTTGCCAGGGCTAACCGGGAAGCCCATTTCTCATTTTATTTTAGTTGTTAGTACCTAGTTTGACTTAGGAGAAATGGGCGATCTTGAAAGCGTAGCTTTTAAGCGGAAGCCCACCCAACTTTTGGAAAAAGTCGGCCTTGAACTTGTTCAAGGCGCAAATTGTTGCTTTGCAACAATTACGTGGATCAAAACTTTTTGTTGCACTCGCTTTGCTCGTGATTATCCGTAGAAAAGTAAATTGCATTGAACAAATCGCAGTTCAATCTGAAGCCCACTTTTCATTATTTTTACTCCACGAAAATTATCTTCTATGTCTTCGATCTCTTGGTCTGTTTCTTCTATTATCGCTTCTAACAGGTCTTGGACTGCGATGACTTGAGCCACCACGATTTGATCCACTTCTTCTTTTTGGAAGTGGATCTGTTTCAACAAAAGTAATAGCACGACCATTTTTACCCATACGACCAGTTCTGCCAATACGATGAGTATGCATCTCGTCACTATCTGCCTGATCGTAATTTATCACATGAGAAATATCTTCAACATGCAACCCCCTTGCTGCAACATCAGTAGCAATGAGTATTCTGAATCTTCCTTCTTGAAATTCACGTAATGTTCTTTCTCTTTGTGTTTGGCTTTTGCCACCATGCAAATATTTTGCATTTACTCCATCTCGATTTAATTTGTGGCAAACTGCTTCCACCTGCCATTTTGAAGCGACAAAAACAATCGTACGTGAGTTTGGTTCGCTTGTAAGTATTTGTTTGAGTCGATCGAGTTTTTCTGCTCTGCTTAATTTGATGAATTCCTCATCAATTTTTTGCACTTTCCCAACTGGACCGATTTCTATTATTTCAGGAGTTTTGATATAATCTTGAATAATTTTCCTAATTGCAGGTTCCAGAGTTGCAGAAAAAAGCATGACCTGTCTATCTGGATTTATTTGTTTGAGTATTCTGTCTATGTCTGGTTTGAAGCCCATATCAAGCATTCTATCTGCTTCATCAAGAACAACACAATTGATTGTGGATAATCTTATGGTTCCCCGTTGAACATGATCCAACAGTCTACCTGGTGTTGCCACCACAATGTCATATCCCCGTCTTAATGCAGCAATTTGATGGCCCATACCAGCACCACCATAAACAGCAAAAACACTCATACGATATTTGGTTGCAATTGACCGTATTTCAGTTGTTATCTGAATTGCAAGTTCTCTTGTTGGTGCAAGAATTAAACATTTTTTTGTTCGGTCTTTTGATATAACATCAATTAGTCCAATACCAAATGCAGCAGTTTTACCTGTTCCTGTTTGACTTCTTACAACAACAGACTCCCCTTGTATAATTAGAGGAATTGTTTTTTCCTGTACTTCGGTGGCGTCGGTATAACCAATTTCATCCAAAGCTGCCACTATCTTCTTATCTATATTCATTTCACTAAATTTCATTTTTTAAATTCACCCTAAAAGAAATTCGATTTCGATTATTTCGATACTCTTTTTTAGGGAGAATTGATTACAATAACTAAAATCAGAATTTTCTGTTTATTACAACATAAACACAGTCTCACTTATTAATACTTTGGTTTGGTGATCGCTTCGCGATTTGGTGGTATGATTGCCTTCGGCTCATGATTTGGATACTGGATTAGTCTGGGGGGCGTACCCCCCTAAACAAACCAAAATGCTCCGTCTGGGATTTGAACCCAGGTCGATGGAGTTCTCCGCGCTTTTTGATTAAAAAAGGCGCATGAAAGTCCACTATCCATAGGCCACTTACAATTTAGAACTGTTAGTGTTTGACCGGTCTAGACGAACGGAGCGAACTAAGTCTATGCATATGGTAGGTATTTCTAGAGCCGATTTCTTTATAATATCTATGGATAAGTGATTTTTGACCGATATACGTCTGACCAACCCCATCTGGCCTAATAGACCATTTGGCAATTTTATAATTTAACAGCTCCAAGGCCTTTGAAAAAGATTTTCTTAGTTTTGGAATTCTACACTTAAACCATATATAAGGGTAATTCCTGCCAGTGATTGGACATACTGAACCATCAGTATCAATTAAGCCTCTTATGCATGCTCTTAGGTATTTTTTGGAACCAAAAATCCAAGAAGGAATTTGAATGTTATTGACGACTTTATTTCCAGTTGGGATGCCAAGTTCATTAAGTTTTGAAGCAGTACTTTTAGTTTGGTTATAGATTTGGATTGCATTCAAACGGTGCCGTTTTATTTTAAATTTTGCAGATAGATTCTTTTCCAACATTGGTTTAACATAATGGACCAAATATTCGAAATCGTGTTGTAAATGGCCAGTGATCACAATTTGAACAATACCGTGCTGTTTGTTAGCATAGATACTACCATCACCTAGGAATATGCCCACGATTTCTGCAAGCTGCTCTTTATTGGCATGCATGCAATCTCTACTGAGACCTTGTATAAATACTAGTGGACACCTTATTTCCGCAGAAAGAATTATGCCTGAAAAAAGAGGCTATTCTAAAATTTTTATTAGTTCGAAATGAATGGATTGAATATCTTTACGAGCATCAATTTTATGCCAAGTCGAAGTTAAAAATCTTTCCCCAAAGAGTTTCAGGAAAGTTTCACGAACTTTTTTCAGATAAACTGCATTTTCTTCATAACGATCTAGTTGTTTTTGCCTGCTTTTTCTCTCCTGTGAAGTTTTTTCATCAATGTCAAGTAGAATAACCATGTCTGGTTTCAGAAGGTTTTTTTCTTCAACGAGTTTTTTTGCTTCTGGATATGTAAAGCTATCAAGTTCATAGGCAATTGTAGAAAATATATAACGATCAAGAATAACATATTTGTTTTCAGTAAGTGCTTTTTTGATATTTCCTTGATCTTCTTCTATATCTGAAAGAAATAGCATAAATAGTTCTTTTGGTTCTATTGTGATTTTTTTCTCTAGATAATCATTGATTTTTTTGTTATTAGTTGTGGGATATTTCAACACCACTGCCCCTAATTTTTCCTTTAGCAGTTTTATTTGGGTTTCTTTACCACAACCATCAATTCCTTCAAAAATAATAAGCATAGACAGAGATAATAAAATAAAAAGAATAAATTACTTGCGCTTTCGTTTTTTATCGTGTAGAGCAAAGTATGCCAAAGCTCCACCTAACAGAAGAACTATTGGGACCCACCAAAGCGAGAGTAAACTAGAATCGCTTCCTGCTGATGGTTCTGGTTCATCTATTAATTGAGGTTTTGGACCAGAAATTATGTCAGTAGTTTTTACAACTGCCCCAGCTTTTAGCAAAGCAACCTTGTACGTTCCCTCATACTTTAATGGAACCGCAATATTTCCTTGGGAATCCGTTACACCATTGTAGGTATTACCAAGAGGATCAGTTATTGTGTAATCGCATAATGCACATGGTTCTTCATCCAAAGATGTGTCACAATTACTTTCGTCTCCGACTCTTCCTGATTCGCACGTTATATCTCCTTCATAGCAAATATGATCTAAACAAACTCCAAGAGGACAAATTGGACAGTTTGGTTCATCACCACATTCATATAGTAATAGTTGATGATTTTGAATTAGACCACATCCTTGAAGTGCTTCGCAGTTGCCATTAGTACAAACTTCATTATCTGCACAATCAGCATCAGTTGCACATTCGTCTTCTTGTTCAGTGCAAGTATTGGAGGTACAAACTTCGTTTGGCCCACATTCACTGTCTGCACAGCATTCATAATCATAACATTCATGATTGTCTATAACACCGCAATCACAATCAACAGGAACACATTCTCCTTGTTCACAGGATTCGTTTTCTTCGCAATCTTCATCATAGTTGCACCCTGTTTCTTCCTCACCACATTGGTCACAATCAATCAGTTTGAATTTGTCATAGGTAGGTTGATAGTCAGTAACATCATAATAGGTTAGAGAATTACCATAATACTCATAGTTACTGTTAGTATCATAGTATCTATCTGATCCTCTTACAATCACTTCTTTTCCGCAACCATCAAATTTGACTTGTCCGTTTGAATCCGTGTAACCAATAAAATCACCATCAACAAGTACTGCAACACCTTCAACTGGTTCGCCATCTATTGTTATGGTAACAATATTGCCATCACATGAACTGTCAACTTCTATTGATATTTCTGGATCTTCACAACCGCCATTACAACATTTGCCAGTACACCCATCATCATCTGTAGAATTTGCAAATAAAGCAAAAACACTACTAAGATTTGGCATCATCAAATCAACTTGATTATTTACCTCATCAAGGTAGGAATAGGCAAGAAGATCGATCCAATCAGAACTATTATGCTCATATGCTTTTATGCTTGATTCGACAACGCCAGATGGAATATAATGCATGGTAAAGTTGATTGGAGTTGTTGTATTTTTTACACCAGAACTTGTTTGGTTTGGAAGTGATACATACATACTTATGTTGATTATTTCTCCCATCCACGTCCCATATGGTGCTACTGCAGGCAATGCAGTATCGTCAAAAGTAATGAAACCATCATAATTGATAGGGGGTAGACAATACTCGTTAGTACAATCATAATACCCAGGTGTATAATAGAGTAGATCTCCGGATATTTCAGAATTATCAAAAACAACATGATCAAGTGTAACATTATATGCGTTCTTAAAAATGAGATCAATGAAGTGATTACATTGGTAATCTGTCATCGGTTGAGTTGGACGTGTAGATGTAATGACATTTGAAAGATCAACATCCAAAGCGTTTATCAAAATTATGGCATCATTAACATTACTAACTTCGAGATTTGAAATGGTACTTGATACTATAGCCCCACCAAAAAAGTAACCAGTATCTAGACCAGAAATATTTGTGTCATTTATAAAAAGACTTGCGCCATCCCCAACAACTCCAATTGAACCTCTGTAAAGATTTGATAAATCAGCACAGTTTATCGGAGGTATAGTACCGATACTATGCCACTCATCTGCCATTGTAAGCTGATTCGATGGGAATCTTGTTGATGAGGGTCTACCATTGATAAAGTCTGGCAATATCATTGGAAATGAACCGTCATTATATATGGCATTATGATTGAAGGACAAACCAACAACATAATCAAGTTGTATGTGATAGAAGTTATTCCAAAAAGTATTATCAGAAATTGAAGAAAGAGAAGGGAATACTTCAGAAAGTGATAACCCTGTCTCATAGGACCTAATTGTATTATCAGTGATATAAAGAGAAATCGAACTACCCAAACCATCCACAATAATTGCGTTGCCAGTGTTTAGATAATCACTATTCCCAATAACTGATGAATCAAGAATAACAGTAGTTTGAGATGATGAAGGTAGGGAGATAAATACTGATGCAGAATCATGTCCAGAAGCTCTGCCTTCTGAATTATTTATTGTAATATTACTAATATTAATCAGAGAACCATTGGAATCTACAAGAAGTATTGGTTGGGGCGTATATTCCAAAGATAGATCATGAACTGTGAGGTCATAATCACAATCAACAAACCAGATCATGCCGGCATTAGAACCTGAATCAAAGTCAAGATCAGATTGGCAGTTGGGATCATAATAGATATTTTTACCATCTATAGTTGAGTCTCCGATATCGTGATTAATACTAGATGCCACAGTAGAAGAGACTGAAAAAGCTTGATAATTTCCAGTGAAATTTGTTTTATAGAGAGTGTAAAAATCACCATCGTAGAGTTGCATGGCAAGGTAAGAATTAGTAACTGTATTGTTAATGAAAGTGACAATGGTAGAACCAACACTAAAACCATAATCAGAATTATGCACCGTGTTATTTTCAAAAAGTATATCAATGGCACTAGAATCACTTACAAAGGCAACATAAACTTGGTCTGCTACTGAATTTGTAATGTCAACATTGGATGAATCTCCACCAAGAAACACACCACGACTACCTAATGAGAAATTAAGACGATCAAAAACACTGTATGTAATGTTTCTTGCATCCACACCATCATACCCACTTGTATTGAAAGGTGAAAAAGTAATATTATACAAAGTAATATTTTCTACATGCTCTACACTGATACCATTCCTACTATTTGTTATCATACCATTGGCAACAGTAGCATTACTTGCGGTTATATAGATGGAAGAACTATTACTCTGTGCAATTGAACCTGATAAAGTATAACCATCCAGATCAAGATAAGTATATGGCTCAGTAATATTGATACAGGTCTCACCGCTAACTAGTGCCTCTGCATCTAAATTAGTAGTAAGTTGGTAATAACCTGCCGGAGAGAGAGTACCGCATGAAGAGACAGGGGTTGGAGAACCAGGTGGAGGTCCTTGGGTCGCAGCAAACGCTAACCCAAACAACATCATTGTCAAAAGAATTATATGGAGTTTCATGAGAACGATAGAGCAAACTAGCTTTATAAGATTTTCTTTATTGAACCGAATGGCTTTTATAGTTTATATCTGAAAAAGAAAAGGAGAGGTGCAATCATGGACCTAATTTCTATAAGAGACCTTAGCAAAAAAGATATAGAAGAGATACTTGATAATGCAGACAAAATTTTAAATGGCAAAACAGTTGACCTGAAAGGAAAGATCCTTGCAAGCCTTTTTTTCGAAGCATCAACAAGAACAAAACTATCTTTCCAAGCTGCAGCATTACGAAACAACATGAGATATGTTGATTTTCTTCCTGAAACAAGCTCTTTGAAAAAAGGTGAAAGTTATATTGACACTATTAAAACTGTTGCAGGATATGCTGATGTTCTTGCAGTAAGGCATCCAAAAGAAGGCTCGGCAAGATTTGCAGCTGATTCTATAGATAAACCAGTTATCAATGGAGGAGATGGTGCAAACCAACACCCAACACAAACTTTGATTGACCTTTTTTCGATAAAAAAAGGCAAGGGAAGAATCACTGGATTGAATGTGACTTTGCTTGGTGATTTGAAGTATGCAAGGACAATGAGATCTCTTGTTTATGGACTTGCCATGTTTGGAGCGAATGTAACTTTAGTTGCGCCCTCTGGACTTGAGATGGAACAGAGTTACCTTGATGAAATAAATAAAACATTCAAATTTAAGTATAAGACAAAAAACGAGCCAGAATATTCAGAAGCAGATGTGTTGTATGTGTGTAGGATACAGCAAGAAAGATTTGCAGATCCTTATGAAGCAAAAAGAGTGACTGAAAAATTTGCAATTAAGAAAGATGATCTGAAAAATGCAAAAGAAGATTTGATCATACTACACCCACTGCCAAAAATAAATGAGATAGAATCGACAATAGACAGTATGAAACAGGCTAAATACTTTGAACAGGCACATTACGGAATACCAATAAGGCAGGCAGTTTTGGAGTACGCACTGAGGTGACAAAATTGAACCAATTTTGTCTTAATAAAAATAAGAATTTTTATGAGGTGAAAACATGCAAGTAGACAGAATTGAGATGGGAACTGTTGTTGATCATATAAAAGCTGGAAAGGCTGGAAAAGTAATAAAACTTCTAGACATAGGCGAAAAATATCCACATAGAGTTGCAATTGTATTGAACGTACCAAGCAAAAGAATGAAAACAAAAGATATAGTAAAAATTGAGGGAAAAATGGTTTCACAGGAAACTGCAAACCTGATTGCTCTTGTTTCACCAGGTGCAACAGTAAACATTGTAAAAGGCGGAGAAGTTGAAAAAAAATACGATGCACAACTTCCAAAAGAAGTTAAAGACCATGGAAAATGCCCAAATCCAAATTGCATTACAAATGAGAGTGGCCAGAAACATTTTGTCAGAGATAAGGATGAATATCGATGCCATTTCTGCGAAAGATTATTTTTAGCTGAGGAACTGGTCTGATGCAGTATCGAAATACTGGAAAAGAAATAGCAATACGATTGGATGATGGAGAGGAGATAATAGAATCTCTTCAGTCAATTTGTAAAATAGAAGAAGTTGAAAGTGCTTTGATTACTGGTATTGGTGCAGCTTGTAAAACAGAGATTGGGCATTGGGATCCTGAAGATAAAAAATACAATGTAAAAAAATTTGAAGGATCTCTTGAGATTATTTCTTTGAATGGTAATGTGGCAATGCTAAATAATGAACCAATGGTCCACATACACATTGTGATTGGTAAAGAAGACTTTTCAACAAAATCAGGACATCTGATTAGTGCTATTATCAAACCAACATGTGAAATAGTACTTCTTCCAATAAGCACAAGGATAAATAGAGAAAAAGATAGCAAGACCAAACTTAGCCTGCAAAAATTTTAGAAGCCAATTTCAGCTAGCCTTTCATTTGCTGCATCTCTAGCTTCAACAAAATCAACAGGACATGAACGATTAACTCTGCAGATAATGAAAAGATTAGCCTTGTATTCACGAACTTCACTAATTGATAGATTTTTTATTGCAGCAACAACTATATCAACATCTATTGGAAAGATCGGGTTTTTTCCTTTTCTCCCATTATTCCACCAATTTGAGTAGGATGTTTCAGTGCTTCCGTGCATTATTGCACTTATTTCTTCATCAGCAAATATTCGTGCTGCTCGTGCATGCAATCTAAGTATTTCCACACGGTCACTAACAGGATGTAAAAGTTTGGGATTGGCATCTCTCTTTGCAATAGTACGATCTGGGGATCTAGTAGAACTAAAACCAGCACCAAATCCTAGTGTCATAGCTAATGTGTTCAAAGTTTCACCACTAAGTAATCTTAATTCCCATTTAACACAAATAGTTTAAATAGTTATCTCAAACGAAGAACAACGAACAGATGATCCTTGTCAAATGGTTCTAATTTTATTTTCTCCACTATGTCAAAAACAGTTTCCAATCTTTTAATCACTTCTGCAAAAATAACCTTAGGATCTTTTGTTACATCGATACTCTGACTTTTTATGCAAATCATTGCGATCCCATTTTTTTTTAGAAACATTTTTGCATTTTTTATTAGAAGAGCATCTTGATCAGGTTGTGCAACATCCTGATAGATTACATCGACTTCCCCAACTTCAGAATATTCTTGGGGTTGTCGTGCATCACCTTGTATTGGAATGATATTGTTCCTTCTATCGGAAAGTTGGATTAATGAACGAAGACATTGAGAAGAAATTTCAACAGAATAAATTTCACCTTTTTCCCCTACAATATCAGAAACATGTGAAATTGTTGTACCTGTTGATGCACCAAGGTAGAGAATTTTTGCATCATTTACAAACGGAAATGTTTTGAGCCCATTTTTTATTGCAGCAGAAAGCTTACTTCTGAATGGATCCCAAACCCTATACTCTTTCTCTCCTTCTTTGATAGTCCTCTCGTTGTAGACTTTGTGGCCCTTGTCAGCATTTAGAGTGAGAATGAATTTATCTGATTGAAAAACTCCAGGAAAAATAGATTTCATACTATTAAAACTGGTAGTAGTGTTTTAATTAACCATTGTTTTTCTTGGTTCCAAAGAAGTAGTTTATAGAAAATAAATGAAAGTTTGTTTTTGAGTTCAAAGAGAAAACAGATAGATTTTAATAGCGTTAGGTCTAAATTCATCCCTGCAAAAGTATCCAATTTTCGTCAGTATAATGGGTTGCAAGTAGAGGTGAACAAATGGTCACGGTATTCGATGTTGATGCAAATAAACTAATAGAGAAAACAGCTGAAAGACTAAAGGAATTGAAAATCCACAAACCATCTTATGTGGGATTGGTAAAAAGCGGCGCACATGCTGCAAGACCACCACAGACAGATAATTTCTGGTACCTTAGATGCGCTTCCATATTACGGCAGTTCTACGTCAATGGAACAGTCGGTGTACAAAGACTACGAAGACACTATGGTGGAAGAAAAAGAAGAGGAGTCAGACCCGGAAAACATGTGCCTGCAGGTGGTTCTATGATAAGAAAAGCAATGCAGGAACTTGAAAAAGCAGGTCTGTTAGCAAAGGAAAAGAGTGGTAGGGCACTTTCACCAGAAGGAAGAAAGTTACTTGATACCACTGCCAAAGAGTGCGCATAACATGAGTGATGAAGATCTTGAGCAGGTAAAAAAAAGAAAGCTCGAGGCAAGAAAAACACAAGAGCAGCTCAAAGCAACCCTTCGTATGGCTTTGGATGAAGGTGCATACAATAGGATGATGAATGTTGCTGTGGCAAATGAGGAACTTTACCTCACTGCTGCAAAGAATGTTCTTATGTACTTTAAACGTGCTGAAAGGAAGATAACTGAAACAGAGTTGCTTTCACTTCTTAGGGCAATAAAAGAACAAAATGAAACCAAAACAACAATAACATTTCATAAAAAATAAAGGTGTTTATATGGGAAAAAAAGGTTTGGAAAAGAAAAAAAAATTGGCAAGTGCCAATAAAGAAATAAAAAGAATTCCTGCATTCGTGATAATTAGAACAAAACGAAGAGTTAGTCACAACAGAAGAAGAAGAGATTGGAGAACAGATAAACTCAGGATAAAGGATTAGGGTGATCATATGACAAAACTTGAAAGAATTTATATTGTTCCTCTTGGGGATGCTTACGAAGCAAAAAGGAATAAAAGAGCTCCAAAGGCAGTTAAGATATTAAGAGCATTTATCACAAGGCACATGAAAGCAGATGGCGAAAAGATCATCATCAGTGAAAAATTAAACAAATTTATATGGACAAGAAGTATCCAGAAGCCGCCACGCAAAATCAAAGTTAGGCTTATCAAAGATGATGGAAAAATAAATGCCTATTTATCTGATGAAAAGATCGAAGAACCTAAAAAAGAGGAAAAACCAAAAGGTGACGAGAAAAAACCAGAGGCAAAGAAAGAGGAAAAACCAAAAACCGAAGAAAAAAAAGTCGAGCCAAAAGGTGACCAACAGAACAGCAAATAGTTCTGTGGTCCGTTGTTCGACATCGAACAATTGGAGGCCAGTGAAATGAAAATCGCTTATTATGGAAATCCCTGGATTGGGATGTTCATAAAATCAAATAATGAAATAACCATGCTACCAATTGATAGCATGAAGAAGATAGAGGATATGATACAGGAGAGACTTAAGACAAAAACAGTGAAAATTGGGATGGGGGATTCAAATCTTCTTGGCATATATATTGCAATGAATTCAAATGGAATAATACTTCCGAACATAGTAAAAGAAGAGGAAGTTGCAGTTCTGAAAAAGATTGGCCTTAATGTTCACATATCAACTGACAAATACAATGCACATGGAAATAATATTGCAGTTAATGATAATGGGGGCATAATAAACCCGAATATCGAAAAAGAAGATGCAAAAAAAATTGCAGATGTACTTGGAGTTGAACTCGTCCCAACAACCATAGCTGGGTTCTCAACTGTTGGAAGCTCATGCATAGCAACAAATTCAGGATATTTGGCACATTTCAAGTCAACTGATGATGAATTAAAAAAAATGAAGGACATATTTAAAGTAGATGGAAACAAAGGAACTATGAATACAGGAACAGGATTTGTTTCTTACGGTGCTGTTGTCAACAAGAATGGTTACATTGTTGGGGAGAACACTACTGCCTATGAGATAGGCAGATTGGAAGAAGCACTTAATATGGTAAAATAAAGAGGTAATCATATGTTGTTTAATGTTAGTGGAAAAATAGAACTGAAGGGTGGAGAAAGGCAGTTTACAAAAAAAGTCGAAGCCAAAAGTGAGCTTGATGCAAAGGATAAGACATACGCACTTTTCGGTTCACAAAACGGAGTAACAAGGAATAAAATTAATATTGATAAAGTGGAGAAGGGATAGATATGGCATCTGCATCAGATCTTCAAGCACAATTGAGCTATGAATTAGCTGTTTACAAGGAACAGATAAATCTCATAAAAAGAGAAACAGAGAGGGTTAGCCTAACAACAATTGATCTTACCAATGCATTGAAAACAGCAGAGAACATGGCAGAAAATAAGGTTTTGATACCAATAGGTGGTGGCGCATTAGTAAAAGGACATATAGCAGAAACAAAAATTCTTGTACCAATAGGTGCAGAATACCTTGTTGAAATGAACAAAGACGATGCTACTGCTGAAATCAAAAAAAGAGTAGAAGCAACAAAAAAAGCAGTTGAAAAACTAACCGAAGAGTTCAACAAAATCGCAGTTAAATTAAGAGAAGCTACAGGCCAACTTCAGGAACTCCAAATACAAAATCAGATTAACAAAAGAGTCGATGGCAACATAAGAGAAGACTACATCTGATGAAAAGAACCAAGATTCTTTTCGAATCTCCTAGAAAAAAGCAATGCTTTTTTCTGGACCACAGAAACGTTGTTTCTGCCGGTCCTTTTTTCGTGGTGTTTTTGTGTTTGATTTTCTTAAAAAGAAAATTGGTGGCTTTATCGATGGCCTTACCAAAAAGAAAGAAGATGAAATAGAGGAAAAACCACCAGAAGAGAAAATTGAAAAAGAACTAAAAACTGAAGAACAACGAGTTAAACCAAAGAAACAAATTGAAAAACCAGTTGAAAAGAAAAAAGAGCCAATAAAAGCAACTGTAGAAAAAAAAGAGAAACCTATTTCTAAAAAAATTGAAGAGAAACCACCAGATAAAGTAGGAGAAAAACCAATTTCAAAAATCGAAGAAAAGCCAGTCAAAAAAATAATTCAAAGAGAACCGATAAATGAAAAAATTGAACCAAAAGAAAAAAAACCTGAGATAAAACCAGAACAAAAAATAGAAATAATAGACGAACCAAAACCTCATAAAATTGAGCAACCCAAAGTCCAGGAAAAAACAATCGAATTGCCAAAAAAAGAGGAAAAACCAAAGGAAAGGATCAAGCTGGGCATAGTAAGCACAGTAAAAAGCATAATAACTAGAGAAGTTGAAATAAGTGAATCAGATGTAAAACAAATGCTTGAAGAATTTGAATTGGAATTGCTTGAAGCAGATGTTGATATTGGAGTTGCAGAGAGTATAAAAAACGAATTAACTGAAAAAATCGTAGGTGCAAAGATACCAAAAAACAAACTCCAATCATTTGTCAGTGATTCAATAAAGCAAATTCTAATTGAAATTTTAACAAATGATAAAGACTTTGACATTTTAGAAAAAATGCAAAGTTCAGACAAACCAGTAAAAATAATGCTTATTGGAATTAATGGGGCTGGAAAAACAACAACAATAGCAAAGGTTGCAAAACTTTTGATGGACAACAAACAAAAAGTTGTGTTTGCAGCAGCAGATACTTTTAGGGCAGCAGCAATTGAACAGATGTCTATCCATGCAGATCGTCTTGGAGTAAAAATAATAAAAAGAGAGTATGGAAGCGATCCGACTTCAGTTGCATACGATGCGGTGAATTATGCAAAAGCACACGCGATAGATGCAGTTCTAATAGACACCGCAGGAAGACAGGATACAAATATCAGTTTGATAAATGAAGTAAAAAAAATGACCAGAGTAATTCAGCCTGATTTGAAGATTTATATAGGTGAAAGCATAGCTGGAAATGCAATAATAGATCAAATATCTACTTTTAATAAAGAAATAGGAATTGATGCAGTCATATTGACAAAATTAGATTGTGATCCAAAAGGCGGAACAATGCTTTCAATAAATAAAGCAACAGGGATACCAATAATTTATGTTGGAATTGGACAGAAATATGAAGATTTGGAAAGATTTATTCCTGAAAAAATTGTTGGGAATATAGTTGGCTAATTTTATCATGTGGCATATGTATAATATATTATCTAAAGCACAACCTCCATAAACACAGTGATACTTTTAAAAACACTATTAGACACAATAACGATAGAAAAATTATTAGAAGTAGGTGGGATTATGGCTGGAAGTACATTAGCAAGTAGAGGATGGGAAGGGGTAAAGAGTTACGTTCCATTGATACCAACAGAAGCAAAGAGACAGAGAAAATTAAGGCAGAGAGCAGAGGAAACTGAAGCAATTGAAAGAGCAAGGCAGAGAGCAGGAGAAACACCAGACGCAAGAACAGCAAGTGGAGATCATAGTTCTAGTTTTAACAAAGCATTTGTAGAAGCAATTAGAAGGGGACAAAGCAGAAGAGATGTAACTGGAACACTTGACATGTTAATCAGAGAAATTATTTGTAGTGAACAATTTGTACAGGCAATAGAACATGGAGCAGTAAGAACTCCTCTGGAAGAAAGTGATAGTACCCATGCAATTGATGTACAGAGAAGAAGAGTAGAATTAGCAGCACAATTGAACATTGCAAGAAGTAATAGAAGGCATATGATAGGGAATCTGACCACACTTGATCTAGATATTTTACATTCAACAATGGTAAGATGCCCACAAATATGGGATGGATGGCCAGAAGGACAGACAAATCCGTCAGAAGCATTTCTGAGATTTTTGGAAAGTGTTGCACAACATAAACATCCTGGGAGAGAAGGGGAATTTATAGGAATGGTGCTAAAGGAATTTTCAACAAGAAAAACATTTACTGATTCAAAAGAAAGAGCAGGAGGAAGTATTTTGGATCCTTCATATGCAGCAACCTATTTATACAGAAGATCAGCTGAACCACTTGAAAGAGCTGTTAATGATTTTGGCACATTGGTAAATGATATTCTTAGTACACCAACAAATGCAAATAACCCAACATTGAACATGCCTGGTTTTGGATATAGTGAACACGCAGATAGAGGACTAGAAGAAAGAAGTTTGGCAGTTCGAACACTACATGAAGTCATAGGAGACCTAGGCGACACAATAAGAATGGCAGCAGAACGAAGAGAAACTGCTGAAAGAGAAATTGGTGATTATGTTGATACTGTAAGAAGAGAATTGCAACAGACAGAAAGAAGGGATTCTCAAATCCAAGGAAATGAACGTAGTACTGAACAAGAAAAACGAGAATCTAGAAGAGAATTGAATGAGGCAAGGCAAAGATATTCAGATCTCCAAGCACAAATTAATGGTACTGCAAGAATAAGGGATGATCATATTCACCACCACATAACAGAACTAAGAGAAGCAAGTGCTGATGAAACAGTGGCAAGAGAACAATTACAAATGGCAGAGGGTGAACTAAGAGAAGCACAAGCTGAATTGAGAAGATTTAGTTTGGAAGGAAGCACAGATGCGGTTTCAAGACAGTTAATTGATCATTTTCGTGCTTTACTTATAGAACACCGCGAAAGTGGTGCTGACCTTAGAGGGGTTGCAGATAGAATAGCAGAACGATTACCAAATGTTGCAGTTACTGCGCATCTTGATAGAGTACAGGAACTTCTAACTGAAAGAGAAGAGATGGTACAATATTTGAGAACACCTGCACCACAACAACAAATTCAAGGCCAACCTATCGCACCTACCCCAGTACGAGTAGATTATGCACCTTTGTTGCAGGATAGGGTGGATGAATTCAATGGAAAACTAGATGCTTTTGAAAGAGAGGTGGATCGTACAAATCTGCCAGAAGCAACAAGAACAAGATTCAGAAGAATGGCTACTGCATTAAGAAATTTTGATATTACTCGAGAATTTATAGATGCTCAACTAACTGAAACAAAAAACAACCACGCATTCCCATTAAGACGGGCTGCTTTGCTTGTTGTTGAGAGAATGGAAAGAAGAAATTACGAAACAATAGTTGGTTTATCAGATGCACAGCGTTTGGAAGCAGTAAGAGTCTGGGAAGCTGCATCAGATATAGATAGCATTCCAGCAAGAGGAGAAGGTGGTTGGGCAAAGTTCAAACATAAACTTGCCTATCATACAATAAGCGGAAGAGGATGGAGAGCAAAAGGAAGATGGTTGTGGAACCATAGTTTTGGAACTGAATTAGAACATCTTACTGAAAATCCAAAAGGAAAAGTGATGGCAAGAGATTATACAGATCAAGGACAAGGATCATATTACCCAACAGTATGGCCAAGATGGTCAAGAGGAGTTGCTGGATTAGTAGTAAAGGGTATATTGGCTACTGGTGCATTAAGTTTTACTCTTGGAGCACAAGAAGTAAAATTACTTAACCCATTAACCTGGCCAGCACCAATTGTGCAGGCATTTGGAGGTCCTGTTTATACTCAAAGCAAAGATTGGTACAGACCATGGACTTGGGGATTGCCATTGGCAACAGAAAAAGAAATTAGAAGGGTTATACATGACAGTTATGATATTCCAGGTAGATTAACAGAAAGAGGTTCAGAATATTACAAAAGAGCATATGGAATTGGAAAAACACTTCAGGGCGAAGCAGATAGCACTGGAGTTGAAGCAAGATTAAGATGGCTTGCAACAAATCAAGATGTTTTGACATTCATGCAAGAACGTAAAACAATGAAAGTTGTTGCTGAAGTAAAGAAACTTGACGAAAGACCAGTGAATTGCAGCACAAGTGCAACTCCACTTCCTGCAAGTTGTGGCAAACTCGGGATAAAAACAGTTGAGGATGTAGAAGCATATCAGCCAGTTGAAGCAGATAAATGGAAACCAGGTATGCAAGTTTGTTGTACAATTGAACTTGATTATAATGCAATAAGTGATGGATTACGATTGAACACTGGTAGATCAGACCAATTTGTTGCAAGATTAATGGCAGAAGAACAAGATGGCAAAACAATAAGCTATGAATATTTGAATGATCAAGTAAACAGAGCACGTTGGGTGAGAGAAGGATTCTTGATAAGTGAACTTGAATTCCAGATAATGGAAACAAGCAGAGTGACTGATCTTAACAATGTACAATTTTTATTGTCTCAAGGAAAACAAACATCAGAAATAAGACTTGCTATGGGTAAAGTTGGGGAAGCTAAATACCATGTTGAAGAAGAACATAGAGACAGTTTCCTTAGTATGCTAAGAGACAACATCGTAAGAGTTGCAGGTGCAAGAACACCTGCAGTTGTAATAAATCCTGTGATGGAAGAAGTTCCACAAGATATATTTGATGAAGCAATGACACAGACACTACGGGGTACCCAAGCAGATTGGGTAAGAAATACCACAGTTGAATTCCAAAGGCACACAGTTGAAAAAGAACTTAGTGGATTAGGACTCCACGAAGCTTCATTGGATGTTTGTGTAGTACAAACTGATGTAAAAGAATTCCTCCTAGGATTCAAACAAACTGCATCACCATACAGACTTAATGTTGAAAGATCAGATGAATTTGTTCAATTGTTAGTTCAACATAAAAGAGACGGAGGGCAGTTAGGCGATTACGATCCATTTGGATATCCACAAGGATCAAGAGTGGAATGGGCAAAAGGAACTGGGTTAATAGTACAAATAAGCGAACCGACTGCTCAGAGTGTGGTGACTACTGAAGTACTTAGCGCAGAAGGCCAAACATTTTTCCAGAACAGCATATTTGGTGCAAGATTAGATGAAGCAGTCCAAAAACTCTTTGATGCATCTGGACCAAACGGTGCAACGGTACAGGAAGTTCTTGTTTCGAAGTATGGCGGCGATAAGGAGCAATTCATGCAGGCAATCAGAGCAGACTGGTTTACAAGACTTACAAGGGCAACAACAAACTCAACACAAAGTGCTTACTTAAAAGCAAATGGATTAACAGTGACAACAACTGAAAGTGGTTTGGAAGTACAAGTAGATGATGACAAAGCACCAATAATACTTGGTCGTGAAGTTTTGAGATTTGTAAAACAAACAAACTAATTCTTTATTTTTCTAATTTTTAAATAACAACTTAGCCTGATTCGCATCCATCAGACGGTAGGCAGATTTATAAATAACCAGAGGTATAATTTAATTGCGGGTGCGTATCATGGCGAAGAAAAAAACTGCCATTAAGGCTAAACCAAAAAAGGTTGTTAGTATACCAAAGAAAACAGACGTTACATCTGTTGAACAGGAAACAATTAGACGTGTTGAAAAAACTATTTCTACTCTTGAATATTTTCTCACAAAGTGGGATGCATCAAAAACAAAACCTGATGCAATGTACCCCCACGTTGTTAGGATAAGAAGATTTTGTCATGCATTAGAATCATGGCAAAAAAACGTAACTGAAACAAAAAACGTTGATGACGAAACCCGCACACGAAGATTGCGGGATTTTGTATTTATTTGTAAAATGTATTCCTAAGGTGTAAAAATGAGGACATTTTTACTTTTCAAAAATTTCAAAGAAATTTTCGACGGTGTAAAAATGCACAAACATTTTTTCCTTTGGAAAAATAATTCTTACAAGGTGATATAATGGCACAAAGAACCGAAGATCCCCGACATAGAAGTGGAATTATACCACGTAAAAGTTATGATAGAACAGAATTACAAAGCTTAGATAGAGCACTTCAAGAAACACAAACTGCAATTAGAGAATTGCGAGAATATTCTGCAACTATTTCAAGCAGGCCAGTACCAACAAGAGCAGCCCAAATAGACAGAGAAGCAAAGCGATTGCTAGGCATACTTGAAAAAATGAAACTTGAATCAGTTCCAATATTCAGAGAACGATTTGACAATGAAATAGATCACATTAGGGCATTCATACAACAGGCAAAAAGAGAAGGAGATATTGAAAAAGCATGGAGACAATTAACAGTAGCACAAGAACAGTTGCAGATGCTTGGAGATGTGTTTGTACGTAGTTCAAAAATAATACAAGCTGGATTGCCAGACACCTATTTTATTGGGCCAAGTGGACCAGAACAAACATTTACCATGTTGCAAGATTCAGCTGAACTTGCTATTCTTGAACTTGGGGGAGAACAGGATTTGTTAGCAAGAGCTACATTGAAAGGATTTGTATTAGTTACTCAAAATTTTGATATATTTATTTTTGATGACAGTGCAACTGCTGAAGAATTTAGAAGCGCAACTGTATTCGTAACCAGCAAAGCGGCACAATTACAAGCAAGAGAAGAGTATACTGCACAACAACAGCAAGAGGATACAAGAACACTTGCACAATTTGAACATAATTTTGCTGACATTAGGAGACAGGTGAGAGAGAAAACACTTGTATATTTGGAAGGAATGGTGGCATCTTTAGTGCCAGCAAGAGAGATGAGAGAGGCAAGTGCAGCTGCTGCAATGGATCAGTATTATAGATGGAGAGATGAAACACAAGAACTTACAAAAAGATTAACAAGACATCCAACAGCACTTGCAACCTATGATGAGATAAACAGATTAACTGCTGGTTATTTTGCACTTTCTGGAAGAACTGATGTGCCAATGGGCCGAGAGAGAATTGAAATTCTAAGACAAAGTGCGCAGGTACTAAGAGGAACAGGACGTGAAAGTAGAATAGAAGAAGGAACTCCGGCATGGTTTGGTCTCCAGGCACTAAGAGCAATTGATGATAATAACAGAACACTTGCAGCACTTTGTATAATGGTTGGTCAGTTGGATAAAACATCACTTGACAGACTTAGAGAATATCTTCCAACCTCATATGGCGAAGTGATGGACATCATAAGAAATAAGAGAACACCTAGCCCCGGTATGCTTGCTAGAATGACAGCAGAATTGCAATTTGGAAATATCAAAGCAGAAACAGATCGATTAGTTGCAGATTATCCACCAGAAAAAAGAGGAGAACAAAATGATAGAATAAGAGAAGCTGCACAAAAAATATTAGAAAGACTTGAAACAGACCCACTTGGAGCACGTAGATTGCTTAGCATGGTTAAGACTTACATTGATATGATCCAAACAAATGGCAGAAGATGGGATGGATCAAAAGAAATGGAAGCAGCTCTTGCTATTGAAATTGGTGGTGGAAATGCATTACAAGAATTCAATGCAAGTTTAGTTTACCATAGTTTCAAAGTTGATTCTGGACGCTTGAATGAACTATTGTCAGACTGGGGGTCTGGCATGGTAATGCAACGAAAAGTTATTCGAGACAGTTTGGCTCAGGGTGAGAGACTTGCAAGAGAAGGAAAAGCAGAACAAGCTGCAAAAGTTCTTATGCTACTTACAATGTACATTGATGGTGTAGAGGTAATTGCAACAAGGAGAGGAGGACAAATACATTCATTAGCAAGATCAGATGTTTCAGTTGTTCGTGGAATGGAACGAGCACTTGGTGCCATTGTTGCAGGTGAAGAACAAGTTGATGGGACTGAGATTGAAGCTGTTTTTATGGACAGTTTCAATAGAGCATACAGCCTAAACATACAAAGAGAATCCGTAAGATTAGAAGGATTGGCATCAACAAGAGAATTTGGAAGAGAAGATATAACATTCGCAATTCAAACTGCAAGAAAAAGAGCAGAAAGAAAAGATTTTGAAGGTGCAAAAATACTTTTGTCACAGGTAGCTGATTTTTATGGAATTGAGATACGTGCAATTCCTGCAGAAGGAGATACGCCTGCAGTAGAAGCAAGAAAAGAAGGCGGAAGATATGATATTTTTGCAAGAAGCACAGTTCCGGGTATTGTTAGCGGTAGAGCAAAAATGCTTGAAGCAATTAGATTAGAAACAATATCAATAACTGCAACACAACACAGAACTGCTGCAGATAAACTTATTGAAGGAATTATTTTAGTTGAAAACACCCACAATCTTATGCAGGGATATCAAGAGATATTAGGTGTTTATAGAGGGGAGAGGGCCGTAAATGAACAAACTGCTGCAGGAAAAATTTTAATTGGGGAAGACCAAGCAGGAAAGAAAGTTTACTTGGATATGGCAGATCTAAGAGCATATGATACAAGAGAGGGAGCAGAACCAAGAGATCCTTTATTGGAAGCAGGAAGACCATTGAAGGATATTTTAAGAGATATCGAAGTAGCTGCAAGACAGGGAAATATTGAGGGTTTTAACACCGCAGTAACTGCATACAATCTGAGATTTGGAAGAGTGGTACAAGCAACATCAAGATCACAAACGTATGACCAACTTGTTGAATCACTAGATGCATTACAAGTCGCAACTTCAACTGTTTATGGAATGTATGATGAACCACCAACCCATGTGAAAAAAGTGCATGGTTATGTATGGCAAGATGGGCAAGTGATGAGAAGGCAGGATGTTGTGAGTCCTGCAAGATATGACTACAGTAGCGTAGATACAGTTGATATGCCAGGCGGTGGATGGAGAACCGTAGGTAAACCAACACTCATAAAACCTGCAGAAACAGTAACGCAAACTGTAGAACCAACTATACCAACTCAAGTTAGAGATAGATTACTTGTATTAGAAAGAAGAAGAGCAGAATTAGTAGCAAGAATAGAGCAGGTAAGACACCGAGGAGGAGTTGAAGAAAGCCTCTTAGAAGACTATCGCACACTCATGGCAGATTTTAGAAAAGAAGAGAGATTAGTTACTGCTTATGCAACTGTGAATGGCGAATTGAAGATTAGTCCTGCATACCGATCAATGGCTGCACAAACTTCAGGCCCTCTTGATGATTTGTTTGAAGGAGCAACATATGAAACCAGAGGACTCCTTGATAGAAGTGAAGCTGAATTACAAAAAGCACTAGACCTCATAGTAATAGGAGATGGAGAAAGAGCAATGCTAGCATATAGCAACGGAATAAACCTGAGAATCAGTGCAATGAAAAGATATGGAACTGAAACAGATATTTTTGTAACCGTTAGTATTGATTCTGACGCTGAAATGATGGCATCAGCATTTGGACATGAAACACTTTCAGATATTATAAATGATAGAAGAAGAGAGATAGTAGCTGGAAGAGATGATCAGTATGTCAAATATTTATTAATCCACAAACAGGCACTGAGGGAAATATTATTTGGAGATGAAACTCCAGGAAGAACTGACAGAATAAAAATGCATGGTAAGAGACTTGAGGCAGCAAGAATGATAGATATAGCTATGTTCAGCATTCCAGCAAGAAACACTAGTCAAAGCATAGCTAATCAAGATTATGCAGGAAGGCAAGATCAAGTAAGAGAGGCGTGTTTAAGTGCTGCAGGAGCATACAGAACAGGACAAAGTGATTTAGGAGAACAAAAATTAGCAGAGGCTAAAGTAATAGTAGAACAAATGGAAAAATGGTCAGGGATAATTGGATTTGCAGGAAATGCAGCTTATACAGTTGTTGCATTAGGGGTAACAGTACTCCAACCAGAAATTGGAATTCCGATGATACTTGCACAGCAGGCAGATCATGCTTATACTGAATACCATGTTGAAGGAGCAGTATCAGCAACAAGTTGGGCTATGATGGGACTGACAGTTGTAACTGTTGGTCTTGGAAGTTGGGTTGGTTCTCTTGGAAGAGGAGCAGTAGAAGCAGAGAGACTTGGTCAGCTTGCCACTGCAACAAGAATGTTAGGAAGAGCAAGAGCAATAACTATGGCCAATGTTGGAATTGGAATTGGAATGACTGGGTATATGGGATATGAATCCTATAGAGCATGGCAAAGTGGACAGTACAAAGAAGCAGTATTTACTGGAATGGTTGCACTTTTCCCGTGGGCGCATATGGGAGGTGCACGATATAGAGCAGCAAGAGTAAGAAGTGCTGAAACTGCAAGAGCAAAAGCAGTGGATCTTGAGGCAGTTGTAGAAGAACTTGCACCAGCAATAGAAAGACCTGCAATTGAAATTGAACCAACAAGGGTTCCTGAAGCTGCAAGAGTTGCTGAGTTAAGAAGCCCGGCAAAATTATTGGAATTTTTAAGAGCATACACAAGAGCTGACCCAATTGTAAAAGAAAGCATGATGGCTAGAATACCAGAACATGCTAGAACTGTTCTTGGTGATTTAGCAAGAAATCCTGCAATGACAGAAGCACTTCGCGCACCAGACACATCAGTAACATTTTTACAAGCAGAAGAAGCAATGAGAGCAGCAATAAGAGGATTTGAAAGACCACCTCCGACAACACCAGGTCCAAGAAATACAGGACCATTATATGAAGCAGCAAATTGGCTTGCAACAAGAGGAGTTACACTACGTGATTTTGTTGGTGACCTTGTTCATGGAGAAGCACTTGCAACAGCAAGATTGGAACAAATACGATCGCAAAATCCAGAAGTTGCAAGAATAGTTGATAGACTTGTAAGTAATGATTTTGTAAGATTATCATATGATAGAGGATTAAATCCTGCATCTGAAGCTGCATTTAGAAAAGCACTTACAGATTTGGAAGCAGTTGTTCCAAAAGAAATTTTACAAGTTGAAGTTCAGGCAATGGAAGTTTATGAATTACAAGTAGTTGGTGGAGAACCAATACAAATGATGGGAAGGCCTCCGACTATGGGTGAACGAGGAGCTCCAATAGAAGGAGTTACAAGAACACAAATAAGAGCAAGTACTGATCCACCGGGAGGCGGAGGCCCTGTAGATGGTGGAGGCCAAGTAAGACCACCAACTGGTGGAAGAAGTAGGTTGAATGTGCCAGGACGAGTTCTTGATTCATATAGAGGTTATAGAGAAGGAAGAAGTGCAAGAGCAGTAGAAGCAGAAGTAAGAGCAAGAGAAGGAGTAACTGCACCACAAGATTTTGCAACTGAAGCAAGCATGGGGCTTGAAAGAATACTTGACACTGCCAGACCATCTGCAGAAAGAGTTACAATGGATATTACCGATGCACAAGCAGTTGAACTAGCAAATTTGAGAGTAGTTGAATTATTCAGGACACTTTACGAAAGATCAACAAGCAGAGATGTTCCATCAGCTTTAAGAACAGAATTGGCAAGAATCATGCAAAAGATGTATGCTAGAGAGAATGTTAGAAACGTACTTAGAGAAGCAGCAGAAGGAAATGTTGACATTCAAAGAGCAATAAGAAGCTCAGAAGGTACTGCAGCAGAAACAATAAGAAGAACAGGAACAACATTGGAAGAACATTATAGGAGATTAGGAGTTAGAGAGGAAGGAAAACTATTTACAGAAACAGAAACTGGCCTTATTTTAGATACATTAGAAGCCCCAGTAATTAGGATGGTTGAACAAGCACGAGCAGCAGAAGCTAGTGCACAAAGAACAAGAGTGGAAGTTGAGGGGCAGATAGAAACACTAAGACCAAAACTCGCACGTGCAGAAACATCACCAAGAGAAAGTTACTTGAGAGGGGCAGATAAAGCAGTAGAAACAGCAATTGAACAGCATGGTGCATTAACAGCTGAGCGTGAAAGCTATGGTGAAATCGAGGTATTGCGAACAGAACTTAGAGGATTGGATGCAACAAACCCCCGTGCAGCAGAACTAACAAACCAGATAGCAAGAATAGAAGCACTTGATGCAAGTCTAGGATATATACAAGAAAGACTTGGAACTGTGGTAGATGAGATTGCATTTTTAAGAGAGACAAACTTACAAAGAACAAGTCCAAGAGAATTACTTAGAACAACACAAAGAATTGGAGAATCATTACAAAGAATCCAGAGAGAATTGGGTTCTGTACATGAAGATCTTGGAACTCTTGGATCTCAAGGAATTGATGTGGCTCCATTAGGAACTGCAAGAACTGCATGGGATAAAGCAATAAGAAAGCCATTGAAAACTTTGGAAGGGTATAACACAAGATTAGAAGGAGCAGAAAGAACAATATACGAAGCAACTCAACAGATACAAGATGCTAGAAACCAACCACTAGTTGCAACTGAAGGAATGTTGGCAACTAGATTTGGAGAAACAGCAAAAGCAGAAATGTTTGCAAGATTATTGACTGAAGGAAAAATGAGAGAGCCTATTATTGAAGGAGAAGCAAGAGGACTTCAATACTACACTGAAAGAACAATAGCAGATTTATCTGCAGATTCACAAGCTGCACAAGTTGCACAACAAAGAGTGCTTGAAAGAGTTGCTAGAGGTGGAAATGCAGATGAAATATTGCTTGGTGTTTTAAAAAGCGAACCAGTGATGGAAGCACTAGGACGTAAAGAAGCAGCATACAGGGAAGCACTATCAGATGCAAAACTTGACCTAGCATTGGAAGAGTGGAATAGTAAAAATCCAAGACAACAAAGAACAAAAGTAGAACAAGCAATAGAAGAAATAAGAGGAATTGACAGTGAATTGGCTGATTTTGCAACTGAAGTGAGAGGATTTAGCGACAACTTTAATGCACTAGGAAAATATGCTGAAGCATTAACAAATTATAGAAGTAACCCTGAAGTAGCAGTGCCAGAGTATGGATCAGCAGGTGTTGATGCTTGGCATTGGGCCAAAGGAAGAGTTCCAACAGGATTGATAAGTGCATTAGATTACATTTTACCAGTAAGAGGTTGGGGCAGAGGAGGAAGATTGGGTCCCCTCAGACGTAGAGGAATGGCAATCAGAGAAGATGCAATACGATCAGGAGAATTAGTTGAAGGGTCAAAACGTGCATGGGGAACAGCATTAGTTGTAGCTCAATTTGGCTTATGGGCAGCAGATGTAGCACTTATGGAATATTGGTGGGGTAGAAAGATCACAGGTGATCCAGAGCAGGGGCCAATAGAATGGACCTATGGTACAATATCAGAATGCTTATTCCAAACAAAATCCATTACAGAAGGAAGAAGACTGATAAAAGAAAAATTCGATGTTGACATATCAGAAGACAATGCAAAGGCAATAATCAAAGACCCAAATGTTAGAATGTTCGTAGACATGCTCCCATATATTTATCCAAAAGGAGATGAACGCAGACCACAAAACTTAGAAGAAGCAATGCAACGAGAGGGAGGGTATATACACCCTGCCATGGTTGACAGAGTGTTAGATGATGTTAGAGAGATGTCAGGACAAATAGATGACATAAATGATTATGTTACAAGAATAAATGGCAACGATGATCCTGATAGAAAATATGAAGGAAAACTAAGAGCAATAATAGAACCATGGGGAATAAGCTATGATCAACTTATAGGAAGAGCAAGAATAAAGAAACGAGATACTGGAATTGATTTAGAGATGATGGATCTTGTTGACTTAAGAAAAACAGGGGATTGGGTTGACAAAGGATATGCTTTCACTTTTGGCAGTGCAATAGTAAGCTCCTTTCTTTATGATTGTGGAGTAACTGACCATCAAAGAGAGTTTGAAGTTTTCACACAAAATGCCGATGTCTACGATGTATTGTGGACATTAATGAAAAGTGGAAAAGTACCATACGGAAATGCACAAATGGCAGCTAGCATGTTGGCTGGAACTGGTGTGATAGAAAGACTAAGATTAAAAGCAGAAATTGATGAGAAAAAACTTTCAGTAGTTGTTGAAGAATTTCTATCACTTAATGAGATGGCCTCAGGTGGTAAAAAACCACCAAGAGATGTTACGCAAGCATCATTCCTTTTAAGTTTATCAACTAGTGCAACCGCAGAAGGAGCATTCAGTGACAAAGTCCACATGTTCCTAAATCAAGATAGGGATGCATTTGTTGCTCTTTGGAATTTAGTACATAACGGAAGTCTACCAGTAGTATATTCAAGAGATGCAATAATAGAATTATCAAAACCAGGAGTAATAGCTGGAATAAGAACAGGATTGCAAGGCGAACAAACCTTAGAAGAAGGAATGTACGTATTCTTAAGAGAAAAAGGTTGGGTTTTGGAAATACCTGAAGAACAAGAAGGGCAAACAAGGGGATTGTCACACAATGCTATTCTTGGATATTTGGATAGAGAAGCAATGACTAGAAACCCTGCATTAGAAACAACAGTAAGAGAAATCTTAACACTCTATAAAGGTGACCCAGATGCCCTAAGAGCTCTTGATAGTTTAACACTTGATGCAAACGAAGCAGTTTATGGTGACCTTACAGAATTTGCAACGTGGATTGTAACAAAAACAAGAGAGAGAAAACAATTATTTGATGGAACACCAGAAAGAGAAAGAGGAAAATTGCCTCCATTTAACCTCAAGGCAGAAGCACAACGAGAAGGTTGGATATTACGAGCATCTTACGGTGACATTGATCCACAAATTCTTGAACACAGGGATCTGTTAACATTTGCTCAGAAAAATCCTTTGATCATGACTTGGATTGAAGGGAAGAGAGATATTGGATATGGAATAAATTTAGTTGCTGTACTCAGATATTTGGAACTGAATAAATCCAGCCTTCCAACAGAACAACAGGCACTTACAACATATTTAGATAGTTTAATGGGACAGTTTGAAAGTAGAAAATTGATGAGGGCAAATGAGAGAGTGCCAAGAACTCCAGAAGCAGCTAGAAGACATAGAGCACAACAAAGCGGACAGAAACCAAGCCAGCAAGTAAGAGATGAGGAAGAACTCAGAAGACATTATCCAAAATGGGCAACATTAACACCAGTAAGAACTGCAGCTCCAAGAACAGACGTCTCAACAGTAAGTGATCAAGAACTAACAGGCTTCATGGACAGTATGGAAGGACTTAAAATTGCACAAGATATTGAAGCTTCAACAGAAAGACAAAAGGCAGACCCAGACATAGCTGCATTAATCCAGAGATACAAAGCACCTGGAGTTTCAGATGCAGACGCATTAGCACATGCAACTAGAGAAATTACAAGGGAGATTTATGCTGAGATATTGAGGGCAAAAACAGTTTCACAGGATAAACAACTTTATGAAAGAGGTGGAATAAAACTCACATTTGCTGAAGGTGGACAATTAACGATAACATTGGATGAAGATAAGTCTCCAGCATTTTTAGGAAGTAGAATAAAAGCAGCTGCAAGAAGAGCAGGACAGAGAGCGGAGTGATAAGATGGCAACAGCTAGATTGAATGGGACTAATGCCATAATAATAAAATTTTCTGATGGTACAGTTTACACATCATCAACAAGAATAACTAGGGAAGAAAGCGATGATGCAGTAAAAGCAAAAATAAGCAGAGTATTAGGAGAGGCTTTCAAAGCATATTCAAGTGACTCTGATAAAAAATCAGAAATAGTTGCAATAAGAGCAACAACAACATTAGCACAACAACTTAAAGCACAAATAAAAGTAGCTGAACCTGTGAGAACAGAGCCAGTTGTAGTACCAGAAGATAAGCCAGTAAGAGTAGAACCAAGAGTATTTACCCCACCTATCGAGGAACGTTCAGTACCTAGAGTAGAACCAGAGGTACGGGACAAACCACCTGTAAGAATAGAACCAGTTATAGAAGACGCCCAGCCAACTAGAACAGAACCAGAAAGGCGAGCTGAACCTGTGAGAACAGCAAGTTCACGAACTAGAATAAGAGGCCCAACAATCAATCAAAGATTTATATTAAAACAAATAACTTCATCAGATAGAGAAACAGCAACAACTACTTTATTTACAAACAGAACAGCTATTGACAAAGTCTTGGCAAAAGGACAAAGAGGAACAGCAAGAACAACAGCGCAAAAAGAAATAACTGTAGCACTTTTTAGTGAATTGAGAAAAATACCTGCATTTGAACTTTATTTGACAACTGCAGCAGCACAGGAAGCAGAGACTCACCCAGAGCTTGGGAATTTATTACAACATATTGAATCTGGAAAAAGAATAGACAAAAGAACAGATGCAAAAATATTGCAAGCTGCTGATTTGTATATTAGATATTACTTGACAAATTTCGGTGGGATGGATCAGAACTATAGACAAGAGATAACCCAATTGGAAAAGGTAAGAGCAATAATAGAAGCAAGACCGCTGGCAAGAAAAACAGCAATGGAAAGACCAATTGATAGTGATACTATAATGGCTGCACAACTGCATATGAGAAGATGGTACCTCACTCACCCAACAAGTGGAAGAGCAAAAAGATCAGATGATATACCAATCTGGAGAACACCAGTTGCCATCGAAGAAGCACAACCATCACCAAGAAGACCAGCAGTTTATGTTGGCATAATAGGAAGTTCATCTGCAGCAGATGGAATACTTGGTAAAGAACTACAAAAATTATTACGATCGCAAACTTCTGATGCAGTAGTTGAAACAACTGCGCATTCCGGAGAAGGAACTTATCAAATGAAAAGAAGATTTAAAAGAGACATAATAGACAAGGGATACACAGTCGTCATACAGGGTGGGGTAGTAAATGATATTGCTGGTGGTAGGCCACTAAACGAAATACAAGGAAACATTGATGAAATGATAGCAATGGCAAAAGGCGCAGGACTGAGAGTAGTACTTCTTACTGTTACACCATGGGAAGGTTATGGAACATGGTCGCAAAGAAATCAACAAAAAACAGATGAATATAACAAATGGCTTTTGGCCAAAAGAGAGGATGGAGTAACTGTTATTGATCTTTCAATTCTTGCTCAGGGAAGAAGATTAAAACCTGAATTTGATTCAGGAGACCATTTACACCCAAACAAAGCAGGAAAAGAAGAAATAGCAAGACAAATAGCACAAGTTGCATTTGGAATAGCAGATAGAAGACCAAGAATAGAAATTCCACTAGAAAGAATGGAAGAACCAGTGCAAACAAAAGCAGATGAGATGATAGCTGCAATTACAGCAAGAAATCCTGCAAGAATAATTGAAATGAGAGAGACTGTATCTGCACAAGATAATAAAAAAGCATTTGCAGGTTCTTTCAACGAACTTTGTGCAGATCCTGAATTCAAAAGATTTATGTTAGTAAAATATAGAAGTTTCACTAAACGAGGAGAAATTACACAGATGACAGATGAAACAAATAGCAGAACATTAAGAGTATATGCAAAAGCAGTTCAGGAATTTTTAAATGAAAGAGTTGGTGGCAGCACCAGACTTGGAGGAGATATCGCCAAATTACAAGAAAAACTTGGGCTTGGTAATGCACAGAAAATAAGAGTTGATCCTCAAAATCTTACTTTAACTTTAAGTGCAATGGCACTTTATAGATGGAGAGAAACAAATCCAAATGAAGACATTGGAAAATGGGGAGAAAGCATAGGGATTAGAGCTGAGAAACCTCCACGAATTTTGATTGATGGTTTTTGATTTTTGTTAGATTAGGAGGTTCAGATCCTAGGAACATGATTAGCCTCAGGTTGTGACACACCTTTTAATCCTTTTGCCCACAGATAATTATAAGGGGATCAGAGAGGATAACAAATGGGTGGGCCAAGATTATTTCGAGAAGACCAGAGGGAGGTAAGAGAACCTTCATTAAGAAGAAAACGTGCTGTTTTTGGAAAATTCGCTGCAGCAATAGCACTTGGAACTTTTACTTTCTTTAACGGAATAAATATAAACAACTTTGGAGTTAATACTGCTATGGCAGAAAGAAGGCGCGCCCCGCCTGAAGCGGCACTGAAAAGAAAGGCAGAAGAAGGTATCACTACATTCAAACAATTTATGTTAACAGGAGATCCTGCTAAAAAAGCACGGGTCTTAGAAATTTTACAAGACAGATCTCCTGCATTTCTTGAATTACTTAGACAGGAATTTTTAACACAATTAAGACCAGAACCAACTGGACCAATAATAAGATCAGTTGGTGAGATAACAGGAACAATAGATCTTGATCAACTTATAGTAATATTTGATAAAATTCATACTGCGATAAAAGCAGGACGCCCAGGGATACAAGCATTGCAAAGTGAGTACAACGAAACGATGTTTGACAATGTTGTTGTACCTATTGTTAATCTTGCCGGAAGAGGAGATCTGATTGGAAGTTCTCCAGAAACACTTGCTTCTGCACAGACAAATGCAAGCCTTTTTGTTGGACTTATAAGAGCAAGAGAAAGAGAAGCAAGAAAAGAAATAGCAGTTGATTTATGGAGAAGAATAAATGCAGATGTTACTGGAAATGGGGGAGTGTTTCCTGCAGAGTATATGAAGGAATTTTTTGCTGCAGTAAATACACAAGATCCAAAAATAGCAGCCATACTTACTGGCTATGCAACAGATAAAAAAACCACTGTTGAAAATTTAACTCCAGAACAAGTTGGCGAATTGTTTAATGAACACTTACTTCCAGTTATGGCTCAGCTTCAAGTTTCACAAACAGATATGACAACACTTGCAAGAATACATGGGACTGGTTTGACAACAGCAACTAGTGCATATATGCTTAGCCTTGTTCCAAAGAAAGTAATAACTGTTGATGATCTTTTAACGCGTGTAAGCGATATTGAAGAATTCTTACGGGAAAAAGGCATCACATTGCCAGCAGCAGGTGCAACAACACCAGAAGAAATGCTTGCAGCACATATTAAAACATGGAGAGACGAACTTCAGGCAAGTCCTAACCAGAAAAAATTAGATATATTGAATAGCCAAATACCAACTGAAGACGAACTTGAACAAATAGAAAAAGTAACTGCAATAAGAGCAAGAAGAATAAACAATTTGATAGCAGGTACTGGAAGTTTCTATGAAGTGATTGGAGCGAGAATATTCATACCACGATTAGAAAGTTACCTTAGTCAAGTTGATAGTTATGCATTGGATTCCAGAATTGGGGTCTTTGCAAAAACATTTATGAGAAAACATAATATCGATAGAGACAAATTGCATGCTCTTCTTGAGACAACAAGACAGGCAAATACAGCAGTTCCTGCAGCTATTGAAACATTGGATACTGACCTAAGAACACTTGGAGCACAGGATGCTGCAGGTACAAGTACTGCTGATTTGCGTGCACAACGAGTAACTCAATTAAACATACTTCTAACAACCCAAGTTGAAGCAATAACTGACAGTCTTGCTGCATTCAGCGGATTAACACGTGGAAGTGATGAATGGCAAGCATTGAAAAAGAGCGTGGCAGTCAGATTTATGAGACAGTATATTGCTATTCAAAGTGATGACCCAGTGGCAGATATGGTTAGAATGTATGAAACGATTGCAGGCGATCCTAAATTCCTTACATTTAGCCAAACATTCACAGATACATTGGGAGTACATCTAAGCAATTTAACTGCACAGCCAGCAGCAACAGAAGGAGAAAGATATATGCAGAGTTCAAGAATTGCAACTGCACAAACTGCAATACAAACTTTTGCAGGATTACCATTACAAAGTAAATATGCATTATATCAAGCATTGCAAAGTAAATACAAAGACCTAAGTACGCAATTTGGAAACCCAGAAGAGATGGCTAGAGTATGTTCATTGATAGTGGGATATAGCGGGCTTCCAGCAGGATATGCAGCACTTGCTTATGCAAAAACAACTGATACTCTTCTTGAAAGATATGATGAAGCATCAATAATCGCCATAACAAAAGCAATAACTCAGTACAGCCAAATGTTTATTGTTGGGGATCACTACAGATTACTACAAGCATATTATGAGGACCTGCCAAAAAAACTCGAGAAATTATTCCCAGATATAACTGCAATGCAATCTGATCGTAGAGAGCCGACAAAAGATGTCAGAATACGAATGCCGCCAGAAGCAGATTACGGCGAAGTGATGATACCAGCTGCACAGATGATAATAAGAGTACCAAAAAGAATATATGAAACATGGACACAGAAATATGGCCTTACTATAACTCAGGCCCCAAGAATAGTCGATGATCCAGCAGCTTCAGCAGATTTGTTCAGAACAATGGGTGTCTTTTTTGATGAATCAATGGTAAATGTACGTACTACAATCCCATTCCCATGGACACGATTGCCACTTTTAATGAATAATCTTGGTTTCCTTGCACCAGACCAATTCCCAGATGTTGGAGAATTAATTGGAATGCGAATAGCGAGCACAACTGAGTATGAGATGCATAGAGTTGAAACTGATCTTGGCGATGCAGGAAGACAATCATCAGAAACACAGCAGGGAAGCGTAGAATTTACTGAAGAGTTTACAAGAGAAGGACAAGTAACAACTGCAAAACAAAGATATGAAATAACTGCGCAAACTGCAACTGATACTGAAGGAGTAGTGTCTGGAGAGAAAAAGCATGTCGGGTATTTGGAATTGCAACAATTGAGGATCGCACCTGAAGGTAGTACACCGTATAATATCAACACATTTACTGGAGACATACAAGTTATAGAAGAGCCACCAGTAGTAGCACAGGGTGAAGAAGCAGGAACAGGAACTGACCCAAGAGTATCAGCAGTTGGTACCTATTTCTCAGGTATGGCACCTGCAGGAGCTGACACATTAATTTATTTCAAAAGAACACAGGCAAGAGACACTGTTGGTACAGATGGAACAGTAGTTCCAGGTGATGTTGCACTTACAGCTCACTTATTCCAAAGATTTGCAAATGGAAGCTTTGTGGAAATAGACACAGTAACTTTGCCTAAAGAAACTGCCGAATCATTATACTGGCAGACAATAGAAAGACCGATGCAAAGATTATATACAGGAGGAAGAGTGCAAGAAGGAGATGTCATAGCACAACTTGACGGTGCATTCTTATTCTCTGGCCCATTCACAGGTGAACCAGAAACCGAATGGGAACAGTTCCAAGGTGCTGGAGCTGCATTCCAAAAAGCAGGTTGGGGGGGTTATGTTGATTATGAAGAAACAAGAGGACGAAGAGGTGCAGCTGCTTTTGGAAATTTCAGACCTGAAGACCAATCATTGTGGATTGGAAGAATCTCGGGGGATGGTTTCAAATATGGTGATCCTCAAGCAGGAAATAAAATTTATTTAGAAGGCCAGTACATAAAAGTTAGTAGAACAGAAATAAAAGCATTTGTTGGTTTCAGTGACAGAGAAGAAGATATGGCTGCAAATGATCTTCAAGGTGTGGCAATTGTAAATCATGCACTTAGAGAACCTGTTCTTGGATATGGACATGTTGGTATAGGTGGTGGACGATTAATAAGAAGAAGTGGAGATCCAACAAATCAATTTGTCGATGACTTAAGTGGTGGAAGATTATACGGAATACAAAGTGACATGCTTGGTGGATTTGTTGCATCTGGATTATATAGAAAATATAGCGTTCAACAAGGATTAGCCGGAACCACACCGTTGGGTAATTTGGGTATAGAAGACTCTTCAAATCCTGCATTAGATGATGCAATTGATGCACAACATCCAGAATTAACAGACCAGGAAGTAGTAAGTACGCCAGTGGGTGAACAAATACTTATTGCAGCAGGATTTAGAAGATGGTTGGCTGCACAACATGGACTTGAAGTTGGTGCACTTTGGGATTTCACTCCGAATGAAGGGGGAGGGTTTGTACAATATGATTGGACACCGATGGGATCAACATTTACAAAGATGAGACTTACTGCAGCAGTTGTTCACAAGAAAGTAGGCGGAGATCCGCTTGATTCTGGCGGAGAACACATCACATTACCTATAATTGGAGCTTCAACAGACTGGATAGCAAATGACCAAGTACGTTTGAAAGTAGACGGTTATTTCCCAGGTTTGGGCGAAGTAAAAGTATTTGCTCCTCCAGTTGACACTGTATTTGGTGGTGGATATTTAGATAGAGTAGCATATGGTGCCCACCTTGGTTTTAGAATACCACTTACACTTGACAGGAGATTAATAATGGGTATATTATTTTCAGGGAGTGAAGATATGTATTCAGACCCATCAATCCAAGTAAGCCCAACTGGTGAGATTTCAACTGCACAAAGTGGAACTTGGCAGTTGGAAGCAGGGATACCATTATTTTACACATTTCCACTTGACCCGCAAAGAGGAATGCAACTTGGAAACATATATGGGTGGATAACTGGGATGTACCAGGAAGATGAAGCAATTGATGCACAAGCATATCAATTAGAGTTAAGAGGAGGAGCAATGTTTACCGATGCAACAACACAAGTAAGAGCAGATTTATTAGGTAGACAATATCAGCAATGGTTAACAACTGGCAGTGAAATGCGTACTGGAGTGGGTACCAGTGTAATAATTTCAAAAAGAGGATTTTGGGGCACATGGATAGATCCATACCTCCAATTAAACTTCAATGTAGATAGAGTATTGCAAGAGGTTGGCCCAGTAACAACTGAACAATTAGACATCAGTGGTACATTGGAGCTTAAAGCAACATTCTAGTTTTTTATTTTGTTTGTTCGAGGGGTGCCCCCTCGAACCCCATTGAATAGGGTAAAGCAACAGACATAAAAGTAATTGATGAATTAATTTGAATCTCACAGAATTAAATATATAAAAATAGAGGATGTGGAGCTTGCCCCACAATAAACTAAAATTATTTCTTCTTTGAAGGCTTTGATTGTGCTGAAGATGGTTTAACTTGTACTTGTATTTTTGGTGAAAGTAATGGTGGAGTTAGCGACAATGCTTTGGCAACCAAAACACCATTTGTTTGTCCTTGGAAAGTAATTGTGTTTATGAGATGTTCGGTAATCTCTTTTGGAAGAACCTTTTGTTTTTTCCAAATAGTTGTGAGTTCGTTTATTTCTGTTTTTGTACCTTCAATAAGCACATACCCACTGAATTTCATTGTTGCAATATTAGGATCATACATCACTGTGAAAATAAAATCAGAACGAAAATCAGAGCCAACAGGTTTACCTTCCTGCATGCTTAAATTAACTGCAAGGTTTGTGAATCTATCTTCTTTAAGATGCTGAGCATCAACCCCGTAAAATTTAATTGCTTTGAGTTTCATACCAAGATAACATGTTTAAGGTTAAAAAAGCTAACTTTTGAGGATTTTCTTCCCTTTTTCAGATGGGATTATTTTCATTTTTCCATTGAAATGTTTTTCAAGTTCTTTTCCATCGAAAATTCTATCTAAAACAATTGCCAGTGCTGCCACTTCGCTATGAGGTTGGTTTGTTACTGAAATGTTAAAATCAGCAAGTTCATAAATTTGTCCAGGAACCTGTTCTGAACCAACAATGATCAATAATTTTTTGTGTTTTTTAATTTGCAGACTTTTGTCTTGAATAGGCATACCATACATGGTCAAATGAACAATAGTATAGTCAGATTCCCTGCATTTTTTAACAAATTTAACTGCATTTTTTTCATAGATAATTGGTAATTCGCCGCCCCAATGTTCACCAATTTTTTTTATGCTATCTTCCAAACCAGAATCATGCTGACCAGAATAAACAATTGAGTTTGCACCGAATGCTCTTGCAACTAAGCAAACATGAGTAGAGATTCTTTCATCTCTTGGAAGACGATGACCAAGGCGAAGGATTTTAATTTCCATAAATAAACATAATCTAGATTGTTTTAAAAAGTAGATTTGCATATAATAGCGGGAGAAAAATGGAAAAGATAAAACCAAAGTTATTGGGATGCTTAATTGAGAATTATTTTTTTCTTGATATTGTGGCAGTGATTCTTATCATTGCTGGCGGTGCAGTATATTTAAGCACAATAAACATATTGGATACCGTGGGAATTGCATTGATAGTTCTTGGAATTGCAATACTTATAGTGACGATAATCCTTTCAAAACTAAAAGCACATACAACTTCAATCTACTTCAGTGATGAGAAAATAGTTTATGAAACAGGAATAGTATCAACACGAAAGAAAAAAGTCCCCATAAACATGGTAACTGATTCATCAATAACACGAGGACTTAGAGCAAGACTGTTTGGATTTGCGACATTAAACATAAGTACAAGTGGTAGCACTGGATATGAGATAATATGCAATGGCCTTGATTATAATGAGATTAATAGTGTGCATGAGGAATTGTACAAAAAAATAGGTGCGATTAACAAAGACAAGAAGTAGGTACTATGGCAAAATATTTTGGAACAAATGGAGTTCGTGGTAAATTCAATGAATTAACACCAGAACTCTCGCTAAAACTTTCACAAGCAATAGGAACCTATCTTAAAAAAGGAAAAATGATAGTTGCACGAGATTGTAGATTAACTGGTGAGACAATAAAATCAGCAGTTGTTGCTGGTCTGGCATCTGTTGGATGTGACGTAATAGATATTGGAATTGTAAGTTCACCAACTGCAGAATATATGATTAAAAAACTCAAGACAAATGGATGCATAATAGTAAGTGCATCACACAACCCCCCCGAGTGGAATGCACTGAAAGTTATTGACGGAAAGGGAATTGCAATATCAAAAGAACGTGGAGAGGAAATAGAAAAACTAATAAAAAAACCAGCACTTGTTGAATGGAATAGAGTTGGAAAAATAACAATTTATGAAAATGCAGTTGAAGATCATATTCAAGAAATTCTTAGTGTTATTGGTACAAGAAAAGCATCCATAAAAAAACCAAAAATAGTGATTGACTGTGGGAACGGTACGGCAGCAACAATTGCACCGCTTTTATTTAGAAAAATGGGTGTTGAATTTCTAAGCTTAAATTCACATATGGACGGAACATTTCCAGGAAGACCATCAGAACCAACTGAAGTTAATGTAAAACAACTAATTGCAATGGTAAAGAGTAGCAAATCTGATGCTGGAATTGCATGGGATGGCGATGGAGATAGAGTAATTTTTGTTGATAAAGAAGGCAGGTATATTATTGGAGATAAGGTCTATGCTCTTTCAATAATCTGGAAATTTACTAAAAAAGATCAGCAGGGAGATGTTGTTACCACAGTCGCAACAAGCAAAATAATAGAGGATGTTGCAAAGAAATACGAAAGCAAAGTAAGATACACTGCCATTGGTGCACCGTATTTATGCGAAGAAATGGTAAAAATAAAACCTGCAAAGGATGGTACTGCCAAACCAAATGCAATCATAGGAGGGGAAGAAGTTGGCGGAGTAATTTGGCCAGAGATAAGTTTGGCAAAAGATGGTATGTTTACTGCAGCAATGATGGCAGAATCAATATGCGACAAGCCACTAGATGAATGGCTTGAAGAAGTTCCGGAATATTTCAATTTTAAGATTAAGGTTGAGGCAGATAGTGAAAAAAAGATAAAAATTGTTGAAAAGATTCTTTCCCATGCGAAGGATAACAAACTTGATTTTGTTGACATAGATGGTGTCAGAATAAATTTCAATGACAGTTGGGTAATAGTAAGAGCATCTGGAACAGAAAATTATGTTAGAATATTTGCTGAGGCAAAAACAAAAGAAGACGCACAGAAACTAGTTGATGAATATAAAGAGATGTGTAGGGTTTAGTGATATCGTCTTCTGAATGTAGCTTCAGAAACAAACAATGCACCTGGGGTTTTCCAATTAACTCCGCTTGATTTCAAATGTTTTATTCGTGCAAGTGTTTTTGCAGGACCTTGAATGAACCTCTGTGCATTTTCAAGCATTGCTTGTTTATCTCCATCAGTTATAAGTGCCATCAACCGTAATTTTCTATCCATGTTCCCATTACGTTCACAATCTAGACCAAGAACACGCGGAAAACTAAGTACGAATTGTATTACTTCCTCTCTTGTAAGGGCAAATGTATTGTTGTGCGTAGTAAAACGAGGTGCTTCTAAATTTTGAAGCTTACCCAGAATGTTTTCATCACTTATAGACAATACTGTTGGTCTTCCAAGTATAATTTGTTTGGTTTCACCATGAGTAAAACCATAATCCAGAAGGTTTTCAAGCTGGTCTGCATGAATAGCACTGGCATGTTCTTCACTAAATGCTGGTCTTCCCATAAATAGAATAAAAACGGTGCATTTTTTAACTAAAACTAAAACAATGAAAAATCCATTATAACTGAGATTTCAGCAAAGGAAGAACATCAACCTCTGCAACTTCATTTGGAATTGAATTTGTAGTGAAAACATAGTCGCACATGCTTTTTAATTTTGTAAGTGAGTCATTCAAAAAGAAACCATGAGTTGCAGCGCATAGAACCTTGTTTGCTCCTCCTTTTTTTACATTTTCAACTGCTTTTATCATGGTACCGCCAGTTGAAATCATATCATCTAAAATCAGAATATTTTTACCTTTGACCTCGAATTCCCTCTCAACTTTTTGAACTGAACGATAGGCTTCCTCGCCTTTTCCATCGTCGTATTTCCCCCTAACTTTGTTCATGCTCTTTCCACCAAACTCAGAAATAAGATAATTTGCACCTTGGTCAGGTGAAATGATTTCAAGCTGCTCCAAGCCTAATTTTTTACGTGCATGCTCAACAAGAAGTTTGTTTGCACTGACGTTCTGGATTTTTAAATTAGAATATTCTGATTCTCCTTCTTTTTTCAGGAAATGGCAATCTACTGTTACTAATTTAACAGAACCAAAATCATTGAGAAGTTTGCAAAGTACCTGAGCAGACAATGATTCTCCCATCAAAAATGTCTTATCCTGACGAGAGTATGGAACATAAGGAGAGACAAGTGTAACCCTTGCGCCAACTCTTTTTAATGTGTGTAAAATCTGAGTAGTATTAAAGATTGCAGTATTTTGTTTTGGATACAGACGGTGAAAGAGTATAACATCTTCACCCTGACACTTGTCAATCTCATTTATACGAGCATAGCTATCCCCATCAGGAAATGTCTTAAATTCAATGTTTGGTTCCATTAAATCTGAGAAATTAGGAGAAACAAGGTACATGAAAGCTATTAGTAATAAACAATTTAAATATTCAATGTGATTTTAGTTTGTTGATGGGGCTGGAACCCCATACCCCAATTGAGGTGCTAATTATGACTAAAATATTGATGGTAGTTGCGCAGGATGGGTTTAGAGATGAGGAATTTGCAGTACCAAAGGAAATGCTAGAAAAGCATGGGTACACCATAGTCGTTGCAAGCATAAATAGAACAAAAGCAACAGGATCAAAGGGGATGGTTTTGCAACCAGATATGGCTGTTTTTGAAGCAAATCCCGAATATTTCAAAGGAATTATAATCGTCGGAGGTCCTAATTCACCGATGCTTGCAGAAAAAAAAGAAGTACGAGATTTATTAAACGCAGCAAATAGTGCAGGCAAAGTTGTTGGGGGGATTTGTTTAGGAGTAATGGCATTGGCAACTGCAGGAGTTTTAGCAAATAAAAAAGCAACTGTTTACCCCGACAGAAATGCAATAGTATTACTTAGACAGAGTGGTGCAACATATTTGGCTGAAAATGTAGTAGTAGATGGGAATATCATTACTGCAGATGGCCCCATGAGCGCAGGTAAGTTTGGTACTGCACTTATAGATGCATTAAAAAAATAATGCTGGCGTAAACAATTTTTGAGGGTTTTTAATAAACATTATAAAATATATGATGGGGATGAAAAACACCATAACTAAAGACGTTGAGGGTTTTCAATGATTACCATAAAACATGATGGATGTATTTTATGCGTTGGTTGCTCTTCAGTATGTCCAACCAGTGCAATAGAAGTTGTTGGAACAAGAATGAAGCATTTTCCAGAAAAATGCATTGACTGCGGACTTTGTGTGAAAATTTGCCCTGCAAATGTTATTTGCATGCATAAAGGAGTAAAAAATCCAAAGGATCTGCCTCCAGAAGCAACGGTGTGACTTATGAAAAATGACCACGATGTTATTGTAATTGGTGGGGGGCCAGCAGGTGCGAGCTTTGCTCGCATTGTCGCAGGAGCAGGAATGGATGTTCTTGTTGTGGATAAAAGAAAAGAAATAGGAGTACCAGTAAGATGTGGAGAAGGACTTGGAACAATAGAACTGATAAAGCAGGGGTTAGATCTTCCAAAAGGCTGTTATTCTACTCATATTGATGGTGCAAAGGTTGTAGCACCAAATGGAAAGTCAATTGTTTGGAGAGATGCTGGTACCAAAGGTTGGGTTTTGAATAGAAATGTTTTTGATAAATGGTTATGTGAAAAGGCAGTAGAAAAAGGAGCGAAGGTAAAAACGTATACACGTGCATTTGAAATCATTAAAGATGGGAAAGGAAAACCAAATGGAGTAAAAGTTACCCATGGTGGAAGAGAACCATACGAACTTCATGCACCTCTTATTGTTTCAGCAGAAGGTATGGAATCACTGATGGCAAGGCAGATGGGATTCAAGACTGTTCATTCGCTTTATGATGTTGATACTTGTTATGAATATGAGATGAAACCATATGAACATGATCATCTGATTGAACTTTATTTTGGCAACAAAATTGCACCAAGAGGTTATGTTTGGATATTTCCAAAAGATGAGAAAAAAGCAAATGTTGGCATTGGGATTGGAGGTAATGTCAATAATGGAAAAAAATTAGGTGGTGTTGATGGTGCTGCACCAAAACCATTGCTTGATGAATTTATAAAAAATAATGAACAACTTAAAGATTCTAGTACTCTCCTTGATTTTGGAGGGGTTATTTCAGTAGGTGCACCAATAAATGAATTTGTGCAAGACAACTGCATGGTTATTGGAACTGCGGCAAAGCAGGTTGACCCAATACATGGTGGTGGAATTGGTCTTGCAATGGAAACAGGGTTTATGGCAGCTCAAATTGCAATAGAAGCGCATAAGAAAAAAGATTACAGTAAGCAAGCATTAATGCCATATGAAAAACAATGGAGATCAGGACCTGGAAAGACCGTTGCAAAAAGATTGACATTAAGAAAAGTAACTGAAAAAATCAGTGATGATGACCTTAATTATGTTTTCAATGCATTGACTGATAGAGATTTGAAAGATTTGATGGATGGGAATTTTGCAAAACCAGTTGCTAAAGTATTGGCTGGAAGACCGCAGCTATTAGGCGTATTAAGTACATTGATACCTGGGAAGTAATCATTTGTCAAAATCAAATGACTGTGTTGGTGGAGGTAATTTGGAATTAAATGTTAATTTCATTCCACTGCATTTAATTTCAACTGGAACTTGAGTTTTACCAATACCATAAATAGTAGAAAGTCTTGAAGAAAAACTTGACAGTATCCCAGCATCCATATCAGGAATACTGAAGGACACCCCCCTATTTTCAGGATCTGATAATTTTACAATGCTAGATATAACAGAATCACGCAACGGGGACATATAGGTTTTTACAGCGCCTTGTAGTTCTTTTAAATTGAATGCAACTTGATTTCCTTTTAGAAGAAATCTTGCATTTCCAGCTAGATTATAATATCTTTCAATAACTGAATCCGGATTGTTTTCAATAAATTCTTGAACAACATCATCAACAAAGAACTCCCCATCAGATTTTTGTTTTGCTAGAAATAATTTTTTGAATGCAGCCATTTCTGAAGCAGGTGGGGATCGGCTAAATTCTTCTTTCACCAGTCTTGTTACTGCAATATCAAAACCTGCGGCTGCTCTTTTTCGGGTTTCTTGTTCACTTATACGGGGTATTACTATGTCTGCTGGAGCTTTTTTCTTTGGTTTTTTCAAAACTGGATTTGCCATGAAAGATATGACCTAAACAAATTAATAAATACTCCAACCATCATGAGGATTAGAAAGATCAAGTTGCCAACTATTTCCATTATTTGAAAATACGGTGAGAGTATTACCATCAATAGACGTTTTATTGATGCCGCCATCTTCCATGATTAGACCTAGCCTTAATTTGTACGAGTTGGCAGCAACAAATGAACCAGACACTACCCCAAAGGAAGGAACACCTTCAAGAATCTTTTCAGAACCAAGTGCTACAATTGCAAAATCATTATCAAAAATAACAGTGAATTTATCTGAACATAGAATTTCTTGTGGATTGAAAAGATCAACATCAAGCTTTAGTTCACCTATTTGTCCCGAGTTATTTGAGGAATATGTGACATACCCACCAGAATAAGTACAAACTCCCTTACTCCAAAGACTAAGAACATGCTGTTCATGGAGTGGTGCACCAAAAGTAGTTTGTGGTTTTTCACTTGGCCTATCCCTTATCATACTTGCCGTGGCACCGCAACTAGCAACTGTTACTGCAAGGGCTGTGACCATCGCAACTTTAGAAGGTCCGGATAAAAAAAGCCTTCGCATTAAACCACAGAATTAGTTAAATTAAAACAATTTAAAAGACAACCTATCAGCCATATAAACCCTTTCAATAAGAAAAATCTTATGGACGAATTTTCAAATGACGAGAAGAAACTACTTGAACCATTCGTAAGCAATCTAGACAAACCAGTTTTCGTACTTACAAACCTACCAGAAGTAGTCAAGGGGGCTTTATTTTCAAGATATAGCAGAAGTACAAAAAGTTTACGAAGAGTTTTACTTGACGAATTCATGCTTGCACCTGAGATAGGACTTAGAGAAAAATTAAACATATCACCAAAACAACAGACTCCGGTACAAACAGCAAAAGCAGAAGAATTTTATGAGAGAGTTTTAGTTGGATATGGTGATGACTCTGTTGCTGAATTGGCAGGAGCACACATTGCATTGGAAGATGTCTCAATTATAGCGACAAAAATAGTTGAAGATGCTAGAATAGGGCTTTCCCCCTTGGAAAAATCAACAAGGTATGTTTATTTTGACACGAAAAAAAATGGTAAGTGGATGTATCTTCGCGAAAAAACATTGATGGGTTCTGAGTTTGCAGAAATTTATCAGGAAACATGTGATTTTTGTTTCCAGACTTATGCAGATCTTATCCCAAAAGTATCCGAATGGGTGATGAAAAGATCACCAAAAGAAGACGATACATCAGATAGGGCATACAAATCCACAATAAGAGCTAAAACATGTGATTTGCTTAGAGGATTGTTACCTGCATCAACACTTACAAATATGGGATTTTTTGGTGACGGACGGGCATACGAATATTTACTAACAAAAATGTTTGGGGATGATTTGGCAGAGATAAGGGATCTTGCCAGCGCCATGCAGGGTGAACTTGCTAATATCATACCATCATTTGTAAAACGATCTAATGGTGAATTTGGTATTTTGATGCAGGATTATCTTAAGAAAGTTAGAAACGAAACTGATGCACTGGTGCAAAAATATGCTGGTGCAAACGGTGGCGAAGGAGTAGAATTAGTTGAATATGAGAAAAATGCTGAGAAAAAAGCAATCACAACAATACTTTACCCTCATTTACAAAAACCAATGAACGAAATCGAAACAATAGTAGAAAATATGACAAATGAGGAAAAGAATGCAATCATTAAAACATATGTAGGTGAAAGGCAAAATCGTAGACACAGACCAGGAAGAGCATTCGAACATATATTTTATACATTTGATATTTGTGGGAATTATGGTGCCTACAGAGATCTTCATCGCCACAGAATTTTAACACAACAAAGACAACCACTGACACCGTATTTAGGCTATAAAATACCACACGAAATTGTTCAGGCTGGATTTGAAAAAGAATTCAGAGCAGTTATGGACAAAACAAAAGATGCATACGAAAAAATAGAAAAGAAATACCCAAAAGAAGCCCAGTATGTTGTTCCACTTGCATATAACATACGATGGTATATGAGTTTAAACCTTAGAGAAGCATACCATTTACTTGAATTAAGAAGCGCGATGCAGGGACATAGAGATTATCGTGAAATTGCCCAAAAAATGTTTAAAGAAATTGAAAAAGTGCATCCTAATTTATCATCAGGAATGAAATTTATGGATATGAAAGATTATGAATTTGAACGACTTGATGCAGAAAAAAGAATAGATAAAAGATTAGAGGAGATAGCGAAGAAGTATGGTTAAGATATACATAACTGGAGCAAGCGGTAGACTGGGAAGATCAGTTTTACAAAAAGTAGATGGCATTCCACTTGTTCTAGCTCCAAGTGGCTTGAAAAACGAAATAATTACTGATTTTTCGGAAGGACAGTTAAAGAAAATATTAAAAGATGCTGAGGTTATTATACATCTTGCAGGGTCAGTAGAAACTTACAATAGAAAAAAACTGCAAGAAGGAAATGTTGAACTCACTAGAAGACTAGTTAATGCGGCGCCGAAAAAAAGCAGAATAATATTTGCAAGTTCGATTTCTGTTTATGGAAAAGAATTGACAGAAAAACCTACTAATGAAAAAACTAAACCAAATCCAGACTCTGATTATTCAAAAACAAAATTTGAAGCAGAAAAACTTGTTGCCAATCACAAAGACCACGTAATACTTAGAATTGGAACATTATATGGCCCGCAATTTGCAGATTATCAAAGAATATTATCAAAGATTAAGAATAGGAAAATGAAAATAGTTGGGAATGGGGAAAACCACATTCCATTTGTCCATGTGAATGATGTTGCAGAAGTTTTCAAAAAGACCATATGTAAGGGCAACGGTATATACCTACTTACAGGCGAACCGCTTACACAAAAACAAATTTATACAATTGCTGCAAAAAATTTAGATGTGGAACCTCCAAAAGAAAATATTTCAGCTTCAAATGCAATGTTAATTGCAACCATAAACGAGATCTGGTATAAACTAACTGGAAAAACACCTTCACTAAGCAAAGAGCACATCGGAGTTTTATTGTATGATCGTGTTTTCGACTGTTCAAAAGCAGAAAAAGAACTTGGTTTTAAGCCAAAATTACTGGAAAATGGGATAAAAGAGATAATAAATGAATTAAGGGGGCAATTATAAAACTTTTTGGAGAATTAGGAACATGAAAAGATTGATTTTTGCTTTAATGATTTTTTCCATTGTATTTGCTTCTTTTGATCAGAGTTATACACATGATATGAACAGAAATGGAGCTGCAACAATCGAGAAAACAATGGACATATCTATTTTTTCAGGGCAATTAAGCAAAAATGCATTTACTAATATGAAACAATATTGTGATAACACTATGGATATTGATTGTAGTGTTGATGTTGACAAAAAAACAGTCACAATAACTGAAAAATTTTCTTCTGGAATTTATTATGGATTTTCTGCTGATTATGGAGTGCCCCACACGACATATATTTTGGAGATAGAGAGGATACCAACAAACGTATTTAGTCAAAAATTAGAATCAATATTAGTAGCAATTGGAGAGGCAAATGCAAGTAATGATAATCCAAATCCAATCAATCTAAGAGATCAAGAAACTAACCAAAATTTAGTTACAACACTTGAAGTCCTTAAAGTTAATATTACATACACAGTTGAAATGCCATCAGAGATAGACAGTGCCTCAATAGGAACTGCCCAAGGGTCAACAGTCACTTTTGATGTTGTAGAGGCTATGAAAGGATCGCAACCAGTTGTAGTTGTGAGTAAGGAAATTAACTATGGGTATTTGATTGCTATTCTTGGTATTATAGTGTTATTAGTAGTTGCATATTTATTTATGATTTCATCGAAAAAGAGAAAGCCAACTGAAACGAAAAAAAAGAGAAGCGTTAAAAAATAAAAAAACATACTAATTAGAGGTGAAAATTCATGGCAGGCATTGTTGGATATGGTTCTTATATTCCAGTTTACAGAATTAAAAGTGGGGATATAGCAAAGGTATGGGGAGAAGAAACTAATAGAATAGAAAAGGGCCTTGGAATTATTGAAAAAGCAGTTGGAGGTGTTGATGAGGACACCACAACAATATCAGTTGAAGCTGCAAGAAATGCAATATTACGAGCTGAAATAGAACCAAAAAAATTAGGTGCATTGTATGTTGGAAGCGAATCGCATCCATATGCAGTAAAACCAACTGGTACCATTGTTGCTGAAGCCATCGGAGCAACACCTAATCTTACAACTGCAGACCTTGAATTTGCATGTAAAGCAGGAACTGCTGGATTGCAGATAGTATGTGGAATGGTAGACTCTGAAATGATACAATATGGTATGGCAATAGGAGCTGATACTGCACAGGGAAGACCAGGAGATGCTTTGGAATATTCTGCAGCTTCTGGCGGTGCTGCATTTATTGTTGGTCCAAAAAAAGAGTCAGTTGCCATAATAGAATCAACTTTTTCATTTACAACTGATACACCAGATTTCTGGAGAAGACAACACGCAGATTATCCAACTCATGGTGGAAGATTTACTGGGAAACCAGCTTATTTCAAGCATGTTATTGCTGCGACAAACGGACTTCTAGAAAAAACAGGAACAAAGATGACAGATTATGATCATGTAGTGTTTCACCAGCCAAACGGAAGATTTCCACTTGAAGCAGGGAAAAGATTTGACATCCCAATAGAAAAATTGAAGACTGGATTGCTTACGCCTTTAATTGGCAATACTTATTCAGGAGCGTCAATGCTAGGTCTTTCTGCTGTTTTGGATGAAGCAAAACCAGGAGATAGAATTTTAGTTACTTCATATGGGTCAGGGGCAGGAAGCGATTCGTTTGCCATCATGGTCACTGACAAAATTGATGAAGTAAGAGACAAAGCTCCGAAAACAAAGGATTACATTAATAACAAAAAGTACATTGATTATGCAACCTATATTAAATTCAGGAAGAAAATAAAGGATTGATGGGCTCGTAGCTCAGTGCGCTTTTTTAGTAAAAAGCGCGAGTACTTTGGATAGAGTGACGCTCTCCTAATTTTTGGCAATGTGGTTTTTTTGCCAAAGAGATGAGAGGCGAAGGTCGTGAGTTCAAATCTCACCGGGCCCGTTTTTTCTAAAAATATTAAGATATATTTTATAATCCCAACTACTAAATTCCATCCTATGATTCCTGAATTAACAGAATTACTTAGCCGTGCAATAGAAGAAAGCCTCGAAGATCGCACAGCCATTTCTTTTTCAGGTGGACTTGATTCAACAATAATTGCAAGTGTTGCAAAAAAACATTCTCAGATAGAACTTTTCACAGCAGGAGTTGCAAACAGTGATGATGTGGAATCATCACGGTCAGCAGCAAAGGAAATGGAAATGACTTTGAACGCCATTATAATCGATAAAAAAATGGTAATGCAAGCATATGGTAAATGCTATGAAATGCTAAAACTCGACTTCTTGAGATTGGGCATACTGGTTCCTGTTTATTGTGTAGCTGAAGAAGCTGCAAAAAAAGGCCATAACGTTTTGTTATTTGGAACTGCGGCAGAGGAGCTTTTTGTCGGGTATGAAAGATATTACAAATATCTTGATGAAGGCAACGATCTTGAAGCCTTGCTTAAAGAAGAGTACAAAACATTACCGCAAAGAGAGATAACATGGACAAAAAAAATTTGCAGAAAATTTGGTATTGATGCAAGATTTCCATTTTACAACAAAGAACTTGCAAAATTCATGTTCTCAATACCTCTTGAAGAAAGAATGCATGAACGTGAATTGAAAAAAGGAATCCTTAGAGAAGCTGCCAGGATGCTTGGGGTTCCCGCATGTGCAGTAATGAGACGAAAAAAAGCAATGCAGTATGGTTCGGGAACACATAAATTACTGAAAAGATACAGTGGCGAACTAAATAGACTTTATCCTCCTGCATAATGCATACCTACTAGGATTAATTATGGACGCTGCAATACCCTACAGGTGTGATACTATATGTCTAAAATAAAACATGAGAGTAGGGAGGAGAAATTCAAAAGACATTCAGAAGGGGAGCATTTAGAGATTGGAGGTTTTCGTTTTACTGAAAGCAGTACGCAAGTTCCAGAGGGAAGTGTATTAATTAGACATGAGGTACATGGTTGGCCAATCTACCAACGAGGCACATTGATTAGATTGAACGGAGAAATTTGGACGATGGCAAACGAAGGACATCAAAATGAATCAGGCCAATGGACAAAGATAAGAAAAATCAACAAAACTCAATTAGATAAAATAAAGGAGACCATAAAGAATTCGGGTTTCTTTGAATTGCCCACCAGAATAAGTGAAAATTTCAGAGATGGTTCTGCTGAGGTTTGGTTCGTCAACTTAGATGGAGAGGAAAGTAAAGTTCTGCTAAGAATATCTAAGGAAGAGAGAAAACCAGATGCACTAAAGAAACTAGAAGAAGTATTACAAAAATTTTGATTTGGCAGCTTTTACTGTATTGTGAAGAAGCATTGCAACAGTCATTGGACCAACACCATGTGGAACTGGTGAACAATTGGCTTTCCTGATAACATTTTCATAATCAACATCCCCTTTTATCTTGTCGCCAACTTTGGTGGTCCCAACATCAATAACGTATGCACCTTCTTTCACCATATCTGCTTTTACCAAACCAGGTGCTCCTGCTGCTGAAATTAATATATCTGCATTTTTTGTGTGTTCTGAAAGATTTTTTGTCTTTGAATGACATATAGTCACAGTTGCATGCCTGGCAAGAAGCAAAAATGCCAAAGGTTTCCCAACAACATTCCCCCTTCCTATAACAGTGACGTTTTTGCCAACAAAATCAACACCATAAAATTCAAGCATTTTTATTACTCCCATTGGTGTTGCTGGCATAAATGGTTCCTTAAAACCAAGAAACATTTGTCCAATATTCGTAGATGTCCACCCATCAACATCCTTTTTTGGATCAATTGCTTCCACAACATCATAATAATTTATGTGTTTTGGAATTGGAAACTGTACAATAAAACCATCCACAGAATTGTCTGTATTGAGTCTTTTTACAAGATCAAGTAATTCTTTTTCACTTACATTATCAGGAAGACGTTCCAATCTTGTTTCAATGCCAATAGCAGCTGCCCGATCTATTTTCTTTTTTACATAGACTTCAGATGCAGGATCATTTCCTGCTAAAACAATTGCAAGTACTGGTTTTTTTCCTAATTTTATAAGAGAATTTTGAGCATCTTCCAGTATGCTAGCTGCAGGTTCTTTACCAGTAAGAGATTTGTACATAAATAATATTCTCCAAACCGCTTTATTACGGTTTCGATGATATACTAACCTATGATTTGGGCATTGCTTGCCATAGGTGCTGCTTTCCTATGGGCAACTGGAAATCTCATCAGCAAATATACTCTTTTCAAAATCAATAAACAAACAACAATGATAGGAATGCTCATAAGTAGCATTATTACTGTTGCTATAATTTATCCCATATTTCCAGTTTCATTTTCAGCAATTGCATTAATTTCTGGTATTTTTTGGTATGGTGCTTACTATGCATATTTTAGTGGTCTGAGTGAAAGTGAGGTGTCAAAAACATCAGCACTTCTTTTAACCAATCCCATATTCACTGCAATAGTTTCAGCTATTATGCTTGGTGAAATCTTAACTACAGTACAGTATTTTGGAATTTTAGTTTCTGTTCTGGGTGCAATATTGCTTTCTTTTCAGGGAAGTGTTTTCAGAAAAGAAGCAGTTATTGTCCTAGCATCAAGTATTCTTTTTGCATTTAGTGATGTTGGAGCAAAGATGGCACTTTCAGAAGCAGATTCAATAACCGTACTTTTTTGGGTGAGAATGGCAGCAATACCAATTTTGATTGTTCTTTTCTTTATATGGCGTAAAAAAATAGATTTCATATCCAAAAAACTTACAACATTTGCAATTGGAACTGGATTATTATCAGATGTTGCATCATATCTCTACATAGTTGCATGTAGCATTGCTTTTGTTTCGTTGGTTACTGCTTTCACCACAACCCAGGCATTATTTGTATTCTTAGGAGCTACATTAATAACTAAACTAAATCCAAAACTTTTGAAGGAGGAAATAGACAGAAAAAGCTTGGTTTTGAAAATTTCTGCGCTCTTTTTGCTAATTCTGGGCGTCGTACTGGTTGCAATATAATTTCGCTTTCATTTAAAAAAGTTGAGCAACACACCATATCCTATTGGGCCTGTAGCTCAGCCAGGTTAGAGCGACGGTCTTATATGGCACGTTCTAGCACAGTATAAGACTGGCGAGTACCTATGAAAGCCGTAGGTCCTGAGGTGCGCTTTTTGAAAAAAAAGCGCCCAAAAATTGGTTGTTTGAAAATCCTTTCGGATTTTCGGTGTAAACCATTTTCGCTTTGCGAAAATTAGCAAGCACGTTTTTGGGCGACTTTTTCCTAAAAAGTCGCACAGGTATTCAAAATGATTTCTGGTTTAGACTTGAAATCATGCGGCTCTCAGCAGGCCCAATTTTTTATCCATATTTAAGGGCTAATTTAAATTACTTTTGCAATTAAATCTCCTATTACCAATTTTGGCAAATATTTATGCCTTCCAGGTGATGTTATGGAGTTAGAAGAAATAAGTGGGATGGTAGGCGAACTAGCTAATGATACCGGAATTCCAAAGAATATAAGAAGAGCATTAACTGAAGCAAAAGCACGTCTTGATAGTGAAGAAGAAAAAAGCGTGAAAATCAGTGCTGCGATCTACATTATCGAGGGAATAACTGAGGACATAAACATGCCAGCCCATGCTAGGACTCAGATATGGGCAGTTATCAGTGCTCTAGAAAGCCACAATGAACGTTAGTGGGTAAATGGATGAATTAGTTGGAAAAGGAATCAGACTTACTGTCGATGCAGAAAATTTTTTGAAAGCCAATTCATCGGATGAATTATTAAAGAAGATAATTGGATTGGGTAAACCATTTGTTTCAAAAGAAGACATAGAAGAACTAATTAAACCAAAGAAAGAATCGCAAGTTGAAGTCATAAGAAAGGCGGAGTTTTCACCAGTTGCAAAAGAATATTCTTCAGACGTAAAAATAAACCACTCATTAGACGTAACAGGAAAATCAAGAACAAAAGGCGAAGTTGATAATTTTATAGCACACTTCAGAAACAGATTTGAAAGGATTTCAAAAATGCTTAGACGAAGTAATTCAGTACCCACAGCAGATCTTGCAGATATAAAAAAACATCTTAATGAACGCGTACGGGTAATTGTTTTTATAAGTAATAAAAGAGAAACGAAAAAAGGCAATTTATTGTTTGAAATTGAGGATCTGAGCGGAACGTTTAAGGTTGTCATCTCATCATCAAAATTCAATGAAAAAGTCATGGGAAAGGCCAAGTCTGTGATATTAGACGATATTATAGCAATAACTGGAAAAGTACTTGAACCATACCTTATTGCAGAGGATATAGAATGGCCAGACTTGCCAGTTATAAGAGAGAAGAAAAAAGTAGAGAATGATGTTGCAATAGCATATCTATCAGATATACATTTTGGAAGTAGATATTTCCTCGATAAATATTTGAATGTCTTTGTTGACTGGCTTCATGGAAAAGGAGAGGCAAAAGAACTTGCAGGAAAAGTGAAATACCTTGCAATTGCAGGCGATATTGTTGATGGGATTGGAATTTATCCAAACCAAGAAAATGAACTTATTGTAAAGGACGTATTCCAACAATATAAGATGTTTGATGATTTTATCGAAAATTTGCCTGATTACATTGAAGTTATAGTTGGTCCAGGAAATCATGATGCAGTAAGAAGAGGAGAACCACAACCAGCAATAAGCAAGGAGTATGTGACATCAAATGTAACACGAGTTGGTAACCCATCATGCTTCAATGTGGAAGGAATAAAACACCTTATGTATCACGGAACCTCAATAGACTCCATGATAGCAAATATTCCACAGACGACATATACTCATCCTGAAAAAGTAATGGTTGAATATCTAAAAAGAAGACATTTATCACCGATTTACGGCGGGAATTTGATAATTCCCGAAGACAACGATTATATGATAATAGACGACCCCCCTGACGTTTTCCATTGCGGCCATGTCCATAAGAACGGGTACACCCAATACAGAGGAACATTAGTTATAAATTCAGGGACATTCCAGGATAGAACAGATTTTCAGATAAAACAGGGGCATGTACCAACCCCTGCCCTAGTTCCAGTATATGAAATGAAACAAGTTCGATTACATACGCTGGATTTTAAATCCGGAGCATAAAATTTAAGGAATATTTATAAAGTTAAACTGCAAATCGCCAATAGAACATTTATTTGAATGGTGATAGAATGGCCAAGTATCTTATAGCAAGACAACTTTCTGGGAAGAAATTAGTCACAAACGAAGGAGACGATTTTGGAAGATTGGTAGACCTTGAAGTCAATGAGTCTAGTGGGAAGATTGAAACGCTAGTGATTGAACCAAACCCAGACAGCAATTTAGCCTCAAAATTGAAAAAAGACGATGGATTGGTCCACGTCCCATACGAAAGCGTTTTGGCAGTTGGGGACTTTATCATCGTAGAAAAAAGAAACATAACATACTAGATAGGAAAGCCTTTGGCTTTCAACCTCTTTATTTTTAATCTATTATTGCCTAATATTTCCTACTTATGTTCTCATATATATCCGGAATTGATGAAGCTGGAAGAGGATCTGTCATAGGTCCATTAGTCATATGTATTGCTCTTTGTAAGCGTGAACACGAAAAATTATTAAAAAAAACCGCAACAAAAGATTCTAAAGCACTTACACCAAAACAAAGGGAAACTGTTTATGAGGAACTGAAAAAGTTCTGTCTGTTCAAATGGATTGAAGTAAGTGCAACTGATCTTGATAAACTAATGAAAACAATGAGTCTGAATGATATTGAAGCGCAAGTTATGGCTGACCTTATAAAAAAGGCTGAAGATGGCGACGTAATGATAGACATGCCGGATAGATACTCGTGGACTTTTAGAAAAAGAATGGAAAAGTTCGGAATAAAGAAATTTGAAGCAGAACATAAAGCAGATGAGAAATATCCCATTGTTGCTGCAGCATCAATATGTGCAAAAGTTATAAGAGATAAAAAGATTGTTGATATAGCACACATAACAGGCGAATTTGGTAGTGGATATCCATCTGACCAAAGAACAATAGGTGCACTTAAAAATAAAGAAAAAAGGAAGCTTCTAGACCCATTTACAAGAAAACGATGGAAAACAATGGAGAGAATAAAACAGACGAAATTGTTTAATGACGAACCAGAGTGATCCTATGCATTGATCGTTACGCACTTGAAATGCTATTTCAAGGCGCAAATTGTTCGAAATTCGAACAATTACGAAACAATCATGCTATGGAGCAAAACTCCATGACAGTCGAGAATGCGACGCATTCTCAACAATAATAAAAATCAAAGGAGATTTTTATGGCAAAAGTAAAGATAATCAATGATAATATTACACTTGATATTCCAGATGGATCTAGGCTCTTAGACCATGTAAGGGACACAGGAATGCTTTTTGGTTGTGAGTCTGGAACATGCGGAACTTGCATATGCAAGATAATTAAGGGGATGGAAAATCTAAATGGTAAAAGTCCAACTGAGGAACTTCTTTTAGCAAAAAAAAGTTGCCAAACTAATGAAAGATTGGCCTGTCAAATTTGGATAAAAAAAGGAGAAGTAGAGATAGAATACTAATCTTCTCTACCATTTGGTTCAACAATTATCATTCCTTTCATTATTGGATGGGTAACTGCGTAGTACTCACATGACAATACTTCATTCATGACAATTGTGGCATTTTTACCAGGCCCAAGAACCTCAGTATCGAATACTTCCGCACCACCAATAAAACATGTTGCGGATCTTGGGAAATTGCCTGAGTTCACAAAGATGACACTATCAGTTCTTTTTACAGTTAATTCGGCTGGACTGTAAGAGAAATCATTTATTGTAACTGTATAGGTTTGTGGTTCGTATGCTGGCAATTCTTCTTTCTCCACTGTGAAAGTTACTTGTTTTGAAATGCCATATGATTTTTTGTCATTTGTCCACAGATCAACGCTTATGGTGTGTTCTCCAAGCCCCAAACCTGCGATAACATAATTCTTCGAGGTTATTGTTACAGCTGGATCAGCATCCACAGTTACTTTGAAATGGCCTTCGCCACTTTTCGCAACTCCTCCAGGTTGTTTTAGAACAAGATTTTGAGTATTGAAAGACAAAGTCACATCTGCAGTTTCTTCTTGGGTGTAGATTGATTCATAGGAAGTTGGACTTGTGATAGTAAATGATGGTGTTTTAACTGGTTGAATAATTGTTGTGTTATTAGTAGTGTTTGTTTGATTTTGATCTATTGGTGGTTCAAAGCATCCGAATAGCAATAATCCAAAAACCAGTAAGCTTAATATGATTAATCTCATGAAATTTTATTGTAACCTATGGTTAATAAAATGCATGTTTGGAGATGATTAAATAATAAAAGGCATACTTTTTGATTTTGACGGCGTGGTAGTGCAATCAGAAAAGCTACATATGGAGACGTTTTTAGAGCTTCTTAAACCTTATGGTGTTGAGGTAAGTGAAGAGAGATGGTATAATGAGTTTGCAGGTACAGGATCTAAACATATCTTTGAAGTTTTGGTAGATGAATATAAAATACCTGAAAAAGTAGATGACCTCGTACAAAAAAGAAAATCAAATTATGAAAAAGCAGTTAGGGAAGGAAGATTGACACTAACCCCAGGAATAGTTAAATTTCTTGAAAAAATTAAAGAAAAAAAATTAAAAATCGCAATTGTTTCTGGTAGTCATAGAACAAACGTACAGGCTGCACTTGACATTTTTAACCTTAGTAAGTTTTTTGATCTTATTGTAAGCGGAGATGAATTGGAAAAACGCAAACCAGACCCTGAACCATTTTTACATGCAGCAAGAAAATTAGGATTAAAACCAGAAGAGTGTGTTGCAATTGAAGATTCTGTTTCTGGTGCAAAAGCAGTTTTGGCAGCAAATATGAAGTTGATAATTGTAAAATCTCCTGCTAGAATAACAGTGAATGAAGGGACGATGGTAATAACAGACTTCACAGAACTTATGGATTTGAAATTCGAATAATGGAGTTTGTAATCCCAAAAACAGGAGACCAAAAGGGCTTAATACCCTTAGCCACAGATAATTATTGTAATTCGGAATTTCCGCTCGAGAGGTTTGTGTATGATAAAACTTGAGCTGGACCGAAAAAAGCGTACTTTGTTTGTGAAGGAACCATCAGCTGTTTCTTCTCTACAAAACGGTTTTTACGGCCAGATGAAAAGGGGGATAATTTACCTAACACCAGAGGAAGCTCTGTATATCATGGATATTCGCAATGGCAGATGCTATGATGATGTTGGGAATGAATTTGGTTTTAATGACGTTGCAGCACTATTTGTAAAAAATAAGAGGTTACTAGCAAGATATTTGACCTATAAAGATTATCGTGATAAAGGACTAATACTCAGGAATGCAACAGAAGCAGAAGGAAATTATGGGAGATCCATATCCGTTAAGTACAAAGGAGGGCATTTCGACATAGATTCGTATTCATTCCAAGGACTTTTCTTCCCAAATGACCTCATCACAATAGTTGATGATGAAAGAGTTGGAAAGGAATTATATGAAAGGTATTGGATAGGACAATTTGGAACTTACAAAGCAGCACATAGAGGCAAAATATCAAAACTTGATATTTACGAAACAATTTACCTCCTGAAGCATGGTGAATTAACCTTAAAAAATCTAAAAGTAGGAGATGTAGAAAAAATAGCAAAAAAGCGAATGAAGTTTTTCTCAGATATGTATTCTGTATATGAGGATTGGAGAAAACGAGGGTATGTAATAAAAACTGGGTTCAAATTCGGTACTCATTTCAGAATATATTTCCCAGGTGCATCGCCAATAAGAAGTGAAGACGAATGGATGCACTCCAAACACGTTATTCATGTTTTCCCAAGAAAGCATAAACAGATAATTTCGGAATGGGCAAGGGCTATTAGAGTAGCTCATAGTGTGAAAAAAACATTCATACTTGCAATTCCAGGAAAGAAGACTTCGATAGAAATTAATCCGAAAAAACCAAGGTTAGATTTTGTTTGTTATCACCGTAAAAAAGGAGGGATAGAAACTCCAAAAGACGGAACACCACGATATTTGATGTACTCGCTCACTGAGGATGAATGCATTGGTGGAGAAGAACTTGCAAAGGCTTTGGCAGAGTGTAACCAATACGGACTGGAAATGATAATGGGGATTGGAGATAGGGAAAGCAGTGTCACTTATTACGTGATAAAAGCAATTGATCTTCCTGGAAGCGAATATGAATATTATGAAATTGAATGGATACAACCTTGATATTAACAACCTCATAAATTAGGGGTTCTAGAGGCATTGCCTCTGGGGGGAAATCATGCAGGTAAACGCAAGCCACATTTTAGTGGATGATGAAAAAACAGCAAATAAGTTGAAAAAAGAGATTGACAACGGAGCAGATTTTGTAAAGATTGCAAAAAAGCACTCCAAATGCCCAAGCGGAGAAAATGGAGGAAAACTAGGATTCTTTGGAAAGGGGCAGATGGTAAAGGAATTTGAAGAAGCAGCCTTTTCATTGCCAGTTGGAGTGGTATCAAAGCCTGTAAAAACAGAATTTGGATATCATTTGATTATGGTTACGGCTAAGAGGTAGATTTTTAATTTGCCTGCTTCATAAATTGGTGTATATGAAAAAGCATGTGTTATTTGTATTATTGATGCTAACCCTTAGTTTTGCTGTAATTTGGGAATCAGGTGACAATGGGGAGCAATTTGCTAAGGATACAGCAGCAGCAAAATGTAAAGAAGCAAATGTAGAAGCAGTTTACACATGTAATGGAAATGTTGTAAGAGTAGTTTCTTCATTACCAGGAGCAGGAAGTACATTCTACAAACCAGATGGTAGAGTGGTTGAATGTCCTGTTGTGTCACCTAGTGAAATGGGCGCAGAATGTATGCAGATGATGATACCAAATTATTGCCCACAAGAAGAACAATGTGGGGAATCAGATGCCCCGGATGTATTCCCTGGACAGAATATAACTGAACCAGAGGAGCAATCAGAAGAACCAACCATAATACCAGAAGAACCAGTGGTTATTCCAGATGAAGAACCACCAGCAGTTAACAATACTCAACCACCACAAAATAACCAAGAACCACAAAATGAGGGATTGGAAAACGTTATTGTAAAAACAGGTACAGAAAATCCCCTTGGATTTTTATTACCAGTTGTATTACTTTTAGGTGTTGCTGCATTGATCATTTTGTTTTTACTATTCAGAAACAGTATACACCACGATGATTAGTTACTCGATATATTTTCCTTCTTTTTCGAGTCTTTTTATCAATTTACCAATTTTCTCATGAGCTTCTCTAAATGAGATCCCTTTTTTTACAAGATCATCTGCAAGAAGAGTGGCTCTTGCATATCCTTGATCTATCAGCTTTTTGGCTTTCTTTTTATTCCATTTTATCTGCGGTATTATGTCAGCTAGGATAGCAGTGCAGCTAGAAACTGTTTCAATTGATTCCATAATTGCTTTTTTTGATTCTTGAGTATCTGCATTGTGTCCTGTTGGAGTTCCTTTCAAAAGAGTGAGTAAAGTAACAAGATTCCCTTGGACTTTTGCAGATCTCCCACGAATAAGCTCAAAAACATCTGGATTTGATTTGTTTGGCATTATGCTACTACCAGTACAGTATTCTTCTGGTAGTTCAACTAAACCAACATAACTGAACCAGATCATATCTTCTGCAAAACGAGATAATTGTATGGCAATAAGAGTGCATATGAAAGCAAATTCTGCTTCCAATTCCCCTCTTGAACTTATTGTTTCGACTGGATTTTTTTCAATACCATCAAAACCAAGTAAATTGGCAGTATAATCTCTGTCTATTGGAAGGGTGGTTCCTGAAATTGCACATGCACCTAATGGTGATTTGTTTATTCTTTTGTAAAGCTGGTTAAGGCGTTCGATATCTTTATTCAGAGAAGTTGAATAGCCATCGTAATAGAGTTTAGTTGTAATTGGCTGAGCTACTCTGGTGTGGGTATGGGCAGGTATTTCGATTTTATTTTGGGAATTGAATGCTTTTTGAAGAGTTCTTAATGACGAAATAAATTTAGTCACATTATCGCGCATGTACAAACGCATATCTAAATTTATTTGATCATTTCTTGATCTTGCAGTATGCATTTTTTTGCCAAATGGTGTTTTTTTTGTAACTGCAACTTCAACATTCATGTGCACATCTTCAAGATTTGGGTCTAATTTAAATTTGCCAGATTTCCATTCAGCAAGAACTTCATTTAGTGCTTTGATTATTGCATTTGCTTCAGTATTGTTGAGAAGCTTTTGCTTATTAAGCATTTTAACATGTGCAATGCTCCCCACAATATCGTATCCAACAAGTTTTTCATCAACAGAAATATTGTCTGAACTGTTGAATAACAGCAAATTTTTCTTAGGATCTTTAGAAAATCTTCCTCCCCAAAGCATCAAAACCACCTGCACTAATTACCGTGCTTTTTCTTATGATGTATAATCGCATTGTGTGCCATCAATCGAATTGCATTGATCTTAATAAACCCTGCTGAATCACTTTGATTGAATCCACCTTCAATATCCATGCTTGAAAGATCCTTGTCGTAAAGTGAACTTGGTGATTCTCTACCAATTATTGTTATGTTACCCTTGTACAAACTAAGATACACAACACCGTCAATAAGTTCTTGACTTTTATTTATTGCAGCATTTAGAAAATCCATCTCAGGACTAAACCAAAAACCATTATAGACAAATTCTGAGAATTTTGGTTCAAGCATATCACGCAATCGCATAACTTCTCGATCCATTGCAATGGATTCTATATCCAAATGTGCAGCACGTAAGATCGTAACTCCAGGAGTTTCATAAACTCCACGTGATTTTATACCAACAAAACGGTTCTCTACAATATCAATACGACCAACACCATTTTCTGCTCCGACTTCATTCAAATAAACTAATAGCTCGAGAGGATCTGTCACTGCAGCCCCATTTTCCTTATTCACAACCTTAATTGGAAGTCCATCTTTGAAATGAATTTCAAGGTGTGTTTCTTTATCAGGAGCATCTTTTGGTGATTTTGTCCACTCAAACATTGCCGGAGTTGGAGCAGTTTTTGGATCTTCTAACATCCCAGATTCATAACTTATGTGCATAAGGTTTGCGTCAGTACTGTATGGTTTGTCATGAGTTGCTTTGATTGGAATCCCTTTTTCATTTGCATAATTAATAAGATCTTTTCTGCCTTTGAATTTGGCTAAGAAGTCTGAGTCTTTCCATGGTGCTATGACCTTGATTTTTGGATTGAGAGCGTAATAAGTAAGCTCAAAACGAACTTGATCATTGCCTTTCCCGGTTGCACCATGAGAAACATATTCTGCATTTTCTCTCTCTGCAATTTCCATCTGCTTTCTTGCAATCACTGGACGTGCAAGTGAAGTACCAAGAAGATATCTACTTTCATAAATTGCATTTGCTTTTATTGCTGGAAAAATAAAATCAGTTACAAATTCTTTTTGCAAATTTTCAACATAGACTTTAGATGCACCAATTTCAAGAGCTTTTTTCTTCACTACTTCAAAGTCTTCATTCTGCCCAACATCTCCAACATATGCTATGACTTCATATCCTTTTTCCACTAACCACTTAAGGATACACGAGGTATCCAAACCTCCCGAATATGCCAAAACTACTTTTTTATTCATAAGTTCACCTCAAAAATATCTAAACTGGTTTTTTCATCAAAACCAAATCGAATATTCATATTCTGAACTGCCTGTGAAGCAGCACCTTTTAGCAAATTATCAATAGCACTTATTAGAATGTGATGGTCCTTCATCTTAGAAATCCCACCGATCATGCAATAGGGGGTCTTAGAAACTGATTTGAAATCAGGTATGCTATTGATAACTTTAACACACGGTTCTTTTTCGTAGAATTTTTGGTATAATAATTCCAAATCATCAAATTCACCAAATATGTGAACAGTTGCTATCAGACCACGAAACGCATTAACAACATGAGGTGTAAATGAAAAAGGAACATCAACAAATTGGGCAATTTCTGGTTTTTGATAGTGATCAACAAGAGAGTATGGGATAGAATTTTCCTGGAAATCATATTTTACACTCTTACCACCACCTGAATAGCCACTTTTACAATCAAAAGCAATGGCATTGACTTGGACTTTGGTTAACGGCAAAATACCCAGAAGCGAAACAGTTGCATAACATCCAGGGTTGGCTATTTTATTGGCTGATTTGATTTTTTCTCTATTAATTTCTGGGAGACCATAAACATACTCAGAATGAAATCGATGTGCCGGACTCAGATCGATGATTAGAGTTGATAGTTTTGATGCTAGACGTAGTGATTCTTCTTTTGGAAGGGCAAGGAAAACAACATCGACTTTGTTGAGTTCTTCTAGAGATGGATCAGAGTAGGTGAGATTTACTTTTGAATCTGGATAGATGCCAGTTACTTTTTTACCAATATTATTTTTACTTTGTATGAAGTCAAGATCAACCTGTGGATGATTAGCTAAAATGCTGACTAATTCATTACCAGAATAACCAGAAGCACCCAAAACCGCTGCTTTGATCATGATACTACCTCGTTAAATGCAGAAAGGAATTGATCTGCTTGTTTTTGAACCAGTATAAGAGGCGGAAGTAATCTGATGGTATTCTCATTTACAACATTTACCAACACTCCGTGTTTCATAAATTTAGATATTTTTTCTTTTGCTGGTTTATCTAATTCAATACCAATCATAAGTCCCTTGCCCCGAACTTCCTTTACTTCTTTTTTATCAAATTTAAGAATTTGATTTTTAATATAGTCTCCCTGAACTGCAGCATTTTCCATCATCCCATTTTTTGAAATAGTTGAAACAACAGAAGATGCAACGGCACAAACAAATGAATTGCCTCCGAATGTAGATGCATGGTCACCTGGTTCAAAATCAACACCATTTGATAATGTTACTCCAATTGGAAGACCATTTGCCAGACCTTTTGCAGTTGTAACAATATCTGGTTTTATGCCATGGGAAAGATATTCAAAATAGGTACCGGTCCGCCCATTGCCTGTTTGGACTTCATCTAACATAAATAGCACTCCCTTTGATTCACAAAGTTCAGATAATTCTTTTAGATAATCATGATGGGGCAGTATAATTCCTGCTTCGCCTTGTATTGGTTCAAGTAGTATTGCTGCTGTTTTCTCATTTATTGCGTTTGATATTGCAGATAGATCACCATATGGAACAAAATCAAACTTTGATAGAAGTGGGCTAAATTTTTGTGTGTAATTTTTACCGTACGTAGCAGATAAACTACCAAATGTACGACCATGAAAAGAATTCTGACAAACCACGAATTCGTGTTTCTTAGTGCTGGCAATTGCTAGTTTAATTGCGGCCTCATTAGCCTCAGTACCACTGTTACTAAAAAAACATTTTTTCAATCCAGAAAGAGAGACAAGTTTTTTTGCCAGTTCAATTTGTTCCTCAGTATAGAAAAGATTACTAACATTAGTAAGCTTATTGACCTGGCTCAAAATTGCATCTTTTACTGCTGGGTGTTGATGACCCAACGGACAACACGCAATGCCACCAACCATGTCCAAGTACCAATTTCCATCTGAAGCATACGCATGACACCCAACCCCAGTTATTATTGTTAATGGATAACGAGTATAGGCACTCATGATATATTTTTTCTCTTCTTGGATTAACATTTTTTCACCATATCAAAATTGTTGTTTTGGTTCAGAAAAAACACATCGCATTTTTTCACCAACGTAGGAACTATGTTAGAAATTGTTTGAATCAGTACTGTTGAAGGTTGTAGATTATACCAAAAAATAGCCCACTTATCACTCTTATGAACTCCATCTGCATTCTTGAAGTACCAGCTATTTATAGGATTGTCCAAACTTGAACGCCATATCAGCGAAGGATAGTGTTTTTTGACAATAGACCAAACGGTTTTGCCAAGACCATTTCCCTGTGCATTTTTTGAAACTGCAAATTTATCCAAATAGGGCTGCCCCGAGATTTTCTTTATTATTGCAACAGCTGAATAATCCTTATCAGCTATTACAAGATCAATAGGTTGGTCAAAGTAATCGTCACTAAGAACCTTGCAGAAGCTATCTACCAAAAGCTTCTGGATCTTTTTTGTATTCAGTTCCTTAAAGTTATTCTTGACCAAAAAATTGCCACCATAGCGAACAAATGTCCCACTTCCTTTGACAGTAAAAAGTTCTTTTAGAAGATTTTCAGGTGAACAGATTTCCACTACAGTATCCGGAACAAATTGGAGAAGTTTTTTTATTTCTCGCACTTTTAAAAGCATGCCATCGCTGATAATCTTTCCATTGACCAATTGTTCAAGATCATATTGAACATCAATAACTGAAATTATTTGCCCTTGTTTATCCAATATTCCACCAGTATCAGTAAGTAGGATAAATTTCTTTGGTCTGGTTTTTTTGACAATGGCATTTGCAAGAATATCAGCATTGACATTGAATGAAGTGCCATCAATATTACCCATGGATGCTAGAACAGGCATATACCCGAAATCGCACAATTCCTTAAACTTATTTATATTTATGTCAGTTATTTCTGCTACAAGGCCAAGGTCAACCCCACCAACCGATCCACTTTTTTTGAGTTTAATCATGCCAAAATCATTGATATTCAAAGCATGACCGCCTTTCTTGTTAATAAGAGAAACGAGTTGATTTGTGAGTTTATTTAGAACTTTAGAGGTTACAAGCATTACTTCCTTATTAGTAATACGCATACCATTGACTTTTTTGATTTCTAATCCTTTTTTATTAAGAGCTTCATCTATCGGTTTGCCGCCACCGTGAATAACTATTGGACAAAGACCTAACTTGGAAAGAAACGCAAGATCTTCTGCAACTGTATCCATTTTTTCTGAAAGTGTAGCTCCACTTATTTTTACAACTGCGAATTTGTGTGGTTGCACTTGCTTGAACAAGCGTAGGTAAAGTTCAAGCTCATTTTGAAGACCTAAACTAGTGAGAAATTTTATTAGTGCATCTTTCATGGTAGAGTGTGGGTAAAAATTCATATTTAAATATTACGCGACAGATGTTACATTTATAGACATACTTGTTCCAAATAGAACTATGACAAGTACATCTGAGTTGGTTTGGTTATACTTAAAGCAACGCCCTTTTCTCAAAGATATTATTCGTGCTGGGATTGTCAATTATTCTTCACTGGCCAGAAAAATAGCTGACGACATAGGCAGTGAGAATGAAGATGCAATAAAAATGGCACTCATCAGAAGCAGTAAAAGAATAGAAAAAATGCAGGATGATTTGGAAGGAAGAATATTGAATGTCTTGAAAAAGAGTTCGATGATAATAAAAAATAAAGTAGTTGTCGCCATAACAAAAAAAGAGATTGATGAACTAAAACCACTTTCCCATGCAAAATCTGGTAGGCATGTGACTTATATACTTGAACAAAAAGATTTTGAAAAAATTCCGAAAAAGATGATTTGGAAAAGCGAAGAAAATCTTAATTTAATAACAATAGAAAGTCCAGAAGATCTTGAAGAAGTTCCTGGTGTAATATCCCATATTCTGAGTGCACTTGCTTCAGAAGGAATAAATATAGTTGAATTTATTTCGTGCTACACTGATACAATATTAGTGGTAAAACAAGCAGACACTGCAAGAGCATATCAAATTTTATCTGATGTGATGAGTTAGATTTTTGATCTTTGGTTCTTGTAATTAGTCTACTCCCAATAAATAAAATGAGGTGTGGAACCTTGGTTCCACAAACAAACCAAAACGGGCCCGAGGGGATTGTCAGCTTGCTGGCAAATTTTGCGCGCCAGCGCAAAGCTTTTGAACCCCTGGCCTACAGCTTTCAACCTTTTAGGAAAATGTTGAACCAAAACTGGCCATTTATCTTTTCCTTAAGTTAGAAGGCTGCCGCTCTATCCAAGCTACTCGCGCTTTTTTTTCCAAAAAACCGCACTGAGCTACGGGCCCACACCTGAGAAACACTCAAGAATAGGTTATATTATCCTAAGAGAGGTTTAAAAACATTAGAAAAAATAAAAATTAATCTTCCTCGCCCCAATCTTCATCTTCGAAATCATCATCTAGGTCTTCTTCTTCATCAATGGATAAGGGACGCATTAATCATCTTCCTCGTCTGTCCATTCATCTTCTGAATCATCATTTTCATCAAAATCGTCTTCTTCATCGATTTTAAATATCATATCAATCATCCTCTTCGCCCCATTCATCTTCTTCGAAATCGTCGTCCTCATCAAAATCTTCTTCGTCTATGGACAATGGTTTCATAGTATCTACCTAAGAATTGAAGGTATAACGTAAAAAGTCTTTTAAAGCTTCTTGAATTGCGTTAAGTATATAAAAAGCCACACTGGGTGAACAAATCATGGGTAAAAAAGCAAAAACAGATTTCATATTTGTAAAATCAAAAAACTGGAAAACAATAGATAAAGCAATGAAAAAAATGAAATGTCTTCGCAGTGGTGTAATCAGAGTTGAGAAAAATGGAGTAACGATACTATGTGCGCATTCATAACCACATTAATGATTCCAACTGGAATAAAGGCTTCGGTAGGTGGATACTTAGGTGATGCCACACCATTTGCAAATCTGATAGCTTCTATTTCAGATTATACAATAACACATCCAAATGTAGTAAATGGTGGCGTCCTCAATCTTATGAGAGAGAATATTGTGTATACTGAAGGAACTCTTTTTGATATGTTTTTTCGAGGAGAGATAAAATTAGATCCGTCAAAAGGAAACAGAATAGGCGTTGTAGTTGAAAAAAATGATGATAAAGGTGCAATGGCATTACTAAAAAATACAGTGAATGGATTGCATGCAGATGGCGGCATAAATGTTGTTGGAATTGAAATGACAGGGAAAAAAGTTGGTGCTGAAGCAATAATAAAAAATGGAGTTGCCTATGGCAGCATAAAAGACCTAACACAATTCGACAAACCAATCAAAAAATTAATTGCAAAAGGAGCACAAAGCATAGCACTCAGCATCCAGATAGATTCTGATCCTAAGCTATGGGAAGAATATTACAAAGGAAAACTACCAAACCCAGTCGGTGCACTGGAAGCCGTTGTTTCCCATTATGTAGTAAAGAAATACAAGATGCCAGCTGCGCATGCTCCTCTTGTTTCTGAAAAAGATTGGAAACTGAATCTCAAAGATGAAGTAGTTTATTGGAGAGCAGGTGAAGAAGCAATATCCCCTGCTTACTTAGGTTGCGTGTTAATTGGACTTTCCAGAGCACCTAAAATATCTAAAAAAGGAATTGGAATTGAAGATGTTTCTGCGCTTGTCATTCCACATTCTGCATGCGGTGGGATACCAGTATTTGAGTCCATGAAAAAGAAAATACCCATAATAGCAGTAAAAGAAATAGAAACAAACCTAAATGTGACTCCAAAAAGCATTGGAATCAAAGCTATAGAAGTTGAAACTCTTGATGAAGCATTAGGAAGATTAATTGAAATAAAAGAAGGAATAATGTTAGAATAGCAAAGGAAGGTTAGAAAGGAAACCTTGGTTTCTTTTCACTTTAGCCTAGTTGCTTCAAGATCAGCAAGAGCCCTCGAATCCTTTCTCAGCATCATGCCAATTGAACGGGCAAATTCTTCAGTTTTACCCCAATCTCCGTGCATTGTCATTATTCTTTCAGGAGTTGGACGAAGATTTTTAAGATATGCCATAAGTTGGGCCCGATCACTATGTCCTGAAAACCCTTCTGCAGTTTCAACACGCATATTGATTTTCAATGTCTTCATCTTACCATCGTCCCCAAGAATAGGTAATTCTTTCATTCCCTGTTGTATTTTGCTACCTAATGAAAGTGCACTTTGATAACCAACAAAAACAAGAGTATTGTTTGGATTGTCAGACATGAGCTTAAGGTATTCGTATGAAGGACCACCAGTAAGCATACCTGATGGGGCAAGAATGATTGCTGGTTCTCCATTAACAATTTCCTCTTTGGATGTTCCTTTTGCAACTTTTATCAGTGGAGACTCAAAAGGACTGCGGTCAGAGAGAATTCTGCGCTGGAGTTGTTCTCTTAAATATTCTGGATATGCAGTGTGTATTGCAGATGCTTCAAGAATCATACCGTCGATATAAATTGGTATGTTGAAATCTGGTTCTCTCCTTACAAGATCCTCAAGAACAAGCATAATTTCCTGAGATCTACCAACAGCAAAAACAGGAATAAGAACTTTTCCCCTTTTTGCAATTGTTTCCTTTATTATATTGAATAATTTTGTTTCACTATCAAATCTGTTTACTGAAATGTCATTTCTGCCCCCATATGTACTTTCAATAAGCAATGTTTCAAGCCTTGGGAAATGAGTTGTTGCAGGATCGAACAGTCTTGTAAAACCAAATTTAATATCACCAGAATAAACAAGATTGTGTGCACCCTCTCCGATATGAAGATGTATACTTGCACTGCCCAATATATGACCTGCATTGTAGAGGGTCATTTTGATTTCGGGGGTAATGTCAACTACTTCTTCATAATCAACAGTTATCACATTTCGAAGTTCCTTGTAAATGTCTTTTTTTGTATATGGTGCATCGACATTGAATGCTTTTTTGCACAAATTAAGATAATCTTGTTGTAAAAGCACCATGAAGTCTCTTGTTGGAGGAGTGCAATAGACGGGGCCATTATACCCATAGGCATACAAATAGGGTAAAAAGCCCATGTGATCCATATGCCCATGGCTTATCACTACAGCATCAATTTCTTCAAGAGAAAACCCTGCCATATTCAAATATGGATAGGCGCGAGTTGGATCTGATGTTGCAGTGTTTACACCAACATCAAGCAAAACTTTGCTGTTTGGAGTCTGTACAAGTAAACATGAACGACCGATTTCCCTAAAACCACCAAGAGCCATTATTCTTATCCAATCACCTGCAGGAGTTGGCTGGCAGATTTTTTTACCAATATTAACTAAGAATTTTTTGCGTTCTGGAGCCTCAAGAACATTGATCTTACGGATACCATCAATTGTTGCTGAAGGCATGGTAGGCGAACGCAATGTAACTGGTGCCCATCTTGTTTTGAGCATAATTTCTTTGAGTACTGATCCCCCTTTACCAATAACAAGCCCTGGTTTTATTGCTTCTATACGTACTTCGCACATTTCAGGAACAAATGTTATGTTCTTGATATCTGCTTCTTTTGGAACAGTTGATTCGATGATTGATTTCGCTTCACTAATTTCAGTAAGTTCAGTTGGGTCAACTCTTATCGTTACCTTTTTCTTAAGTGCACTGGCTAGTTCTTTTATCAAACGATCATTTGAATAAAAAGCATTTATATTTTTTATATATATGACTGTAGATAGACCTTCTGGTTCAACTTTTGTAACCTCACATTGAGGAGGCATTATTTCGCTTATTCTTTTTACAATGTCTTTGTAGTGCAATGAAACACCTCTGATTTTTTATTTTATATAGATTACTTGGAAGTAATGAAAAGACAGATAAATTAAAAAACAAAAAAATTATGCATTTAGAAGTTTTGAGACTTCGTCTTTTGATAATCTCGTGAAACCTGTTTTTGTTACCATCGTCAAATCAACACGTTCACCGCTTGCAGCATCTCTTTTCATAGCTGCACTTACTGCTTTTGCAGCAATGGTAAGGTTTGAGTGAATATCTTTATCCTCTCTATAAAGTTCTTCCAAAACACCATAGGCAATAGGAGAACCACTTCCAGTTGATGTTAATTTTTCTTCAGTAACACCACCAAGCATATCAACTGAAAAAAGCCTTGGTCTTTCATCCATACCACCGATAAGCAGTTGGACAAAAAATGGATAGAACTTATATTGTGTGAGTATGTTTGCCAATAATGTGGCTGCTGCTTCAACTGTTGCTGGTTTTTCATTCTTAAGTTCATAGAGTTTAAGTTCTGCAGTCATCCATCTGATTAATGTTTGTGCATCACCGACTCCACCTGCAATAGTCATTGCAATACGATCAGAAACTTGATAGACTTTATCAATATCTTTGCTTGCAATAAGATACCCCATTGTGGCTCTTCGGTCACTGGCTAAAACGACACCATCTTTACATACCAAACCGACTGTCGTAGTACCGGTCTGTATAGCTTCTTTTTGATTATCCATCAAAATCACTTCGGGAGAACAAGTATTGAAATAATGTACAAGGGAGAATTTTTAAATACTACCAATATCTCTCCGCAATGGCATTAATCGTCATAACTGCTTTATGTGCGTCTTGAAGATTATTGTAAAATGCAAATGAAGCACGAACAGCCCCTGGAAGCATGCTTGGATCTCCACCAGTTGCAGCGAATAATGAAGCCATTAAATCCATAACTTCTGGTGGTTTGCCCAATAATCTTGACATGAGCAAATGAGCACAAAAACAACCATCCCTAACACTAATACCGCGATCGTCTAGTTCTTTTGCAAGATCAGTATAGTGAAGAGATCGCATGTTGAAGACAAAAATTGGAACACGGCCTTCTGTAGTATTTGGCGAATGTAGAATAAGACCTCCAATCTTAGCTAATTCTTGACCAAAGTATTCACCGAGTTCTTCATCATGAGCTGCAATTTTTACCATTCCAATATAAGATAAATAATCAAGTGCATAGCCCCATTCTATAGCTCCTTCTATGTTTTGTGTGCCTGGTTCAAAACGTTCAGGGCTATTAGCATAAGCAATTACATTTTCTGAAACCAAATTTACTGCACTGCCACCACTCACTAAATTAGTTAGATGGCGTTCTCCTCTTTCACTTACAAAAAACGCTCCAATACCAGTTGGTCCATACATTTTATGTGCAGAGACCCCAGCAAAATCAACACCTAGAGAATCAAGATCAATTGGTATATGGCCAGCAGATTGTGCCATATCAAGATATATAAAAACTCTATCTCCAACTGCTTTTCGGATCATTTCAACATCATTTACTACGCCGGTTACATTTGAAACATGAACAAGATTAAGCAGTATAGTACCAGTATGTTGTCGGGTAACGTATCTTAATTTATCAATGTCCATACGTCCATCTAATGAAACTGGCACATAACCATACCTAACCCCAGAAGCAGATGCAAAATTCCTAGCTGTAACGATTTGTGAATTGTGTTCTGCCCCAGTCATAAGAACAACAGTGTCCCTATCATATGCAAAACGAGTTGCAAGAAGATTTGATGAACCAGTTGTACCACTGGTAAACACTATATGATAATTATTAGCTTCAAAGAATCTTCGAAGCTTTGATTTGGCATTTTCATATTCTTCTTGCGCTCTTCGTGCTTCAACAGACATTTTCGAGTGATTACTCCCTCTAATAGTACTAGTACGATAATTCATCATACGTTCCATAACAGTTTTTGGTTCTTGGCTTGTAGCACCTGAATCAAGGTACACCCTACCATTTGCACCAAAAAGAGGGAAATCAGTACCTCTAATAGTTTCAATGTTCGGTAAAAGTCTTGGAAAAAATTCTCTTGTACGACCCTCTGAAACTATTTTTGGAACATCAATAAACCTACGTGACAGTGGTGGTTTTGGATTCATGTGTTCTCCTATGGTTGTTAATGTTTATAAATACTAGTTTCAAAATTTGTCAATAACGAGTTTTTATAAAAGATAATGTAGAGTAAATGCCATGGTAAAAAAACCCTGTATCCTAGAAAGAATCCCATCTGGCATCAATGGACTGGATGAGATGGTGAATGGTGGGTTGCCAAAAAATAGTGCAATAATGATACGTGGAGGCACTGGAACCTGCAAAACAACATTATGTTTACAATATCTTTATTTTGGTGCAAGTAAGTACAAAGACCCAGGAGTTTTGATAAGTTTTGCAGAATCAAAACAACAAATACACCAACATGCTCATGGTTTTGGATGGAATTTGGATGCACTTGAAAAGAAAAAAATGTTTACTATAATCCGCTATGAACCCCACGAAGTACTTAAAATTATGGAAGAAGGCGGAGGATCAATAAGAGATACGGTAGAATCTCTTGGTGCAAAAAGAATAGTAGTTGATTCATTAACAGCATTTGAAATGTTATTCGAAAAAAGATACAGGGCAAATGTATCGATACTTGGTTTGTTTGAAATGTTACGAGCTTGGGATGCAACAACTTTAGTCACATCAGAAACACCAATAATGCCAAATGACCCACACAGAGGGCGATCAGGATTCTTAAGTGATGGTATTATACAAACATATAATCTTAGAGATGGAAGGCACCGGATAAGAGCACTTGAAATAGTAAAAATGAGAGACACAAGGCACACTGACCAAGTAAGAACATTTAAACTTACAGATAACGGAATAGCGATTGGAAAGGAGTTGAAGAACGTTGCAAAGTTCTAAAGCTCAAACAAGCATGGAGTTTCTTATAATCTTAACAATTGCCATGCTTGTACTTATTGTAATAGTTGTAATGTCACAAGGACAAATAACGACAATACAGAATATGAATGATAACACCAATGCAAGAAATTCTTTATTGGATTTAAGCTCAGCTGCAAAAGAAGTTTATGCCCAAGGCGAAGGTTCCAAAAAATTAGTATACGTACAACTACCAAGTACGTATGAACCTGAATATTCAGTAGTTGTCAATAAATCAATTAGAATAAGAGCAGCTGGAACTGATCATGTTTCACTTGAAAATTTTAATGTAAGAGGGTATCTTCCATCAAGCCCAGGTGGCCATTGGGTCTGGGTGGTATCTGAGGGTAATAGAGTCCGTATAGGGGACGCTATGATGGAACTTAGTAAAAATAGAATTTATGTTGTAATGGATAGCAATAGCACAGAAAGCATTTCATTTTCAGTAAAAAATATTTGGGTGAGAGATTTTGATGTTAATACAGTAACAACATGGAACAATCCGGATGTACAAATGACCGGGGTCCCAAGTTCATTTTCCTTAACTGTTGATGATTCTGAAACAATAGATTTGGAATTTACATCAACATTTGATGCAGGTGGAACCTATGTTGGAAAAATAGAACTGATTGCATTAGACTCTTTGGGGTATACTGAGAATGTTGATGTACCTGTGACTGTTTATGTTATTCCTTATTATGAACCTGAACCAGAAGAGGATTTGCTTGGACCGTTTGTTGTGAACATTTACCAGGATCCGACACCTGCAATCAAACTAGAACCACTTGCAATATTTGTAAATGCAAGCGATGAGCTTACTGGGAACAGTACAATAAAAGGTTGTGAAATTGATGCTGATAACGAGGATAGTTGGCAAGATATGCTTCCAATGGATGGAGCATATGATGAAACCATAGAATTGTCAGTTTACAATTATACTGAAGGTTTTGCACTTGGTCCACACACGATTAGAACAAGATGTACTGATGTTTGGAACAATCTTGGACCAATAGCATATTACTATTTTATGGTAAGTGAATCGGATGTGCTTGGGCCAATTGTGATAAGTATGAACCATACAGAATGGCCAACAACACTTTCAAATATTACAGTTGGTGGAACCGCAACAGATGCATACACTGGGAATAGTGACATGCAAGGATGTAATGTAAAAATAGATGATGGTATGTGGTCCCCTTCCCTCCCAACAGATGGATCGTGGGATTCACCAACAGAGAACTTTACATACAATGTTGGTCCCCTACCAGTTGGATACCATACTGCTTACCATCAATGCACTGATTCTCTAGGAAACATTGGTGGGATTTACAATGATAGTTTTGGAATTGTTGATGTTGACTTAATGCTTGTGCTTGATAGATCAGGGTCGATGGACGAATATATTACCGAGGTAACCAATAGTAACAGTGTATGGGCATCTAGTACTGGATGGTCATGGGTGAAGAGTATAACAATAGAGCAGACAGATGGAGATATTGCAGACCTTTCAACAGAAATCAGAGCAAGTTCATGGGGATGTACAGTTTATTACCGTGCAACTATCGATGGGAATGAAATAGCAACTGGGAGTAGAACCTCCACATACTATGGATTTTTGACAGAAGAGGTGGATATTTCCGGATATGAAACACCATTTACCATAGATCTTTGGTTGAAGAGAAGCTCAAGCGGATGCTATGCGTATAATAGAGAATTTTCATTCCAACAACCACCAACAAAGATGGCAGCAACAAAGAATTCATCGAAAATCTTCATTGATATTGCTGGTAACAATATCCAAGCAGGCCTTGTATCTTATAGCACAAGCTCAACACTTGATGAACTATTGAAAGATATGGATCCGGCAAACCAACAAGCATTGAAAAATGCAATTGATACGCTCAGTCCATATGGGAATACATGTATCCAGTGTGGTTTAGAAGATGCAGCAGATGAACTTACCTCTGCAAGAGCAAGACCTGAGGCAAACAAAGTTATAGTTTTACTTACTGATGGAAAAGCAAATACAGGAAATTCAATAACTGGCGCAGTTTATTGTAGAGACAGGGACATAGTTGTTTACACAATAGGATTTGGGTATGATGTGGATGAAGTTGAATTAACTAATATTGCCTTGCTTACACACGGAGATTATTATTTTGCACCAAATGCACAAACTCTTACTTACATATTCCAAAACATAGGTAGATGATGATGAGAGCACAAGTTTCATCAGAATTCATGATAGTTTATTCGGCATTGTTTACAATTTTTCTTGTGGTTTTTGCAATTTACTATGATGGTGGCCTTAATCTTTTTCAAACTCAAGATAAAATAAATTCTTTTAGAAATGCAAATTCAGTAGCTGCTGTAATCAATTATGTTTACCTTGCTGGGGATGGGGCAAGTTACAATTTCACAGTAACAAATGTTTTGAATGAAGAGAACATCACAATAACTGACCATGCAGTTACATCATACCGACCATATGCATCAGGAAGTGCACCTCTAATTAATGGAAACGTAAATGAGAGCACACTTGATGAAAAAGAAGTGATAGTAACAAACAACCAAGGTGAGATAGATATCATCAAGTAAAGGACAGATATGGACTTTTGACTTCACTGTAGGTCTTGCCGCGTTGATGTTCATACTACTGCTTTATCTTGCCATGTGGAATATTGTCGGAATACGATGGAATCTTGCCAATAAACAAACTGCAATGGAAACAAGTGCATTTTTTGCATCTGAATCCTTACTGGCAACACCAGGAGAACCAGAAAGTTGGGAGATGCTCCCTCAAATAGATGGCGAGGTAAAAGCAATAGGACTTGTAAATGGAAGAAATGAACTGAACAGATTAAAAATTGAAAAATTAGTTGCAGAAAATGCAACTGCGTATTCAACTGTAAAGGATAGACTTGGCATGCAAAAATATGAGTTTGCAATGCGGATCACAGATATCACTGGAAACATAATACACTATGAATTTGGTAATTTTGAAGTTGCACTCAATAATTCCCTGAACTTTGATCGACTTGCTATTTTGGACGGAGAACCAGTAATAGTACACATGGAGGTTTGGGGAGGATGAAAGGATTTGCAATCACACTTGATGCAACAGTTGCAATATCAGTTATCATGTTTGCAATGATAATAATTGCAAGCCAAAGTCACAATCCGAGAGCACCAGAAGGAGTATACCTAAAACAACTCACAATGGATACAGTTACTGTTCTTCAAAAAACAGGAAGACTCGACTATGCAATTGAAGGCAATACTACTTTGATGCAGGATGTTATAGAAGCAACACCAAACCTTGCGTGTATAGAGATAACAATAATAGATGATAAAGGATATGTCATAACAAATGCGATTAAAAACGACTGTAATGAGACATTTGGACTCGATGTGCAAACAACTGCAAGCCCTATTATCTACGAAAATAGCAGGTATATAATAAAATCAGAATCATGGCTTAGAAAAGAGCCATAAAAAGAGTGTATGAATGCGCCGTGGATTTGTAATAACCATTTTGTCTGTAAGCTTGATCATGGTACTCATAATGTTAGTGATATCTTTACGTAACGGACAGCTTAGTACTGAAAGAACTTTGCTTGAACCATTGCCACTAACATACGGTGCATTCCTGCTTGATGATATTGCTTATGAACTTAATTCGATTATTGGACCTCAACTCTATATTGACCAGAAGAATACCAGCACTGAGCTAACAATAGCAGACACACTCGAAAGTCAGAATTTTTCATCTCAGATTTCTGCCTATGAAGCATTTTTAGTAAGTGAAGTTGCAATACAGACTGCAAGCACAATAAACACCAATTTTACCAATCTTACAAATGGAACCATAAGAATTTTCATAAATGAGGAGTATGTTTACACAAATGATCATGCCACAAATGAGACATTATTCACAAAGGATGGTGGTACTGATGCCACATCATACGAGATAAACTTTACAATAACTGCAGTACGTGAAAATGTTACACACATGGCATTTGATGAAAACGGAACGTTGAACGTCACCATAACTTATACAGATTTGAACGGTACTGAAGTTGAAGAAGGAAAGGTTTTTCCAAATCAAGTAAACACTTTCAAAGTAGAATATGTGGGTGGTAGTGCTATGACCATAAAAGTTGGGCAGCAAAGCAGTAATTTTGGTTCATTGTATATGAATTCTGAGGACATAAGAGCTGAAACTTCATGGAAAGTAACCTTGCCTCCGATAGACCCAGCCACAAAAAAAGGGTATGAATATGATGCAACTATAGATTACACGCAGGGACCATTCAGCATAACAAGACGAATTGGAAAATAAGAATAAATTAAAACCTACTAGGAGAGGATAGAACATGCTAGTAACCACGATAATAGATAAGATGGTTGAGATTGTTCGAAAAAACAAGAAAGCGAATTATAGAAAATTAGCAAGAGAATTACCGTGGGAAGAAGAAAGCGTGGAAAGAGTGGCACTTTTACTTGAGAAAGCAGGACTTGCAAAAACTCATTATGCTGCAAACATGATTGAACAACCATGGATGACAATAAAAGACTTGCCAAAAGAAGAGACAAAACACGAGGATGGAAAAAAAATAGAGGAATATTTGATACCTGCAACTGGAGCCCACACAAGCGAATCTATTTGGGTTCTTAAATCAGAAGAAGAAAGAAGGCCAATGTATAGCATACGGAGACCGCGGGTAACGCCCCATACTCGAGTCTATCTTGAATATCTAAAAATGGATATTGCAAAGGATTTGCCAATTGAAACAACTTCAAGTGAAGAAGGTATGAGTGAGAAATTCTTATACAGAAGAGAACTGATAAAACAAAGAATAAAGAAAGATCTTAATCCAAAATCAGATGCACTTGAATTAATTTCCGATCTTGTAGTAAATGAGATGTATGGTCTTGGCGAACTGGAACTTTTGATAGGTGACCCAAAACTTGAGGAGATAATCATAAATTCATGCAATCTTCCTGTTGCTGTTTATCATAAGAAGTATGGATGGATGAGGACAAACATCTATTTGAACACCGAAGAAGCAACAAGAAATTATTCAGAACAAATAGCAAGAAAAGTTGGGAGGCAAATAAGTATGCTTAACCCAATACTTGATGCACACCTTGCCAATGGTGACAGAGTCAATGCAACACTTTATCCTGTTTCTGCACATGGAAATACAATAACAATGAGATTGTTTGCAAAGAACCCGTGGACCATTGTAAGTTACCTAAAACCAGAAAATACTTCAATGTCAACTGAAATGGCTGCATTACTTTGGCAGGCAATGCAATATGAGATGAATGTTCTTATTGCAGGTGGAACGGCAAGCGGAAAAACAAGTGCACTCAATGGACTTTTGTCATTGATCCAACCATTCCAGAGGATAGTGACTATAGAGGATACAAGAGAACTTATGCTCCCAACTTATCAATGGAATTGGGTACCTCTGGTAACCAGACTCCCGAATCCAGAAGGGGCAGGAGAAGTAACAATGCTTGACCTTGTTGTTAATGCATTGAGAATGAGACCAGATAGAATAGTCATGGGGGAAATTAGAAGGAAAAAAGAAGCTGAAGTTCTTTTTGAAGCAATGCACACTGGACACAGTGTTTACTCTACAATTCACGCAGACACTGGTTCGCAAGTTATCAAAAGACTTGTTGAACCACCAATAGAGGTTCCTGCTTCTGAAATTGAAGATATTCATTTGCTAGTAGTACAATATAGAGATAGAAGAAGAAATATTAGAAGGACATTAGAGGTTTCAGAGATCGCATCAAGTAGTGGTAATCCTGAGGTAAATAAAATATATTTGTGGAGGCCAAGAAACGATAGTTTCCAGTTTGTTAAATCACCTCACAGATATGTTGAGCAGATGAATATACACACAGGTATGACTGAAAAAGAAGTTGAAGATGATCAAAAAGACAAACAAATGGTTCTTCAGTGGATGGTAAAACACAAGCTTGAACATATTGAAGAAATAGGGAAGGTAATGAAAGCATATTATGCTGATGAAGCTGGTTTTCTAAAGTCAGTTTCAAATAAAGCCACTCCATCAAAGGTGCTTTGATGAATCCACCTAGAATACCATTCTTATTAATATCATTTAGAGCAGTTGGAAGACTAGGAAGAAGATTACGAGGGCTTGGGAAAATTTTGATTAGTTTGCAGCCAGGACTTAAAACAACAATATCCAAATTAGGGTATGACTTTAGCGCAGAAAGCTATGTTGTTGGATCATTTATTTCATCATTTTTATATGGTTTTTTCTTTTGTTTAATTATGCTTCTGGCACTTTCAACCAAACCAGATTTGGATGAGATCATACGTACTTCGCTTGGGGCTGGGTTAGGAATAATGACTGTTTTTTTCATGCTTCATCTCATCTATCCTGCCATACTATTAAAAAAAATAGCTATGCTTGAAAACAAAGACCTTTTGTTTGCACTTCGTGAAATAATAATGGATGTTGACAGTGGTATTCCGCTTTTTGATTCAATAAAGAATGTTGCAACAAGTGATTACAGGCAGGTGTCTGCAGCAATGGACACCGTAGTTAGGGAAATAGAAACTGGAACATCAGAGATTGATGCACTCAAACACCTTGCATTGAAAAGTGAGAGTGAATACACAAAAAGAACAGTTTGGCAGATGGTAAACGCACTTGAGTCAGGTGCAAGCATGAAAAATGCACTTGGAGGCATTGCCGATGCACTTGAAGCTGCCAACTATAGGGAAATAAAAAATTATTCTGCAAACCTGAATTTTATGCTTTTGATGTATATGCTCGTGGCAGCAGTAGTACCTTCATTGGGAGTTACATTCATGGTACTTTTATCTGCATTCGGTGGATTAGGCGTTGACTTATTTACTGTTGGTCTTCTAGTTGGCGGATCAGCATTTCTTCAAATAGTCATGATCGGATACATGAATTCTACTAGACCAGAACTTTTTGGTGGTTGATATGGCTAAGAAAAAAAACCCAATAATGGAACAAAGACCATATCGAAGAATAGGCTGTGCTTTGCCAACTGGTTTGATTAAATTTTTTGGTAGAAAACTTAACCATGCAGGTATAAGAGAGGACCCTGAAACATGGGCTGGGAAAAGAGTTCTGCTTAGTTTGGCACTTGGAATGATTCTTGTATTACTGTATTTGATATGGTATAATCCCATTGCAAACTTAGAAACTGGACTAATTGCACTTGGGTTGTTTTTTGGTACTGCAGTTCCGGTGTTTACTGTAGCATATTTGAGGTTGTATTTCAAAATAGCTGACAGAACAACTTCATTAGAAAAGGTTCTGCCGGATTTTCTCCTATTGACTGCTTCAAATATGAGAGCAGGTATGAGCCCATTTATGGCATTTACAAAAGCAGCAAGGCCAGAATTCGGAGCTCTTTATGAAGAAATTAGATTAAGTACTGGAAAAGCAAGTGGGACCGCTTCCATGATTGATTCTTTACAAACAATAGAAGTGTATTTTGATTCTTCAATATTGAAAAGAACTATTAATCTATTCATAAAAGGTATTCGATCTGGTGGCCATCTCGCCAGGCTTCTTAATTCAAGTGCAGATGAGATTAGAAAAATACAAGACCTAAGAGCAGAACTGACAACAACCACAAGAAGCTATACTATTTTTCTTGGGTTCATAGTCATTCTGGTCATGCCATTTTTGTTATCAGTATCAACCCACTTTCTTACTGTTTTCTTGAAGATACAACCAGAAAATGATGTTGCTGATGTTGGGATTGCCAGTCTTCCATCTTTTTCAGGTAAGGTACTTATAACTCCTGACCAGATGTATCTAACATCTTTGGTAGTTTTAGTTTTAACTAGCCTGCTTATGTCGTGTTTAATAGGCATAATAGGTAGGGGTAGGGTAATTTATGGAGTGAAATATTTCCCAATATTTTCCGCATGTTCAATAGCATTTTACTTATTGGCTAAATTCGTTGTAGGAACACTTTTGTCTGGTTTTGGAGACATATAATTAATAATCCAAAGAATAGAGCTAGACAGAAGATTTTTAAGTGTTCAGATGAATAGTCAAGCAATTAGGAGGTGTAGTATGTTTAGAAAAGGACAAGTTTCGACAGAATATCTGGTCATACTGGCAGTTGTGCTGGTTGTGGCATTGATTGTTGTATACCTCGTAGGTGGATTCGCAGGCCTTGGTGCCGGTTCACTTGAAACCCAAAGTAAAAACTATTGGGGATCAACCTCTCCGTTTGCTATAAAAACATTTGTAGTAAGTGGAACTACGATGCAGTTAGAATTGGCAAATAATGATTTAGATAGATTAGAAGTTACAGACATATCCGTCGGTGGCGCTTCTGTTTATTCAACTGCAAAGAACTTTACCAGTGGTGAAGTTGCAACAGTAACAGCAACCCTAGGTTCAACATGTGGTGCAGCAGGTACCCCATTCACCTATGATAATGTTGTTATTACATACAACAAAGGGACAATTACCGCTATAAAACAAACAGGAACAAAAGCACTTGTTGGTAAATGTTCTTAGCCTAATTTTTATTTATTTTTTATTATAATTTTTTCAAGCCCGATTGCTGCGAAAACCAGAACTAGATAACCAATCATTGTTATACCTAATTTTAACCAATCATCTAGGATCAATGGTACAACTCCAAATAGACTGCCAAATGGCCCGTAGATAAGAGCAAGCTGAAGAACAAACGACATAAGTACTGCCGAGTGTAACCATTTGTTTGAGAGAAGTGCAGTGTTATATCTCCACCTCACAACATAGACTGTTACCATCTCCATTACAACAAAAGATGTGAATAATAATGAGTATGCCCTTACTGCATCGCCAAGTGCAAGCATATGGGAATAAAGACCAAGTAAAGCAATCGCACCACTAAGACCAAGTATTGCAAGGAAATAGATTGTTTGTTTGTTTACCATCCTCTCGCTTTTTTCTCTTGGACCTCTCTTCATAACATTTTCAGGAGCAGGATCAACACCAAGGGCCAGAGCAGGAAGACCATCAGTAACAAGATTTATCCATAAAAGCTGAACAGCAATTTTTGGAGATATACCAAGAGCAGTAACAGTGGCTATGAAAACAATAATAACTTCTGCAATATTGGCACCCAAAAGATAAACAACAAATTTTCTTATGTTGTCAAATGTGCTTCTGCCCTCAGATATTGCATTTCTTATTGTTATGAAATTATCATCAAGAATAACGATGTCACTTGCCTGTTTGGTAACTTCTGTACCTCTAATGCCCATTGCAATACCAACATCAGAATTTTTGATAGCTGCAGCATCATTTACACCATCACCAGTCATACACACGATGTGATTGTTGCTTTGTAATGCCTTCAAAAGGAGAACTTTATGTTTTGGACTAGTTCTTGCATAGATGTCAACCCTTTCTATAACTCGCTTGATTTCTTCTTCTGACATCTTATCAAGTTCATTACCATTAAGACTTGCACCTGCAAAACCAAGGCCCTTGCCAATTGCAGAAGCAGTATGGATATTGTCACCTGTGACCATAATCACTCTTATACCTGCAGAACGACAATCAGCAATTGCTTCTTTTACACCTGCACGAGGTGGATCAATCATGCCCATCAAACCAAGAAATACAAGGTCATTTTCCATGTCCTTTTCTTCGAAAGATTTTGGTTTTTCTTTATAGGCAAATGCAAGTACCCTTAGTGCATCTGATGCCATATTTGTATTGTGTTTTATGAGGAATGAACGATCCTTGTTTGAAAGCTTCTTAATTTTACCGTCTATAAGGACCTTATTACATCTTGAGATGACAACTTCTGGAGCACCTTTCACAAAAGAATAGGATGTCTTAGCATCATTATTTGCTGTTGACATCATTTTTCGATCTCCAGAAAAAGAAACTTCACCTACTTTTTTGAATTTTTTACGTATTTGATCTACATTTAGGCCTGCCTTATAGGCAGGAATAAGAACTGCAACTTCAGTTGGATCTCCCTTGAATTTTCCGCCTTCAGTCTTATGTGCATCATTACAAAGAATGGCACACCTTAGAAGCATGTCTATATTTGTGTTGTTCCCATCACCACGAACAACAAATTTTCCATCAGTCTCATGTCCTTTTCCAAGAATATCAAAATGAGTATCTGGAACATACATTCTGACAACAGTCATTGTATTTTCGGTTAGTGTACCTGTTTTATCAGTACATATAATATCAACAGAACCAAGATCTTGCACTGTAGAAAGCCGCCTCATCAATGCATTTTGTTTTAGCATGCGATTTGTTGCAATGGAAAGTGCAAGAGTCACCACTGCAGGCAAACCTTCTGGAATTGCTGCAACACCAAGGGCAACTGCTGCCATAAAGATGAATAGGATATCCCCCGTACGAAGTATGAATTCTGTAGCAATAATGATTATCAGAACTCCCAAAGTAAGAATGGAAACTTTTTTACCTAAATCTTCTATTTCTACTTGGAATTGTGTGACTTTCTCAGGGGCATCTGAAATTTCCTTTGCAATCTTACCAACTTCTGTATTCAAACCCGTACCAACAACAAGAACAGCACCCTTACCACGGGTGATAATTGAATTCATGAACACCATGTTGCTTCTTTCTGCAAGAGGTGTTTTCTCAGATAAAATACCGGCTTTTTTATCAGAAGGAACTGATTCCCCAGTAAGCATTGATTCGTCAGCATACATGGAAAAACATTCGATTAACCTGCCGTCTGCTGCAACCTTATCACCTTCTTCAAGAATAAGAATATCCCCTGGAACAACACCATCAGATGTTATTTCAATCTCCTTACCATTTCTCATTACTGTTGCTTTTGGAGCTGACATTTTAGTGAGAGCTTCGATACTTTTCTCAGCCTTATATTCCTGAACAAAACCAAAAACAGCATTTGCTATGACAATTGCAAAAATAAGAATGCCATCAAGAAAATCAGCTTCGTGTGGATTTAGAAAACTAACTGTAAAGGAAACAAATGCTGCAAAAAGCAATAATAAAACAAGCATATTCTTGAACTGATTTACAAATATAGTCAACGGTGAGGTTGTTTTTTTGATTGCAATAGAGTTTGGCCCGTACTCAGCTAGCCTATCTGTAGCTGCCTTCGATGAAAGACCCTTTTTATTTGTTTTTAACTTAGTAAATAACTCATCAGGCTGAAGTGAGTGCCAATCCATTTTACCACTACTCACTAACTAAATCTCCATGTTGAATTTTAATTACTGTTACTTTGAAAGTAAGTGTTTTATTAGCCAGATAATGATTGCTATCTAAAGTAATGTTACTATCTGTTATGTCAGTCACAAGGAATTGGGTTGTTACTCCAGTCTCAGGATGTGGAATGGAATATGTTTTGTTAGTTTGAAGCAGGATTTCAATATTTGCAGAAACATTACTAACGTTTATCACCTTTCTTGGCAGCCCGTTTTGAGAGAATTGTTGCCCAGCCATAAGAAGATAGAACAATGTGACATTTTCATCATTAATATCTGATACAAAAACAAGTGGATCAGATGAAACTGAAGTGCCATTAGTTACATTCATACCAATTGACTCGAAATATGCAAGTGGTACGGTTTCATATAACGGCTGTTCATAATAGCGAGGTACAATAATCATTTTATTTTGATCATGTGGCCCATAACCATACTTAGGAGCAACTTGGAAAGTTAGGGTTTCATTTACAACCATCCCTAATATGTTCAAAACAAATCCTTTGATCATACCAGAATTCAAAGTAGCATCAAAGTCAATTGGTTTGTAATTTCTTCCTGGATTGTAAATACCCGATTCATTAGCTAATGTTGCATTGCTTGTATCAAGAACTTCTCCATCTACCCATAGCGTATAGTCTACCCAAACATGATCACCTGCTTGAACTGCGTAATTTTCAGGAAGAACTAGTTGGATATTTGAGGTGTTATCAAGACTAGTTATAACAGATGGAGTGGTGTTTTGTTCTGGTTGATATGGATTAATGCACCCGAATAATAGAATTGTTAAAATACCAAATAATATAAGATCCCTCATTATAACACCTCAATAACATATAAGCAAAATGGGGCCATAATGAATTTGATTCAATGGTTCCGCATTTTACAAGAGCAAAATGGGGTCGTAGAGATCTTTTCGCACTTTTTTAGCTAGTTTTTTGTCAACTCTTTTACTAAAAAAGTTTGTTGAACTCTAACATGCTGATTTCGCGGCTCAAAATTCTTGCATTTGCAAGAGAGATCTGGAGCCAGCCGCGCTACCGGATTGCGTGCACGCCTTACGCCACGACCCCAAATAACATACTCAGACAACTATAGCTGAGAGTAGTATTACTAGATAGAACCACTTTATATTATTTGCTTAATGGTGCTGTGAAAAAAGCAAAATAGACAAAACCAATTTAAACAGCAGATTGTATAGATAATTATGCGAGAGAAATTAATTCAATTTGCAAAAGAAAATAAGACTGTTCTTTGTTTTGGTATTGACCCTGATTTACAAAGAATCATGGTTTCGTTACCTGCATTCCCAACAAAAGTAGCAATAGAACACTTTTTTTCTGATATACTAGATAAGTTGATAGATGAGAATGCAATTGCAGCAATAAAACCAAACTATGCTTATTTTGCACAATATGGATTTGATGGACTGGGAGCCCTACAAACTCTTATGTCAAACTACAAAAATAAAATTCCAATCATTTTAGATGTTAAAAGAGGAGATATTGGAAAATCAAGTGAAGCATATGCAAAAGAAGCATATGATTTCTGGGGTGCTGATGCAGTTACTGTAAGTCCGTATATGGGTTCGGATTCTGTTTTGCCATTTTTACGAGAAGGAAAATTAGCCTATGTACTTTGTAAAACATCAAACGCAGGAGCAAATGATTTCCAAGAACTTAGATGTGAAGGAAAGGCAAGAGTATATGAAAAAGTAATGGAAAAAGCAGTTGAATGGGGATGTGGTGCTGTCGTAGGTGCAACTTCTGATTCAATACGGGTTCTTGCTAAAAAAACAAATGGAAAGGTGCCATTCTTAATTCCTGGAATCGGTGCACAGGGTGGAGACCTTGATATGGTTTTGAATGCAATAAAAGACTATTTACCAATACACAGAATAAATGCATCATCATCAATAGCATATGCATTTGAAAAAGGGGGAGGAGCTGCAGAAGCTGCACTTAGAGAAGCTGAAACAATTAACAAAAAGATCAGGAAGTATAATTTCTGATTACACGCATGATTTTAATTATCCAGCGTTCCATAGAAAGTATGGCAGCCATGAAATCATATGTTCCGCCAAAATATTCTCATAAAGGACAGAATGGGAAACTTTTGATAGTTGGTGGAAGCAAAGAATATCAAGGAGCTCCAATGTTTTCCATTTTAGCTGCAAGACGTTTTGTGGATTTACTTTATTTTTACCCTGGTGAAAAGGATCCTTATTTGATTAACGCCATCAAAACAATACCTGAAGCCATGTTTGTTTATGATCTTAACATTGTCAAAAAATGTGATTGTGTTCTTTTTGGTATTGGACTTGCAAATGCAAAGGTAGATGTTGATTACCTAATAAAAAATAGTAAACGGCTTGTTATAGATGGAGATGGACTTAGACTCATTAAAGGAAAACTCTGTCAACTGAAACCAGGCTCAACAATACTAACACCACATGAAAAAGAATTTACCGCACTTTTTGAGTGTAAAGGCACAAAAAAGAATGTGCAAAAGATGGCAGATAGCTATGGTGTGGTGATAATCAAAAAGGATCCAGCAGGAGATATTGTTTCTGATGGTAAAAGAACAATGGTGAATAAAGTGCACAATCAAGGTATGACAAAAGGGGGCACCGGTGATGTTCTTGCTGGTCTGATTGCTGCTTTGTTTTGTAAAAATCCTGCTTTGAACTCTGCTTTTGTTGGGGCTTGTATGAATGGACAGGCAGGGAAAAGATTAAAGAAAAAATTTGGATTTAATTTTTGTGCTTCTGATTTAGCAGATGAACTTGCAAAGAGATGATAAGATGGATGTTAAAGACATTAATTTAGGAGATTATGATTATGCATCTACAGGATTCCAAGCAACAAATATTGGAAATGCTATTGATATAGTTGCGAAAATGAAAAAGGAAGGTGCAACCGTATTTCTAACATTTACCTCAAATATGGTGGCATCTGGATTGCGGGGTATTTTCACAGAGATGTGCAAAAAAAAGTTTGTTGATGTTATAATAACTGCAGGAGGCAGTATAGATCATGACCTTATCCGCTCATCAAAGAAGTATTTGATTGGGGATTTTATGATGGATGATAAAGAACTCCACCAAAAAGGCATAAATAGAATTGGTAATATTTTGGTGCCAAATGAATGTTATGTTCATCTTGAAAAATTCATGCAACCAGTTTTTGAAGAATTATATCAAAGTCAACCAGATAGGAAAGTTTCGCCATCACAAATTGCACATAAAATAGGTGAAAAAACAAACGAAGATTCTTTTCTTCACTGGTGTACTAAAAATAAAATTCCTGTTTTCTGCCCAGGAATAACTGATTCTGCAATTGGACTGCAGACATATTTCTTTAAACAAAAAAGAAAAGATTTTGGTATTGATGTAACCAAGGACATGAACCAACTTGCTCAAATGGCAATGAATGCAAAAAAAACAGGTGGAATTATTCTTGGTGGTGGAATTTCAAAACACCATGCAATAGGTGTGAATTTACTTAGAGATGGTTTTGATTATGCTGTTTATGTGACAACCTCATCCCCTTGGGATGGATCATTAAGCGGAGCAAGGACAACAGAGGGTATTTCATGGGGAAAGATTAAAGAAAAAGCAAACCATATAACAGTTGATTGTGATGCTTCGATTGCAGTTCCATTGATTATGAAAAAGTTCTTGAAGTGATAATATGTTTGAATTATTAGCTCTTGCATTTTTAGCTGGTCTTCTCGTAAAGGTAGTGGATTGGATGGAAGATGACAGAAAGACTTCCATCTGGCATAAAATACCATTGGCATTTGCATATGGAATTTTAGTTGGGTTTGTCACTAGTTCAGCTAGTTTTGGTCTTTTGTTCCTTGGGGCTTTATTGGCACAGATACTTGCAAGAAAAATAGACACATTTACACATAGATTTGGTTTCTTGGTTACTATTTGTGCATTAGTAGTCTTTGGATTTCCACAAATAGAAGGGATCTGGTTAATTTACTTCATGGTACTTGCTTTCTTAGACGAACAAGACTACATCGGAAGATTAAGACCGCTTGTTAAATATCGCCCATTCTTGAAGGTAGGATCAGCAATTCTCATTATAATCGGTAGATGGGATTATTTCCTGGGAATAATTATATTTGACATTGGCTATGAATTATTCGATTTCATAAGCAAGAGTATAAAAGTCAAAAAGGAGAAAAGAAAGTATGGAAGGGCTGGAATTCGCACTAAGATACCCGTTCAGCGAAAGCGCTAAAGCATACATAAAAGGAGTGGATCTTAGTGAACGGATTATTGATCTTGGTGTAGAGAGAATAAAGAAAGCATTGACTGAAAAAAGCAGCCCGAAAATGCTTTTGCACGAATTAGATAAAAAAGAAGAAATTGCCTCATTTGCAGCTGCCAGAATGATTTTAGGGCAACTGAAAAATAATTTCCTAACAAACCGATTTGCAGTGAATGAATCCAAAATGGTGAGGGCACACCTTGACCATGAAAACCAACAGATGATAGAGAAGGTTGGTTTAGTCTTTGGGATTGAAACAAAAACAGAAAAAAATAGAATTTTGATAGATCTGCCAACCTACCTTAAGTATAGCATCAAAAACCCCCATTATAGGCTGATAAATAGAAAGCTTTTCAGCGGGTTGGTAGAAATAACAAATGATGAGAAAAAAAGACTAATAGAAGAAGCAGCAAAGAAACATATTGAGAACATACCTTTGGTAAGAGACCCACCAGAAATGATAAAAAAAGCTGGGCAGAAACTGCTTAATGAGATTCCAAAGGCAGAAACCAAGATTATTATCAATGTTGAAAGTCATCCACCGTGTATTGAAAAACTGCTAGAAGAAATCAAAAAACACAATAACCTTCCTCACCATGCAAGATGGTATCTGGTGACTTACTTGCTTGGGATTGGAATGAATGAGGATCAAATAAATCAGCTTTATTCAAATTTGCCTGATTTTAGTGAAAAGATTACAAGATACCAAATAGGCCACATAAAGAAAAAAGGCTACAATGTACCATCATGTGCTACGATAATGACATATGGACTTTGTTGTGCTGTTTGTAGAATAGGGCATCCATTAAACTGGCCTGGATTGAAAACAGAGGGAACAAAAAAATGAACCGACAGGATGCTTTAGTAGTTAAAAAAATATTCGCTTCATACTACGAAAATGCAGATTTCCAAATACCAGGGATTGAAAAACGTGAATTTGGATTTGGGAATATTAAAAAGATAGATGCAAGGCATTTAAATTTTACAACAGTAGGAGAATTCAGACGATATTTGGCAACCAACACCCCATTATTTGTTTCCCATTCAACTGCATATTATGACTTTCCAGGAGCCACCCCAATACAAAAGAAACAATGGAAAGCAGCAGATCTTGTTTTTGATCTAGACATACATGCAGAAGGAAAATATGGCGTATATGCCAAGCTTGATGAAGTTAAGGGAGATCTTATTCGGTTAGTTGGGGACTTTCTTATCAATGATTTTGGTATTAAAAAAGAACACATAGCAGTTGTTTTCTCAGGAAATCGTGGCTACCATGTCCATGTCAGAGATCCTGCATTCCTATCTATTGGAGGAGATGAAAGACGAGAACTTGTTGATTATGTTATGGGCCAGGGACTGAATTACACTCAGTTTTTCACAATTGGAGACGATAAGAGATTAACAGGCCCACGACCAGATGAAAGTGGGTACAGAGGAAGAATGGCACGTGATGTTATTAAATTGATTAAAGAAAATCCAACTGCAATTTCAAGATTATTTTCAAAAGAAAAAAATAGAGAGTTTTTCATAAGTGGTATAAATGAAGGAAACTGGAGCAAAACATCATTGAAATTCAATGACATTGTAAAAAGATTAAAAGTAGTTGCAGATGGATTACCAATTCATTCTGTTGATACTGATGTTGGTGTGACCCAGGATCTAAGCAAATTGATACGTGTACCGAATAGTATCCATGGGGACACTGGTTTGATTGCAAAAGTATTCAATGATATTGAAAAATTCAATCCGTGGAAAGATGCTGTATTTGGAACAGATAAAAGAATGAGAATACGATTTGTTGAAAATGTGCCCCTGCTAGAGATGATTGGCGTCGGACCATTCAAAAAGGATGAAACCATGGAATTGCCCCAACATTTGGCTGTTTTCTTTACATGTAAGGGGAGCGCTGTTTTTGTTTAGGTGGTATTATGACAATAAGCAACCTCGATGAATTATTAAAAAATATGAAACCAAACTTAAAGAATGAAAAATATTTCATTGGATCTTTTGATGATCAGTATCTGATGAACCTTAGTGGTTATCTTGATTATATTGTTTGTGTGTATAAAGAGAAGGAGGGATTAACTGTTATTTTTTCTGATGATATTCTTGACGATATGAAAGACCTTACAGAAAGAATCCAGGGACCTTTTGCCCTCATAACACTTGAAGTCAATTCAGATTTGATGGCTGTTGGATTTATGGCTAAAATAGCAGATGCACTTGCAAAAGAAAAAATAAGCTGTAATGCTGTTTCTGCCTATCATCATGATCATATTTTTGTTCAGTATGAAAGAAAAGAGGCAGCCTTAACTGCCTTAAAAAAATTATCAGAAAAATAAAAATTATTTTTTAGCAGTCTTTGAAAGTTGGATTTTTGGTGGGATTAACGGAGCAGTAAGGCCCAAAACCCTTGCAATTAGAGTTCCATTTGCACTTCCACTATAATTGATTGCACTGAGCACAGTGGTTGCGTAATCATCTGGAACTTTTTTGCTCTTCTTCCAAGTATCAAGAATTGCTTTTGACTTTGTTTCATCTTCTTTAGCCAAAAGGACTCCTTTTATCTTAAGAGTGCCAACTTCTTTTTGGTAGCTGGCAGTATAAACATAAGTCAACTCCAATGTTTCTTCTTCAAGTTTAACATCTTCAAGAGATATGTTGATGTTAAGGCCTTGTATGTTCATTTTTGGAACTTTAGTTCCACTTACTTCTAGTATTCTTTCACCTACTATCATATAATTCGCCTCCAATAGGTTTCATTGTATAGGATAAGCTATTAAAATCTAAGCAAATGACCCAAACTTCCACTATTCTGGTTTTATAAACAAATGCCAACAACAACAAAACATGACTTCTTTTGATAAAATACTATCAGAGAAGACCATCTTCAAGGATGCATCAGTCTTATCTCCTCATTATGTACCAAAAGACTTACACTTCAGAGAGCAACAGCTTTATGACATAATGACCATAATTTCCCCTGCATTGAAAGAGCAAAAGCCAAGAAATCTTATTATTTATGGGAAAACAGGCACAGGAAAAACATGCACTACCAAAAGAGTAATGGAAGAATTTAATGGTGCTAAAAGCAAAGATAAGGGCAGCATACATTACATAAATTGCAGAATTTATAATTCAAGATATAGAATTCTCCAACGTATTTTGAAAGATTATGTACCTGAATTGGAAAAGGCTGGATTTGGTTTACCGTTTTTATATGAAAAACTAGTTGAGGTTGCATCAAAAGGAGAGCAACTGATAATAGTATTAGACGAAATAGATATGGTCAAAGATCTTGATGACCTTGTATATACCCTTACACGCTCAAACGATGAAGTAAAAAAAGGCGGAGTAAGTATGATAGGAATTTCAAACAGACTTTCTTTCAAAGACTCTCTAGACCCAAGAAGTAGAAGTAGTTTATATGAAACAGAAATGATATTTCAACCATATACTGCAGAGCAGCTCAGGAAAATATTGAATCAGCGAATAGAAAGTGCATTTGTAGCAGATACTGTGGATGACTCTGCCATAAACCTTGCTGCTGCAATCACTTCACAAGAAAATGGTGATGCAAGATATGCCCTTAAACTGTTGAACAAAGCAGCTGAAATGGTACAACATGATAAACGAGAAAAAATATCTGATACTGATGTTGAAGCTGCAAGAAAGAAAGTGGAACTTGATATAACACTTGAAACAATAAACACTCTCCCCGAGATGCATCAGCTTGTCCTTTATGCAATTGCCAACCTTACAAACAGTGGAAGTAAATATTCTAGGCTTGAAGGTACGGAAAATACAGGTATGTTATTGTCTGGAGAAGTCTATGAGGAGTATGAAAGAACATGTAAGATGACAAGAAAAAGACCTAGAAGCTCAAGATGGTATAAAGAATATCTAAATGACCTTGAAGTTTTAGGATTAATAATTACAACTCCAAGTGGAAAAGGAGTGAGAGGCCAAACAACTTTGATAAGACTTGGCCCGCACTCAGACCAGGTTTTAGAGATTCTAAAAAAGAATTTATTTGGAAACTAGTTTTCTGAGTTTAAATTTCTTTTAATTCATTAACAATTCTAATCATGTTGATTTTACCATATTTTTCAATGTATATAATTCCTCGAGTCTCCAGTTTTTTTACAATACGATGCGCTTTGAGACGGCTCATACCAGGGAGTTTGGCAATTTCACTTTGGGTTGTCATTCCATCTTTAGTTAATAAAAGCTGAAGAATTTCACGCTCGTCACCACTCAAGAATTTCATTATTATCCCAGTATTTGTTTTGACAATCTGTTTTTGTTTTTCCAAAGTTTGTGACATTATACTGTAAACAATAAGACCAGAGAGCAAACCAAAAACACCCATTAGGATCATAAATTCAATATGAAAGTGAATGAATGGATTTAGTATTTCTGGTACTTCTTGTCCTTGAGAATAAAGTGCAAATACAAATGCTAACACAGTCGTTAGGAAGATAAAAATAGCTACAGTTACTAGACCTAATATGATCTTTTTTCTGATCTCCATGGAGCGAACCTCTTTTTGAGAAATCTGCCGCGTTGGTTCGCGACAGTCAAGAATGTTTTACATTCTTGTCATAAGGTGGAAAATGATTGTTTCATTATTTAATATATATTGTTTCAGCCAAATGAAACAACATGGATGATGAAATTAAAATTGAAAAAACAACGATATACTCTTTCGTTGGTTTGGTGATTATGCTCCTAGTAGGCGGTTATATGGTATTTGGCGCTGCCTCGGTACCGAGTGATATATCGAATTCGGTAGCGGATAGCCAAACAACCCAAAGCTTACCAGTAGTTAGCCAATCACAACAGGCACAGGATGTTTACATCAAAGCAAAAGCAGATGGAACATATGACAAAAGTGAAGTTGTTGTTAAATCAGGCAATCTTGTCAGAATACATTTTACTACTGAACCATATGTGGGCTGTGGAGCAGTACTTTACATATATGGATTGAATTTGCAGACAGTATCAAAAAATGGCCAGGAAGGGATTATAGAATTTACTCCAACCAAACCAGGAACCTATGAATACAACTGTGGGATGAGGATGTGGAGTCCTGGAAAATTGATAGTACAGTAGATGTGTGATTACTTGATTGAAATCATATTTAGATAAGGTGAAAAAATGGAACAAAAATTGAAAGTAAATGGAATGCATTGTAAATCATGTGAGATGTTGTTGACGGATGTATTATCAGAAATAGACGGGGTGAGTAATGTAGAGGTGAGTGAGAAAAATGGATCAGTAAAATTTACTTGTGCTAATGAATCAGTAGAAACAGAAGTAAGGAAAGCAATAGCAAACGAAGGATATGTGGTGTTGTAATGTCAAAAGAACATAAACTCGAATTGAAAGGAATGACATGTGGAGCATGTGAAACATTAATAGAGAGAACAGTAACTCAGAATGGTAGTGAAATAGTGGACATAGATGCAACAAATGGAAGAGTAATAATTAGATGTAGTGATGAACAGCTACCTGAAATAAAACAAAAACTTGCAGAAAAAGGATTTCCAGAAAAAGAAGCTCGTGATTACAATAGAGGACAATTCAAAAGAGTAGTCGAATACTTGAAAAACATCCTAGCGGGTAAACCACAGACCATAGTTGAATCACGTTTATCAGAGTATGCCATTGGATCTGGGGCACTTATGTTGATTTTGTCCATTATTATGTTCATTATTTATCCAACTAGTCTCCAGTTAGTTAGACCGTACCTACCTCTTTTTATACTTCTTGGTGGGGGGGTACTCATGACACTTACGTCATATTACCACATACGATGTTATTGGAGAAACCTAACCTGTGCTAATGGTATGATGGTTGGTATGACACTTGGGATGATGAGTGGATTTCTAGCAGGTGCATTAGCAGGAGCAACAAATGGGATGTTTATTGGTTCCGTTGTTGGGATGGCACTTGGAATAGCACCAGGACTTGCATTAGGACGGCACTCTGGGATTATGGGTGCGATGGAAGGAATTATGGCAGGTATAATGGCAGGAACCATGGGTGCGATGCTCTCAGTCATGATGATAACTGACAACCTGATATTGTTCTTGTATATTCTTTTCGGATTGTGCGCAGTGATGGTAGGTAGCTTAAGCTACATGATGCACAGAGAAGCAGGAGAAACACCAGCAAATGAATTCAAAGTAAAATTCACGGAATTCTTTCTTGTTGCTGTTATTGTAGCGAGCTTGATGGTACTGATAATGATGTATGGTCCGAAAAACGGTCTGATATACGCATAGGTGAACAAATGAAGAGGATTGAACTATCAGTAAATGGAATGCATTGTGCTTCATGTTCTGCATTACTCACACGAGCATTGCAAAAATCGGATGGAGTAAAATCTGCCAACGTAAATTATGCTGCTGGAAAAGCAATGGTAGAATTTGATGAAGATAAAACAAACGAGAACTCATTGGTAAAAGTAATACAATCAAAGGGCTATGATGCAACCATTGGTGTTGATCATGAACACGAAAAAAAACTCAGAGAAAAAGAAATAGCAGACTTGAAAAAATTATTAATTTTTAGTGCGATCTTAGCAGTTCCTGCATTCATAATCGGAATGTTTTTCATGGATATTCCATATCAAATGTTGATATTATTTATACTAACCACGCCAGTTCAATTCATAGCTGGAAAGGGATTCTATTTAGGTGCATGGAGTGCATTAAAAAATAAAACAGCAAGTATGGACACCTTGATAGCAGTAGGAACCAGCGCTGCTTATTTTTACAGTGTAGCTGCAATACTTGGATTTGTTGAAGAACAGTATTTCGAGACTGCTGCCGTGCTTATTACACTTGTTATTCTTGGAAAATATTTGGAAGCAGTGGCAAAAGGAAAAACCTCTGATGCAATCAGAAAACTAATGGGATTGAGTCCGAAAACAGCCATTGTATTGAGAAATAAAAAAGAGATGGAGATACCAATTGCAGACGTTATTGTAGGGGACATAATCATAGTAAAACCAGGTGAAAAAATCCCAGTTGATGGGACTATTATTGAAGGAAACTCTGCCGTTGATGAAAGTATGATAACAGGGGAGAGCATACCAATAGAGAAAAATATAAAATCAAAAGTAATTGGTGGATCAATAAACAAACACGGTTCCTTCAAATTTAAAGCAGAGAAAATAGGCCAAAACACAGTATTGGCACAGATAGTCAAATTAGTAGAAGACGCACAAGGAAGCAAAGCTGACATACAAAGATTTGCAGATACTATAAGTGCAGTTTTCGTTCCGATAGTTATAATTATAGCAATAGCAACATTTGCAATTTGGTATCTTGTAGGTCAGACAATATCATTTGCATTAGTTGCTGCAGTCTCTGTATTAGTCATAGCCTGCCCATGCGCACTTGGACTTGCCACTCCAACTGCAATTATGGTTGGAACTGGTATAGGTGCACAGAAAGGGATTCTGATAAAGAATGCAGAAGCACTTGAAACCATGCATAAGATAAATGCAATAATATTTGATAAAACTGGCACCATAACTGAGGGAAAACCAAAAGTAACTGATTTCAAACTGATTGGAAAATTCGATGAAATGGAAGCTCTTAGTATGGCATATTCTGTTGAAAAAAATTCAGAGCATCCATTGGCAGATGCAATAGTTGAATATGCAAAAAACAATGGAGCAAAACTTTTGAAGCTTACAAAGTTCAAAGCAATACCAGGACATGGTGTTGAAGGAAAGATAGGAAGGGCAACGATTTATCTTGGCAAACCAGAAAAAGAGATGGATGTTGTTTCAAAACTACAGAATGAAGGAAAAACAGTAATGATATTGAAAGCAAATAACAGATTAGTTGCAATTTTCGGAGTTGCTGACACCCTTAGATCAACAAGTGTCCATGCAATAAAAGAACTTAGAAAACTTGGAATAGACCCATGGCTAATAACAGGTGACAACAAGAGAACAGCAGAAGCAATAGCGCACACGGCAGGAATAGAAAAAGTATTTGCAGAGGTTCTTCCTCAGGATAAAGCAAAATATGTGAAACAATTACAGGAAGATGGAAAAACAGTTGCGATGGTAGGTGATGGTATAAATGATGCGCCAGCTCTTGCCCAGTCTGATATTGGAATTGCAATTGGAAGTGGAACAGATGTTGCAATGGAAACTGGATCTGTTGTATTAATGAGAAGCGATCCAATGGATGTTGTGAGAGCAATAAAACTTGGACGTGCGACGATAAACAAAATAAAGCAGAATATGTTCTGGGCATTGTTTTACAACATTCTTGGAATACCTATTGCTGCTGGTCTACTTTACCCTGCATATGGCATTTTACTTTCGCCAATAATCGCAGGTGGTGCGATGGCTCTGTCAAGTGTTTCAGTTGTCACAAGTGCATTGACACTAAAATGGTTAAAATTATAGGAGATGAAATTATGGATAAAAGTATTATTGCGATTGGAATTTTAGTGGTGTTGATAACGATAGGTGGGATATATGCAACTTCTGGATCATCACAATCAGAAGGAACCACAAACAGCACACCCCTGGTTGTAACTGGTAATCAAACCATAACCCTTGGATATGGATCAAATGGATACTACACACCAAAGGAAATCAGAACAACAGTTGGAACAAAACTCACCATAATCGGCGATACAAACACACTTAGAGGGTGTATGCAAACAGTAGTGATTGGGGGTTATGGAATCACAAAAAGAATGGTGCCTGGTGACAACATAATTGAATTTGTTGCAGATAAACCAGGGACATATAGCATCACTTGCACCATGGGTATGGGTGGTGGAAAATTAATTGTAGAAGATCAAAATGGCAATGCTCCAATTGTTGAATCTGCACCAATAACAGGTGGAACATGTGGAGGCGGTTGTGGAGGATGCGGAGGTTGATTTTTCAATTTGCAGGTTTTTGTAGAATGAGATTGTTTTTTGTCCTACAAAGAATTACATATCCAATATCTTGCAGCGTTTGTTCATTTCCTAGAATGGGTTCTGCAGTTGAATGGAATGTAATTCCGCCTGGTTTTAAACTTTCAAAAACTGACCGGTGTATATTATTGGCCATTTCTTCTGCAGAAAAGTATTTGCCAGTGTCAGGATTCACAGTGTGTAAAGATGATACCAAACCTTCACGACACAGTACTGCATTTGAAACAATATAATCAAATTGCTCATTTGGGAATTTTTCACTGATGTTGCTTGCATCCCCATAACGAATGATTGATTCTTGAAAAAGTGCATTATTGTAGTGGTAGAAGGAATTGATATCAGAATCAATGCCATAGGCGTCTGCACCAAGATCTCTAAGAAGTTCAACAAAGAAACCATGACCAGGACCAATTTCAAGGATTTTCTTTCCTTTGAGGTTTTTACCAATTATCGGCATAAGCTGACCTAAAAAAACAGCATCCTTTTCCCGTAAGGCTCTTGCTGGTTCTGACCCAAGAATTCGTTCTAATCTGCGAAAGCTAGGCCCTTCTGCAACATGATCTTGGCTTATTGGTTTTCTTCTCACATACATATGTTGTAGACTAAGGATAATAAAGGAATTGATAAACGCTAATTAAGATTTTGAGCTATTTATTAGAATTGGACTTGTTACCCTAAATGTAAATAATAAAAACGCCGGGGAGGAATGATTGTTCGGCGAACCGAACAAAACTCCCCCCAGCTCACTTCGTTCGCCGGGGAGGAGATTTGAACTCCTGAACGCAATGCGCAACAGGTTTCCAACTTTTGGAAAAAGTTGGATCAAAACTTTTTCGTTAAGTTTTTGGACACGCTTCTTGTATGATAACACCCAAACTGCGAAGCAGTTTCAACAATCTGTTTTTGGGCGCTTTTTCCAAAAAGCGCATAGCAACCTGCCGCCCTACCGGACTAGGCGACCCCAGCATCGTGAAAATTCAGTGGAATTTTCGCGAAACTTGAAACTCGGTTTCAAGTACTTGTTAAAATCGCAAAGCGATTTTGACTAGAAACTAGAATTCATATTATTCCTCATAAGATTTTAAAAGTAAGACCAAAAGAATAATACATGGACGATTTAGAGATAGACAAATTTGAAGCTGAATTGCTAACAGTATTTGAGAGGAAAAAATTCTTATTAACAAGGTATACTGAGGATGGGTTCTGTATTCAAGGGGAAGGATTAGCAGAAACAAAAATAAAGATAGCAGATTTCTTCAAAATGCACAAAGAAGGGAAATCAGTCGAAGAAATAGTACAAATTATAGCAAGTGGCAACCAGAGAAAAATGCCTGAAAAACCAGAAATAAACAATATTTATCCATTAATAAAAGACAGATATTTTGCATCTGGATACCCGACTGCACTTAAAAAAGCAGCGGAAAAAGCAGGAGTGGAATGGGACCAGGGATATCTTCCACTAATGTTCAAGAATTGGCCAGAACATGAAATTTACATATTTTCAGGTGTTCAAACTGGGCAAGGTTACAGATATCTAAGCAACACTGATTTCGGAAGAATAGGAATGCCGGATAAACAATTTTTTGTTGCAATTATGGAAAACCTTCATAGAAAAATTGACGGATTTATGAAGGAAGGCAAAATAAAAATAACAAAACAAGACGAAGGAATATTTTCACTGAATGTACCAGATGACCTTGCAGTTTCATTTTTACTTGTTGCAAATAAATATTTTGACTTTTTAGTAAAATTTTGTGGAGAAACAGAATTCTTCTATGTGTTTACAGTTACAACTGAGGAAATAATCTTATGTAATGCAAAAGTAACAAGTGATAAAATCAAAGAACTTATGACAAAAATAATAGAAAAACAAAAAGATGCTGCAAATAACGTCCACCATCCAGTGAGCATTGAACCAGTACTGATAACAAAAAACGGACTTGGATTTCAGCAGAAAAAATAAAGAGGACATGAAATGAAGAAAGGTATTTTGATCTGTTTAATCGGACTTTTCTTATTCGGGTGTACGTTTATTGATAACAAACCCAAACTAGAAGTTGGCATAATGATCCATGTTGAAGGCTGGAACAATGAAGCTTTTGAAGAGTCTTCATTTGAAAGACATGCAGAGGCAGTAAGAAAGATGGCAACTACTCTTGAAGCATATGGACTCAGAGGAACTTTTGAAGTGAGCGAAGAGTTCATAGACGGATGCAAAAATTGGGATGATAATGTTTTATTAGAACTAAAAAATAGAGGGCATTCAATAGGTGTGCATGCTGATGTTGGAGGTAATCTTGAAAAGGAAAACCTTACCCAGCAGGAATTTGGTCAAACCATTAGTTTGATGAAAAAGAAAGCAGAACAATTAACTGGAAGTGAGATTGAACATGTATCTGGAATTTGTTCTGAATTAGATTGGGTAACGGCTGCAATAGATGCAGGTTATAGGTTCACTACAGGGGGTGTGGCATACTGTGTTATGTCATTGCCTGAAAACAAACGGCCAGACGAATTTAAATATTGTAAAGCACCTGGGGTTTGCCATGACACATACCCAACTGAATTAGAAGATAGATTAAGACCGTGGAAAGTTTCTTCTGGACTGAACTGGCTTGAGAATGACGAACAAGGAAAACTAGTTTATTTCCCATCTGAAGGCGTGGTTTATGCATTGAGCGAAGAAAAAGCAGGAAATCTACCAGAAGGAGCAATGGCTGATTTTGATCAAAATGACATTGATGTGTTTTTCGAAGTGATTGACGAGGCCATTGCGCTTTCCAATACGGATAACACTAGTATGGTTTATTTTGCATGGAGTATTGGGTCGGCAGATAGAGTTGAAAACAATGATGTATTGTTTGAAAATTGGCTTGGAAAAATAAAACGAGAATACATTGATACTGGAAAATTAGAGTGGAAAACAATAAACCAAATGTACCATGAATATATTGGCGATAGTAACAATTATACAATCAATAATAACATCAGTTTGACTCAGAATAATCAGACATCAGAAAAAAAATATGTAACTTTTGTACTCAATGTTCACGACTGGGTTTTTCCTGAAAAAAGTGCGGATGTAATAGAAAAAACAATAGACACACATGAAGAATACCAAGTTCCTGTTGATATTTACATCGACGATGCTGTATTTCAAAATTTAGTGAAAAATCATCCGCAATTAGTTCAAAAACTAAAAAATTCCAATTATGCAACAGTCTGTTATCACTTCAGGCCGCCAATGCCTGCTTACGCTGATTTTGACAGTATTGGCCTTTCGAAAATGAATCAGACAGAGCTGTACAATGTACTTAAAGCTTATGAAGAACATGAACTTGATCTTGTAACTGGAAATTATACACAAAACCCAGGCGGATATCAGTTCATAAAGGATACAATAGGGTATGCCCCAGTTATAGTCGGTTCAACTGGCGCAGGGAATACAGATGCTGTACTTGAAAAAATTTATGCAGAAAAAGGAGCAAAAATAAGTGTAGTTAATCAAAATGAAGCGAAATTAGGCGAGTTCAAAAAATTTTTATATGTAAGGCCACAGCAAGTTGAAATAAAATTATACGAGGAAAATCTTGGTTATATGCATGGAGATGCAAACTCAGAATCAATAATACAAACTGCACTCTCAGAATACACCGGAAACGCGGATAAAATCTTCATAAACATAAAAATGCATGAGAATAATTATTACACTCAGTACACATCTTGGTGGCCAACTTATTTCACTGACCATGATAAAACCACGGCACTTGAACCACCATATAACCTAAGTTTATCTGCAAACCTAGTTAGAATAAGACCACAAAATTATACAGACTCTATGTGGGATTTGTATGAATCAACAGTGAATTACGTAGTAGAAAATGAGGATATATTTATAACAGTAGGAGCAAATGATGTTGTTGAAATGCTTCCAAACAATTGAATCAGACTACTTTACCCCATGCAGAAAGACGCCATCGTTGTCCAACTTTCCTTGAAATGGCCACATGCATATCCTTGTAAACAACAGTTGGCTTCTTCAATTTTATTGTTGCTATTCCTTTGGCAAGTTTTACCAAAAGACCAACTGCAGTAGATGTATGAACATTTATAACTACCATTTCATTTTCCCTAAGAGGCACATTCTGGATGTCTGTACGCTTAAGTAATGAATATTTTACATTTACAGTATCTACTGGATCAGGAACTTCCCCTTTTTTACCAATTACAGAACCAACAAGTGAGTCTGATTTAGTAAGTGATGGGTCAAGGGTTGTTGCAACTGCAATAAGTCCTCCTGGTTCTGCAGTTTTAAGAGACTCTGTTTCTTCCATCATGCTTTGAACAGAACAGAATACAGTAGATAGCTTCCCACCCTCTTTTTTAACAATACCAGGTTTTATCTCAATTTCGTCCCCTACATTAAGAGCGCCCTGAACAACTGAGCCTCCGAGAACTCCACCCTGAAGATTTTTTATCTCAGTACCAGGCCTATTAACATCAAATGAACGTGACACATACATCCTTAATTCAGCTTTTTTATCATGTGCTGGTTTTTCCATAACTTCAGTTATTGTTTTCAAAAGAACGTCGATATTTAGACCAGCATTTGCAGATATTGGAATTATTGGAGCGTTTTCTGCAGCTGAACCCTTAACGAATGTTTTTATTTGTTTATAATTTTCAAGAGCTTTTTCCTTGGTAACGAGATCGATTTTTGTCTGTACTATAATTATGTTCTTTATTCCAGTTGAATTGAGAACAAGAAGATGTTCAGCTGTTTGAGGTTGTGGGCATGGTTCATTTGCAGCAATCAAAAACAAAACTCCATCAAGAATGCTAGTTGCTGAAATCACTATAGTCATGAGAGTTTCATGGCCAGGCGCATCAACAATTGAGATTTTACGGGATAATTTTGCTGTGGCACCGCAACCACATTTTTCACTTGTCAAATATAATTTACATTTTGTACAATGATAAATGTGCGCATCCGCATACCCCAATCTAATTGAAATCCCTCTTTTGAGTTCTTCGCTGTGAGTATCTGTCCATTTACCTGTAAGTGATTTTGTCAGTGTTGTTTTACCATGATCAACATGGCCTAACATTCCAATATTCATTTCAGCTTGCATTATTTCTTCTCCTTGTCTATTTTTGGAAATAGTTGATCAAGTGTGGTTGGTCCTTCGCTTTTTACTTGGGTATTCACCTGCACAATTTCAGCAGAATAAGTGTTTCCTCTTGCATATTTTCTTCGTCTTTCCCCATTTCTTTCTGCTTTGAAACCAACGCCATTAGTAGTAAGTGTAAGTTTTTTTGCAGACCCGGCAATTTCCTGTTTCATAGGAAACCCACTGCCGTCACTTCCACCAGTAAGTTTCAGAACATAGCCAGCGGCCCCAACAAGGTTGCCGTCGAGTTCTTCTCCAATCTTCTTACCGATAATGTTTACTTCCTTTTCTTTTGGAAGTTCAAACTGATAACTTTTCCCAGATTTTTCCGATATTACTACACGCATTTTTTCACCTTTTTGTCAGTAGCTTTCGCTGATCCCGACTTTCTTCGTCTTAATCCCTATGACAATGGCCATCAGACTAGAACGAGTTATATGGATTTGGATAAGGTTGATTTAAAAAATATAAGGAAAAGAAAAAAGAAGAAAAATTTTAGGAATTTTTCAATCTTGCTTTGTAAACAAAGCCGTCTTTACCAAGGTAGTACATAAAGCCTTGTTCCTTGGAGACCCTTTCACTTCCTACTTTCTTTTTTCTGCCTCTTTTGTTGTGCTTCATTGGGGCTGCCCAAACAAAGCCGTCTTTACCAACATAGTACAGATATCCATTTTCTCTCGAAATTCTTTCAGATCCAATTTTTGTTCCCATTTCGTCACCCTATTGGCCCCCCGCGCGGGAGCATTGATAAGTTCTATGACGTCTACTGAGAGAGATTTTATAAACCTATCGTCAGAAGAACGTCGAAAATGATAGGTTTTAAAAAGAGCGTAACGTATAGGGGCTCATGTTTGCAATTTTTGCCAGGCCAAAACCATGTAGGATCTTACTTTCACTAAAAGATAGTGAAGTTAGTTGGCACCTTTCGAAACTTGCTAAGAGCACAGATACGACCTACGTATATGTGACAAAATTAATAACAAAATTACAAAAAGGCGGTTTAGTCACAATAGATCAAAAGGGTAAAAAGAGAATAGTAAAACTAACTGAATCTGGAATGAAACTAGCTAATACAATAGAAGAATTCAAGAATGCAACAGAAGATTAGACTGCCCTAATACTCGTGTTCTTCTTTACATAATTGAGAACTTTGTCATAATTGATATAGTGAGAATAAACTGAAACTTCAATTGGATAGTTACCTTGTTTTGTTTGATTATTTGACCACATGGTGAGATGCGCTTCCACTGTATCCCCTGGTTGCAATTCGCCCAATCTTTTTTCTGCAGCCTTGTTTATGCAGGCAGGATCAAAACCAAGCATTGTTGCCTTTGGGAGAAGTACGTCAACAGAAACCATTTGTGGGGAATGTGAGGTATTTTTTATCTTGACAACAAGATCAACAGAACTTTTGTTGTGTGCTGAGAGACGTAAAGGTACAAACCCAATAGAAATACTAAATGGATTGGAAGATGCCTTTGGTGGCGCTTCAACAGAAGAATCTTTTCCAAGAATAGAATCTAATAAACCCATCAACATCACCGAATGATTTTATGTTATATAGATATTATTATAATATCAATACAGCAGCTGCAATAGCAGATGTCCATTTCCCATGTTTGTCACAGATAGCAGATTGAGTAACATTTCTTGTTCTAACTATCTGCCCACTCATTTTGAAATATTGTTCTCTCTCGTTCCATGCTTTGTCTGGATCAAATTCCATGCCTATTGTTGATGCAAGCATCGACGCTGCCAGGTCTTCTGCATAATCACCTGCCTTCTCCTCGGTTTGACCAAATGAATGATGTTCACTTAGATAACCATACTTGTTTCTATTCGAAGGTATGGCACAACCAATTGAAGCGGATAGAAGACGATTAGGTTCATTTGATGCTAACCGTGACATCACCACAAAAAGAATCTGGCCTGGCTTTAATAATTTGAGACCTTCATTTCTCGGAATTATTTTCGCGTTTGGAGGCAGTATGCTTGATACAGTAACTATATTGTATGGTGCAATGCCGGCATCACGTAAAGCAAATTCAAAAGAAGTTAATTGTTCGCTACTTTTCCCAACCCCCTTAGTAAAAAAAACGTATTTTGGCACAAGATTCATAAATAGAATTCGTAGGAATACTTAATAAGGATTATTTTCTACATGTTAGCAATTAAGGTGAATAAATGGGATATCAAAAGATAGTAATTATGGTTGTTGCAGTACTAGCGATCATAGCAATTTATTTTACAGTTGCAATGCAGCAACCATTAATACCTGAGGATACTACAGCTGCAGAAGAACTGCTTTTGAAAGGAATGCGATTTGGACTCGGAGAAAATGATTATGTGTTCTCTTATACTGAAATTGCAGATGGATATAAAACAGAATATCTGTTAGAAAAGAACTATGATAATAGAAGTATAGTTGTCCAGAATCCATTGTCAATCAAGAGAGCATTCTTCTTCACAAATGAAACCATAATGTGCATAAAATATCCCCTCACTGCAAATGAAAGCTGTGCATATGTAAATGAAGATCTAGATCTTCAAAATTATGTTGAATCTTTATCATCAAAATTCTTCAATGATTTGATAATAGAGAAAAACAAAAACGACATTACATATTTGATTGAGAACAATTACCTTAATCTTGATGCTAGTATGGAAACAACAACCATAAACGGAAATGAATGCGAAGAAATCAGTTACGAAATAGATTTTTCAAGTATCTCTCTCAATGATGCTGCGAGGTTTGGTATATCCTCAAATTCACCAAAAAAATTCAACTGGAGAATGTGCATAGACAACCAAACAGGTATGGTTTATAATAAATATTTTAATTACTCCCTAAATGGTAGAATACACACCTATGAGATACAAGCAACATTCAAAGATAGCGGGGCGAATATAACAAAACCATCTACTTTAGTAGAGAGTATAACTTCAATTCTTTACAATGAACGGGGACAGTACACCAACTTAGTAAAATGTTATATAGAAAAAGAAGGAAATGATAGGGACAAATGCATAATGGACCTGGCACTCGTACTTAAAAGAAAAGATTTGTGTGATTCAGCGGGACAAAGAAGAGATCTTTGTTTAATATCGTTAGTGCTAACAACAAAAGATACGACAATTTGCACTTTGATAAGTGATAGTGGATACAAGGATAATTGTTACATAGAATTGGCAGGTGTATACAAAAATCAAAGCTATTGTAGTATGATAATCAATTCAAGCAAACTTGAGGATTGTGATACCGCAGCTGGAGTTACTATTCAACAAGAACAGAATATCTGCGATACTATGACAGATGTAAACAGCAAAGACAGTTGCAACATGATGCAGGCAACATACCACAAAAACACCACCTACTGTAGTTACATACAGAACCAAACGATGGCATTTGAATGTATAAACTACAATTATACAAATGCGACTGGGATGGATCCAGAGTACATATTTGGGCTTGTAAATTCCACAATAGACTTTGTCAAATACATTATAGAATTGCAAAATGGAACAGCAAATGGCACCATTCCATTACCGCCAATACCTAATTAATTTTCTTTTTATATTTTAGTTTGTAGAGGGTTTTCATAATGAAGATTGCGTTTTTCACTGATACATACTTGCCACAACTCAACGGAGTGGCTATATATCTGAATGATGCAATAAAAGAAATCTCGAAGAAAAATGAAATAATACTTTTTGCCCCCGGAGAGAATACCCTCAAAATCCAGAAAAAAACAAAAAACTTCAAAATATATTGGATACCTTCATCACCATTTCCATTCTATGATGGCTACAGAGTAGCATCGATGAATTACAAAAGAATAAGCGATATTTTAGAAAAAGAACTCCCTGATGTTGTTCATGCACATGCGCCGATAAACCTTGGATTGCAGGGACTCTTAGCAGCAAAACAGAAGAAAATACCTACAATAGCCACATACCACACACATTTCCCTGATTATATCCCGCATTTACTTAGTGGAAAACTACCAGAAGTATTTGATAGTATAAGTAAAACAGCAGTAAAAAAAATGATAAATCATGTTTTCAAAAGAGTAGATGTTGTAACTGCTCCAACAACAGAATTAGTAAAAGAACTTGAATCCTACGGACTTAAACAAGTAACTCACCTCCCAAATGGAATTGATTTCAAAAAACTCAGATACACAAAAGAACAGTTAAATAGGTTTAGAAAAAAACACAACATACCAGATAACAAAAAAATACTAATATACCTAGGTAGAGTCAGTTTTGAAAAAAATATAGACATTCTATTAGAGGCATACAAAAAAATAGAAAAAGAAGATAGAATCCTCGTGGTTGCTGGTGGTGGGCCCTATCTGAAAAAATTCAAAGAAATGGCAGTGAGTCTGAGGATAGAAAACATAATTTTCACTGGTTTCTTGGATGCAAAGGAGATTGGAACTGCTTATGCATGTGGAAACATATTTGTATCAGCTTCGAATAGTGAAACATTTGGCCTAACATTTGTAGAAGCTATGTCTCTGGGTCTACCAACAATAGGCGTAAAGAGATTGGGACCAAAAGAGATAATATTACATGGAAAAACAGGGTTGTTGGTGGAACCAGATAATATTGATGATCTTGCCAATGCAATGGAAATGCTCTTGAATAATGGAACACTTAGAAAAAAAATGTCAAAAGCTGCTAAAATCCGTGCAAAAGAGTACTCCATAGAGAAAAGCATAGGAGCAACCATCGATATATATAAAAAGATTGAAAACACTTATTCTCATAAAAAATAACTAAAAAGCAAAGGTTTATATATAAAAAATGCGTAATTAATAAGTTCTGTTGAAAAAAGGGTGATAGTGTGGCGATCAAAAAAAATAAGAAAAATACTTCTAAAAAGAAGGCTGTTACAAAGCCAAAAAAGGCAACTGTAAAGAAAGTAGTTTTAAAGAAAAAAACTGCAAAAAGAGTGGTCTTGAAGAAAAAATCAGTGAAAATAGCACTAAAGAAACCATCGAAGATAGCTTTAGAGAGGGCAGCAAAAAAAGCTGCACAAGATTTGTTAAAGCTTAAACAGCATGAAGAACAGAAAAGAATGTCAAAAGTCATAAAAATACTTAGTGATGCAGGAATTAGACAAACACTCATAGAAATAGGAGGGGAAAATGCACTCTCCATGGTTAAAAGCTTCTATGGGAACAACAGTGACGAAGATTTGGCAAAAAAGCTTAAGATAAGAATTAGTGACGTTAGAGCAACCCTCAATAAATTACATAACGAGGGTTTGGTTAATTATATTCGTGAAAAAGACAGTGAAACTGGATGGTATTCGTATAGTTGGTCTTTGAATCATGATAAAATTGAAAAATGGGCAACCATACAAACAAGCAGGATTGGACTGAATGAAAATTCTGACCATTATTTTTGTCCTTCTTGTGGGGCATCAAGTATAACAAATTTTGAATCTGCAGCTGGAATTGATTTCCGCTGTGATCGTTGTAATCGTCTTTTGGAATTTATCGACGAAAAAAAATTGAATGAATTGTATGAAAAAATGAAAATCTAAATAGAATATGTTTCTAATTGTCTTGGAATTATGACTTCATAATCATTATCCAGCACTTCTTTCAATTCTGATTTTTCACCATGCATAAGGAAGATTTTCTTTAGACCTTTGATTGATCTGCAGTATTGTGTTAGTTCATTAAAATCTGCATGACCAGAAAGACGTATGCTTTCCACTCTTAATTTTAGTTCAATCTCTTTGTCGTAAATTTGTATTTTTTTCTCATTTTGAATGACCTTGCTACCTGTGGTGCCCTCAGCTTGATAACCAACAAAAACAATTGCATTTCTTGGGTTTCCTGCAAGTTTCTCCAAATAAAACAGCACAGGACCTCCAGAAAGCATCCCTGAGGTAGTGACTATTATGCATGGCTCCTTCAGGACATCTTCACGAGTTTTAGAACGAGGATGGTGGAAATTGGGACTTTTGAAAGGGTCATCCTCACTCATCAAAATCCTTCTTTTGATATCATCATTAGCATAGATAGCATTATGGCGATAAATTTTCATTGCCTTTCCAATCATCCCGTCGATAAATATCTTTGTTTTCGGTATTGCGCCTGAACGCATATAATCATCCAGAGCAAGAAGAACCTCCTGTGCCCTACCAACTGCAAAGCTTGGGATTATTACGTGTCCGCCCTTATCTAGGGTTTCTTTTATTATGGTGATGAGCTTCTGATAGCTTTCCCTATAACTCGGTATGGCATCGCCTCTTGAACCATATGTGTTTTCAACTATTAGAATGTCTGACCGTAATCCTCTTTCACAAGAATCAAGGATACGGGTTTTACGCATACATATGTCCCCACTAAAAAGTATTTTTTTATTGGCATTTTCGATCATGGTCATCGCACTGCCCATTATATGGCCAGCAGAGTGGAAACAAAGCTTAAAACCAGCCTGAAAATGCGTATTGTACTCCACCATATTAGCATCCTGCATAACCCCCTCAACATCCTTTGAACTAAAAAGACGCTTACCTTCATGCTTGGCTGCCTGTATACGATGGTAATCAGCCAACAATACACCAACAAGATCTCTGGTTGGTTTTGTCATGAATATCTTTGGTCGTGCTTTTTTTGAGTATACATGTGGCAAATAACCACTATGATCTAGGTGGGCATGAGAAATTGAAATGTTTTTTATTTTTGATAGTTCGGAATCATCAATAAGAGGATATTCGGTTGTTTCTCCGAGTTTGATACCGCAATCTAAAAGCAGATTTTTGTGGTTTTCTTCTAAAAGCATGCAAACTCTACCAACTTCCTGTGCACCACCATAAAATGTTAACATCATTAGACCAGCCTCTTATTCTCTTTGAAGATGATAAACATCATACCATCCCTAATTGTATTTTTGCACGACTAGATAGCATATCAGGTGTCCAAGGAGGATCAAAAACAACTGAGATCTCAATATCCAATTCCTTAAACTCGTCAAGTTTTGTTTTTATTTCATTAAGAATATCATTAATCAGTGGGCACGCAGGTGTAGTAAATGTCATTTTGATAAAGACTTTCTGCTGCTCATCTTTCTTTTTTCTTTTCACATCAACTGAGTATATGAGCCCTAGATCAACAATATTTATTCCAAGCTCAGGATCATTAACTTCACTAAGCTTGCCAAGTATATTCTGCTTAAGGCCCATAATCTGATTGACAAGAGAAGATTATTTAATTTTGAGTTAAATAATGGATAGGGTGGTGAAATGAAAGAGATAACTATAGTGGCAAACAACGAAGTTGGATCATTGGCAGCTGTTGCTGAGATACTTGGTTCAGTTGGAGTAAATATAGAAGCCATAGCAGCATACGGCTCACAGAATAATGCAATTTTTAGAGTGTTGACTAACGACGTTGCAACTGCAACTAAAGCATTGTCAAAATCGCCACAGTTCAGGATAAGCGAGGCAGAAACTATAGTATATAAGATGATAAATAGACCAGGTGAACTGGGCAAAGTTACTAGAAAATTGGCAAACCGAGGTATAAGCCTTGAAAGTGTTTATATTGTTAGTAAAAAACAAGATTACACAGAAGTTGCAATATGCCCCTCAGCAAATGACACTGATAAAGTAAGAGAGGTTCTTGGTATAAAATAATAAAGTTTATATTGTTAGAGGAAGTCTGCTAATCATGTCCCAACGACCAGTGATATTAGATACTAACTTTCTTCTTATTCCCTTCCAGTTTAAAATAGACATTTTCAGAGAATTGGATTATCTTATTGAGATTAGTCACAACTATGTGATATCGTCAAGAACAATAACTGAGTTGGAAACTCTTGGTAAGCGCATTGGTAAAGATGGGATGGCCGCAAGACTTGCTTTGAAGCTTGTTGTTGCAAATAGCAAAAAGATAACCATAGTTGAAAATAATGATTATGTTGATGATTGGATAGTAGAGTATGCCAAGACTTTCAATGCGATTGTATGCACAAATGATAGTAAATTAAGAAAACGACTGAGAGAAGCAAGGATAAAGGCAATAACTATGAAATCAAAATCTAAACTAGGGTATGTTTGATGGAAGATGAGATAACCATACTTCTGTGTAATGGTGGGCTTGTTCTTGCTCTCATCATAGTGATAATACTTTTTTCCATATCATTAAAACCATTCAAATACAAGAAAAAATTAGAGGGGAAAAACACCTGCCTAACCATAACTGCCAAAAAGAATATCGATAGAGTGGTAGTTAAAATATGGGTTAGTGGAGAACAGATGGTTTTTGAAAGAAAAAGAATAAGAAGAGGGCAACAGATAGATTTTGTTTTTCCTACTTCGAAAAAACCAATAAAACTTATGGTTGAAGTCGAAGCTGGAAATCAACGTGTTTTCGAAGTATGACTTTTGCCCTTGAATCTTTTATAGACAACCCACAGTGCAATAACAACAACTGCAATTGGAATGATAAATCCAGTTAATGCAACTATTATTGCAACTGCTGTTGCCAATGCACCGAAGAATAAGTTTCCAAGACCCTCGAATGGAATGATTAATTGCTGGGTAGCTGGCTTATCTTCATACATAGTCAAATATATGGTTGATTTTTGAATTTTTGAATCAAGGTATGATTTTTGCTGTTTTAAAAGTTCATACTCAGTTTCAACTCTTGTAAGTTCTTGCTCTATTGAAAGAAGATCTGAGATTTTATAACTCTGATTATAAAGCTCTCTGATGCGCGTAAGTTCAATTTCTTTATTTGTTATTCTTGTTTCCAGATCAGTATATTGTTGAGTAACATCATCAAGATCAACAGAAACATATTTTACTTCGCCATATTCCTTAAGCATATCAAAGACTGAATCAAATTTTGATGGAATTATCTTCATTGTTAATGTGTACTGTTTTTTTGTTGAGTATTCATTGTAGTCAATATTACTGAATGTTGCTCCTTCGCTAGTTAATTCATCTCGCACAGATTCAAATTTTGATTCAAGCATTCCTTCTGAAATTTTAAGGGTTATAGAACCTTCTTTAGTTACATAAGTCCCTGAAGAGGATACACCACTAAGCATAGGAGCAGCTGAAAGAGCTGAACCTTTTGCGTAGGAAGAACCCACATAATCATCTTCATAATCAGACTGAGGAAGCTCAGGACCTAAACATCCGAATGCAAGTAATAATACAAATATTGAAAGTAAAGCAGTATTCTTCACTTTAATCACCAAATGAAGTTCTCAATTAATGATTAAACAGTTTTGGTTTTGTTGTGGTTTTAGGCGCAATAAATTTAATGGGTGACTGTTTAGACAGGTTATGTTATTGCTCTATCGTGGCGAACATTTCGATGCAAACTTTTTCTATCATAGCGGAATTGATATTGACCATAGTTTTCTTTTGATTAGTGGTAAAAACAAGACTCTAATTGTACCTGAATTGAATGAATCGTTAGCTAGAAGCAAATTTCAAGGAAATGTTTCTGTTTATCAAAATCCAATAAAAGAATTACAAAAAAAATTAAACAATAGAAAAGTTGAAGTTGATGGTGCAAATTTAAGTTTGCGGCTGGCAAAGAAATTGAAAACATTTTGCAGACTTGATGATGTAACAATTCAATTGTTAGAAAAAAGAGCAAGAAAAAAACCAGGTGAAATTAGAAAAATAGCAAAAGCAGTTAGATACACAAAAGAGATATTTGAGGATCTAGATTTCAAAAAAGCAAAAACAGAGAATGAGCTTAGAAAACAATTGCTTATGAAAACAATGGAACTTGGACTTGAACCTGCATTTGAACCAATTGTTTCAACTGATAAAAATACGTCATACCCACATACCCAAGCTACAAATAAAAAAATAGGAAGTTTGGTTATGGTTGACTATGGAGTAAGATACCAACATTATTGTTCCGACGTCACTAGATGTTTTATTTTAGATGGAGATAAGAAGAAAAAAGAACAGTATGACAAGCTCAGACATATTTGTCATTTTGTTATTGACTCACTACCAGAATTTGAATATGGGAATGAAGTAGATAGCTTGGCACAAGACTTATTAGAAAAATCAGGATTCCCAAAAATGCCACACTCATCAGGCCATGGACTTGGTCTTGATATTCATGAACTGCCAAAACTAAGCAAAAAATCAACTAATAAAATAGCTGGCTCTGCAATTGCAGTTGAACCTTCTTTTTACTTGAAAAATTATGGAATGCGATTTGAAGAGACAGTGGATTACACAGGAAAACGACCAAGAATTTTATAAGAAACCAGTGCCAGATTAAAAAAGAAAATTAAACAGATAACCAATCAGTATTATCCCTAAAGTCACCAACAGGAAAAACAAAGCCAGTAGTTTTAGTTTCATTGCTCTCCTAAGTATTATTGCTTCAGGCAGACTCAACGCAGCTGCAGCCATGATAAATGCGAGTGCAGTTCCGAGAGGCACCCCCTTCTGGAAAAGAACAACGGCTATTGGAACAACCGCATTGCAATTAGCATAAATTGGAACCCCGACAAGCACGGCAAGTGGAACTGCAAAAATGCCCCCACTACTAACAATAGAAGTTATCAGTTCTTCAGGGATAAAACCATGAATGATGGCACCAGCACCAACCCCCAAAAGTACCCAAAACCAGAGCTTATTTGTGATATTCTTTGCTTCATTGTACCCGAATATGAGCCTTTTGGCAAAGGAACTGAATTTCTTTTCAGTTTTTGAAGTTTTATTGCTTGTTGTTATATCTTTAACAAGATATTTTTCCATGTTCATCTGGCTTATAAAAATCCCTGAGACAACACCGAGTAGTATCCCTACAGCAACATAAGCAGCAGTAACTTCAAAGCCAAAAAAACCAAACATAAGAATAACCATATACTCGTTTACAAGTGGTGAGGTTACAAGAAATGAAAAAGCAGTTCCGAGAGGCACACCAGCTTCAAGAAAACTTATAAAAATAGGAACAGATGAACATGAACAGAAAGGTGTTACTGCACCAAAAACAGATGCAATGAGATTTGGGAAAATGGGAATTTTTCCTGAAAGAGCACGCCTTATTCTTTCCTGAGAGATATAGCTCCTCATGACAGCCATTATGAATACCATGATGAAGAGTAAAAGCATGATTTTGATGCTGTCATAGATGAAAAAATCCAGGGATGTACCCAATTCTGAATCATTTAGCCCCAGTACACCATATACAATCCACTGGGAGAACTGTTGGATTAGATCGCTCATTTGCATTTACCCTTGCAACAGCACGTCTTCTTTGATTCGCTTTCCATTTTCTGGTCAAGCTTTTCAAGGAGCTTTTCAACAAACCCTTTTTTCTTTTCTTCCATTTTTCTTACCTCTCTTAACCCCAAGTGCATAAAGCAATTTTCTTATAGTTTCATCAGCGATGGAATAGTAGATATACTTTCCTTCTCTTCTTTGTTTTACAACCCCCAGATTTTCAAGTTTGTTTAGTTGGAGTGAGACTGTTGATTGTGATCGTTTCACATGTGGCTGGATACAACAAACACATTGCTCCCCTCCAAGTAAAAACTCAACGATGTTTAACCGTGTTTCATCAGAAAGTGCCTTGAACAGTTTGAGCCGTTCTTTCATATTTATATATGTAAATGTGTAAATTTATAAATATCCCTTTTTATTCCGACTAACCGTGGTTAATTTCAAAATTTAGATATTTTTTAAATTCAGAATATTTCTATGGTAAATACTGTATTGATTGGCTGAAACCAGAACTAGTGTAAAATGCAGGGAGACGGATTTGAACCGTCGAACGCACTAAGCGACAGGATAACTCAAGACCTTTGATGGAACTTTGACATCTGCCAAACATCAGCGAAGTTTCTTAAGTCCTGCGCATTTGACCAGGCTTTGCTATCCCTGCACAAGTATGATCACTTTTCCTGAAGAAGTACCTCAGGATTAGGAGAAGAAAAAATAGTTAAAAGTGTTTAATAAGCTACTGAATTTTCATTTTTCAATTATCACCTCGGTTGTAGGAATCAAACCGCTTAATTGAATTCCATTGAACCCAATTTTTAAATCACTACTTGCACTTCCAAGATTAGCTGCGATATCAATACAACCAGTAGATGCCAATAATGCAATCAATTCTCCTTTTTCGCTACCTTCAAATTTTGTTCGGAGTGCAACCTTACCAGAAAACAGAATGTGTCCTAGTGCCCTAATTGTCAATTGCACAAAACTATCAATCCAGTCTTCATTTACATGATTAGGAAGATTTGTACGCAATGTTCCAAAATCATCAATATCTACAAGTGAACCTTTTCTGAGAGTAGATGATGCTTTTGTTTCAAGAAGAATTTTGCACAATTGATCTGATGACAATTTGTCACCAAATTCACTTATTTTCACTCCATTTGCCAAATGCGCTGCAACTGGACCATAAATATCCTTTCCATGGAAAGTTGATGATTTTGCAATTCTCAGAAGAGTGAGATCATCATTGGTTATTGAGACTGCTTCTTCGACCCCGTCATTCTGAAAAGCAATGGAAAGTAAACCATTGTCAGGTCCAACAAGATATTTGCCGCTTTTAGTTTGGACAATGATGGATTTCCGTTCGCCACCAACACCAGGATCAACAACTCCGACATAGATGGTTCCTTCTTTTTCTGTTGGCGTAGTTACAACACGTGCAAATCTCCACGCTCCAACAAGGATATTACATGCTGGAACAGAATGAGTTATATCTACAATCAGAGTTCTGGGGGAGATAAAACCAATGGCAGACTTGATTAGATAAACCGCTTCATCATTTCCAAAATCAGTTAACAAAGAAATTTGTGGTTTCTTCTGCCTAAATGGATTCCTGCATTTCTAAACCCCTTCCAAATTTTCTACAAAACATATTTTCACCTCAAAATTAGTTGGAATTGGGTATTTTTATAGTTGTGTAACAATTAAATATATTTGAGCACACTAACAAAATAGACTTTTTTTAGGTGTAGTTATGAGAGACATCATTAATGAAGCCATAATATCTCACATGCGTTGGAAGCAATTATTAGACGAAGCAATAGAAACAGGTGAATCGAAATTCACAGTTAAGAGTGTCAACAGTGATAAGAATTGCATATTAGGCAAATGGCTTAATTATTTGGACAGTGAACACAAAAAAGAATATTGTAAAATAAAAGAAATACATATGAAATTCCACAAATGTGCAGCAAGAGTACTTAAATTGGCACTTGAAGGTAAGAGAAAAAAGGCAAAAAAAGCAACTGAAAAAGGAAGTAGATATTCGTTATATTCAACAAAATTAATTGAGATGTTAGCTAAACTTAATGAAAAAACCATAGTGGTTTGATTACAGATTCACAGAATCAAAAAATGCAGCTAATTCTCTATTAACACTTCTGGGCCTTTCTGAATTTGCCCAGTGTGAAGTATTCTCCATAACAACAATTGAAGTGTCTGGTGCTAATTCCCTAACAATCTGCTCTGTCCTGCTTTTATCAGTTATGAAATCCTTATCACCAAGAATAACTTTTTTTGGAAGTATTACTCTACTAAGTCTTGAACCAATTTCATCACCAGTTTGAATCAGTGACAGAAGAGCAGTAACGAAAACAGAAACATCTAATTCCAATGATTTTTGCAAGTTTTTTGTAAATGCTTCTCGACGGATTTTGCTTCCAGTTCTCATAGTAAATAAAGCATGACAGACCATAAGTGGAAGATCTGATGCCACCACCCCGAGTGTTTTTGTAAGTGTAGATGCGACATGAGCACGTTCAAGAATAGTTTGGATCCTTTCTAGTCTTGGTTCAACAAAATCAGCATGAGGAAACACCCTTAATGGATTAGAAAACACTGGAGAAACAAATGCCATTGCTTCAACTTGATCTTCCGTAAGACGTTGAAATTCTAAAGAAATCGGGCTTCCCATGCTATGTGCCACAGTAAATATTCTGGAATTTGCCCCAAGACTATGGATAAGTTCATAGACTGCCTGTGCACAGTGTTTTAGATATTCATGGGTAGTTGTTCCATTAATTTCACTATGGCCATGACCAAGATTATTGAAAAAAAGAAGATTATAATTTGAAAACCCTTCCAAACTGTGTTTTACAGTATATCTAGGCATCTGAAACCCCCATTGTGAGAAACGAAGCATAAATCCATTGAAAAAAATAATTGTAGGACTGTTTGGATCAATGCCACTAGAATGCTTTGGAATCATAAGATATTCAACATCAACACCAAAACTAGTTCTGAACATTTTTTTTGGAAAGATAGATGAGTCTCGCACTGTCCTGCTTTGTGTAGCATGAGCAACGCGAAGCATAATGGTTATATGTTAAAGAGATTTAATTAGGTTAGCCATACATTGAGCCACCTTCACTTGCCTGTGGCCCACCCTTTTTCTTTGATATTCTTGCTTTTGTAACTGCTTGTTGGATGTCTTTTGCGAATTCAGATGCCTCTTTATCAAGACGAGTAGTATTAATTTGAATTCCAATCATTTGTGTGAGAACTTTAAGTACATTTGAAGCAGCTCTTGGATCAAGATATTCCTCTGAAGATTCTGCTAAAATAGTAGTGATCGGGAAATGTTCAAGGGTTCCTTTTGTAAGTAAAATACCAGTGACTCCAGTTGTTGCGCCTTCCTTTATTGGTTTGGCAATTTTCTTATTAATGATATCTTTAATTACAGTTGCATCGCTTGATACAACATAAACTCCCTTTTTTTCGTCCTGAAGAGAAATGCCACCGAGTGAAATTATACACGATGCATTAACAGATTTCGCAAAATCATATATCTTATCTGCAACGTCATTAGAAGATGCAATTGGTATTGTCATCTCTGAAAGTATAACAATCATATTGAATTTTTCTGAATAATGAATTCTGGCTGCTGGCATTGGTTTGTAATCATGAATTGCAGCCAAAGGAGCAAAATCAGAACTAGAAAGATAGCCACCAAAACCCATCTGCAAAGATTCGACAAGTTGAGATGCCGCAACGCTACCAACTAAACCAGTACCAGGAAACCCCATAATTATTGTCGGGTTCTTTAATTTTTTCATGTCCACTGTCTTATGAATAGAAACATTTCCCATGAGGTATTATGGAATGACAAAGGCTTATATATCATTCGTATTACAAAGCGACCTATGGCAAAAGACACAATAACAATGCCGATGGCATCTGCCGGTATAGTCGGTATGTCACCTGATACAAAATTAAGCGGAATTGAATTTGATCCAAAGGCATTCATAGTGGCAGTTTTCGTATTTGTAATAATAGTTCATGTTGCTAGCATGACAGTTGGATGAATTTTCTTATTTCTTCACCAAACTTATTTCTTACTGATTCTTCTGCAAGTATTAATATCTTCATACGATTTTCTTCGGTTTGTTTTAGTGATTGAACAAGTTTAGATAGTTCTGTAATTGGTCTTAATCCATCATCAGTATTAACTTCAAATTCAACAGATTTGAAAAATTGATGAGGATAATCAACAAGTACATCCTGATTGGTTTTTTGACATAACTCACTTTCTAATTTTTTTGCTTTATCCGGATCCCAATTATTTTTATGGAAAGAATAAATTTCTTTGTAAAGATGGCGTTTTGCTAGTGCATCTGCATATTTTCCACCGATCTTTGATTTGGATATTTCAGCCATTGCACTCTCATCATCAAGCTGAATGAAACGTTCGGGTGCAATAGTTCCGTCGGCTATTGCATTTTCAATTGCACGATAAAGCATTGCAGTTGCGATTCTAACTGTGCGATGGAGATATACAGTTGAAAACATCATAAACCTTGCAATGAGAAGGTTTTCAGCCGCTTCAAGACCACCTTGTTCGATATATAATTGGTTTTTATCCATCTTTATGGTGTGTACAATCCGATCGATATCTATGATGCCATACGCCACGCCAGTATTAAGAGCGTCTCTCTTTAGGTAATCCATCCTATCTGCACCAAGATCAGATTCGATTATGCTGCCATTTGTTGATTTTACAACATCTGCAATTTCAATCGGTTTGAAATTTTCGGACAAAATGTCTGCAATTTCACCGTCAATGATTTTTTTCCTGCCAATTTGTTCATGATCACCAATATACTTTTTTACAACATCTTCCCCTTCGTGTGAAAACGCAGTGTGACCAATATCATGAAGAAGACCATAAAGTTTCACCTTTCTAATTTCATCCTCATTAAGACCAACTCTTTGAGCAATAATTTTTGAAAGATGAGCAGTGCCTATCGAATGCTCAAAACGCGTGTGGTTAGCTCCAGGATAAACAAGATTAGTTATGGACATTTGTTTGATTCTACGGAGTCTTTGGAAATGCACACTATCTATTATTCTTTCTTCAAGTTCATCGAATTCTATTGTACCGTGAATCTCGTCTTTAATTATCATGAAACCCCTCAAACTGAAGCATAAAGTCCGCGTTTTTTTTCAATAATCTCCCCATTTTCTGCCATTATTTTCAAAACTGCATTGCACCCGTCACTATCAAGTTTTGTTGTTGAAACTATTGATTGAATATCAGAATCTTGCTTTAGAAAATCAATAATCCTTACCCTTGCCGAAGTAAAATAGTCTCTACTGACGATGTAAAATTTATTATCAAAGCCCTTTACCCCCAAAAATGCCCCTTTTTTCATCTCCTGTGAAAGTTTCTCAGAGAGAGTGTGTGCTTCGCGCTTATCATTAACAATAAGAAACCCACGACTATTCAAAACTGCAATTGGACCTATAGGTTGGTTTGGTTGTTGACTTTGTCCACTAACAAGAGTGTATGTGCTGGTTGGAATGCTATAAACACCATCAACATATTTACGGCCCTTGAAAAGATTAACTAAGCCTTTTTTTCCTAAGTCTTCGAGAACATTTCTCTCGTCATCATCAAGTACTTTAGATATATGTGGGGGGGTTCTATTCTCAAATTTTATCGATAGTAATTTTTTCAAAACTGCCTTTTCTCTTTCGTTTATTGTAGATGACGTTGACCCGTGGGTTTCACCCAATGGCACCGAGATAAGATAATATCCTTCTTTAAGTGAAAAAATTTCAACTTCATCATATTTGGCCATCTCGGAAGGTAATTCAATGTAAGATTTATCCTGCTTTTTTATAATCCGAGTTTTAACCATAACTTGGTTTTGTTTCACTTAATTTTAAAAGATAAGGTAATGATAGAATTATATGGCAATTTCTCCATTTGAAGAAAGATACAGGACAGAGATGAATAGTGTTTTTGAGGACCAGAATAAAATAAACAAATGGATGCGTGTAGAGGTGGCTTTAGCAAAAGCACATGCACAACTTGGGAACATACCAAAAGATGCTCCTGGAAAAATAGAACAGGCAATGAAAAAAGTAAAACATGAACGAGTTGTGGAGATAGAATCTCAGATACAACATGACCTTATGGCAATGGTAAAAGCACTTACAGAACAAGCAGGAGATGCTGGTAAGTATGTTCATCTTGGTGCTACTAGTTATGACATTGAAGATACAGCAACTGCATTGATTTTCCTTGATGCAATGGAAATAATTGAAAAACAATTGGAAAACTTTGGTAAAGAATTGAAAAAACTAGCATTGCAACATAAAGAAACCGTTTGTGTGGGGAGAACACATGGACAGCATGCAGTACCAACAACATACGGCATGAAATTTGCACTTTATTATCAAGAATTAAGACGTAATTTAGAGAGATTGAAAGAAGCAAAAAAAAGAATAGCCGTTGGTAAGATGTCCGGCGCAGTTGGAACAATGGCAACTTTCGGTAAGGATGGGCAAAAGATACAGAAGATAGTCATGGCAGAACTTGGATTAGAAAGTGCAAAAATTACAAATCAGGTCATCCAGAGAGATCGTCATGCAGAGATAGTATTTATACTTGCCACAACTGCATCATTATTTGAAAAAATAGCCAAGGAGATAAGAAACCTCCAAAGAACAGAGATTCTTGAAGTTTCAGAAGCATTCAGTGCAAAACAAGTTGGTTCATCCACAATGCCTCAGAAAAGAAACCCGCATAAAAGTGAACGGATCTGCTCCCTTGCACGCCTTGTTCGTGCAAATGTGCTAACTGCTATTGAGAATAACGCCCTAGAACATGAAAGAGATCTTACTAACAGTGCAAATGAACGAGCTATTTTCAGTGAGAGTTTTGTCACTGTTGATTATATGGCCCATGAAATAACAAAGATAGTGAGTGGACTTGTTTTCTATCCTGATAACATAAAGAAAAATCTAGAATTGACAAACGGCCTTATTCTAGCAGAGAGATTGATGATATATTTGGTTGAGAAGAAGGATATGGGAAGACAGGATGCACATGAGAAAGTAAGAAACATGGCTCATGAGGCATTTGCAAAAAAAAGACACCTGAAAGAGCTTGTTTTGGAAAGTGGATTGCTTGGAGCAAATGAAGCAGACGAAATATTCAAATATTCTACATATATTGGTAGTGCAAAAAGAATTGTAGAAGAAGCTGTTGAATGATGTTGCCAGTCTTTATATACTTTCGCAGCTAATTAGAATTAAGAGGTAATATATGACGGCAGTAAGTGGATCTAAAACATATACTATAGGTGCTATAGCAGTAGGAGTTTTAGGAGCACTCTTTGCATTAATTGGAGGAGGTGGAATACTCTCCATATTAGGTGGATTGGCCGCTGGAACTGGAGCACTTCTTGGAGTGTTGTTTTGGAGATATGGATACATAATGATACCATTAGTAACGACCAGAACAAACATAGTAATGATGACTGATAGCGGATACGAAATCCCTCCGAGTCAAGATGTTATTGTAAAAAACGTCGGGGGAGTTTACTATGCATCTGCTTTTCTGGGAATGAAAATTTTTGAATCCGCAACAGAAAAAACACAAGAGGAAAATTTAATTTATAGTCAATTTTTTGAGCGTGCAATTTCAAACATAAAATACGTCACAAAAATCTCATATATGCTTTACGTAGAAGATGTAACAGCAAAAAGGAAATCAATTGAAACAAGAAGAGCTGAAGCACAGCTAAAACTTGCACGTGAAAGAGACAAGGCACAGCCAGATGTACTGAAAATGGACAAATTTGAGAGAGAAGTTCAAAAAGAAGACAATGAACTTGCTAGATTAGTTAAGGGAGTTAAACCGATGGGCATTATTGCATATGCACAAACAACAGCAGTTGGTATAAGTAAAGATGCAGCAATGTCTGTGGTACGTTCACAAGCAAAAGAACTTAGAGGTAACCTTGAAAATGCTTTGAATGTCGAGGTAAGCTTACTTACTGGAGACGAAATGATGAAGTGTTTTGAATGGGACCGCTTTTTCCCAATAACTCCTCAGGAACTTGAAGAGAGTGTGGTCTGATGCCAATAGGGGGAAAACTGTATCTATCCAAAGTTCCAAATAGTGCTGTATCACGAAGAAACATTCTTGTCAGGCCTCCAGAACCCCCGATGGATGTCCTTTTCCCAGACCCAACAGATTCTATCTATATAGGAAGAACGAAAATATTCAATGTACCGTTTTACTGGAGTTACCAGGGCATAGCCAATCCACACATAGCAGTTGTTGGGATATCTGGTGCAGGTAAAAGTTATTTTATCAAGACATTTTTGCTTAGAACCGCATTTGTTTGGAATAGTAATGCACTTATAATCGACTGGGCAGGAGAATATAGAGATTGGGTAAGACAAACTGATGGTAAGGTAGTTGCACTTGGTAGAGGATCCTACCTCAACCTACTTGACCTTGGTGGAATGAAACCATACGATCGTATAAAACAAGTTATGAGAACACTTGAACTTCTTACTGATATTGGAAATTATCCGGAACAAAGAAGGCTGACCGAGCAGGCCATAGAAAAAGTATATATCGAAGGGAAATTCAGAATGGATGCTCATGAACAGAAAGATGAACTAGGTAAACCACTCATAGCACCAACACTCAAAGATGTTGTAAGAATATTAACTGAACAGGCACAGGTAGGGTCATATGAATTTCCAGCAGAACTTGAAAATGCAATTTACAGACTTAAACAATTTACAAAACCAGGTGAAGATTTCTTCGCACAACAAAGTACAGTGAAGCTCGACCAACTTGTAAGTTCGGGTCTTGTTGACCTTGATTTGTCTGGTCTTCCTGATGAAACTGCAAGAGCACTGGCTGCCCTTACCATACTCCAGTTCATAAAAGAAAAAATGAGACTTGAAGGTTGGGCGCACCACAAAGGACTTAGGTTGTTGGTGGTTTTGGATGAGGCTTGGAAAATAGGAAAGGATGAAAACAGCGACGCAGTCATGATAGTCAGAGAAGGTAGAAAATATAATTTCGCTATGATTATAGCGTCGCAGAACCCAACAGATATAAGTGAGGCAATATTCAGCAACGTAGGAACCACATTTATGCTTAAAGTCAAATTTGAAAAGTTCCTTGATTATCTTCAGGGATCATTAAATTTCAGCAATTATATGCGTGATGAAATAAGCAGATTAGGTGTTGGACAGTGTGCCGTCAACCTGTCCTTAACTTCACAAGTACCATATGCATCAACTTTCCTCATAGATAAGATAGAAGGGGAAGAACCAAGTAGAGAATTTTTCTTGGATATGACGGAAGTTTTAACAGAAAAACAAAGGAGGGATGTATCCGTGTCTAGAAGTGTTTCATTCCAAAAAGAAGATTTCAGAAGAAGATTACGTCAATTCGGATTGGCAGATGATAAGGTCGAAGATTTTGCAAAATCATTTGAAAAGAACAGCAGACGTATGGATGTTGTATCATTTGTTATTATGCTTGAGAGAAGTGGTATAGCACGTCGAAACATAAATGAATTCCTCAAAGATGCAGGAATAGATGATATGACAGTGATAAACATATTTGGTAAAGTTGACTTGAAGAAAAGCGGCGGTATTGGAAGAGATGTAAGTCAGGTTACATTAGAGTGATTATATGGGAAAGGTTTGTGTAATTTGTCAAACAAATGTGGATGGTAAAGAAGCCTTGCCGATAAAAGAGGACAGGATAATAACAACCATAAGGGCAGTAAAAAGAAAATTCGGCGTAGCTCAAATGAATGAGCTGTATGTTTGTGCCAAAGATCTTCAGAACCATTCTGAAAGAAGAAAATCATTTGAAAAAAGCATGATGATTGCAACCGTACTTGCAGGACTTATACTTGTAGTAATAATACTTTCCATAGTCTTATCAGGACGGTTAGATTTGTGGCCTATTATTTCTGCATTTATACTTGCAGGAGCAGTTATTGCACTTCCAATATTCAAATACACCCCAGCAGTTTTCAAAGAACCACTAGTACTAAAACAGGTAAAAAAGAAAAGGCCAGTAAAAAAACGAACGAAGAAAAAAAGGTGAGATAAATGCCTGATCTACCAATCAAACCAAAACCACAAGGTGCAAAAGAAGAAACCCATCCACCACAGGTAGATGGATTCAAAATAAAAGGAAAGTTAAAAAAAGGAAAACTAAAAGACCTGGGCGGATTGTTACGTTCAATATCCTTCCTTGAAATAGCACCAGAGAAAGATGTCCTAAACATACTTTATGTTGAAAGCAGGGACATAAACAAAAATCCATACTTATTTTCCATCATTAAACTAAAAGAAGATGGATTAGACATATTATATACCATCCCACCTGAAATTGGACCGAACAAGAGACGTATGGACATTCTTAGATATTTACTTAACATTTTGAGTTTGGTTGAAGGGACTTACGAAGTAGATCAAAAGACATTATACCAACTTATTGAAAATGCAGTAAAGGAATTGACTGGTTCAGTAACAATGGATTACACCAAACTTTTCACTTCCTATGATTCTCTTAAAAAAGAAGTTGATGATTACAAGAAAAAAATAAACAGACTAAATGAACAAAATCAAGCATTGACAACACAAAACTATGACTTAAAAAGCAAAAATGACGAGCTTTCCATTAGAGTTAAGGAGCTTGAGGGCTTGAGCGAAGATGCACTCAAAGCAAAATTACAAGAATGGATTGCAGAACATAATGGATCCATAAACATCGGTGAGTTCACAAAATTATATAGTGTTTCAAATGCACGCGTAGAAGAACTACTGAATAAACTTGTAAACGAAGGATATTTGGAGATTGTACGGTAATTAGATGGTGGGAGATAAATGCCAGAAACAAGAATAAGGAAAAAAATTTACAACTTCGACATCAGAAAAAAATACCACCAGACTGTGAACTACAAAATAAAAGAACGTCCCCCAATAGAAAAGATCAAAGACGCAATTAAAACATTTATAAAACCACCAAAAAAACAAGAGAAAAAAGAGACTAGGGCATTGCCAGAACCTCCAAAAGGAGGATTTAGTTTTGGGATTTTTGGGGCATTTGCCTTAATAGCGATTATCATACTTGCAGTTGGGTGGATATACCTCACAACACAGGTTCTTGCTCCGGGAACAGGGCTAACGCAGGAAGAGATGGAGAGACCCACAATAGAAAATATGTTAATAGACGGATCTATATTGATGTCTGGGCAGAAGAACACGCCCACCCACATCGCAGGGGTAGTGATAGATTACAAAACAAGTAACATAGACAATTATACGATCAACATAACAACATTCAACCAGAAAATACCTACTGAAATTTTTATTTTAAATAGTGAAAAACTTGAGGCAGATAGCTATCCTGACTTTTTATATAGCCTTAGGACGGAACTGAAGAAAAGAAATCTTATGCTAAATGAAATAACGATAAGACAATTAGAAACACTGCCGCAGGGTGGAATAGTTATTGTACCAAGCGGAGTAATACCAAAGGAAATGTTAGGTATTGACAGTTTAGTATCTATGGATAAGTTAGCAGACCGAGGCATAGTAGTTATATACTTAGGACAGAAATTCACAAAAATATTAGACGGTACATTGGTAACTGATACACCAACAAGCGTTGTAAGTAGCCTACCAGTTACATTTGATGAAACAAGTCCAATAAGCCCAACTCAGGAACTGCATATTTATCAGCCTCTTTATTTAGTAAATGCAAGGAGCAAGTGGACAGCAAGTACCCTATATGGGGGCATTAGTGTAATAAAAAAAGGGGATGGTGCTTTCCTATTTTTCCCACAAACCCTTGATGGGGGATGGAGGGGGAATTATACTAGCGCAGCAAATGATGTTTCAAATGTCATATTCAAAACAGCATGGATAAGCCCAAGTTCAAACACCAAAACATATTATTTCGAGAACCAAGATGGTTACAATGGAACATCATATTTTTTCTCAGAAACTTTCCAAGAAAGCAACACGACAGTGAAGGTTGAATTTACCGGATACTCGGAAAAAGTATCCACACCGATAAAAGAGATGTTATTCAAGAGAATTGAATTGCAAACACCAAATCAAATGTTCATAGAATCAAGTGGAAACGTCGTACCAACGAATATTTCTGATAGTCCAGTAAGAATAAATGCACTTCTTCGTGAACCTGTTCCATCCCAGCCAAGCATGTCAATAATTATCGAAGATATTAATGGAACTGACATGCAGACCCTCCCACAGGGAAATGTTAATGTCCAGGCAGATAGATCATTTGACATTAGAGTCTATGTGGAGAAAGGCGAATACCTAGTAAATCTTGAAGATGACAATGGAAAGGAATATGCACAAACATACATGAAGGTTATAACCCCAGAAGTAACATACATTGGCGGGGTAAAAGATAAACCTTCAGTATATAGATTTTACGTAACTATGGATGATGAAGCACTTAAACTAAGCCAAATAACAGTTAAGGTCGACGATGGTAGATTTGGTGAATATAGTTTTAGTAATAGTGAATATTTGGATGTGAATGTTGGTTCTTATACTGGAAATGATAGATTGCCAATAGGGGAAACACATAAATTTGAATTTACATCAGGAAAGCTTACGACAGTAGTTGATATCCCCCACCCAAGAATGTCAACTCCTCTAGAAAATCCAGTTGTATGGCTTGTTATAATATTTACAGGAGGAATTATGGGAGTTGGTATGGTATTTGCAAGGCAAGAAGAAACATATTATTCATTAGATATACCAGATTTCCCCCCAATAACAAAAACTAAAATACCTCTCCAAGCAGATGTTATTTTGAATTTATTTGACAAGGTTAATGAGAATTATCGCTGGGAGAACACCCCACTAACACCAGGAGAGATAAAAAACGCGTTCAAACAAGTGCTACACCAAGGTAAACCAATATACATAACAGACTATAATGTTGAATTTATTCTTCAGGAGATGGAAAAAAGAGATTTGGTAAAAGAATCACTTGGATATTATGGTAAGGTAAACTGGGAAGGACAAAGCAAAAGAACAATTGAATATCTTGCAATGATGAGAAAAATAAGAGATATTTGTGTGAATAACGCAATCCCATTTACACTTATTGGGGAGGCAAAGAATTCAGACACAGTACTAACTGTGATGGGACAGCAGATGTATATTCATATTTACGAAAAAGGAATCAAGGTAGAAGACTTCCTCACTAGATTATTAACAACAATAAAAAGTGGGATTACAATAATTGTATTCAAGAACAACAGTGACAAGAGTCATTTTCAGAACATTATGAATTCAACAGCTTCAACAGTTCCCCTAATTATAAAGATGGAAGCTGAGAGCAGCTCAATAATTTATCAGACAAGTGATGAACTCGAAAAGATGATAGTTGAGTTTAAATCAATGTAGTTTGTTTAATTAAGGGGGCTACGCCCCCTTAGACCCCACTAGTTAGTTACAACAAATAGAAAACAGAGCGGCACAGCTAGGTAAATTAAACTAAATAAAAAAATTAAGATAAATCATCGCAGTCTTGCTCAACGATTTCAAAATCTCTGTAACATTCTGCATCAGTGCCAACTTCTGCATAAAGTGTTCCTGTTTGTCCTGGATTCCCTGTGATGGTATACCATGTTCCATGATTGTTACCGTTATGAACCCAACCAGCAGTTGGTGGACCTAGGCTCCAAACAACACTTGAGCAAACTTCGTCACCATCAACACCACACATGATTCCAACCCAGGCACTAGTTCCTTCTGAAACAAACCATGGGCTTGGTGCAAGAATTCTACAATCATCACTGTCCCCTGGATTGCAGTCATCACCAACGCATTCTTCTGTGTCGTTTTGAACCCTTACAAATGAAAGATCAACTGCACCACCCAATGGTGCTGGAGCAGCATTGAATGTTCCAACTGCAAGCACATTACCTTGGCTGTCAACAGCAGGTGCATCATAATCAACACCATTAATTGCTGGGTTTGACAGGCTTCCTGTTAAACCATCAACAAGCTGATAATCAGAGTCATCAGGAGCAGTTGCGACTCCAGCTACAGTACATGCAAAGTCAAAGTGCTGACTGTCTGAATATGCTAACACAACACTGTCTGGAGTAAGATCGCAGACATATGTTGGTGCAATCAAGGTTACATCTGAGAAACAAAGGGCATCAATTGATGCATAATAAAGTTTACCAGTTGAACCAACTGAAGATGTTGAATATGCTTCAGCTTCAGTATTTGTTGCTGATATAAAACCCCCAGTAAGTCCATCTCCCCAATACCAATTATTACCAACGCAGGCAACTGGCACCCCAAAGAAATTTGTACATTCAACCTCGAATGTTGCCCATTCGTATGGGCCCATTGAATAAACAGCAGGAGTGATTGTACAATCAGTTGGTGAATTTTCATCTGGAACAAGTACATGCGCCCAATCAACTGCACCAATTATATGAGTGCCTGTATCAAAATAACCAATTCCTTCAACATCTCCTTCAGTACCAAGCGCAGGAGCAGTATAATCAACACCATGAATATCATCATTTGATAAAACACCAGTAAGAGTATTGATTAGATTATATTCTGCATCATCAGGGTCTGTCTCAGCAAGATTTTCATAGCAGGTGAAATTGAAGTGTTGTGAATCAGTCATATTTACAATAACATCATCAGGATCAAAAACACACACATATGTTGGTGAGATTATAGTCATATTTGCAGAACAAATTGCATAAATTGAAGGTTCAAAGAAAAGCTCGCCAGTTGAACCAACTGCTTCATCAGAATAAACAGTTGCATCTTCCTCAGTTTGAGTGACAAAATATCCGGAGAATCCCATTTCCCAGTACCAATTAGTACTGGCACATGGAATCTCATCGCCTAGTGAATTAATACAAGTAACATTGAATTGTGCAAGTTCCATTTGACCAACATCTGCATTTGGTGGAACTATTGTACATTCAACTGGAGTGTCAATATCAGGTAAAACTGTAACCTGAGCACTGCAAACCGCCACATCATCAGAGGTATATTCAATTTCACCAGTTGAACCAACTGCTGCTGTTGGAGTGGCAAGCACATAGGTATTTGTATGTGTAGAAATTGTACCGAAAGTTCCAGGTACCCATGCCCAATCAGTTCCTGAACATGCAATTGGATCAAGGTCAAGGTCAGTACAAGTAACATTGAATCTTTGTTCATAATTCTCAGGAACATCCATAGGATCAGGAACTACTTCACATGTTATTGGCCCTGTTAAATCAATATCGACTGAACATTCTTCTGCATCCCCACACATAGGAGAGGAAGTCTCAGCATAAACTGTTAAGGTTGTACCACCGCTTGCAGCAGCATCTGTATCAACTAACCAGATATAAACATACCTAGAGACACCTGCAGAAAGAGAAGTTTCAAATCCATTTGAAGCAGGACACAATGCTGGGGGTATTCCAAGAACACCACAGCTAGCTGTTGGGAATGCAAGTGCAACATAATCAGCATTAGAACTGACAATTGAACCAGTAAGGTTAATTGCATCTGCACCAGTATTCCTTATTTGTGCTTTAACCATGAAATTTTGTAGATCTCCAATTTGACTGCCATAGGTTATTTCTATTGGTTGTGTTCCAAGAGCAATTGAACATTCACCACCGTCTTCCTCAATATCAATTGTAACTGTTGAAACAGCAGCTGGACTTGTTATACTTGGAAGATTGTCAGTATAAAAGTTCATATAGAAAAATTCTGAATGACCATCATTTAGATTTGTAGGATATTTTAGAACAACTCCAAAACAATCAATGCCTTCTATTTGTGTTTTGAAATCATAGCTTCCAGGAGTATTAATTGTACTTGATGTCCAGCTTGAAGTAGAAAATGGTGATGCTCTAGTAGTAGATCCACCACCGCCACTTAATCTTAGAGTACCATCGCAATAAACTCCAACTTCCCCTCTTTTGTTACTGTAAGTTGGACCGCCAAATTCAACATGGTAAGTCACAGGCTGGGATGAAAATGGTGAAAGTTCATTATAAACACTTTGAAGTTCAGCAAGATTAGAATGATCTGAATAACCATAAAGATAATCATTTGGACTTGAAAAATGTGATACAAAATAACTGCGTCTAGAAGAAGACAACCAATTTATATTACGGTTATTTGAAACAGAACCAAGACTTGAGGTTGATGGACAGTATGGTTCATATGCAGGATCGCAAACTGGGAAAATTGCATCCGCATCAAAATCTGGAGATCCTCCACTAGTTGCCCATTTTGCATTTACAGTTGGGGTTATTGTTAATCTTGCGCCAGTACAAACTGAATCACCAGTCTCAAGATCATTTGGGTCACCACTAATTACTTCACCTGAATGAAGAGACAGAACAAAACTAGTTGTAAATTGCATACTAGTATCTGTTTGATAACCAGAACTTTGCTGTTCAAAATCTGCATTAACATTAGTTGCAAACAGAACAGAACTTAATAAAAGAAAAGCAAAAAAATATTTCATATCATTCACCTGCTTTGGTGAAAACAGTCGGGTATTTTTCAGCAACTTTTCTTAACAAAGTTACTCCTGACTCAAGATCACCTTCTCTTAATGCAATTATTGCAGCCTTGTAGTCAACATCAGTACGTATACGCTCTGCATCACTTGAATCAGCAAGATTTCTATCGATCATTGCTGCTGTTTGTTGCGCAAGAGCTTGGCCAGCTGGGCCATTAACCAATGCTTCTGGTTGTGCTGCAAATTCAACTGCAGTTCCATAGATTGCTGGGATATCTCGTGCTTCTACTGCTTTGGCTGGAGCAGTTCTACCTCCACCAAATGGCACAGTAACATTCAATGAACCAGTAAATCCACCATGTGGAGATGGACCCAATTCGCCAACTCTACCATAACCAAATCCTGCACCTAGTTGAACTCCATATTTTGGCTCAACCCATGCAAAGTGTGCACCTGCACCCCAATGGACCATGTGTCTATATGCTTCACTTCCAGTAATTTCGTAGGTTGCATCAGCAACTGGACCAACAAGGAAAGTACCGTCGTTATTACTAATGACGAAGTTAACTGGCTCTCCTCTTATTGTAAATGCTCCAGATGGCTTTTCTTCAATTGTACTTCCTACATTCAGTGCCGCACTAACTCTGGCTCTTCCCATAATAGCAAACCCCCCTGATTCATATGCAGTACCTTCGAGTCTAGTATACAAAATCACTTGATCAACAAAATGAGATCTTGCACTTGAACCAGTGAATTCAAGACCAACACTTTGAACGCTGAATAGCCTTCTTTCGCCAGTACCCGGCATTTGGAATTCAAGACCAGTTGGACCTAAATGGAAATTAGTATCATCGAGTTTTATTTTTTGGATGGCTGTTTGTCCCGAAGAATCAATTGTTCTGATACTTGCTTCATCAAGTTTCCATGTTTCAACTCCTGGCTCTGTATAAAGTACAATATGATATGGCATACCTTTCACTATACCTGACATGTAGGCTTCAAATGGAGCAGTTATAACATGCCCAAGACCACTCAAAGGATCGGATGAAACCCTAGTCAACTCTGCAGTTGATGGATTTAGTTCATAAGTATCAGCTCTTCCATAGTATTGATTTAGTTTGTAATGGGCACCAAAACGTATTTTCGTGAAACCAAAAAATTCAGTGCTTGTTGGGTTTAGTTGTGCTCTTGCCCTCTCAAATAATTCTTCAGGAGTAGGGCCTCCTTCTTTTCCTCTGATTTTTATTTCAACCATACCCCTAACATCAAGATATGTAAAAGCAAGATTGTCCATCGTAACGACAGTAAACTTGTCTAAGTTCTGCCACAAACCTTGAAGTGGACGAATATCATAAAGACTCTGTAACGCTCCTTTCAGATCTCCGTTTGAAAGTGCTTGTTCAGCTGCTTTAAATGCAGGATCATCTGCAATCCTTGAACCAGATGCTTTTAGATTGGCTAATGCTGTTTGAAGACCACTAACTGCTTGAGAAGTGCTTTCACCCAGTGCAATTGCTTTGTAGCCTTTGAGAACAGATTCTAAAAATTGGTTTGCTTGATCCTGATTACCACCAAAGGCAGAAACAAGTGAATCAGATAAACTAGCATTCCCATAAAATCCAGGTTGTTGTTCAGAAACTCTTTCGAACACAACTCTTCTTTGATCTGTATCTGGGTATCTTCTATAAACTGGAGATTCTGCAACACCAAGTGATCGTCTAGCTAATGGCGCATCTTCAGCACTTGATGTTCTACTTAAACTCTCATATAATCTAGCTATTGATTGATAAACATCAGTTTGAAGATATTCAGCATAATTTTGATCAAGAGTACCAACTCCTTTAGAAAGATCTAACAAAACTCTTTCGGTTGATTCGGCAAGATTTTCATCTGCAAGATCCTGTCTTGAATGAACAGCTCTAGAAAGATCAATTAGGATGACACCGTGCATTTTCTTCAACATCCAAATTGTTGTTTCTTTTTCCCCACCACCTATTCCTTGAATTGCTTCATCATAGGTTGCCCTTTCAGGGGTTCCTTCTTTTGGCCTTGGGCCTTCTAAAAATTTAATCATGTCATGTATAACTACAAAGTTTGCTGCTCGTGCAAAAATTGACCCACCATTTAATACAATTCCAGGATCTTCACTCCTTGAAGTAGAATGTTTCCACTGGCTAGTTATAGCGCTAAAATCACTGTTTCCACTAACCATACCCCTATCTTGTTGCGTTTGTGCCATATTTAGTCACCTCACGTGAATGCTAATGGTATTGGGACGCCAGAATTAATAAATTGTCCCGGTGACGCAACAAGAGTTAAACCGAATCCAGTTGTTAAAACCAATCCGCGTGCTGCTGCAGCTGCAAATTTAATTGCTGGATTTCGTTGACTAACAGATTCAGGTTTCCTTCCCTCCGATTCTCTTGTACATCTCATTTTTCCACCCTTATTTAATTTTTGTAATCACAAGACCTGCATTGGTCTTAGAACTTTCAAATCCTTTGAATCTAACAACTCCATCTGGAATTGCAGTTTTAACTGAAACCGCATCTAAAACATCCATGATGCTGCCTTCTCCCTCATCAACAGCTCTGAAACTTTCAGCAGCTATTGTTCCTGGTGAAGGTTCAGGAGTTTTTTGTAATCTGTACATAACTAGGGTTGTTCCATCTGCTGCAGTTACATCAACCCAACGATTCTCAATTTGTCTTATAGCAACAACAGCATCACCTGTTGTCCCATCACTAAATTCCATTCCACGAACAACCCTACCAATGAATTCAGGTTCACGTTCAGCTCCATATTTTGGATTAACGAGGTAATAGTTACTATCAAAACCAGGGTTTGTATAAAATTGCCAGCTGTAAAGGAGTCTTTGTTTTCCTTCAACTCTTTCATATTCAGCCAATGATTGGACTGAACCATCTACGTTTACAGAAACATCTGCATGTGCAATCATATAGATAGCAGGACCCAGTCTCCTTGTATCAAGAGCTGTAACTTCGCATGGAAATTCCAATGACTGTTCTGGAACTAACCCTGTGAGGTGAGCAGTTGAAAGACCTTCAAGTCCAAGTTCAGCAACTTCAATTGATCTTTGTAATGATACTAGATCAGTCTGGCCTCTTAATGTTCTGGCCTGTTCAAGTGCTTCTTTAGCTCTAGTAACATAGTAAACTCTTTCCTCACCTGGATTACGATTAGGAAGTTCTGCGATGGTTATATTTCTTTCAAGAACTGTGCCAAGCCTTGCTTCTAATTCTGCAATTCTTTTATCAGCTACAGTTGTGAGTAATTGTTGTCCTGTTATCTGGCCACTAACAAATTGACCAGTTGTGATATTAAGTTCACTTAAAAACCCAGAACTCCTCAGTAGATATGGTGAACTTGCATTGGCAGTGAGAACTGCTTCCCTTCTTGCAACTGAATAACCTAAACCATATCTATCAAACCCAGGTGCATCATGTAAAACAGCACCACTCATATTCAAGTCTGGATCAGCACCAAGAAGATAAACTCTGCCTTTTGATTGATCAAATGTTGGCAACCCTGTTGCTAATCGTTCTGCTGTTGTTAATCTTGAGAATAAACCTGGCAGAGCATAGTCACCACGTGTATCTTGTTTTGCTGAATGAAGTTGTATTGCACTTCTTAGATCAAGATCTCTAACTGCAGCTAATACCACAAGATGGCTTCTTTCAACTAACATTGCAGAATCAAATTGATTTGGCATTCCTGGACCAGTATTATTATATTCAAAACCAGATTTAACTCCTGCAGAACCTTCAGTAAATCTTAGTGCAGGAACAACCATGTGGATTGCATCATCTGCCAATGCAGTTGACATGTTTAGATAATAAGTTGGATCTAATTGTGGTTTGCTAAAGTTCCACATAAATGCTTGTTTTGCAAGTTCAACTCTTGTTCTTGCAGCTTGAAGAGTGGCTGGATCAGTTGTAGATGGACGCATAGATGCTGTTTTATCAGATGTCCATAATTCTGCTTCACGAATTGAAATTAAACTATGTGCAAGTGAGTACAAAAGCACTGGATCAGTAGATGATGCACGCCATTGTTTTGATAATTCCAACATTTCATTTGGAACAGTAGCTCCGGAATCTTCAACTGCGCGCATTGCTTGATCCAACATAAGTTGAGTAGATTCCAATGATAGTGTTTCTCCTGCTGTCATTGTAACTCTGGCACGCTCAAAATAGAACCCTGCTTTTCTTATACGAAGACGAGCAATTGCTTCTACAGAACTTCGAATGTCAGAAGAAATAGTTGTTGTTAATTTACCTGAAACCTCAGAATACAGACCAGCAACAGCATCATCATATTGTGATTCGGTTGTGCCTTCTTTTCCAATTAAACTTACAAGACCAGTATAGGATTTCCAGAATTCAGTAGCTGGACGGCCAGAAAGACCCGCCAATCCATTTACACTTGCATATTTCATCAAAATATCCATTGTTGCAACTGCATCCGCAGCCAACAATGTTTGAGTATAAACTTCATTTGCTTCTTCAAATGTTACTTTTGGTTTTCCTTGTAAAGAAGTACATTGTTGTGAAAGCGCATTAAGTCTTTCAGTCATTTTATCATAAGCAGCACGGACACCTGGTTCAGTTGGCTTATAAGAACCCAAGATAGCAGTTGATTGTGATGCTATTTCTAGTGCCTTTGTAACCATAGAATGATGATACGCTTGTGCTTCTCTTTCTGCAGGTGGAACTCTTGCTCTCTCTGCTTCTAGTCTTGCGGCTTCTCTTTCTGCAGCCAATGCATCATCCCTAAGTCGTGTTGATGCATCAATATGCGCAACTGAAAAAACTTTGGCTGCCCTGTAAGCAACACGTAAATCATCTTGTTTTGCTTCGCCACCAGCTTTAAGTGTTGCAAGTTTTTCTCTGTGGCGTAAAGCTTCATGTCCCACTGGAGTTGATTCTGGATTTTCAATAATCAAATCAAGCTCTGAAACAACTCCAGTATATAACGCATCACTAATAATTGGTTTTGGTACAATGTCTGCAGGTAATCTTTCTGTACGGGTTTCTTCTCCTGCTGGTCTATGAACTGTAGTTACAGCAGCTACAGCAGCTGCAGCAGAAAATGCACCTGGAGTAGTCAGTGCGCTTTGAATTCTTGTATTAATAACATCAAGTGTTGCCTGATCAATAGGACTTGTTGCTGTTCGTCCTTCCATAGCAGGTGAAACAGTACAATCAGGACATGCTTTGTGCTCTTTTCCAAGCCAAGCATTTAATGACACAAATTGTTCTTCAGAGGTAGAACCAGTAACTGGGAAAACATCTACCCCACCAGTCATTTGTCTTAATCTTCCATTATGTTGAGCAAGAAGAGTAACTAAACCTTCTTCACCACTAACTAATCTACTTGAAGCATTTACTGATGGATTTGGAATGCCAAAATCTCTAGATTGAGAAAAAGAACTGCCAATTGCAGAAATTGCTCCTGCCAATTGTTCTTTAGCTTGAGTTATACGTTGATCCTCTTTATGTTCCTGAGCCGCAGCCGGTCTAACAGTAGTAGCCATATTAATACCTCCAAATAACAATAAGGATGTTAATCCAATACCAAAATAACGCCTGAAAACATTGCTTCCATGGCCTGGTCTACACCTCTCAGAATGAGAATATAAATGTTTGTCTTCTGATCTAGTTAATCTTGGCCCACCCATAACTAATCCTCCCACACTACTTTATACTATTTGAAACAATATGTTTATAAATCAGATTTATTTAGTTCAGGGGGCTTGATCCCAGTAATAATGCTATACTGACTAAAATTTAACAAAAAAATTTAAACATAGTAAATGATAGACAGACATGAAGATAATTGGACATATGGTTGATGTTTTCCAGGAAAAAATTTATTCTGTTGAGATCACTTTTGATAAAAAAATAAGAAAAATAAAAAGAATTGGAAAGGCTCCAAAAAGGTATATCCTCCCGGGGTTAGTCAATGCGCATGTGCATACTGAAAGTTCGATGTTGATTCCAAGCGAGTTTGCAAGATTAGCAATCAAACAAGGCACAGTTGCAGTTGTTGCAGACCCACATGAAATAGCAAATGTTTGTGGAATCAATGGGATTAATTTCATGATAAAAAATGCAAAAAAAGTTCCGTTGAAATTCTATTTCGGTGCATCTTCTTGTGTCCCAGCAACTGGTTTTGAAACTAACGGAGCAAAACTTGGAAAAAAAGAAATAGAAAAATTATTGAAAAAGAATGAAATAAAATTCCTTGCTGAGGTAATGAATTACCCGGGTGTAATCAATCGCGATCCAGAAATTATGGAAAAAATAAAAATTGCTAAAAAATATTCAAAAAGAATTGATGGGCATGCACCAGGATTAGTTGGAACGGATTTGGACAGATATATTTCTGCAGGCATAGAAACGGATCATGAATGCTATATGTTAAATGAAGCAAAAGAGAAAATGAAAAAAGGGATGAAAATTATTGTACGAGAAGGATCAGCAGCAAAGAACTTAGATGAGATTTATCCAATTCTTAAAACTGGAAAATGTATGTTGTGTACAGACGATAGCCACCCAGATGATTTATTTAAAGGCCATATAAATAAAATTCTTGAAAAATGCGTTAAACTTGGGATTGACCCGATAACAGCAATAAAAAGTGCAACAAAAAATCCAGTTGAACATTATGGTTTGGACTGTGGACTTTTGAGAGAAGACGATAATTCTGATTTTATTATTGTTAATAATTTGAAAAATTTTAATGTAAAGGAAACATGGATCAATGGAAAACAAATTTACAAACATGGGAAAGTAAAAATGAAAAGAATAAAAGAGAATAAAATAAACAAATTTTCAGCAAAGAAAATTACAATCAATGATTTAAAAATTGCAAAACAGCTTCCAGTAATTGAAGCCATAGATGGGAGTTTGATCACTAACAAACTAAGGGAAACAAATAGAATAAACTTGAAAAAAGACATTCTAAAAATAGTCATAATAAATCGCTATAAAAAAACAAAACCAGCGATTGGTTTTGTAAAAAAATTTGGGATGAAAAAAGGTGCTTTTGGTTCAAGTGTAATGCATGATTCGCATAACATAGGGATTGTTGGTACTGATGATGAATCAATTTGCAAAGTTGCAAATGAGATTATAATGGCAAAAGGCGGACTTGTTGTTTATGATGGCAAACAAAAGTATGTACTAAGATTACCTTTTGCAGGATTGATGACAGATGAAAACGGAGAGAAAGTTGCAGAAAAATACGAAAAACTTACAAAAATAGTGAAAAAATTAGGTTGTAAAATGCATTCGCCATTCATGACACTTTCATTTATGGGATTGTTAGTTTTGCCGCATTTGAAAATTTCAGATAAGGGAGTTTTTGATGTTGATAAATTTGATTTTGTTTAAAAGAGTAAACCAAATTAAAGTATAATATATAATAGATGAAGTGTATGCAAAAATTAAGAATGGCTGCTTTGGGTTTTGTAGCAATAACTGCATGTGGCACTTTTAAAGATATCAAACCAATGATTAGTCATGTTAATGGCAGCCAAATAGGACAACTATCAAGCAGGCAAGAAATGCTCAAAAGCAATGATCCCAAACAAAGATATGCTGCTTCTTCTGAACTCACAAAAGTTTTTCTGGATGGAAAAAAATACAAAAAAGCAGTTGAACTACTTTTTTCAAATGATGAAGCAGTTGCATCAGGTGCATTGTGGACTTGGTGGGAATATAAATGGCCAACAAATAAAGATAGAAAATTGGCAGTTGCTGCAATGGGTTAAACGATTTTTTTAGGGGTCATTGCATCAACTAATCTAGCAAAACCACCAGTTATACAGTGTATATTTCCCTGACCAGGGTAGGTGGTATTTGCAATAAAAACAACCTGAAAACCATTCAACTCAAGAATTTCCTTGATTTTTTGTTCAAGTAAAGAATCGCCAAAGCTTGGCATTAGTATTTTGACAGTATCAGATGTCAATGCAATAGAATTGACATACGCCTGATATTTTTTGATGTGGTCAACAGTACTTGGAATTTTTATAACTTTAAATCCAGCTTCCTCTAATTGTCTTGAATATTCAACTAACCCATCATGCATTCTTTTATCAGTTATAGAATCAGGATCTATTATTACTGCTACATCTGCTTTTGGAAAGAAAATTGCCTGGTCAAGATGGAATATATAGGGTATTGTTAGGTAAGTGTTATTATCGCAACCAAGCAGAATAATTTTATCAGCATTGAAAGCATGTTGCAGAATTTTTTTTATTTCATTGTCTGAAATTTTATACCCTAATCTTTCATAATAAATTCTTGTGGTATTTGCAGTTTGCGGTCCTATCACCACTGTTTTTTTGCCGTCAAGCATAGTTGTGGCGACATCTCCACCTTCAAAAGCTAATGGAATTTGAGTTACTGGGATTTTTTCATAAAAAGAATTGATATTTGCTCTAGAGATGTTTTGGACTTTTGGATCCACTTCAATACCAGTCATAAACTCATAACTGCCATCTTTTCTTAGTGCGCCCTGACCAAAGTCCTGGGCCCAGATCTTCATCTTATGGGGAATAAGTTGGAATTCCAGTCTTCCTCTTGCATACATTTTCTTTAGTTCTGGATTAAGAGAGAAAAATTGATCCATTAAATTTGATGGATTAAACTCCCTTGTGTAGAAAACAGTGCATTTTGTTTTTCCTGATGTGCGAAATATCTCTTGCATAATAGCTGCCTGTTCTCTCATTAGATCAGCTGCTTTGACTCTGTATGAACTATTAGAAACTGCAAAGAAAAAATGACTATGAGAATATTCTGGAGTGAATTGTACACCAGACCTATCAGTGCTTAGGAAAGTAGAAATTTGTTGTGGGTCTTGGAATCTAAAAGCCATGAAATAATATAATCAGCTTATTTTAAGATCGTTTATCCTCTCTAACAAGCCTTATTGCCTTTAACAAATCCCAAAAGTCATAGATAACCATTGAAACATATAGTAGAAGGAGCAGGAAATTTACTACTATAAAATCTCCAATTAGAAAATAGAGAAGTGTTGATGTGAAAATAAGTGAAATTCCAATTATTAACATTACAATTCCAGTAATTGCATGACCAAGCATTCTTTCAAAAAAACTTTTGAAATGTATTTTTTCATAGGTAAATGCAAAATTCCCAAAGCATGCAACAACTGCAAGTATTGATATTGCAACAAGAGTATCCCCTGCTAATGGAGCATCAGTACTGAGTTGTGTATTATATATCAGATAATCATTGATGGGACCAAATAATAAAACTAAAAATATGATTAGAAAAATGTTTTTTACAATATTTTCAAAAAGAATTTTTTCGATATATTTTTCCATATGGAAGTTGACAACAAAAGTTCATTTATTTGTTTGGATATGCAGGGGAAGGGATTCGAACCCTTGAAGGCACTAAGCCACTGGACCCTGAATCCAGCACGTATGGTCCCGCTTTTTTCAGCCCGTTTTGGGCCGCCTTTTACTAAAAGGCGGATTGACCGCTTCGCTACCCCTGCATCGTGAAAATTCGAAGAATTTTCGCGAATCTTGAACGGATTACCGTTCAAGTACAAGTTAAAATTTCTTTCAGAAATTTTGACTGTTTTGAAGCTGCGGCTTCAAAGACAACTTAAAATCTGAGGGATTCGTGTTTGTTAGATAATAAAAAACTAGCAGAAGACACTTTCAACTAAGGGAGTTGCTTTTACAAGACGAGATGCCTTTACTCTTGTTCCTGTTCTTACTTCTCCTTTAGTAGTCTGACGATCTAATTCATCTAAAACTTCTGATTTTCTACCAAAAAATTCAAATCTAAATGCCTGCATTTCATCAGGAGTTGCACGTCTTCCCCCATATTCACCAAATATGAATAAACTTTTAGTAGTAGGAAAAAATTTACACCTAGCATCTCCTTCATTTGTTTGTATTGTACCGGAGATACTAGTGATTCGTCCTCTTTTCACAGTCACGTGCATAGAATCAGACTAAGAAAGAAGCCCTTCAACCATTCCTGCAACAAATTCTACTCTTGCAAGATGCGATTTTGCAGCTGGATATGTTTTCTTACCTGCTCTGCTTTCTCGGATTCTTGCATCAGTAAGTGTATCATTAAGCATACCAACAAATGCACGTTTTTCATGTTCATGTGCTTCTCTTGTTGTTTGATGTGGAGGTTCAACCATAAGTACTTTATCTCCACGAGAAAAGCCGAATAAAAATGGTGGTAAACTTCTGTCCATCTTTATTGTTGCTACGACGTCAGTAAGTCTTCTCCTAATAACAGTATCACTTACTTTAGTATCTCCGAATCTTACGCTCAAACTGTCTGCCAACAAATGGCTACCTCTGCCATTAAATCTAATTCTGTTCATAAAGATGGTCTTGTATGGATAGATTTTTAAATATATAAATTAATCAAATTTCCCAACTGGTTTTCCTTCTAGAACTAACCTTTTGTATTCTTCAGCTTTATCAGAATAAATCTTATCGATTCTCCTAAAACGATTTGAATATTTTCTATATGCTTTAATTGCAGCAGCATATGCATCTCTAACGTGTATGTCCATTGCATCAGGAGCCATGGAGCGAATTTTATAATTCGCGACAGTCGAAAAATTTCTATTTTTCGCCATGAACCTTTTGGATTCCTGAGTAAGATTCTTGCTTGGGGAAAAAACTTTTACATTAAACTTTGCTGCAACGGATTTTACAAAAGAAGGTGGTTTTGAAACATCACAAGCAACAAGAAGTGGAATTCCAATTTGAGAAATTAAACCAACAACCTTATTTGCATTTTTCTGTTTGGTAACTCCAGCACCAACTAGTTTTCCGTTTAAATCAAGAGCTGCATATCCAACATTAATTCCAGGATCAATTCCGATTATCAGATAAATAGAATCACTCATTTTTTTCTTTGGTAATAATAATTTCCTGTTTTACAAAAATATGATTATTTGAATTAAGATTTTCCTTTACAACAACGCCAGAACCAATCCAACAATCACTTCCAATTAGTTTTCCTGGCATGGTACAGGATAGTACTCCAAATCTAGTATTATCTCCGACAAAAACACCAAGTTTTTTCTTTCCAGAATTTGTCCAGCCTCTTTCAGTCATTACGTTTATGTAACCGCTATCAAACCTATAATTTGCAATTTGAGTGCCAGAACCAAAGTTAACATTTTCACCAATAATACTATCACCAATATAGGTGAGATGTTTAGCATTAACATTATCTAAGAGAATACTGTTTTTCACAGTTGTGCCCCCACCAATGGAACAGTTGGCTCCGATTGAATTGGCCCCCCTTAAGTAAGCGTTTGGACCAATTATCGTGTTTTCACCAACATAGGCACAACCTTCAACATAACTGCTTATTATCTTTGCTCCTTCTTCCATTATCACTTTTCCATTTATTGTTGAATTTTCTATATGACCAGATTTTGATTCCATTTTAGAAAGTAAAAATTCATTTGCATCAAAAAGATCCCAAGGATAAGCAATGTCTTTCCAATATCCATCAACAACAACTCCCTTTGATCCAATAAACAAACTCACAAGTTCATATTCTCCTCTTTCAGATTTTCCAACTGATTTTAATTCAGAAAAAATAGTTGGTTCCATGCAATAAACAGAAAGATTTGCAAGATCGGTTTTCGGATGTTTGGCCTTTTCTTCAAATAAACTAATTTTATCCCCAGAAAGTTCAACAACCCCATATAAATGAGGATTTGAAACTTTTTTCAAAGCAAGAGTAATGTTTCCTTTATGATTATCAATGACTTTTCTGATAACAGATGCTTCAGTTACAATATCCCCAGCCAAAACAACAAAAGTATCGTTTATTTCTTTTTCAGCAGAAAGAAGGGCCGCACCAGTTCCATTTTCCTTTCCTTGTTCAATGAATTTGATTGTTAGACCAAGATTATTTTTCGAAAGATATTGAATTAAATTTTCTTTTTTGTATCTTACAATAATAATGACTTCTTGGATCCCTGCTTTTTTTACTTCTTTCAATAAATGGTAGATTATAGGCTTGCCTGCAGCATAAAGCATTGGTTTTGGTCTGGTCTCAGTTAACGGCCTCAGCCGTGTTCCTTCACCTGCTGCAAGAATAACACATTTCATTGAAAACAATTTCCCTCGTTGTTTTTAAGTGCTTTTTGTAATAAATGTATAAACACAATAGTTTATAAACTATAACAACCATAATAGTAGTATGAACTTTATCCTTCGGTTGGCATTCAAATACGGAAAACCATTGAAAATAAAGAGATTATTTTTCAACAGATTTAACTAATTTTATTATTTGGACGCAACATAAGGTTTTTTAAGAAGTTTATCTTCAATCAGGATATGCTTGACAAGAAAAAAATAGACGATATTGTCTCTGGTTATAAGAATTTCAAGATAGCTACTATTTGTTCACATTCCTCTCTTCAAATTTTCAAAGGTGCAAGAGAAGAAGGGATAAAAACCATAGGCATAGTACAAAAAGGTAAGAGAAAACTATACGAATCTTTTCCTCTTGGCAGACCAGACGAATTCATAGAAGTCGATAGTTATGATAACATACCATTTGATGATCTGGTTGCAAAAAATGCTATCATCATCCCCCACGGTTCATTTGTAGAATACATAGGGGAGAAATTTGATGATTTGAGAATACCCATATATGGAAACAGACAAAGCATAGTTTGGGAAAGAAGTAGAGAAAAGATGTATACTTGGCTTGAAAAAGCAGGTATCAAAACACCAAAAATATACAGGCCTAATGAGATCGGTGGTCCTGCCATGGTGAAATTTGCTGGAGCCAAAGGCGGAAGAGGATATATGGTTGTTGGTTCTGAGGCAGAGTTCAAGAAAAAGGTTGGCAACAAAGAATGCATAATCCAAGAATTCATAGTTGGGGTAAGGGCATACCCGCATTTCTTTTTCTCTTCATTTGGAAAAACAGGATACCCAACAAAGCAAGGAAGATTGGAGATGCTTGGGGTTGACAGAAGAGTGGAGAGCAGTGCTGATGAAATTGCACGGGCAGTTTCACTTGGTATGAATATTGATCTTGCTTTCACAGTTGTAGGTAACGAGCCTATGGTTCTTCGAGAATCATTGCTTCCGGAGTATATGGAAATTGGAAGAAAAATAAGTGAAACCTCCTTTGATTTGTTTGGTGGTTTGCTTGGACCATTTTGTGTGGAAACAATAATCACTGAAGACCTTCAGATTTATGCTTTTGAAATAAGTGCGAGAATAGTTGCTGGGACAAATGTGTTCCCAGAAGGTTCACCTTATTCTGTTTATTATTATAAAGATAGAATGAGTGTTGGAAGAAGGATAGCAAAAGAACTAAAAATTGCAGCTAAAAAGAAGAAACTGAATCAAATATTATATTAGGTGATTAAACTAATGGTGGAGGTTACAATACCTAATCATATCGCCATCGTGCCAGATGGGAACAGACGTTGGAGCAAAAAACACAAACTCACTAAGCATGAAGGTTACGCCAAGGGAATTCAAAAAATTGGCGATGTTCTCAAATGGTGCAAAGAATTTGACGTGGCAATGCTTACCATGTGGGGATTTTCCACAGATAATTTCAAGAGAGACAAAGATGAAATAAAAGATCTGTTTGGATTATTTAAGGAGAATTTGAAAAAAGCAATAGACAGTGATGATAGAAATAAGAATGAATTAAGAGTGAGATTTTTTGGGAGAACAGGGTTATTCCCTTCTGAGATCCAAAGCATGATAAAAAAAGCAGAACAAATAACTTCAGGAGGAAAAAGGAAATACCAACTTAATCTTCTTTTATCCTATGGCGGACGTGAAGAGATAGTTGATGCAGTAAACGATATTTTAGCAAAAGGAATTAGAAAAGTTGATGAAACAACCTTGAGTAACTCCATGTATACAAAAGGTCTTCCTGATCCTGATTTAGTAATAAGAACATCAGGTGAACAAAGACTTTCGGGTCTTATGCCATGGCAAACATGCTATAGTGAATTTTACTTTGCAAAAAAACTATGGCCAGACTTTTCAAAAAAGGATTTTACTGCTGCAATTAATGAGTATTCAAGAAGAAAAAGACGCTTCGGTAGGTAGTGGGTCTGAAATTCTCTTTTTATAACGATACATCATATCCTCTAGTTCGTTTGCTTGATCAATTGTATGAAGGATTTTAGCTGCCATAAACATTATCACTATGGGCAAAAGAAGAAGAGCACGGGCATCAACATCGTCAGAGACAACCATTAGCCCTACAAATAAGAACATACCCAGACCAACGATGAAATGTAATTTCGCAATTGCTCTTAATATCATAGGGATGAACCTACCATCCCCTTATTTACCTCTGACTACTTTGGAATATTTGTGGTAGAAAACCTCAATAACAGCTAAACTGAAAAAATTTACTGGGGTTGAAAGACTTCATAAACCTATCAAAGGCTAAATGAAATCTTTTTTTACTTGTCTGTAATGGAAATATATGGTAAATAACATTTAAAATAGTATTTTTGATGGGCAGGCACATCAAAAACAGGATCATAGAGATAAAGAATAGCAAATGAGAAATACTATGGAAGATTATTTTATTGATGAAATGATTTCAGAATTTTGTGGGGCAGTGATGGGAGACGGGAATATATGGTCTAATGGAAGAAAATACGAGATAACATTAACCGGGAACATCATAACAGATAGAGAATATTTTGACTATATCTACTTCTTTGTTCATTCCAGAATAAAAAAACCATATTATAGGGTGAGGAGTAGGGGATTGCGATTAACTATATATTCTAAAAAATTTTACCAGTTTATCACAAATAAAATAGGGATACCACCTAGAACATTAAAGTGTAAATTTGGAATCCCGCCAAGAATAAGTGTCACTAAAAAACTACTAAAAGCTTTCATTAGGGGTTTATTCGACACTGATGGGTCTGTGTTTACATCACATAAAAAAGGCATCGAGAGCTACCCCACACTGGAGATAACAAATTCGAATCAAACATTGTTAATACAGGTATACAAAACATTGATTGAGATGGGATTTCGAATAAATTATAGACATGCAGGAAATGGTAGTTATAAAATCTCCATATATGGAATGAAGATGCTAGCTAAATGGAATAATGACATAGGATCCTCAAATCCACATAAAAGGAGGAGAATAAATACTATTTTAGAATCTTTCCGTTAACAACTAAAATACTAAATGCCACGGTAGCTCAGTTGGGAGAGCACACCTGTTTCTTTTAGGAATTTTTTAACTAAAAGAATCTGTGAAGCTGAAGTATCTTAACTGGAATCCCAGTTCGGTCAAACTTCCCTATAAAAACGAACTATCGTTTTTATGGGCGCATTGTTGTTTTGCAACAATGATGTTTTCAAAAAGTTTGGAAACGGTGGGGTCGCTTGTTCAAATCAGGCCCGTGGCATTTCTTTTTGTTGCGGGGCACATCCCCGCACCCCTATTTATCAAAATTGCCTATCTTGAAACCGCAGTTTCAAGCACGTTTTTATTTTATAACTCAACTAATTCTTTATGGTCAAATTCACTGGTAAAGAAATGGAAGCTCCATTTAGTGGGAAAAGATGTGTGTACTTTGAAACTGCATTATTTATTGATGTAGGAACATATACTGGAGCTTACGTTACTAGTGAAAGGTTTTTTGTAGAAATAAATGGAAAAAATAAAGAAATTGGTGTGCCCCCAGCGAGATTATATCTTGGAACAACTTTTGAAAAGGAATTTGACCCTAAAACAGCACCGGAAAAATTCAAGCGGATTTTCAATAATGTTTTTGGAGATGATATGCCGGAAAAAATAATAGTAAAAGAATGGTGTTTAGAAATTGAAAAAGACTATATTGTCAATGAGATAGAAGAAAGTTTTTATCTTCCTCCCCCTGGACCTGATATGGATCCAGTAGAAGAAAAATATACTGGATATAGGATTATGGATAAAGAATATAGTAAAGAAGATAAAGAAAAAATGATAACACCGGCGAGTTGTTGGACTGGAGGTTAGAGAAATTCTAACAAACGAGCATAGTGTAGATTATTTATGTGACCACCATTGTGCTCAACAATCAGTTTTGTATTAAGCATTTTTGCCAACCTTTCTCCTTCGTTCAATTCAATAAAAGGATCATCATCAGAATTTATTACAACAAATTCATCACAAACCGAGTTGATTTTTTCCCAGTTGAATTTTTGATCGACGAAATTCTTTATATCTGGAATTCCAAGATCTTTTGCAAATCCTGCAACTAAAATTACTTTTTTCACATGTTCATCTTTCTCAAATGATTCAAGCAATCTTAAGATGGTGGGACAACCAAGTGAATGACCAATAAAAACCCAATCCTCTTTTTTATCAAATTTTCCTTGATTTGAACGGATAGTTTCTAGCCATTTTTCTAATTTAGGAAAATTTGTATCCGGAAAATCAGGGGATAGAACCGAGATATTTTTTTCTTTAAGACGATTGGTTAACCAAAATGACCAGCAACTTTTGCCATCTCCACCCCAACAATGAAATAGAAAAACTTGCATAAAAATCAAAGTAATTTCAATTTTCCGAAAATCTCATCTAAGAGTTTTTCGTCCCATGGGCCAGCGCCAAAACAAGTATATGTTCCAGGTTCTAGTTGAGTGTGTCCTGCATCCCTAATGATTTCGCAGGGTATTCCTGCATCTTTTCCTTTTTGAAAAAATTCGAATAAATCTTTTTCGCTGTTTACTTTCAAAACAACTTTTTTCTGACCTTCGGCCTCCCAACTTTTTGCAATTTCTGGATTTGATTTTGAGACTTTTTTGTAAGCTGAAAGTGACGCATGAGAAGATTGTGCTAAAAGCTTACCCACAGACATTTTGAGATCTTTCCGCATAACGATTATCTGCTTGAACATAACATTCTCTTTTTCAGATGGTCAATAAAGCGTTTTCGTTTTCGTTTAAGATAAAGATTCTCACAACCACGGTACATCCACTTGCATAGATTACGTGCATTATCGCCATAATACTCGCATTGCCATAATTTTTTTGCAATTGGAGTTTTTTTGAAGTTAAATGGACAGCACAATTTTTTATTAAAATAAGTAGCCAGCCAAAGAATGAAAGTACGATTGGAACCAACGAATCTAATTCTGATAGTATTAGGTTTATTAAAATAGATAGACCCATCTCCGTCGAAATATCCACGGATGAAATGACTAACAAAAACTGGCGGAATGTTGGGTGGAATAAATTTGTGCACTTTGTTTTGAGTGCACCCAAGGCGAACGAGATCATTATACATTTCGATATTAGTAACTCTTAGATTAGCATACTGAGCATAATATTTTTTAGAGGGAACTAATTGTGAATGAACACGTATCGGAACATTTGCGTTCATGGCACGCTTAAGGACATATAAAATTCCTTGATCTTTAATCGCCAATTTTAATCTGAATGAACGGCAATCATCCGCCATATTCCCATCACTAAACATCCATCCAAGCAGATATGCCATCGATTTTGTCCATTTTTTGAAAAAATTTGTGTTAATTTTATATTTCCTAAAATGATTAGAACTTTTCAGACCAAGACGAGTAGCTTTATGGTAGATAGAACTTAAAGTCCTATGAGGTAGAATCAGATTTGGATAGGATGTGCGGCAGTAGTATCGTTTTAGAAGAGCGAGTTCTTTCTGATTCCAATCGTACCTTGGTTTCGTTAGCTCATATGTATTTAATGCTCTTTGAACAGTAGTACTAGAGATATTATTTTCTTTAGCAATGGTTAGATAAGTCTTGCCAGCACGTAATTGTTTTTTCAAATATTTCTTATCCCAATATCGTTTCATAAAAAAATAGATTTTTGGTCGTTTATAAACAGGATTAGACGTCATTTCCGCGGTTCATCTTTAGATCAGCACGAACAACAATTGTTTGTTTGAACATGATAGGATAAAGAGAGTAAGAAATTAAAATTAGGAAGGATTTTGTTTTAGCAGTTTTTTTGTCTTTGGAGAAAATATGCATCCTTTTTTGTTAAGAAATTTAAGAAGCAGGATAAGATTTTTCTTGTGTAATAGTTGAATAGAAAGAGCGAGATTGCCTTTGAAGGTAAATTTAACTGTATCCATAAACAAAAAATGAGTAACATCTACCAATTCAACTTCAGAATAACGCTTATTTCTTGGTCTGATACCAATGGCACTTGGATTGAACTCAAAATGATCTTGAAAGAAAACCATTTTCGGAGCAACTCCACTAACATCCTCTTGTAGGATAAAATCTGGAAGAATTTTTGCTCTTTCATGCATGCCAAGCACTGGAACCTCAATTGGATATTTTGTAAAATCTATTTCTTTTGATAATCTTTGAGTGATGAACAGATAGAGAAGACAGAAAAATAATAGGATATCGATTGTGATAAGAATAAGTAATAAAGTATGATCAAAAATATTAAATGCCATAAAGAGCATTAGAACAAATATAAGTGCAAATAGAGCATAGATAATAAAACTTGGCAAACGCATTATATGTGCACTTAGATAAAATTAATAATCATGTGCCTAGTGCCACCCTCCGGTTCTCGAATGTGCAACTTCGAACAGAAGTTGGAGTTGTTTCACCAATAGGAAGTCTCACTACATTATCTGGCAATTCAACAGTATATTGTTCCAACATCTTTGCAAGACGAAGAAGATTTTCAGTAATATGTGCAACTGCTGAAAAGTCAGCGGTTGATTTGTACCTACTTTCACTTATGATATATACATGCTCTTCTGTTGGTCTAACCCTATGATGAAGTACCAAATCAAAACCCATACCAACAACAAGTGAATGTAATTTTTCATCAAGCCGTAAATGGTCAGTAAGGAATTCAAGTCTAGCAGCTATTCTTATTGCACCATTATGAACCTGCACCAGTTCAACAACACCACCAAATTGTTCTTGTAATGTTTTTTTTGCAGCAGAATATCTTGACAGAATTGAATGAGCGGAACGACGATGAAGTGTATGCACCATATTTTCTACTGTATTTTGAGGAAGAACTTGGATGCCTTCAGCACGTAAAGTGAATTGACGGAATTTATTTCCGCTGTTTCCACCTGATTGTACCAAACCAACTTGTCTGTGCATTGAGAACCTCCGGTTACGATACTCAAGAACGTTTCGACGTTCTTGGCATGGCTAACGTGGTTCGATGAAAGTTTATAAAGCACTGTCACAGAATATCGAGTATGGTAAGTGAATTGGAAGCAGTAATAAGACTTGTAGCTGCTGTGGCCATAGGACTGTTAATAGGTTTATCAAGAAAGCACAAACCAGCAGGAGTGAGAACATTTGCATTGATCTCACTAGGTTCTGCTGTATTCACAATAGTTTCAGTTGCAGATATGTTTCTACCATATAGCAACAGTTATGACCCAACAAGGGTGATAGCCCAGATAGTTGCTGGTGTTGGTTTTCTTGGACTTGCTGTTATTTGGAAAGAGGGCATGGCAAAACCATCTGGGATAACAACTGCTGCTGCAATTTGGGTAACTGCATCAATCGGGGTGTTGGCTGGATTAGGAATGTGGATAGAAACCATAATTGGAACAGTGTTGGTTTTAGCATTATTATATTCCAAAGAACCTCTGATGCGAGCAAGAATAGAATAGATTACAATTTCCAATATTTTTTATTTTTAATAAAATTCTTTTGTGCTTCAATCAGATCAAGATAAAACGCTTCTTCTGTTTTATGCAATCGTCTTAGAACACGATCAGCTGTTTGTGGACCAATACCATAAGTAGAAAGAGCAATAAGTGCTTTTTTTCCGTAAGCACGGATTAAGCCTGCAGAAAATTCCGCATCATGTTTTGGCTCACCCTCTTTATTTACAATAGCCAACGAAGGTTGATTGCATTTATGGCAAACAATTTTTTCAGGTGCACCAGCAAGATGCATAAATCTTGTTGCTTTGCAATTAAGACAGATTAAGCGTACTGTTTTCGAGAGAACATTCTCCTTAAATGCAGAAACTATTCTTTCACGAGGTTCAAATGCACCAACAGAATCTGCCCCGGACATTCTTTCAAGACCTATTTGTGCAAAGAAACTTGGTTTTTTTCTAACATCGTAAATTAATTTTATTTTTCCATTTCTAGTATCTTTCAAAATTTCTTCAGTTTTTTCAACATCAAAATATCTGAAAAAAATAGAACGTATTGTTTCTTCATAAACAACTGAGTGTCGGAGCATCTGAATATATCTTGAATTCATGGTTCCTTCAACTGAAAGCAAACCAAACATCCTCGCAACATGAAGGAATTTGAATTTTAACATTGAAGAATGTTCGAGTGCATCAGACAATTGGTTCTTGACATTCCTGACATTTTCAAAAGCACTTTGTATATTTTCTTCTTTTAGTGGAAATGGCAATTTTATCATAATTCTATATGGATCAGAAACTGCGATCACACTTTCCCCAATTAAACTGGAAATTTGTTTTGAGAACACACGTGCAATCGCTTCATTTACTTTTGTACCAAAACAAGCATGAACAACAATCAAGTCTTCAACTAGCTCTATGACGATGATCTTATGATCAGGAAGGGGAGAAATCGCTTTAACTGAACGCATCTTTCCAACTTCTTGTGCAACATCAAAAGAAACAGGGATATCTTCCCCAGTCCAAGAAGGTATCATTATGTCCAAACCAGATGTTGGTTCTGCAAGCACTTCTTTTTCTGTAATATCTATCACGTGCCATGGAAGACCATGGGAAAGAAAACTTGATCCTGCCTCTAGATTAACAACAAATTCTTCATCTAAACTTGAAATAAATCGGTTGGCAGATATATCACGAAGAAGAAATTTTTTAGTTTTTGGTATAGTACTGATAAATGTGGAATAGTAGATTATTGCTCTTCTGGTTGTTTTGACTAGAACATCCTTAGGAGTTTCATCATAATATATTAGTCCTTCAGAAAAAAGCTGAAGCGCAACCATCCTTAGTTTATTGAAATCAATACCATATGCATATGATCGTGAAAGTATTTGGTGTATTTTTGAAAGTTCTATTCTTCCGAAATCAATACACACTCCAATAATCTGGTGTGCAATGACATCTAATGCACCCCTCTCGACTTTTTTATCTTCCATCCACCCGTTTTTTGCAAGTACTGTTATTACTTCACTTTCAAGATTATCATCAAAATCTGAACTGAAAATAATTCCTTTGGGTGTTTTCTCAAGACTGTGGCCAGATCTTCCAACTCTTTGTATTAAACGAAAAACTTGGTGAGGAGAACCATATTGCAAAACTAATGAAACATCCCCAACATCAATTCCTAATTCAAGAGAAGATGTGCATAGGATAGAATTGATCTTGCTGCTTTTGAAATCATCTTCTGTAGTTAATCTAACTTCTTTTGCAAGGGAACCATGATGAACCCCTATTGATGCTTTCATTTTTTTCAATGACGCACCGATCTCTTCTGCTGTACTTCGCGTATTTACAAAAACCAATGACCGGTTTTGTTCTGATAATTTTTTTATTCTTTCTAAACGTTTTTCATTTGAAAGTGATTCTACACTAAAATCCATTTTCCGATTTTTACCACTTTCACAAAGTTGAAATTCACGATCACCAAAAAGAAGTTTTCCTGCTTCTGACTCATTTGCAACTGTTGCACTTATACCAAGTCTTTGGAATTTGGCAATTTCGTTAAGACGTTCAAGACCAAGCGAAAGTTGTGCACCTCGTTTATTGTCTAAAATATCATGAATCTCATCAACAATAACAAATTCAATTGTTGAAAGATGTCTGCGCATTATTCGTCCGAGCAAAAGTGCCTGTAATGATTCCACAGTTGTAAGAAGGATTTGGGGGGGATTGCGTCTATGTTTTGCCCTTTCTGCCATTGTTGTATCGCCAGTTCTGATGTCATGTGAAATATCTAATCTGTCACACCACCAGTTGAACCTTTGTTTAAGATCACGTGAAAGTGCACGGAGTGGAGTTATGTACAGTGCCCTAATACCAGGTGTCTTGTCTTTGTTGAGTTTGATCTTTTCTAGGATGGGCAAAAGTGCACTTTCAGTTTTCCCAGAACCAGTTGGAGCTAAAATAAGGACATTTTTTCCAGCAAGAACATTGGGCATGGCAATTTTTTGAATGGGGGTAAGCTCGCCAAACCTTTCTCGGATTAATTCTGCTACGCTTGGCATCATACTAATTATGTGAAGAAGTATTAATGAGGATAAGGATAGCAATAAAAAGATATGGTAATACGTATATAAATATGGGCACAAAAGGAACACCATCAGAGATGCCACGAGAAGCATATTACACTCAGGAAGGACTGGCACAACGTGGATTAACAGATTTGATGGTACAATTCGAGAGAAAATTTAGAGAATATCTCGAAGGAGTACAAACAAAGTTAGTTGAGATAGTTACAACTGCAATCGATAGACGAGCTATCACAGATGAAGAAATAGGAATTCTTAGAGATGCACACAATAGGATTGGAACATTTCAATATCCATATGCATCGCAAGTAGGTAATATTGAAGCAACATGGACAGCTGCGCATGAATTGCGTGAAAGATATGATTGTGCTGTTGGAAATGCAGTCAAAGGACTTTGGCTTAGTTATATTTTTGATTTGGTCGGATGGGATGTTACAAATATACTAACAAAAAGAATGAACTCTGATACATTGAGAAAGGTGGCACCAATTGAACACATAACAGAATCGCTTGAAGGTAAACGAATTTTGCTTTTGGAAAATGATGTGATGACTGGTGCCACATTAGAAGCAGCAGGAAGATTTTTGAGAACAGTAATGAGATGTGCAACTGTAGATGTACTTTTATTGCTTGATTATAGTATTCTTGAATCGCATGAATGGAGAAAGGCAAGAAAAGTAATAGACCGACGCCTTGTGCGAGGGAAAATAAGTATACCAAATGTACAAAGAGATGAAGAGGGAAGATTTGTAACAACAGGACCACGAGAGATCAGGATAATTGATCCTCCTGACAAAGTACCATGGATTAGAGAGATAGGGTCAGTCAAACCATTTAGACCGCCAAGATTTGATGTTCCTGACTTAGGAAAATTGTATGAAGTAAAAAGACGACTTGTAATGAGATAGATTAGATTTGAATAACAACACCACGCTCTTCTTTTGGTGTTTCATTTCTTGGTTGCCATCCTGGTGGTGGTTCATCATAAAGTGGTAATTCCAATCGCGGACGATCCTCTTTTGGAGGCTGCTGTTCTTTTCTAAGTTTTTCAAGTGCTCCAGGAGGTACCCAATTTGGATCAAAATCCGGAACTGGAATCCTTTTTATTGCTTTTATGATTGGAACTGGGCGTTTCGTACTTCGCTCTGTAGAACCACGTTGACGAAAACAAAGTTCCATGAGATAAACGCTTGATTTTTATATTTAAACATGTGTCACATAAATTCATCAATATAGACGCATTTTTTAAACTGAAAACAGCATATTAAACGTGATACTCATGTCTGATGATGAATTAGAAAAATTTAGAACTGCGGGAAAAATAGCAGCAAAAATACGTGAAGAAAGTAAACGTTTGATAATGGTAGGGGAATCATTATTGGACATTGCTGATATGATAGAGCAAAGCATAAAGGATGAAGGAGGAAAACCAGCATTTCCGGTAAATATTTCAATTAATGAAATAGCAGCACATTACACTCCAGAATTTGATTCAGAACGTTTGATGGAGGATGATGCCCTAGTAAAGATAGACCTTGGAATAGAAATCGATGGTGCGCTTTCAGATACTGCTTACACAATTGATATGAGTGGAAAAAATGAAACTCTTGTTAAAGCATCAGAAGAAGCTCTTCAGAATGCAATAGACGCAATTAAACCAGACGTAGGAGTTGGTGAAATTGGGGGTTTGATAGAAGAAACAATAAACAAGTACGGTTTCAAACCAATCTCAAATCTTTCAGGACATATGATAAAATCAAACCAATTGCATGCTGGTGTTGAGATACCAAACATAAGAACAAAAGATATTTACAAACTCAAAGAAGGAGATATTTTTGCTGTTGAACCTTTTGCAACAACTGGGAGTGGATATGTTGAAGATTTGGAACAGGTAGAAATATTTTCTCTTTATTCCCCAGCAAATGTAAGAATGAGGCAGTCAAGAAAGATAGTTGATTATGTAATAAAAAATTACGGAATGCTTCCGTTTGCTGAACGATGGGTGAGAAAGGAATTCCCATCAAAATTGCTTGTGAGTGCTGCGCTGAAAGAATTGTTGCAAAACCAATTCATACGAGGCTATCCTGTTTTAAGAGAAGTTAGTAGAGGGCTGGTTTCACAAGCAGAGCACACAATTTTGGTAACAAAAGATGGTTGCGAAGTTTTAACAAAATAGCTAATCTTTCACCAGAACCAATATCATGCTCCCATTATCTCTCAGAGTAGTAGCTATTGACGGATATGGAGCAGGTGGTTCAGAACGTGGAACCCACGACGGTGGAAATAAAGGCGGAAAAGTAAGATGTTCGAGTCTGAATTTACACTCAGATAAGAATTCTAAAAATTGTAAATTGTTTTTCACTCCATCCTGTGAAAGTAATTCTGTAATTCCCATGCCAGCAAAGTTACTGATAACTGCCCTACCACCATAACGAAGCATATCCATAAGTCGTGGTATGACATCTCTGAAATTAACATAGTTAAGGAGATCAACCACTATGAGAGTATCTGGCACAATATTAATAGCTGAACCGGCAAAGTGGCATTCCTTAGGAAGACTACGGTAAAGATCAACCAGTGTGGCCAATGTTAGTGTTTCGACATCTACCCTAAGTTCAAGAACATTACCATCTCTTGAATACCCATAAGGCATACCAACATCCACACGAATTACACGCTTACCATTTACAGGATAAAAATCAGATTTTTTGCTGCCACTACCACAATCTAAGAACATTCTACCAAGCATTCCTTTTCTGTCCATTTCCTCTAAAAGTGGACGAACTTCAGCATGTTTGAAACCAGGGGAATAGGGTTTGCCCCATTCAGGTAGCCATGACCTATGTTTTCCAGTGGCAGTAATGTCTCTAAAACGCATAATACAATCAGTATATAAAAACATTTTTAACCACTCTACCACAAGGATGATTAAATTAAGAACATTACACAGCCAATCAACTCAAGGGTCCGTGGTCTAAACCATCTAGGAAATGATGTGTCCCCCGAAAAATAGATAAGTTATGGATTTGTGTATCAGATATGGGGGATATAGAACTTGCAGAGATATGTGGAATCCATGCTGGAGATGGCCATTTGAGAAATAAGAACCATAATAGGGAGCTGGATGTGAGTGGTTCATTAGAAGAAGAGATTTACTATAGAAATATAGTAATTCCGCTATTTAGTAAAGTTTTTCGAACTGTAATCAATGGAAGAATTTTTCCTAAACGAAGCACATATGGATTCGTTATTAGAGAGAAGAAAATAATAGAAAAAATGCATTCACTAGGATTTCCTTATGGTAGAAAAAGCTACATTGTTTCAATTCCCAAATTTATAATGAAGACCCAAAGCTTGCAAATCAAATGTGCTTTTTTAAGGGGTTTAGTTGATACCGATGGATCACTTTCGTTCAAACGAAGTACTGGAAAATACCGTGAATTCAAAAGAACATGCCATTATTATCCAGTGATAAATTTGACCACTACGTCCAAATCTCTTTTTGATGAAACAAAAGATATTCTTAATAGTCTAGAGATTAGACATTGTAGCGATATTGTATACCCTCAAAATTCAAAATGGTCAAATGCATATAGAATTTGGATAACTGGGGGTAGAGCAATTAAATGGATGAACATGATAGGTATGAATAATCATGTGAAATCTAGTAGATATGACATTTGGATGAGATATGGTCATTGCCCACCAAATACAACTTATGCAGAACGATTATCAATACTACGGAAAGAAATAAAGATAGAAAAAGGGCCCGTTTGGCAACCTGGATAACCGACGAGGCTTCGAATGCCCCTCCTAATTGTAGGAGATACCTCGGGATACGGGTTCAAATCCCGTCGGGCCCGAATTTTATTTACTGGTTGCTTCATATTGATCTATTTTTTGTGCAAGTACGGATCTTACAAAATTAGCAAATCTTTCAGCAGTGATTCTTGCTTCTACTGCGAACTTCCCAACTGTAGCTTGTAAATCAAAACCAAGACTCTTGCCGGATTGTTGGGTTTTGACTAGTTCAGCTTGTAAATTTGCATGATTAATCGTAAATAATGTATTTGAAAAATCTTCAAATGCATAAACCAAAGCATTGCTAATGTAATGACACCCCGGCCATCTTTTATGTGCTTCAAAAAGTACATCTGCAATTCTTCGTAATTGATTTGTTAGTTCATCCATTGAAAGTTCTCTTCCTTCTTTATGCTGACGAAGCATTTCAACAGTTAAATGCCTAACTCTTGCTTCGGCTAATGCAGCATACGTTGCACCTACCATAGCAACATCACTGATAATATCAATTGAGCCCATTGGTGGATGAATACGCAAAAGATCAAACGTTGTAAGTGGGTATTCTTTGTCCTGATCAATAACAGTAATTATTGGATGAAAACGAACTGTGTTTGCATTATTTGGAACAACTGCCTGAGCTGGGTATGCATCATAGCCAAAATGACGAAGAACAGAAACTGCAAGAATATATGGTTCGGTAATATGTGCTTGCATAATCAATTCAGCACCTGAACCCAACTCTCCAAACCTTCTTTCTGATTGATTTAGCAATACGGCCGCAGTTGGTAATATATCAGGAACATGAAACTCACTATCAAGACGAAAGTGATACCCTGATTCAAATGGTCTTGGATGTTGTACTTCAAACTCTAGATCAACAATTCTTTGTCCGGATGGAGTATCAATCATTAGATCTGGGCGAGTATCGATAAGGCGTTCAATTAAAGCATACAAATCCCCTTGAACAGTTCCATGTGCAAGTGCACTTGTAAAAGCAACAACTGCAGGATCATTCTCAGAATACAAAGTATTGGCTGGAAGACGATTTGATCTTAAAATCCCCATCCCTTCCTTTAATTGTCTAAAAACAGGATCTTCTTGACCACCAACCAAAGACAAAAATTTTCTTGCGCCAGCTGGTTTTTTCCCAAAACCCATCACATGGCCAGTATCGCCACAGCAAGTTGAAGGACCTGGAAGAACAATTTTACCAAACTGAATTCTATGAACAGTAGGATTTGTCATGGTTTTATTATGTTGCAAAAGATATAAAAAGACGTAATTAATAGCATATTTTATAGCACGACAGCTGTCGATTAGCTATTAGATACTTTTAAATTAGCTACGAACTCAATCGATAAAGTCCGTACCATGACTAGTAGGAATGATAATATGGAATTTACATGTAAGATTGCTGGCCGCGCCGGGGCCGGAGTAATGACAACCGGAAGACTCATGATCAAATGCTTTACAAGAGGAGGATACAATGCAGTTGGATATCCAGAATATCCATCATTGATAAGAGGAGGGCATAACACGGTCCAAATACGTATCAGTGATAAGGAAATAAACTCACCAGTCCAAGAACAAGACTTAGTAATTGCACTCAACAAAGACGCTGTTTTTTACCACATGGGAACAGTAGCAAATGGTGGGATGATCATTTATGATCAGCTTATAGATATTAGCAAATTCAAGATTCGGCCAGATGTGAAGATGCACCCAGTGCCACTTTCAAAATTAACACAAGATGCTGGCGGAACAGAACAAATGAAAAACACAGTTGCACTCGGGGCAGCGCTGGCAGTTGTTGATTATCCATTTGATATGTTAACCGAAATTATGCAGGATGAATTTGGAAGGAAAGGTCCAGAAATCGTAAAGGCAAATATTAATGCAGCAAAAGTTGGCTATGATTTTGTAAAAAACAACAACATAAATGGCAAGAACATAAAGCCAATTTCACATAAGAGAAAATTAGTAATAACCGGTAATGAAGCAGTAACACTTGGAGCAATACAAGGCGGTGTGAAATTCTATTCAGCATACCCCATGACTCCAGCTTCGACAATACTCCATTATATGATTGAGAACGAACAAACATTTGGCTTGGTTGTAAAGCAAACAGAAGATGAAATTGCAGCAATGAATTATGCAATTGGAGCTGCATTTGCAGGAGCACGTGCAATGGTAGGAACATCAGGCGGTGGATTTGCTCTTATGACAGAAGCACTTGGCCTTGCTGCAATTAGCGAAACACCGGTTGTTGTTGCTATTGCACAGCGGGTTGGACCAAGCACAGGTATGCCAACATGGACAGAACAAGGAGATTTGAGATTTGCACTCCATGCATCACAAGGCGAATTTTTACGAGTTGTTTTGGCACCAGGAGATGTAACTGAATGTTTTGAACTTACTGCAAAGGCAGCTAATCTTGCTGAAAAATACCAAATTCCAGTAATCATACTAACTGATAAACATCTTGGGGAAAGTGTATTTTCAACTGAAGAATTCAAACATAAAAAAGTGAAAATAGAACGAGGGAAAATCGTAAAAGAACTTCCGACATTGCCTCCAATGACAAGATGGAAACGATATGCATTCACTGATGATGGAGTATCTGAAAGAGTTTTTCCAGGAACACCGAATGGAAATCATGTTGCATCATCATACGAACATGATGAGCATGGATTTAGTTCAGAAAGTTTTAGTATGAGGACAATGCAGGTACAAAAAAGAGCAAAAAAACTCACATCATTAATGAAAGAACTCGATCAACCAGAAACATATGGTTCAACAGCAAAAGATGCAGATGTTGTTTTGCTTGGGTGGGGATCACAGAAACTATCAGTAATTGATGCTCTTCCATTATTGGAGAAAAAAGGAATAAAAGCAAAATTTGTTCATTTTACTCATCTTTACCCTCTTGACGAGAAAACAGTGAAAAAAGCAGTGAGAGGGGCAAAAGTAACAATAATGATAGAAAATAATTCAACTGCGCAATTTGCAGGAGTGTTAAGGGAAACTGCTTCTGTTGAAATGGATTTCCATCTTTTAAAATTCAACGGAAGACCGTTTTTGCCAGAACAAATTGCAGATGAAATTGAAAAATTGAAAAATGCAGAATACAAAGGACCAAAGGAAATTGTTGTTCTGGAAAAAGACGATATGGAGTATTATTCTCCAAGTAGATACGGATTGTAGGTGATCTTATGGTTCAAATTACTGAATTGAATGTAAAGGATAAATCACAATGGTGTCCTGGTTGTGGGGACCATGCAATAATAGCTGGACTAAAAAGTGCAATAGTAGAACTTGGTATTGAACCATACAATGTGGCAATTTCATCCGGAATAGGATGTAGCGGGAAAAGCCCTCATTATCTTAACACATATGGATTCGAAGGATTGCATGGACGATCACTTCCAGTTGCTTCTGGAATAAAACTTGCAAATAATAAACTCACAGTAATTGCAATGGGTGGAGATGGAGATGGTTATGGAATTGGTTCGGGCCATTTTGTCCACATTATGAGAAGAAATTATGATCTTACTTACATAGTTCATGATAATCAGATCTATGGACTTACAACAGGGCAGGCATCACCAACTTCGCAGCTTGGGATGAAAACAAAAACAACACCTAAAGGTGTTATTGAAACCCCATTCAATCCAATAACAATGGGTATTGTAGGTGGAGCAACATTTGTAGCAAGAGCATATGCTGGCGACATGAATCATATGAAAATGCTCATGAAAGAAGCAATTGCGCACAAGGGATTTGCACTTTTGGATGTGTTACAGCCATGCGTCACATTCAATAGGCTGAATACCTATGATTTCTTCACAAAAAGAGTTTACAAACTCGAAGAAGCCTGCCATAATAGTTCAGATAGAATGATGGCATTGGAAAAGGCATTTGAAGCTGAAAAAACAGATTATGAAAAGTTACCCATAGGTATTTTCTACAAGGAAAACAGACCTACCTATGAGGATAATCTTCCACAAATAAAAGAAGAACCACTAGCACATCATGATTTGGATAAAAGTGATGTCTCTGTTCTTTACAAGAACTTAATGTAACTAGTTTCTTCTATGGAAATCAAGGAAATTTGCAACTAATTGTGCAGCATCTACGATTGCAGCTGGTATGAGAACTTTTGCCTGGTCATAACATTCCTGAGCAGTCAGCTTACCCTGCATATCTTGCCCAGGATCAGTGCCCACTGCATCAACACTTCTGAATCTTTGTGTATTTCTTACCATTGCATCAATAAACTCAGTAAGTTTTGAACTGAGATTTTCAGGAGTCCAACTCTCATCTGGTTTTGGAGGTGAAAGAGTTTTTCCATTCCAGATCCTAACGTTTGGTTCATCTGATAACCTGGCAATGTGAAGATAATCACTACGAGTTGTCCAAGCTTCTAAAGAATCACGATTTCCTGGACCATGAGTATCATTATGAACATGAGCAGGTGCATGAAGATCCTGAACTAAATGCATGATATGTCCAAGTGCAGTGAATGTATTTGGCATGTCATTTTTTTTATAAAGACTTGAAGCAAACTCCCAGTATAGTTTTATTCTGCTTAGTGCACTTTGAAATTTCAACTCACCATCCATCATATTCAAACCACTATTTCCATCGTAAAAATGTGCAAAATAAGGACGATTTAAAGCATCAAGGTCTGCCCTATTATTAGTGAAAAATCTACCTAAAGCAGCAACAACGTGAAGCATGGTCCCGAAAAATGTTGGTTTCTCTCTTGGCATTAACTTAAGCGCAGCTGCAAGCTCAGCATTTTTTGTTTTTAAAACCGCGGGATCAGTAAGGCAGATATTAGTTAATTTGCCACCTGGCATAAAAACAAAATCTTCTGCACCAGCACCAACAACAAGATGAGCAGTATATCTTGCAACCATAGGATCAGAACCCAACAATTTTGCTGATTCATAAGCAAGATATTCATGGCATGCAGTTTCTTGTTTCAAAATTCTAGATATTTCTTTTTGTGCTCGTGAATAAACCATGTATCTTTTTTCTTTATCTGGTTTTTCACCAGGTAAGAGAACACCCAATGAATTCCATTTTGAAATTTGATCTGATGCTGATTTGCTTGGGTGAGATTTTCCAGTATCAAAAAACATTATTCCTGACATTTTTGGGTCAGGTAAAGCTCGAATTGCTCCACCTCCAGGGAGAGCATAATTTGGAGCTAAAGTAAAGGGATCAGAGAATAAATCCATGAATTCGTGTAATCTGGTTCTAAGGCGTTCTCGTGTTCTAGTAATTGCCTGAGAAACTTTCCCACCTTGTAAAGTACGCATGATACCCCTCCTTCTTTCAAATACCCACTAAATATATGCATAAAACGCCTTTTAAAACCATGTTTTACCACTTAGACATTGTTAAAAAGGTAAAATAAGTAAAGGGAGTGTGCAATTAGTTCCAAGAGCTTACCAGCTATCAATATATAATTCGATAAAACAGCATGGGAACACACTAGTTGTACTGCCAACTGGAATTGGGAAAACACTCATTGCACTTATGCTAATTCAAGATAAAATGAAAGAAGGCAGGTGTTTGTTTTTAACACCAACAAAACCACTTGCCAAACAGCATTTTGCATCAGTGATAAAAACTCTTGAACTTAGTGAGAAAAATGTTGCATTAGTTAGTGGTGAAGTTGCACCAAAAAAAAGAAAGGAAATGTACAACACAGACATAATTATTAGTACTCCGCAAACTATCAAAAATGACATTGAAAAAAAAGTGTTGGAACCGCATTTTTCATTAGTTGTCTTTGATGAATGCCATAGGTCGATTGGAAACTATGCATACACTTATGTTTCAGAAAAACTCCATGAATATTCTGATGGTAAAACTCTTTTTGTTGGTCTAACTGCATCACCGGGAGGCAGGCACGATAGAATAAGAGAAGTAATGACTACTTTGAAAATTGACAATGTTGAAATAAGAGACCAGAATGACGTTGACGTTGCCCCATATGTCCAAAAAAGCACCATAAGTTGGATACCAGTTGAGCTTTCAGATCATTTCAAAGATATACGAAAAGAACTCAACAAACTAACATCAAAATATGCAGAACGATTAGCTGGAATGGGCTTTCCACCTCCATTAAAACATAAGGGCAGGTTTATGGCACTTCGTCAGCGTATCTTGAATATCCCTCATAGCATCAAATACCCCGCACTTGTACAATACTCTATTCTACTTCATCTTCTTCACATGACAGAACTTCTGGAAACACAAGGCATATATCCAATGCGCTCATATTTGGAAAAACTAAAAGAAAAAGAAAGTAAATCTGCTAAAATTTTATTATCAGAACCAGGAATTTCAACAGTAACCATTCTCTGTCAAAAAGATGAGGATCACCCGAAAATGAAAATCCTTATTGATGTTATAAAAAAATTAGCTGGAAAGAAAATCATTGTATTTGTACAATATCGGGCTCAAATTGCAAGAATCGAAGATGTGCTTAAAGAAAATGAGATTAGTGCAAAGCAGTTTGTAGGTAAAAAAGATGGTGTAACGAAAAAAATACAAGAACAAACAATTGCTGAATTCAGAGAAGGAAAATTTGATGTTATGGTTGCTTCTTGCATCGGGGAAGAAGGGTTGGATATACCAGCTGTTGATGTTGTTATTTTCTATGAACCGGTGCCAAGTGAAATAAGAAGCATACAAAGAAGAGGAAGAGCTGCCAGACTAAAGGAAGGCCAGGTAATTGTCTTAATGACAAAAGGAACTCGAGATGAATATTACTATTATGCAGCTAATAACAAAGAGAAAAAGATGAAGAGCATATTGACAAAAATGCAAAAGAATAAAGGTGAGAAAAAAGAGCATAGTGGGGTTAAAAAAGCAAAAGGGCAAACAAAAATGACTGATTATTAGTTATTTTTTCACTTTGCTGACGCTAGTTTCTAAAATAAATGCTAGTTCTTCGTCACTAAAATCATAAAATACTCTTAGTTTTTGTATGTCTGATTTTCCATATTCTTTAAGCAAAGGAAGGTAAACTAAAGAATCTTTTGAGTTTGTGTGAACATGTTTCCCAATTTTAGTTCCAATGGATTTTAGCATCGCTCTTCTTTCAATTGAGCGAGACATGCTCCTCAAATAATTTGGAAAATTATATTTTGTAAATTTCCTATAAACATTTTTTTTAGCCAGAGCAACGCCTGCAGTAGCCAAATCAATTGAATATTTGAGCATCTGCCAATGGGTTTTTTTTATCCTACCATCGAAGATATCTGCTTTGGAAAGAGAATCATAACCAGCTGCAACATCCTCTTTAGTTTCGTACTCATATGGAATGTTTTCATCAATCCAGAGTTTAATCATATTATAATCAACATCGCCGCCCATGATTTCTTTTACAGAGGAATATGTTTCTCCTTTGAGAATGCCACGCACTATTTGGAATATATCTTTTTCATGTGTCCTTGAACTTGGGCCAAATGACTGGAGATCATTGAGTGCTGCCCTAACATCACCATCTGCCATTTCTACTATTGCGTCTATAGTATCTGATGAGATAGGTAATTTCTCCAATTTTACTATTTTTTCCAAGTGTTTTTTTATTGAAAGTTTACTGATTTTTTTAAATTCAATAAGTTCGCATTCTGATCTGATAGCTGAAAGAGACTTATTCCAAGCATCAGTTGCAGTAACTATTGCTGGGCATGGTGAAATAGATAGAAAATTTTTGATTGCAGTTGCTCCACCACTATCTTTCCTACCAGCTAGAACATCAGCGTCATCAATCAGGATTAAACGTGTTTTTCCAAAAAGACTTCCTGCAAGGGCAGATTGTCCAAGTATTCTCTCAACCCTCCCCTTATTTCGAAGCTCGCTTGCATTCATTTCTATTATCTCAAGGTCATACTGCTCTTTTAGGGCGTAAACAAGTGATGTTTTACCAACTCCAGGTGAACCATAGATCAATAATGGCTTTCTAGTTTTACCACTAATCCACTGGAGAATCCATTGTCTTATGTGTTCCAGTTTTTCATGGTTCCCCAAAAGATCTTCTATTTTCTTCGGGGCGTATTTTATCGTGAGTAACATTTAACCTATAGGTACTTGGGTTGAAGTGATTTAATATCTTGCTTCGGAAATGAGGATATATATTTATAGATAATTAGAGTAGGGGTTAGTTATGGGTCATCTTGCTGAATTTGAATGTGAAAAATGTAAAAACAAATTTGAAGCCCATGAAGGCGGCACATTTACCATAGAGGCATACCGTTGCGAATTATGTGATGAATTGAAGGGTGTTGAAAGAGGGGAACCCACACCAAAAAAGTGCAAGTGTGGTGGAATGTTCAAAACAAACTTACTCCCCATGTGTCAGAAATGCAAATCAAGAAAAGTAAAAATGATAAAATTGATAATGAACTATGACTGAAGTGATCGTAGAATAGCATCTAGTTTTTCAGAATTTCCAAAGGTTCGTTGCATAAAATCAAACCGATTTTTGAAAAATTGCGATGGTAAAAACCCAGCATTAATTGCAATATGCATATCAGATAGATACCTTTCTGAAGTATAAAATTCTACCTCAAGCATTTCTCGTAAGTTTTCTGGCATACCACTTGAATAGACGCTATGACTTGCATCAAATAGTTCCCAGGCTATCTTACCATCAATTCTTTTGACGTCTGGATAACACTCAGACCAGATTTGAGTTCCTGGAAATGGAGTGAATTGGGGGATGTATGCCACATGCAATCCTTTGATGGCAGAAAACATTGAAAACCCTCTTAATACTTCTTCAGTAGTTTCGCCAGGATTTCCGATCATATAATCTCCAACACATAGAATACCGTGCTGTTGAGAGAATGTTATGGCTGCCCGAACCCTATCGAAATAATGTTTGACAAGCATGGCATCTTGAGTTTTTTCATCTAAAGATTTGAACCTGGACCTTTCTTCTCTTGTCATTGTTGCTGTGATCATAGCCAACTTACCATATTTTCTCAAAATTTTTGGATTGAAACTTTCAATACCAATGGTGAAACTAGATATTCCAGCATTTTTTATCTCATCTACCATTCCTTGATATTTTGGTTCAGACATTAATCTATGAATATCGACAATACTAGCGAATATATCTATTGAGACCCCATACCTTTGTGAGAAATTGATCATGTTCAATCTGGCAACTAATTCTCTGAAATAGGATAGATTGAGGAGTGGATCTTCATTAGTAAATGTGATCACTTGTGGTTTGAATTTTTCTGCAACTTCAATTAACTGAGCGATCACTTTCTCAATACTTAAACTTCGCAGTGCCTTGCCAGAAACAATGGGAGTAGAACAATATCCGCAGCCCCAAGGACAGCCACGCTGTGTATGTATGCTTAGATCCAAAGCACCACTACGTAGATCTCTATAGCTATTGATATCTAGACTACCCCAAATTGGATCGGCAACTGAATCTAATTGAACAGTTACAGGTCCTGTAATTTTTATTCTACCATCCTTGAAAATACCAACACCAGGAAAGTCTATAGATCTGCCATTAGATAGGCACCTTAGAATTTCTGGTAGAACTAACTCACCTTCTCCAAAAACCATCAAATCAAAAGGAGTGTTTGGACTAAGAACTTCATTAATTGATTCTGATTCCTGCCCAGAAAGGTAGGATCTTGCACAGCCAGATGGGTGCCACCCACCAATTATAATAGTTAACAATGGATCTGCTTGTTTAAGCATAAATGCAAGTTTTTCCCCTTCCCTAAAATTTGAAGTCATGGTTGAGATACCAACTGCATTTGTACCAGTATCGATAATTGAACGTACAAGGCCTTCTGTTACTGGTTCGTGCTTCAAGAATACATTAAATCCTTCTGATTGTAATTGACCACCAAGGTGCTGTATTGACGCTGGAGTTTTTCTTACACCTAATGAACTTCCAGCTTTGATCTCCGGTTGAATAAGAACTATTTTATTGCCCACCATATTAGATTTATTAACACAAATACTATATTAAATAACTTAACAAATTTTTTTACTAAACAATAAAAATTCGCTAAAAATTATATTAAAAACAAAAAACCAAGGAACATATGTGATTCAATAAGCTTATATTGATTTTTTACAAAAACAATATATGAAGCCTTTTGGAGGGATAGACTGGAAAGATAGACAGATTCTGTTTCATCTTGATGAGAATGGATTCCAGCCCGCATCAATAATAGCCAAAAAAACAAGGCTTTCAAAACAAGTAGTTGGATATAGAATTACAGAAATGCAAAGAAGAGGAGTTTTACGACGCTGTTGTGTGATCGTAAACGAAGCAAAATTAGGATATACGTTTTTCAAATTCTATCTTAAATATAAAAATGTTGACAAAAAATTAGAAAATGAAATCATAGAATTTTTTAGTAACCATCTTGATGTTGGACTTGTAGACACCTGTGATGGGCGTTTTGATATGTTCATAGGCGTATGGGCAAATGACACCCATCATCTTTACAAAGTTTATAGGGAACTTTTTGGGGGATATGGAAAATATTTTGAAAACATATCTGTTTCAATCGTAGAAACAGCATACAATTCAAAACGTGGCTATCTTATTGGTGAAAGAACTAGGGCGGAAGTACCATTATTTGGTGGGGAAGTAGATCCAAATCCGAGAATAGATGAACTTGATAAAAAGATACTTGCAATTCTATCAAAAGATGCTAGAAATCGCTTAGTTGATATTGCAAAGGAATTGAAAGTAACACCAACTGCAGTAAGTTACAGGATAAAGAAAATGAAGGAAAGTGGCATAATACAAGGAGCCAGAGTTGTTCTTGACAGAAACAAAATTAATTTCTTAAGTTATAAAGTACTAGTAAGAGTTGACTCATTTGACGGAAAGGAATTGAATCGATTTCTAAATCACGTTACCCAACACCCCAACATAATTGACATTGACCTTTGCTTGGGAGACTGGAACATAGAACTTGATGTTGAAATCGACAATTATGACTCATTTAGAAAATTAATGTTGGAACTAAGGACAAATTTTTCAAATTTGATAAAAAGCTATGATTCGCTCCTAGTTTTTCATGAGCACACATATACTTATTATCCAATGGGAAAGAAGTATTATCCGATAAAGAGTTGATCTTCTGTTGCAATACTATTTTGTTTTCATCAACAAATCATAATTAGTTTCGTGCTGACATGATGCAGAATAATGTGGCATAAAACTACCTGGAGAATATTTAATCATCAAACTAACTAAATCAGTAGGAACAAATAAAGGAAAAGATAGCTCCTCAGATGCTGGAGGTATAATTTCAAATAATAATTTTATCGAATTGATGACACTGAGGGTCCATTCTGTTTCCATTGCCCTGTAATTGGAAAGTGAACTAACCATCCTATTAGCTAAAACAGCCAGGTCAGATGGTATTCCGCTAGAGAGAACAGCCGCTGCTTCTGGAGAGATTTCAACTAAAAACATATGAACATTGAAAGGTGGTCTACGAGGATTGGCAGTAACAAATGCAGGTATACCAAGGACACCATCATTATCAAAACCGTAAATTTTCACTTTTCCTGTTTCCATAAAACGCGTAAGCTGTGGAAGTTCTTCTGGGAATTCCCTACAAAGAGTGGCCCTTGGAGTTTCTCCATTTCTTGCAATACCACCTGGCCCAAGCTGAAGTAACCCATCCCAACGACCACCATTCCCGTGGTATCTTCGGAATAGTGCAACCACTCTAGTTCCATGTGATTTATAATAGACAGTTGATAGTGCGCCAGTACCAACTTGGTCAGCCCTACATCTAAGAATAACCATTTTATCAGGAAGGAGTGTGGTTAATAATATTTATAAATGGTATTTGTTTTTCCAAAAATCATCAACAAGTTCTTCAGGTTTGTTTGTAAGTAGGAATTTAGTTTTCTTATCGAAAACTATATTATATTTCGGCCAATTGAATCTTTCATCCATATAGACAACTGCCACTCTATCAGTTTCCTTCCTAAGGGCTCTTCCAGCTGCTTGTAATGCCTTGAGAGTACCAGGATAAAGATAACCATAGTCCCAACCACGGCCGAATTTCTGATCGTAATAATCAATAAGTGCTTTGATTTCCAAACTCATTTCATCCAATGCAAGCCCAACTATTATGATTGTTTTTATTTCTCCATCACAATAGTCAACCCCTTCTGAAAGTGACCCTCCCTGAACTCCGCACAACACCCCACCGTGTTTAAAATTTTTAATTAGTTGACGGATATCTGCTGGTTTCATATCAGGTTTTTGGATATGTAGATTCTGAGTGAATATAAGTTCAAGAACTTCATTCATGACTTTATATGAAGGGAAAAAGATGGCAGAGCCTCCAGGTGTTTTTGAAACTATTGCATCTATCTTTTTTGCAATTGATAGGTAGCTTTGTGGCCCTCTTGAAGAATATTTTGTTGTAATATTTCTTGTAATAATATTGACAGTGTTAGATTCACTAAATGGAGATGAATAAGTTTTCATAATGGTTCTTTCAGGATCAAGACCCAGAACATCTCTGTGCATATGGAGGGGTACTAGCGTACCGCTCATGAGAACAGATGAATAAAAATCATTTAGCACTCCAGTTGCAGGTGACGGATCAAGAGTTTTTTTAGACAGAAAAAAATATTTCCCATCTGTTTTCAGAATCCTTACTGAATTTTGATCACCAGTTGGCCAATCATTAAGAAAATGAGCCAGGTGAAGAGAAGAACTTTTTTTGCCGGTATTCATAATTATTTCCAAACCAACCTCTTCAAGTTTCATGGCAAGTTCATCGCTTGACACCCCCAAACCTTCAATCATCCTATGAAAATCTTCCATTGAAATTGCAATTTCTTTCTTTCCTTTCAGAATGTTTTCTGCCCATCTGTCAAACTCAGTATCTAATTTTCCTGGATTGAATTTAAGAGCTCTCAACTCTTTCGCAGCACGTGAAAAACTAAAACTACTCACTCTTCTTGATAAACTTGAACGTATTCTTGCTGAAAGATTGTGAGCCTCATCAACTATCACTATTGATTTGTCAATTGATTTTTTTATCTTAGATAAAAATTGCACTTGAATATGTGGCACCAACAAATGATAGTAATCAGCAACAATAAGATTGGAAATCGAACCGAGTTTCAATAACCACTCATATGGACAGCAACTAGAATCTTTTCCAAGATCAATAAGCTCATGATGGCCTTTACCACTTCCATAATCTCCCAAAATTGCTTTGAATTTTGTTTCTGCCTTTGCTTGATCCAAACGGGAATAACCGTGTGCATTAATATAATATGGGCATGTTTTGTCTTTTCTTTTTTTCATACATGCACTTTGAAATCCATCAGCATCCAACTCACGCAGGGAATTATCAATACAACAATGAGCGCGGCCAAGAATGTCAACTGAACGAATATTTAGTTTGTGTTTTTTTGCAATTCCTGTTGCCACATCAATAGCTATTTTATGTTGAGATATTTTTGGAGTTAGAAAAAACACAGTAAGATCATTTTCAAGTGCATATGAAAGTGCTGCTGAGATACTGGCATCTGTTTTTCCTGAGCCCGTAGGCGCCTGGGCCATAAAATTTTGACGATTTGAAATTGAATCGTAAATATCTTGCATCAGTTCTTTTTGTGAAGATCGCACAACATCATGTCTGAAATGAAGGACCATAAAACCAATTAAGATGAGAATGAATTAAAGTTGTAATAGGTAAATAAAAAATAATGAAAATTATTTATGATGCCCCTGCCATTCTTCACAAAGGCGCACTAGTTGTTGGTGATACCCATTTTGGAATGGAAAATAAACTATTACGAAAAGGCATATATGATAGTGATTTCAGTAACAGGCTTTTTCAAAAATTAAAAAATTTGATAATTGGACATAAAGTAAAAACACTAATTCTGCTGGGAGATGTGAAAGAGGATATAACAATGTTAGATAGAACAACAGAAAATATATTGGCAAAATTATCCATGCTTTGCAAAATCATAATAGTGAAGGGAAATCATGATGGCGGAATTGAGAAACAATTCCGACTGTCGCGAACGGATAGCCGTTCGCTCCATGGCGGAATTGAAAACTGTGGTAATGTAGAAGTAAAACCAGCAGGTGGATTTGTATATGAAGGACTTGGGCTAATCCACGGACACTCTTGGCCAGCAAAAGAACTTATGTGTTGTAAATATTTGATTGCAGGGCACCAACACCCAATGATATCGAACCAAGATGCATTTGGTAAAAAACACATTGAACCAGTCTGGGTTGTTGCAGATGTAGATGAAGAAAATATAAAAAAATATTATAAAAAATTCAATAAAAAAATAAAATTTATTTTAATGCCTGCTTTCAATCCGGTCATTGGAACACCAATAAATAACGACGGAAAAACAAAATTTGGACCTCTGATTAATAACAAACTATTTAAACTCAACGATGCATTGTTATTTCGCCTGAGTGGCATCTGTCTTGGGAAATTTAAAATATGAGGCGACCATATGGGAAATAAAAGACGCGGCAGAGAACGACTGGAATCATGTTCATCATGTGGTAGATCAGTTCCACGTGATAAAGCAGTTGAATACAATACAAGAACACATTTTACTACCGATCTCAAAGAAGGTAATGTAACTTACACTGGATTTAGAGATGTGTATTATTGCATTAGTTGCGCAAAACATAGAAAAATATTTGAAAAGAAAAAACAACAAGCGCAACGCCGCAGAGAGAGGGACATGTATGGATGAAATTTCCTTTGAGGGAAAGAAATATATTGCATTAAGACAGGACATAGGAAATCTACCACTAATTGTTGTGAAAGCAAAAAAAGGATACATAGCATGCAGTTACATAGATAAAGAAACAGCAGAGAAAGTTGGGGATATTGCAGCATTTGTAACTGGAGTAAAATGCCTTGATGATATGAAAAGAGCAAAGATAAGAGTAGCAACATCATGGGCTGAGGATCTGGGCATAAGAGAAGGAATGAGTGTTAAGAAAGCCTTGGAACTGATGGATCTAGAATAAATTTTATTAATTACTAAATCTCCAGATAGCAAGAAAAAATAGAGGCAACACAAATAGCACACTGCACAGATTGTCAGATGTATTAGCAATCGCAGGACAAAGACCACTCGTAGTAGTTGGAACCGCAGCACCATAATAATTCTGTGGAACTATCTGAGCAAGATTACAAACTTCCTGAATGCAGTTATCCTGATTGACTACATCCCCAAACAACTCAGTATTGTAATCGTACTTTTTGGTTATACGCTGGCATATTACAGGATCTCTTACTATTTTAGCAACGTCATAATAACATGCATTGGATTCAAGTTCTGCTGATTTTTTTAGATCGCTTCCGTCTGGTGCAATCGCACTACCAAAATCCATCCAGATAGACTCACATATGACTTTTGCCTGGCCAACATCCCCAATGTAAGCAGATGTCATGGCAGCTGAGTGATAACATTTGATTTTTAGAGAATCCGTATAATAGACTAGATGCCCAGCACCATCTCTTTTTGTTTCGCAATCATAAACAGTAGTAAGACCAAGGGCACCATTTACAACTGATAAAAAGTATATGAAGAGGAATACTATTGCCAGTAGTCTCACATATACCCCTTTTAACGTGGTTTTTCAGCATATGGCTTAAGAAGAGTTTTTGCCTTTGCTAGCACAATACGAATTTCCTTCTCATTCTTAGCCCCTGCACAGATTACTTTTCCGTTCTTGAAAAGAAGTAAGGATGCTTTTGGATCCTTGAATTTTAGAATAGCGCCAGGAAATTGTTCTGGTTCATATTCAACATCTTTTATTTTATAAGCAATTTTGTAAAGATCAAGATCAAGATTAAGTGCTGCAGATGCAACAATATTTGTAATTTCGATGTGTGGTTTTTTTGTTTTAGTAATTCTTTTTGCATAGGGAGTTAACATTTTGATTGTTTTTTGTATTGTTTTTTCAATCAATTCTCTTTTCTTACACCCAACACAAACAACTTTTCCGTTCTTGAAAAGAAGTAAGGATGCTTTTGGATCCTTGAATTTTAGAATAGCGCCAGGAAATTGTTCTGGTTCATATTCTATCTCTGGAATCTTGTTTGCTAAAGCATAAAGATCAAGTTCTAGACCAAGCGATGCAGACGCTACCATATTCGTAATTACAAAATCAGGTTGTTTTGCCAAAATACCACCTATAAGACTAAACTTAACATTTATAAAGGAGGCAATTGTTTAAAAAGACTTTCTCTCATCAACATCGTACAAACTAATTTCTGTGATCACAATGGTTAAACCTTCAAAAGGCGCATTTAGTAAAAGGACACGACAGCTCAGGGGAAAGAGCAGAACCAGCGTAGCAAAGCTTGTACAAAAGTTCAACGTCGGAGATAAGGTAATTATTAGCCCTATGGCAAAATATACTGGACTGCCTCATTTGAGATATACCGGAAAACACGGCGTTGTTATTGAAAAAAGAGGCAGAGGATATGTTGTCAAGGTTAGGGACTTCAAAACGACCAAAGACATAGTTGTGGGTGCGGTACACTTAAAATTATCGGGGTGATATTAATGGAAATCAAATCTTCTAAACCAACCTTAGTTGGTGAAGCAAAAGAGATATTAACAAAAAGAAATGAGGAGGGTGAGCTTGGATATGAACAGAACCAGGCTTTAGAAAACTCTCAAAGATTTTCAACTATAGATGAGGATAAAGCAAAGAAACTAGTTGAAAATTTAAAGAAGAATGAAAAAATAAACGAAGACTTGGCTGTTAAGATAGTTGATATACATCCAAAAAACCCAGCAACTTTAAAGGCAATCCTAGTAAAGTATAGGATAGAGATGACAGATGAAGAGATAGAGAAAATCCTTAAAGAATTGGCGTAAGGAGGGGAAGCTTATGGAAGATTATGCATGGGTGGTGGAGTATTTATCAGCAGGAAGAGCAGACGCAATAAAGATAGAACCCATAGTTCAACTCCTAGGTACACAATTTTTTACATTACTTGAAGCTACAGTTACAGCACAAGCAACCATAGTCCTTGGCCAAAAAGTTTGTGTTGGAAGAGAAGGAAGAAAAGAAATATCACACATAAAAGGGAGATTAAGCTATAACGACCTTACCAATGGAGCCAGAGAATTTCTTCCAAGTATGGTAAAAAAAGCAGTAGTTGAAAGAGAAATGGATTTCATAAAATTCATAAATAATGCAAAGCCAATATCAATAAGAGTTCACACTCTTGATTTGCTGCCTGGTATAGGAAAAAAGAATATGGAGGCAATACTCAAAGAAAGAGAAATAAAACCATTTGAATCCATAGCTGATCTTCACAAAAGAGTTCCGAGTTTAGCAGACCCAACAGGGGTATTTGTACAAAGAATAATGAGTGAACTAGAAGGGAAAGAAAAATATTACTTATTTACAAAACCACCATTTCAACCAAGATTCATGAGATAGTAGGGAGAATTATAAATATTAGCCAGGAAAAAGAAGCGGGTGGCTTATATGAAATATTTGATTTTAATAGCTGCAGCACTACTGCTGCTTGGATGTGCCACAGTCGAACAGAATAATAATCAGGCATTTGATAACACTACGGTGGTAGTGCAGAATAACTCAGCTAACCTGAGTAAACTAACAATGAATGATGTTGCAAAACACAATACAACAGATGATTGTTGGGTGGTTGTTGATAACATGGTTGCTAGCATACCAGAGGTATTTGCAGAAAATCATGCAGGTGGAATGTTTGCACCAAATTGTGGTAACGATGTCAGTGACATATTTGATTCAAAACATGACTACGATGCAAGACAAAAATTACTTAATATGACAATTGGAATAGTGGGATAAAAAATGCAAAAATCTAGTTTTTTATTTTTATTAATAATAATTGGAATGGTTTTGTTGGGTTTTTATGAGACAATGAACTCAGAATCCACAACAGTTGCATTCGTAAGATTCTCTGCATTGGCAGCCTATTTACTCTTGTGTATAACTTTGTTAATTGGTCCTCTCGTTACACTCTGGCCAAAGGAATTTGCACAAATTGTCGAACCAAGAAGAGCAATTGGAATAGCAAGTTTTGTATTTGTATTATTGCATGTTTTCCTCTCAATGGCACATTATTTTAGCTGGGATATTAATGGTATATTCTCAGTGCCTCCAATGGCTATTGGAACGGTAGCACTGATTTTGTTATTTTTATTAACAATAACATCATGTGATTTTGCCATAAAAAAGCTTGGTGCGGTTTGGTGGAAAAGAATTCAGCAATTCAATTATCTGGCTTTTATTCTAGTGACAATACACTTCGTAATGAAAGCCAATGGACTTTTCAAAGGAAATTCCATTAATTTAGCTGAAGTTTCTTTGATAGTTTTAGGAGCTGCAACAGTTGTTTTGCAAATAGTTGGTTTTGTAACTAGAGGTAGAAAAAACCAGAAAAGATCACCTAGTCAAACTCCTCCTAGCAACCATAACGGCAGTTAATTCTCCATATCCCCTTCTTTTTAGAAGTTCTCTATATTTAGACAAATCCTCTCTATCAAAAGTAAAACCAGCATTTCTTAATGCTTCTAAACGTTTTGCAACTCGTTCATGGCATTGGATAAGAACCTCTGGTGACATTCTCTTTCTTCCTTCTAGTGCAAGATGTTTTCCCATCTCATGCCAATATCTTATACCACCTGCGCATGCAGCTCTTTCATTAGGAGTTAGGTTAGTAAACGCACTGAGAACATCATCTTTACTAAGTTGAAATAACAAACGAAAATCTTTCAACTCGTTTCTTTCATGAAATTTCCTTAGATTTTTTCCTTCTTTTATAAATGCATAGATATCAGAGTGATCTTCAAATGGATGCTGAAGAACATAATAAACCCAATAAGACCTCGCAGGACTCTCATAGGTTCCTTCATGCCAATCCCCACTGACAAGTTTTGCCCCTTGTTTTAAAACTCTAAGAATTGCTGGGAGGTGAGTATTAAATGACTCGTGATGTATTGCTGCATTTGTAATGATAAGATCAGCAGAATGCCGATGGAACCTATCGATATCAGCAACTGTGCCTATACATCTATCAACACGACACACATCCACGTACTGTCCCAAACGTTCCATCGCACTATCAAGACGTTTATTAGACGGATCTAAAATTGTAAGATGTACATTTGAAACTCCTCTTTTCCTAAGTTGATCTAAAAGAGCAGCACTTGACCCTCCTGGGCCTGCTCCAATATCAACTACCTCGAATAACTTAGATGGATTTTCTAGTGCAAGTGCTTGCAATACTTCTGCACCATATAAACCAATTCTAGTATTCAGAAGAGTATTGGCGTCAAGCATATTTGCAGCCCGGCATGCCCTAGCGATAAGATCATTCATTGATGCGTCTGTCTCTGTCCATTCATCATAGTAAGCTGATTTAGACATTGTAATTATCCATTCGATATTTTTTGGTGTGATTTGAATGCCCCAATTAGGATATGAATAGGCATGTGTCCGTAGAATACTCCCAAGTGGAACTAAAGACCATTCAACTAAAGATTGTGCAGTTTGATCTAACCGCGTGATATCAGATGGTTTTGAAACGATATCCATGAGTAACCTCTTGTGGATATTTATTACAATTAGTATAAAAACCTTTCTTTGACATAAATGAACACAATAAAGAAATAGAAATGGGCCCACGCAGGATCGAACTGCGAATCTACGCTGTTTTCTCTCCGTATGCCGTAATAGCATACCGACGTAAGAGCGTCGTCTTAACCATTCGACTATGGGCCCGTTGGAAAACTATTACTACTAGTTATATTTTTATTCACTTCTTAAATGGCAAAAAAAGAAAGTTAGAAAGAAACCGTAGGTTTCTTTCATACATTGAAGTAATTTCTTAGTTCCAAACCAGTAACTCCTTTTAGAGATTCTTTATGTTGCCTGAGTTTGAGATCAAGATAATCACCCAAAAGTTCAGTGGAAACAATTCCTTTAAGGAATGCAGTATCGCTTTCAAGAGCTTTTGTTGCTTCATAAAGGCTGATTGGCAGCGATTTTGGAACACGCTTCTTTTTCTTGTCAGATTCTGTTGGATCACCAGGATCGATCTTCTTTTTGATACCATCTAAACCAGCTGCAACTAAAAGAGATTGTGCTAGATATGGATTTGCAGAAGGATCACATGCCTTGTAAACAACTCTCTTGCTTTCCTTTATGTTTTTCTTGTAAGATGGTACGTGCACAAGTGCATTTGGATCAGACACACTCCAGCCAAAAGCTAGATCATCAGCAGCCAGTTTTCTATATGAATTTGGAATTGGTGCTGTAAACAGTGATAATGCTTGAGCATGCTCAAGTAACCCACCTATGAAATATCTTCCAGACTGGCTCAATTGACCATAGGATTCTTTTCCATCATAGAGAATGTTTTGTTCGCTTGTTTTCCATAAACTCACAGAAACAGAGAACGAGTTTCCTTTTTCACCTTCAACAGGATATGGCATGAAGGTAGTTGATGCGTTAACAGCAGTTGCAAGGTTTTTCGTGATAAATTTAAGAGTATTGACAGCATCGCCAGCTGATTTCAAAGTTCTGGCCCCTAATTCAAATGTCTGTTGTGCTGTTGGAGACTTGCCATGCCTATGTGAATCAACAAGAACACCAAAACTATCCTCTAATGTTTCGGAAATTTGTGTTCTTGCAGAATACATTGAATCATGTGGCGTGGGAACATATGCACCAGTATCTTCATTAGAGATAACTGATGGCCCCCATTTTGCTTCTCTTGAGTCCATAAGAAGAGATGAACCGCGAGCACCATTTGTCTTATCAACAGTGGTTGTATCAAATAAATAACAATCAACTTCACTACCAACATAACAATTCTTGATTCCTGCAGCGCTTAGATTTGTTTCCATTCTTTCTGCCACATATCTTGAATCCTTGAGAAATCTTTCTTTTTTAACTGCAACAAGAACATCACAAATAAGTCTGACAGTTGCTGGTTCCCACGGGAGTCTTGCAATTGTATCAGGATCTGGGAGGAGGATCAGTTCACCTTGGTCAGTTGGACCAAAAACTTCACCTAGATCAGCTGCGTGAATTCCACTTCCAAAACTTGCTTCCTCTAATTTTCTATTCGAAACACTGACTCTATGTAGTGAACCTTTAATGTCAAAAAATTGAAGATCTATCCACCTAATTTCGTTTGTAGCGATATATTTCATTACGTCATCTATAGCTGACAAGAAACCACCTGATATTCTTGCCATCTATACAAATAAATACGTTTCTAAGAAACTATCATGTGGAATGTTTGGTACATCAGGGATAAGAGGAGTCTACGGTAAAGAAATAACTGAAGAATTAGCAACAGGCATAGCTGCAGTATTTTCTGACGGAAAACTAGTCATTGGAAGAGATATAAGAGAAAGTGGTTTATCATTATTTAAAGCAGCAGTAGTTGGTGCTTTCTCATCACAATCAGATGTAATTGATATTGGAATTGCTCCAACACCAACAGTTGCTTTTGCAACAAAAAAACATAATTGTAGAGGCATAATGCTAACTGCATCCCACAATCCACCAGAATACAATGGATTGAAACTAATTGAGCATAGTAAGGAAATTGGAAAATTATTAGAAAAAGAGATAGCAAAAGACTATCGAAATTGGAAAAAAGAGGGAGGGGCAAGTGGACGAATAATACACGATAGAGGTATAATCGAAGAACACAAAAATCAAGTAATTGAAATGGTTGATAGTATAGAAATTTCACGAAAAAAACCAAAAATTGTTGTTGACTGTAACGGTGCTGCAGCATCAATAACTCCTTATCTTTTAACAGATCTTGGATGTGAAGTTATTAGTGTTAATTCATCAACTGATGGCTTTAATCGCCAATCAGAGCCATCTGAGGAAAACATTTCATATTTACCAAAGTTTGTAAGGGAAATTGAAGCTGATTTTGCTATAGCGCATGATGGAGATGGGGATAGATGCGTTATAATAGATGAAAAAGGGGAGATTCTTCCATTTGATGTGCAACTTGCAATGATGATAGAGCATGAGATTACAAAAAACAATAATAAAAAAATAGTTACGACTGTTGAATCATCACTTGTAATAAGAGAAGTTGTAGAGAACGCAGGAGGGAGAATATACATAACCCCAGTTGGAAGTACATATGTTGGAGATGTTCTTGAAGGAGAAGGCGCATTGTTTGGTGGAGAACCTTGTGGCGAATATATTTACAAAAAAGGAGTGCATGTTCCAGATGCAGTACTTGCAGTGGCTAAATTTGCAGAGATATTTGCAACTAATGACAAATTTTCAATATTGAAGAAAAAGTATAAACAAAATCCAATTTTCAGAGGAAAATACAAAACTAACAACAAACACAAAGCAATGGAAAGATTAAGAAAAATAGTGACTGAATTGCGAATGGAAGGAAAGATAAGACAGGATGATGGAGTGAGAGTAGACGAAGAAGATGGGTGGTTTCTAATAAGAGCATCAGGCACAGAACCAATAATTAGACTGACCATGGAATACAAATCAAAAGAAAGATTAGAACTTCGTAGACTAGAGCTAGAAAAAACAATAAATGAGAATATTTAAATACTCAATCTAACTCAAATTATAACATGTTAGTAACTAACATAGACCATCGACCAGCCAGAGAACAAAAAACAACAATAGTTACTATTAATGGTTGGGCTTGTAAAAAGAAAGACTGGAACGCTCTTGAACCGTTATGTGAAAGTGGTTTTGGATTTTTTAGGTTTGATAGACAGGGATATGTTCCAGGTTATTTCAGAACATTGGCAAGAGAACTTTTAGATGAATTGAAAGTTCGCAATATAGAAAGTCCTTGTTTAGTGGTGCATAGTATGGGTGGCCTTGCAGCAATCGCATACCTTAATCTTGTTAGAGAACCAGGATATGAACAACATAGACCAAAGGCAGTTGTATTCGTAACCCCCGCATTATCTGATCCAAGAGAAAGTTTTCCAAAAGATGATAAACTTATTAGACTTGGATCTGCATTCACACGATGGCGTGCCAATAGAATTGTCAATGCAATAGAAGATGGTAAATTACCATATAGAAATATGGGATTTACCATAACTGCTTTCCAATTAGCATCTCCTTTTCTTTTCAGGCATTTGGGAGCAGAAGAACAAGTAAAAAGAGAATTTGCAAGATTTTTAAGAGAAACAAAAACTCATGATAAACGAACAACATTAATGGAATTTTACGCCATGTGTAGTGAAGGAAGACAATTAGAGAATATACTTATTGCGGGGAAAATATGGATGCCTGAAAAGGTACTTGTTATCAGTGGACATCATGATCTTTTTATAGATAATAACATTGCAGCAACAAGAATATTTGAGACCATGGGGAATGACTCTGAGGTTGTTCTTAGAACAATTGATAGAACAGGACATTTTCCTGCTTTGGAAGCTCCAGATGAATTTAGAAGATTAGTAACTGAGATTATCTAACTAGACCTTTTTTAGCAACCACATAGCCGATCTCTCTTTTAAATGGAAAATTTTTATCAAACTTCATGTGATTAAGTGATTTGTCAATTGCACGACGCATGCATTCTTGTTGTATTTTGTGCTCAAGACCAGGAATAAAACGATCAACCCTCCATGGAACAGAAAGATGAACACCTAATTTTGATGCGGGAACTATCTGTAATGCAACATAACTTGCAGTAAAAACAAACCCAGCATCAGAACATGGTGTAAGGAATTGGGTGATTGTCCTATCTGGACGCATCACCGCAACATTAGCCAATGAATATCCAGGTGCTCTTTTTGAAACTTCTTCCTTTAGATTGTAATGGAAAACTTCCTGAAAAGCAGCATATGCACCTTCTGGATTTTCTTCTAAGATTCCTGCTAAACCCATGGGCATACTAAAAACAAGAACGCCATGGTGAGCAAGAGATGCGTATATTGCATTAAATGCAGTAGGAACATCAGTAAACTGAAGAGAAGATGCGCAAAGAACAAGATCTGCATCATGAACCAGACCATCCATTTCTTCTATCTTGGCATTTGCGATTAATAGTTTTTTTAAGTTCGAAGGAGATTGTTTTTGTCTTAATAAATCAAGCATTTCTTGTGATGAATCAATAGCAACAACTTTACCTCCAGGACTCATAATTGATAAAAGCGGTTTAATATAATTTCCAGGACCGCACCCAGCATCAACAGCAAGATAAAGCCTACCAAGATCAGCACGGACGGTGGCAAGGATATTTTTAACCATATCAAATGCTATAGATAAGGAATGCAGATACAGTTCCGCCGGACTGGACATAAGAATTAATTGATTTGAGGATTATTTAAACCTACCGCTTTTAGATATAAACTATAACTATATTAACTCTCCCCTGGCCTGTTCTATCTGATGTCTGGCAGAGTCCTGTTTATGTCTGAACTCAGGAAGTACGGCATTTGAAAACCTAAGACAAAGAAGTTCATCATAAATTTGTTCCATGAGCTTGAAATATTCTTCTGCCTCTTTTTTGTTTTTCTGTCGTAAACATTCATACATCTCTCTTTTTAATTCGCCAACAGTATCCAATAGACCAAGCAAATATGGAAGATCAGGAACACCTAATTCTTTTTGTCCAGGAATTGTTTTTGATTCGATTGCAGATAAAACAACACACGCTTCAGTATACTCTTGAAGAATATGGTTCATGTGGTGTTGATAATTAGTCTGACATTCTAGAACATTTGCAAGTCCTTTTTTTGCCTCCGCCAGATATTCTTTTGCTTTTGGTAGTTCGCCAGAATGCATTGCTTTAATTGCATTTGAACAAGAACGAATTATTTGGCGGTTGTGCGCCATAATTTTATCCAATTGTTCTTCTTTAGAAGAAAGATTTTTGTTTATTTCAACTATACTGTCGTGTAATGTCATAAATAGAAAATAAAAGAAAGTGGATAAAAGGTTATGGTATTACGAGAGGATTACATTTTCCTCCAGTACACAGATTTATACATGTGTGGGTGGTGTTCATTACCATAAAACCATTACAGTAATATTCACGTACTGTAGCCGGACTAATACAAACGTCGTCATAATCTGTATCGCTGCCACCATAACTGTAGGTTGTTGTACCAAATGTATATGGCATATCCCCACCGTCAGTATCAGAACAAGTTGGAATAGAGATTGATTGGCATTCGCCTCCAGAACACCCAAATAAACATGATTGGGTTGAGTTCATTACATCATACTCATCACAGTAGTATTCACGTAATGTCAATGGCCCAGTACAAACGTCATCATAATCTGTGTCTACACCATCATAACTAAATGTCACTGTACCGAATGTAAAGTATGTTTCTCCACCATCAGTGTCAGTACATGATATTGGAACGCACCTGCCACCATCACAAACTGCAGAATCTGCACTACAATCATAAGATTCTGAATCTAGTAAATTATTATCACAGAAATACTCTCTGACATGAGTATCGTCGATACAATTATCTGTGCCAGATGCACCAGTTGAATCACTTGTAGATCCAACAGTTTCATAATCTTGGCCATCAGTATCAGAACAGCTCGTTGGAGTTCCACCAGTCACAACACATTCACCATCGTCACACTCATAACCAGATGGACAGTCTAGATTTGTATAGTCAATCAGATCGTCATTATCACAGAAATATTCTTTTACTGTGTCGCTATCTTTACATGTGTCTGTGTATTCATCTTCTCCTTTCGTGGTGGTACCTTCTTCATATCTGTCTTTACCACCATCAGAATCATCACATGAATCACCTGAAATACATGCACCATCAGAACATGAATATCCTGAAGAACAACTTAATGTACTTGAATATATGTCACCCCAAGAACAATAGTACTCTTTTACTTCACTTGAACTCGTACAATAATCAGTATAAGTTGTGTCTCCTTTTGTTGTTGTTCCTTTTGAATACTTATTTGAGCCACCATCATCATCAGAACAGCCTACGCTAACACATGTCCCTGAATCGCAGTTATATCCTGACGGACAGGTTAGAGTGGCAGAAACAACCACTCCGTTGTTACAATAGAATTCATTGATTTGTGTGGTATCAATACAATAGTCTGTATAATCCATGCTTCCTTTTGTTACGGTTCCTGCAACATATTCACCATGTCCGGTTTCAGTATCAGAACAAGTTAATGAAAGACATGCACCATCAGAGCATTCAAAGCCTGATGAACATGTGATGATTTCAGAAAGTACACCATTAGTAGAACAATAATATTCTTGTACTTTGTTCAATGCAACGCAAGAATCTGTATAATTTGTACCTTCTGATGCTGTTCCTTTGGTATATTGATCTTTACCACCATCACTGTCAGTACATGATGCAGTAGAACACGCTCCATTTTCACAAGTTCCACTCGGGCAATCAGATGTTTGGCTTTGTAACTCATTGTTTCTACATGAATATTCCACTATTTTACTTCCCTGGCAATAATCATTATAGGAAAGTCCTTTGTACTGGGCTGTACCAAACACAATTGGGCTATCTCCACCATCACTGTCAGTACATTTTTGACCGCACTGGCCATCTTTTAGAACAGTAACACCTGCTGCTTCTGCTTGGCATTTATCACCATAAGTTTGCCAATCACTTCCACAAACAGCTCCCCCGCACATACCAGGAATTAAACATCCAAATCCGAATAAAAAGACGATTAACGCCAAAACCAGTAAAGATCTCATATGTTAGACTTAGGGGAAAAAATTTAAATGGTTAATGAGACTTGAGAAATATGGATTTTTTAAAATCAGAGTTGAGAAAATTCATCTTACCAACAATAATGCTAATAACATTTGTCTTTGTTTTGAATGATTTCTACGTATTTGGTTCGTTGCAGGATAGTTATATGTGCGATGTAAAAGAGTATGCAATGGCAGTAGAACTAATGATGGATAATAAGTTTTGCCATGAAATTGAATCAGGCACTATAGCCTATGGAGATGTTACTATTGAGGAACAAACAAAGCATCGGTTCGAACTAGCAATAGAACGAGCAATTGAAATGAGCGGGTATTGGAATGATAAAGAGTTAACCGAATTAATGCTACTGATTGACCCCTTTCTTCCAGTTCCTTGTGAATATATGAATACTCCTTTTTGTGAGCATTATATGACAGAAAAAAGCTATGATTGCGCTATAAGTACTAACAATCAGTATAGACCGGCATCTGTTCTTGCAATAATAATAAGTGCCACCCTTCTACTCATTGAAGGGTATTTGGTTTCATGCGTGGTTTTTGGATTTTTGAACCTCATCAAAAAACCAGAAAAGAAAAGACCCATAAGAAAAAAACATAGTTCGAAAAAAACTAAGAGAAGAAAATTTAAATCCTCAGGAAGATAGGTAGATATGCACATTGTCTTATCTTTGGGTGGTAGCCTAGTAAATACAGAAAAAGGAACAGATAGAGATTATGTACTTAGAATAAAAGAGATAATTTCTAGGAATGAGAACAAATTCGGCATAGTTGTTGGTGGCGGATTTGGAGCAAGGAAAGTGGCAAGAAAAATGCGTGATAAAGGTAAAAGCGAATTTGAATGTGATGAAGCAGCAATAAAAATCACCTGGAAGAATGCCCAAACAGTTGCAGATATTTTTGAAGATATGGCTTACCCAAAAACAATCAAAGATTTCAAAAAAGCACGGAAAGAAGCAGACGCAAAAGTAATTGTGATGGGGGGAACCATACCAGGAGTAACTACGGATACTGATTCTGTACTTTTGGCTGAAGCTCTGAGATCGAGGAGATTGATAAATATAAGCAATACTGCAGGAATTTATGATTCTAATCCAAAAGAAAATCTGGATGCAAAAAAATTCGATAAAATGACTTATGATGAGCTTATTGATCTTGCTGTGAAAAGTGATAGAAGAACTGCAGGAACTAATTTTGTATTTGATTTGCTTGCCTGTAAACTTATTGCAAGATCGAAAATTGAAACGCATTTTGTAAGTGGGAAAAATTTAGATGATGTTGAGAAGGCGATTAATGGCGAAGTTCATAGTGGGACTGTAGTAAAATAAATTAGAAAAAAATTAAGGTTTCAAATATTTGCCAACGTCTTTATCTGGTAATGAAACACATTTCTTCGTCTTTGTTGTCACATATGAAATTTCAACGTTTTCCTGGAGAAGTTTTGCTTCTTGTGTTTTTCGTAAAGCATCAACACATAGTTTTATTGAGTCGTCCAAAGTCATTTTTGCACTATATTTAGACTCAAGGTACTCATCTACTTCTTTTTTGTTTGCACCTATGGAGTCTGCCGTATATGCAGTCATAGCACCACTTGGTTCAGCTTCAAAGAGTTTTGGTCCTTGATCATCAACACCTGCAATCAAAAGAGAAACTCCAAATGGTCTAATCCCACCATATTGGGTGTAAACCTGCATAAGATCACAGGCACTTCTTGCGATAGAATCAACACTTGGTGCTTCGTTGTAAGTTATCCTATGTCTTTGTGAATCAACACGTGCAACTTCAACAAGTCTTCTAGCATCTGCAATTAACCCTGACGCTGTTACAACAATATGACTATCGATTTCAAAAACTTTCTTCAGTGATTCTGGCACAACTAGCGCAGAATGAATTGATTTGAATGCAACTAATGCAACTCCATCCTTTGATGTTATACCTATTGCAGTTGCTCCTCTTTTCACTGCTTCTTTTGCGTATTCAACCTGGAATAATCTTCCATCCGGACTAAACACCGTAATTGCTCGATCATATGCTTGGGGGGAAACTCCGTACATAAATTCACCTCATCAATTTACCTAAATAGAATTCATTCAGATTACTCACGAGCTATTTATATTGTTTTGGTTTGGTCAATGCATTCGCCAGCACTCGTTGGTTTTGAAAGTAGATCTCACCAAAAGAATATCACATGCTTCTTAATCTCTTTATTCTGTCTTCGATCTTAGGATGAGTTGAACCTAAAAATCCAATTTTATCTGGAAATGGGTTTGAAAAGAATAATGAGGCAGTGGTATCATTTGCTGTTTTTGTAGGGAGATGGGCTTTTTTGATTTTTTCAAGTGCACTTGCTAACCCTTCTGGATATCTTGTAAGTTTTGCACCATTTGCATCAGCTAGGAATTCCCTTTCGCGAGATAAAGCAAATCTGAGTAATTGTACAAATATTGGTGCAAGAATAACGAAAACCAACCCAATGAGTACAAAAGCACCGCCGCCACCTCGCCTGTCCCTACCACCAAAGATAGCTGCACGCCAGGCAAATTCACCAATCAACGCTATTGCGCCAACAAAAACAATCGCAAGCATAGCAAACCTAATATCATAGTTTGCAATATGGGAAACTTCGTGGGCTATTACTCCTTCTAATTCTTCTCTCTTGAGAATTGACAGAAGACCAGTTGTTACTGCTACTGAAGAATGTTTTGGATCTCTACCGATTGCAAATGCATTTGGACTTGGATCATTTATGACGTATACTTTAGGCATTGGAATGTTTGATGCAATTGTTAACCCTTCAACGACATTATATAGAAATGGATAATCTGTTTTTTTAGCTTCTTTTGCACCAGACATTGCAAGTATCATTGAATCACCTTGATAGTAAACAACAACACCGTATATAAGAAGTGCAAATAATCCTATAATTGGACCGCAGATACCAAGCCGTAAAAAATAGGAAAGAGCAAATATCACGGCTAAAAAAACAAGAACCATCCCAGCAACTAAGATAAGTGAATTGCGCTTATTCTGATCTGCTGCATCAAAGAAACTTATTTTTGCCATTTTTATCCACTTGAGGGGCAATCCCCTCAGACTCCAATTCATAGTTATAGACGGGAGGTTCCAAAGGGGCTACCCCCCTTCGAAAAAACTAAAATTGCACTTTTACATTTTTCTTTTCTTCTTCAGGCACTTCCAAATATTCTTTGTCTTTGAATCCCAACATACCTGCAATTATATTGCTTGGAAACATCTGGAGTGCATTGTCATATTCAAGAACAGAATCATTGTAGGCAGTTCTTATGTATGAAATTTTGTTTTCCGTACCTGCAAGTTCTTCCTGAAGCATCCTAAAATTCTGGCTAGCCTCTAATTTGGGATAGTTTTCAGCAACTGCAAAAACTGATTTTAGTGCCTGTGTAAGCATATTATTTGCCTTTACTTTCTCTTCTGGAGTACCAGTTATAAGTTGTGAACGATATTTTGTAATTGTTTCAAATGTACTTTTTTCATGCTTCATATAACCCTTAACAGTCTCAATAAGATTTGGAATTAGATCATACCTTCTTTTTAGTTGCACATCTATCTGTGCCCATGCATTTTCTACTCTATTTCTAAGGGATATAAGGCGATTGTAGGTCATTACCACGTAAAGTAGCAAAAGTAAACCAACACCCAATATACAACCTGCTGCAATGATTAATTCAAGTGCCATTTGTTCACCTATAATAAACGCGTAGAATAAATATATAAGGTTAATTAAGTCTTAAATTTGGTTTTTCTGTCTTTACAACCATATCATCAGACTTAAATGTTCCTTTTGTACCTTTTATTTGTGAGGGTGTGATTAATGGTTCGCCAGAAAGCGAAAGAAGAGAGAATTGCATTCTACTAAAAACAGCATATCCTTTTTGTGACCTTGAACCATTAGGATAACGATATGCAATTTTTGGCGATGGAAGATGAATATCTCTAACTTTGATTAAACTGTCACTAGAAATATAATCTCCTGAAAATGCAACATGTTGATGACCACCAAGCACCGTGAGATCCAATCTTGAGGAAAAGTCAGACAATATTTCATAGAGTTTTTTATCTTCTAATAGTGAACTTCCTATTCTTGGACCAGATAACGACATTTTCCCTATTTGGTCTATAGGATAGTGGGAAACAATAGTCACTTTTTTCAGACCTTTACTTTCTAAATCAACTAATGTTCTCCTAAGATAACTGCTGTCAAGATCATGTTGCGTACGACCAGACAAACAAATGAATGCCATATCGCCATTAATAAAAGTAAAACTTTTTTCAACACTGCCAGAACCATAATACTGACCAACAACTGGGCTTAGAACATCAGATGCAGTTTGCATTGGGCCATCATGATTTCCAAGAATTACAATAGGACGGACCCCCATATCTTTTAATCTTTCAAAAAATGGAATAACAACATCCCATGCTTTTCGAGCAGATGTGCTGGATCCAGGAGGAAGAGTCAAAATATCTCCAACAAAAACAAGAGTATCTCCAGATCGAACTGTTTGGATGATATCGTCCATCAATTTATTTGGTCTTTGAAATTCAGTATCAGATACAAAAACAACTCTGCCAGTGAATGTTGGATAATAGGGGGGCAAATCTTCAGTTCTTATTGGAGTAGCATATGCCATGAAGAATATTGAACAATAATATAATTAACAGAATGTTTTCAAAAAATTCAACCATTCAGATTCAGTTATATTTATTGAAAGTTTTTTGTTTTTTGACTTGTGACCAGATATGAGTTTTACTTCTTTCCCCATTAGGTTTGACAAACCAGCTACAAGTTCAATATTTGCTCTATTGTTTTCTGGTTTATTTTTTAAAGCAACTTTTACTCGCTTATTTTTAACTAGGATAGAGAATTTCTTCGAATTTGGAACAACAGAAACTTCTACAATCATTTTTCTGCCTTTGATATGTTTTTAATCTGCTCAACTGACTGGAAACCAAGGTATGTTTTTTCGTTTATAACTATTGTTGGGTACATAGTGACGTTATATTCAGTTTCAAGTGCTTCAGCAACCAGACTGTCCAACTCACCATCAAAGGAAAAGAGTTTGACCCCATACCCTTCAGAGACAAGCTGATCCCGTGCTTGTAAAATTGCAGCCCCTTGTTCTGTGCAGGTTGTACCACAGTTTTTGTTTGAATAGAAATGAATTAGTAAAATACTTTCATCCTTACAAAGGACTTTGAGTTTTTTAGAAAGAAGATAGGATTCTGTTTCAAGAACAAAGTATTTTCTTTTTAACTCATTGTCAAAAATCTGTTTTTCATCTTCTAAGAAACTAAGCCGGTAGCCGATATTTTCTATTTCATTGTCCAAGTTTTGTAATTCAGATATATAAACAGGACAAAATGAAGTAGAGTTTCCTTCACTCAAAAGAAGAAGTTGTAGAGATGCAACCCTGCCAGAAACATTAGACACTTCATTAGAAATGGTGTTCAGGTTTGTTGAATCAATAACAGACCCAACATACACACCAATAACAAAGATAAGAATGGAGATTACAAAAGCAACCACATATATATGAGTACTCAAATTACGTTTCATAACCTCACCAAGAATAATCCTCATTCTTCAATTCTTTAATCAGAAACATGAAATTGTAACCAAGCATCAAATACCAATAGAATACTATGAATGAAAGTATGTACCGTAATTTGACTTTTTCTGTATTGAAACTAGTAACAGCGACATAAAGAAAAATCGTTGAAACTAGAATAACAAAAACTCCTATGAGCGTAAATAATGTTATTCCCATTGAAAGAGTGTCCAACCAAATATATTGTATATAATAGGGTGAAGAGAAAAGAGAATAAACCAATAAACCAACAAGAAGGAAAAATGCACCCAATGTAAGGAAATTCATTGGAACAAAATACATACCAAAATCCCCATATTCTGGCTTGATCAAGAACTTATACTGCCAATAGTTTCTTATACCGCCTCTTTGCCATCGTACTCTCTGATGAAGCAAATCAGGTATGCTACCCGGGGGTTCCGTGTAAACCTCTGCAGTCATTGAACTCCTTATTTTGAAATTATGAGATTGTATCCTTAGGGCTATTTCTTGATCTTCAACAAGATTGTGCTCATCAAACCCGCCTACTTTATCAAAAACAACAGCACGGAAAAGACTAAATGGACCGGGTGTAACTGGAACACTATCTATGAAACTTAGTAATTTTCTTGAAAATAGGATCATCAAATACTCGACGCGTTGAAGTTCTTTCAGCCAAGAATTGCTTTCTTTTATTTTTACGGCTGGAGTAACTGCCATAACATTTTTGTCATTAAAGTATGGTATGAGCTCCCAAAGGATGTTTTTGGATGGGTAGGAATCTGCATCCATAGTTGCAATGAGTTCTCCTGTTGCTTTCTTTATACCAAAATTTAATGATGCTCCTTTTCCAGTGTTTGGTTTTTTTATAACCTTAAGATTGCCACACTCAAATGATTTTGCTATTTTGTAGGTATCATCAGTGGAACCATCATCAATAACAAGTATTTCGAGTAGCTTCTGAGGATAGTTTATTGACAGCACACTTTTGAGACATGCTGCTAGATATGCTGATTCGTTATACGCAGGAATCACTATGGAGACCTTTGGTGTTTTTTTTGGTTTTGTTGGTTTTTTGTCATAATCTTTCCAGTATTTTATATAAAGTAATAAAAAAACACAAACTGAGAACAATGAAAAGAACGCAATAGAATAGTTAAGGAAAGCAATAATGTCCATACTAGATCACTTTATAATAAAACACATAAATTCAAAAAAGAAGAAGGTGTTTGGCGAAAAATAAAGACATCACCATACCGACTAAAATGAATGGAACGAAGGGGGGGAGTTTTGTATAGACCCAGACTTCGGTTAGTTTTGCCTTTTTTAATCTCGCGATTTCATTCTCTGTTACTAGCCGAGTAAGCTTGTGCTTTTCAACTAGGTCCTTATTCATTAGTTCAAGTGCAAGAACATCCTCTGGTTCAAGTTGAGAAAGAGGCAACTCTTCTGCAAGCAGCTTATTTACAGATTCCTTAAACATCATGAAAAGAGTAATTGCAAACATGGAGATTGTTATAAAAGCAAAATAAAGCGGGGAAAATAAAAATGAGCCAAGATAGACATATGCGAATAGTCCATACGGAACTAACATAAGCAAATATAGTAGATTTGGTTTGGCTTCAGTATTCAACAGTTTGAAACCAAAATAAACCATCATGTAAAGAGCGAATACCACTCCAGAAAATATGATAATTGAGAATACAAAAGGAATGTTGAATGTCATTTCAGAGAAGGATGGGTGTATAGGAAGCAATAGCATTATTCCTGCCAAAATGAAAACATCTGCCCCGCCCAACTGACCGACACGGTAGAAGATATATCCAATACCAGATACCACAACAGCAATGGCAAGTGAGAATATGAATAAAGTTTCTTCATAGAATAATAAATTAATCAGAAATGCGATGAGTAAAAATGAATACAAAAAAAGATCTGGAATATTTTTCTTATTAAAAAGATCATAATAGGTTGCAACTAGAACACCCAGAAAGGCAATTACTAATCTTACAAGTTCACCTGGCATGGTGAGTTGGCTAAAAATTACATCTTCAAGCATGTTATCGAATTGATCGAAACTGTTTAAAAACGCCTATTTTACGCTATATCGAAATAATAATTTCGATTTAGTAAAAATGTTTTTACATTTTTACACCATATGAGGCTAATTTGGTCGTAAAATCAATTAATTTTACAGGGATTCTGAGTTTTTTCATGAGAGATTTCATCAGAGAAATATCTTCTTTGTAGAAGCATTTGAATGGGATTGTGATTGAGATAAATACCAATAATGTGAATAATGAAAAGACAGATAAAAGACCAAAGTTCAAAATTTTATCAACAACTGGCGAATCAAAAACTGGAAGTGCGTTAAATAATGATACCGAATATGGCTTAAACAAAAAGAGCACTATAAGAGAGATTACAAATGCACTAACTAATTTGTACACCTCAACTGGGAGAGAATAATTAAACACCTTACGTCCATAATATATAAGAAGGAAAAAGGAAACAACAGAACTGAACATAATAGCAAGAGCAGCTCCTTCAATACTAAAAATTGGGATTAGTAAAAATGCCAGAATAACGTTGACAAGTGCAGAAATTGCAAGGATTTTAATTTCAAGTTTAATAAGTCGCATTGCTGCAAGAACATAACCAATAACATAGGTAATTGAAGTTAGTACAAATCCTAGAATATACCAAATGACAACCATTTCCCCAGATGCATAGGACTCGCCATAAAAAAGTGAAAGAAGATCACGTGCAAACACAAGGAAAACAATTGCAACTGGCAACGTGATAAATAAAAGCCATCTTTGTGCTGTTTCAGTAAGAGAACGAATACCATCCATATCATTTTTCCCGAATAGTCTTGACACAACTGGGAAAAAGATACTTCCAATAGTTGGTGGAAAGAGAGCGATCATCGCAGCAAGACCAAATGCAATCGAATAAATTCCAATCAGACTCGCAGATTCACTAGGATCAAGTAAATAACCAAGAATAAGCTTATCTGCAGAAGTTAGAATTAGAGAAAATGAACTTAGGATCATTATCATAAAACCAAAAGGCACTACATCATTAACCAAATCTTTTTGTGTTATTTTGTCCCCAGTTGAAGGAATTCTGGATAGTTGTTTTTTCATAAATATGAATAATAGAATAACAGGTGGAAGGAAGGAAAGGATATAACCAAGAACAAGATTGAATAGGGTGATCCCATACAAATAGAAAAGGCAGATTGTAACTATTAGTTTTGAAAAATTCTGGAGATTGGAGGCTAGTTGTGTTGATTTTACATCAGCAAAACCAAGTAAGATATTTGAAAATATTTTATTGAATGAACTTAGAATGATAAATATGGAAAACAACTGTAAGGCCATAGTTAGAGAGGGGAGTGAATAGAAAACAGCTATCGCATCTGCTTGCCAAAATAGTATTATTGCGGCAATAACAGAAAGAACAACAGTGATATAGCTAAAGTTGATTAGGTCAAAGATTTTCCGGTTATCATTTTTACCATAGAAAAAGGGAATGTAACGCACTAAAGCACTCACAATACCAAATTCTGATGCGAGACTCAGCAACCCTGCAATACTTATACCAAGATAGAGAATTCCAATGTCGTCTTGAGAAACAACTCTGGCTATCAATATAACATAAAAAAACGAAGACAGCTTGAAAAAAAGCGTTCCTAGAAGTGACCAGATTGTGCCTTTTGCAACTTCTTTTGATGTTTGAGAAAGATCATCCATAGAAACACTATCACTGAAATAAACATATAATTAGTTTAAATTGATTTATATGACTCTAGGATTTCGTTTGCTAACCTGAATCTTCCTAGATTATCAATTAATTCAAAAAGTCTTTTCGAAATATTTTCACGTGTGTTTTTGTCTTTGAAAAGAGTAAAGACTACAGATCGCATCTCATCGTTGTTTGGTGTTCCCATCAAAGTCAAAGCAAGTTCATTCTTTCCAATATAATCAAGGAGATTTGACTTTGGTCCGATAACCAATGAAGGCAATCGAAAAAACATAATTTCATTAAACCAGTTCTGGTTGGTTATTGCAATATCTGCAATTGAAAATCTCTTTATGGGATCGGGATCCTGGAGAACTATGAAACGACCATCCAAACCAATAAGTTTAGCAAGGTCTTCACCTTTAATGAAATTTTTACCAGTAACAATAGTAACTGAGAAATGGTCTTTTAGATCTTTTAGAATTTGAATTATCTGGACAGTAATCGCCCCGTCATCTTCAAGATCAATGAGTATGTGTTTTACTGAATCTGATATTGTCCTCTCGAAATCTTCATGTTGGTCAAATTCGCTTAATAACGGATAGAATTCCGTACCTAGTAAAAGTTCAGTTTCATCTCCCATGGTATATCTGATTAGGTGTGCATAAATATTTGGATTAACCAGAATTTTGGCGTTGCAATGAACAACTGAACCATCATCAAAAACAACTAACAAAACTTTTTTTGAAAGGTGATTTATATGATTTTCAGTGATACGTTTGAAATCAATTATAAGAATTTGTATTTGCTCTTGTTCGATTATAGCTTCAAGATCTTCCATACCAATTTCAAAAGGAGAACCAAGTTCTTTGTAACTGAAATTATTTGCTAATACTTGGTCTTTTATTGAATTTGAACCACAGAATAAAATTTCAGAGATAGGTTCAGTTTCTTTCAGACCAGAAGCTAGAGCAAGACACCTGGCAATATTTTGGTTGCCATCAACCCTAAAAAGAATTTTCATGGTTTTCAGCCATAATGAACTAAAAGTTTTTCAATCCCAGTTTCAAGTGTTAGTTTTGCTTTGAAACCAAGTATATTTTCTGCTTTTGTGGTGTCTGCCTGAGTATACTGAACATAATTTTTGATTGGGTTTGGAACGTATGTAGGTTTGATGTCCTTAGACATTTTCTTTGATAGAAGTTTGCACATATCATTTAGTGTATAAGTTGCACCAGTACCAACATTAAATATTCCAAAATCAACTTTTGAATTCATAGAAAGAAGATTAGCTTCAACAACATCACCAACATATGTAAAATCTCTTTTTTGGTTGCCGTCGCCAAAAATAACAGGCGCTTCGTTTTTTTTCATTGCCCATAAAAATTGTGTGATTAGATTGGCATACTGACCCTTGCTTTCCTCATGTGGGCCATAAACTGAAAAATACCTCAATCCGATGACTTTTGTCCCATATAATTTATTGTAAAGTTCAGCCAATCGTTCTAAAGGAAGTCGGGCTTCGGTATAAAAATCAGTAACCTTAATTTGCATATCTTCTTTGTGTGGAGGCATCAGACCGCTATAAACAGAAGATGATGATGCGAAAACAACTTTTGTATTGTGTTTTCTTGCATATTCAAGTATTGAAATAAATTCATCTATTACTTGTGCAATGAGCCTTAGATCATCTCGGTACATTGGTGAAGATGAGTATATACCATTATGAAAAATACCATCGAATTTTTCATTAATTTCAGAAATTTTACTTGCGTTTCCATTAATGAACTTGATTTTGTCTTTAACAGAAGATAGATTTGTTTCACTACCAGTATGTAGATTATCAAGAACAGTGACTTCGTGCCCTTCTTTAACTAACCTTTCAACAAGATTAGAACCAATAAACCCGGCTCCTCCAGTAACAAGAAACTTCATAAAAACCAGTTAGTAATAAAGTAAAGCAGATTATAAAAAACTAATGGAAGGACATACTTAAAAGAGGTAAAATATAATAGGTTTATGAAAACCTACTAGTAGGATTATATTGAGGGATATATTATGACATTGGAACCAACTGAAAAATTTGAAAACACAACAGAAACATTGCAAGAACTTGTAAAAGAAGGATATTTGATAGATACGAAAAATCACGAATTGTTTGAAAAATATTTAAATAAATTAAAAAATAACAAAAAACCAGAAATATCAAAAAAACATTGGGAAGGTAAACGAGTATTGATTACTGGAATTTCTGGGATGGTTGGAAGTACCATAGCAGATGAACTAATTGATGCAGGTGCAATATTATTTGGCATTGTAAGAAGGCATGCAATTGCATACCACCCATATATCCAAAAACACATGAATTCTGGGAAATTAAAAACATTTGAGGTTGACCTCAGAGATTATAACATGACATCGAACGTCATAAATGAAGTGCAACCACATGCAATATTCCACCAGGCAGCTGAATCATTTGTTCCAACAAGTATAGACCAACCAGCTCACGTAACAGAGAATAACTGTGTTAGCACTGTGAATATCCTTGAGGCAACAAAAAGATATGCAAAAGAGATAGAAGGAGTACAACTCGCATGTTCATCAGAACAATATGGATTCATAGATAACGTAGATGAGGTTCCAGTAAAAGAAACGCACGAACTAAGGCCGACTTCAACTTATGCTGCAACCAAAGTATTCACTGATTACATTGGGAGATCATACTATTTTATGTACCGAGTGCCAACAGTTATCACTAGGACGTTTAACCAAGAGGGGCCAAGAAGAGGATTACAATTCTTTACCGCAGTAGTTGCCTCACAGATTGCTGAATGTCTAAATAACAAAAAAACAGAGTTAATTATCGGAAATCCAAATTCAGTTAGAGACATGACCCATGTACACGAAAGTGCAGTAGCACAGATAATGGCCATAGAAAAATGCAACAAGGGAGAACCATACAATATTTGTTCAGGTGTTGGAATAAGAATGGGTGATTATGCAAGATTAGCCATCAAAACAAATGGACTTGAAGAAAAAGTAAAGCTCATGACTGATACTTCAAGAATAAGACCATATGAAAGAGGCAATGTGTTGTTTGATGGATTCATAGGAGACAACACAAAATTTGTTGAGAAAACTGGATGGCAGCCAACAAAATCAATCTTAGACATAATAAAAGATGGTGTTGAATTTTATAAGAACATAAAGCTTTGATTACAAGATTAAAACATGGTTAAAATGGACATTACAATAATCTCCCATTACCTCGATGAGGGAGTAGGACATGGAATTGCACGTTACTCAGTCAACTTAGTGAAAGAACTAATGAAAAAAGGAATAACTGTTAGAACAATAAACTCTTTCAGATGGGGGAAGTCACGGCTTAAATCTGCATTTGATTTTTTCTTTTTTGTTCCATTAAAGATACTACTGTTACCGACAAAAAGTTGTGTATACCATTTAACTGCTCCACAGATGGGATTTGTCATACCACTATTTAAAAAAATTTACAAGAAAAGGATTGTGACGACAATATACGACCTACACCCAATACTTTATTTTGACAACAGTCTCTCGTCTAGGATGATTAAACACTCGATAAAAACAGCCATCATTAGTTCTGATTTATTACTATCAATTTCATCACAAACTAAAGAAGATATAATAGAGAATTTTGGAATACCAGAAGATAAGATAATTGTCACACCACTTGGGGTATCAGACAGATTTAGAAAATTAAAGATTAAAAAGAAAGAATTTACGATAGGTTATGTTGGCGGATTTGCGGGGAATAAAGACGTTCCTTTTTTATTGCGGGCGTATGCTATTTTTGAAAAACAAAACAAAATTAAAGCACAATTGATACTTTATGGAACTGGTGCACACTACAATCCATGCATGGAACTTGCAAAAGAACTTGGGATAAAGAATGTGGAATTCAGAGGATTTGCAAAGGACGATGATCTTGTAAGAATATACAATAGTTTTGATGTTTTTGTCTTCCCTTCAACACTAGAAGGTTTTGGACTACCCATCATAGAAGCACAAAAATGCCAAACCCCAGTTATTGTAAGAAAAAACGCTAGAATCCCTTCTGAAGTAACAAAATTCTGCATGTTAGTTTCAGATGAGCAAGATTTGGCAAAAACACTAGAAAAAAATTATCACAATAAATTTACATTCACTGCAGAACACAAAAAACACATTGCACATTTCACTTGGAAAAATTGTGTAGAAAAAACCTTAGAAACATATAAAATAAGTTAAAACCAATGGACTAGAGTGACTTTATGCAAATAGGAATAGTTTCTCTATTTTACCCGCCCAACATTTTGGGAGGTTCTGTGTATGTTTATAACTTAAAACATGCACTAGAAGATCTTGGAGTAGACATAAAACTAATCACAAGTTCTGAATCAGAAGAAGGAGATGTAAAAGTAAAAATACCAAAAGTACCAGGAAGAGGACTTTATTTTCAGTTAAAATGTTTACAAAGCGTAAAGGATATCGACATAATCCACAGCTTCAACACTGGGGCTTTTTTAGTACCAAATAAACCAATCATCGAGCACATACACCATTATGATTTTACCAAAACTAAATGCAGCTGGATACGGAAACAAATATTGATAACAAAGGAGATATTTAGTTACAAACGCGCAGTGCGGGTAACTACATTAAGCAAAATTGCTGCAATGGACCTGGAGAAAGCGTATGGGAAAAAAAGAATAGACATAATCCCGTGTGGCGTCCAAAAAGTTTATAGGCCACAATATGGAGATTCAACTAAGATACTATGTGCAGTAGGAAGTCCTTTCTTATGGAGGAAAGGCACTGAAGACCTAATCGAAGCTTTCAAAATAGTAAGAAAAAGATGCCCAAACGTAGAATTATACATAACTGGTGAGCCTATTTGGGATGATGAAAAAGAAAAAATGAATGTGGTAATTAGTAAAAAAGAGGACGGAATACATTTTACTGGTAAAATTACAAAAGAAGAATTGCAAACACTTTATAGAGAATGCGGTATGGCAGTAGTTCCATCTAGATATGAAGGATTTGGTATGCCGATATTGGATGCTATGGCGAATAAGAAGGCACTTGTGACCACAAGTGTAGGGATAGCTAATGATTTGAAAAACGAGGACATCGCAATAGTAGAATCAGGTAATTCTCTCGCAATGTCAGAAAGAATAATAGAACTGATAGAAAATGAAAAACTTAGGAAAAGAATTGCTAATAATGGATTGGAAATTGCAAAGAGATACACCTGGAAAAATGCGGCAAAGAAATGTAAAAAGATTTATGAGGAGGTATGGGACAAAGTAAAATAATTTTATTATGATTTTACAACTTTCTTAAATTCTTTCTCAATTTTATCTAAAAATATTTTCCATGTGTAATTTTTCAGAACTCTTTTTCTTCCTGCTTTGCCCATTTTTTCATTTTCATCTGAATTAGAAGCTAGATAAATCATTTTATCTGCCATTTCTTTTTCAGAATTTACAAGAAAACCAGTTTCTCCATTAACAATTGAATATGTTGGGCCTCCTTCATTAACAGAAATGCATGGTTTTTCTGCTGACATTGCTTCTAACGGAATTAACCCCCAGTCTTCATTGATTGCAGAAAAAAGAACCGCATAACAGTTCGCATACAGTTTTTTCATTTCTTTATCATCAATATCAACTCTAAACTCAACATTTAGCCCATAACATAATTTTTTCAATTTCTCAAGATATTTTTGTTCTCTTTCCCTTTTTGGTGTAAAACCAGCCAAAACAAGCTTCCAATTTTTATGTTTTTTAGAAAACAGCTTAAATGCTTCAATTACATATTCGAATCTTTTTTCAGGAACGATTCTAGATGGATAAAAGAAATAGTTATCATAAGATCCATTTGTGAAAAGTTCAACATCAACACCAGGGTGAATAATCCTTGCATCAGAACGATGAAGATATTTTTTGATTCTTTTGTTTGTGATTTCTGAGTTTGTAAGTATTTGTTCTATTTTTGGAACAACCCCATATTCTGCAAATTTAAATGTAGACAAAAGCCCAACATTGAGAATTTTTCTTGGAAATGACAAATCTCTCATTCTGAATTTATATAGATCAAAAGCCTCTCGATTTGGTGAATGGCAGTACCAACTTACTCTCTCATTTTTATTCCTAATCCACTCGCTCGGCACTCCTTGGGCGTTTATCAGATCATAATCATCTTTAATTTTCGTTAAATAATATCTAAATCCAGCAGAAACTGCATCTGAACGCCTTGAATCACCTTTCATGAAGAAAAATGGTTTTTCTAAGAGTGATTTTGGTAAAATTTTAATATCAAATTCCTTAAACTCAGAATAAGTTTTATCTGGTTCATAGACTATTGAATAGATAGTTGGATTAAATTTTTTTGCAATCTCAAGAACAACCCTTTCCCCTCCCCCTCGCTGATGAAGAAATGGGTGTGTGACAATTATATCCATAAAAGATACTTTCATTAACTGTTTAAATTGCTTCGTCTGCAGTTGGAAGTTTCTTCAACTCCTTGGGTTTGTTCTGGTTTAGTAGATAAAAACCAGCACCACTAAGAATTGCTAATGCAGTAACACTAAATAGAAGAATATTGTTTGGTTCTGGATCCTTAACTTCGAATTCCCCCAAAATGATATTGCCAGCACGAAGAGCGTTTACGTAATCCCCCTTACTTGCCAGATCTTGCATCGATTGGAATTTTGTTTCTAAATCCGGTTTTTTTGACTGATCGAATTGTCTGCTAGCTAGTAATGAGCTTATAGTTAGAATCTTAGTCTCTGTTTCCTCTTTTAATGACTCCAAAATAAACTGCATTTTGTCTTCGGATTTAGTTATTTCGTCTAATTTTAATGTGAATTGACCCACATCTTTTCCAATGAGTTTCTCTGCATCATCCAAAAGTTTTACCAATTTGGTTCCGCTTTCAGTAAATAAATTACTATATTCTGTGCCTTTTGCAGCTGATGCTTGAGTATTATATGAATCTAGGAGATGGAGAATGTTGGATTTGATAAGACTGAAAGAATCAACTATAGAATCCTGAGACTTTTTGTAAGCCAGTTCTTCATTCTCAACCAGAAACTTCGCATTTTCTAAAGCATTTGAAACGTCACTTAGATATTCAACTTGTCCGGTTGTTTCAAGTTGAATGATTGCATTTTCAAGAGCAAGAAATTCTGGTGGGGTGGAAAAGTTGCCAGTACGATAAAAACGTTCTTTGAGGTTATTGAACTCTTTATAAGCTTCTTTCTTGAAAGAAGTTACCTCTTTTGAAAGCCAATTGAAATCAAAACTTTCTAATAATGTTAGTTTATCCTCCATAGTGGAATTATCTTCCAAAACTTTTTCCATTTCCAACATTCGTGTCTTGAGTTTTTCGTATACACTGGTATTAACATCAAAATCAGGCAGTGTTTTTTCAATCAGATTTATTTCATTTGTTGCTTTTTTGCTAAGATCACCATATTTTGTTTCCAATTTTGTTTGTTGTTTTGTATATTCATTAGAGGTCGTTTTTGCTTCCTCAACAAGTTTTAGAGCATTTTCATAATTACCAAGTACAGATTGTTCTTTTGCACTTTCCAAAAGGTCTTCTACTTCAGATTGATTATTGTTGGGGATCTGGTTTATTTTTTCCATGATATAGTTTTCTGGATCATCAACAAGATAACTAAGGTACATGGTTGTTGTCTGGTCCTTTTTAACATCTGAAATAACAACAGATACTTGTGAACCAGAATTTTTTTTCTCTTTGAGGGTTGCACCAGAAACAACTGCTTGTAAAGATGAAATTTGAGAACCTGTAGTATTATCAATTTGTACAAGTAATGTTGAAAGATCAAAATCTGACGATATAGTTATTTCATATTCAATTTTTGTTTTTGTACCAGACATGCTGGTTTTAATGTTTGTTATTTGTTGGTCATACCCATAGATTGTTTTCTCACACCTAAGTTCATGTTTTCCCGTAGAAAGTAAAGTGGGATTTGGTAGGTCATCAATCATACAATTTTCCATAACATAAGGAACTTCAATCTTCGAAACTTGATAATCAAGTTCAAAATTTATTTTATCGTAAATTCTTACAAGACCATTTCCGACCCCTTCGGCAGTATGTTCATTGGAGAGGATATGTGATATAATCAATGATTTTTGCAGAGTTATTCTTTTGATATCAAATGGTTCAACATTTTTCAAAACAAAGAATAATTGGTTTCCAGTATCAAACAAACTCGTAACTTCGTCTTTGCCAGTTACAATATCTGAATAGAAAAAAGGTATTTTCGAACCAATATCTACTTGCACCTTGACATTAGATGCGGAGTACGGCCCATTCACTAGTACAATATCGAGGAAAACATCTGTTGGTTTATCAAACCAAACCTGTCCGAAAATAGGAGATGTTTTTGTGGTCATTGAATTTGAAACTAGCACACTAGTATATTCATCAAGAGCCAACTCTACACTCTCATAATTTAATTTAAGTTTTTTTAATGAACCAATAGCATCTGGAAAAATAATTTCATCATCTTTGATTAAACCAAATTCATAATCTTCCATATCTTTAGAAATTAAACCAACAACCGGACCAATTAGGGAAATTTTCTCTTTTATCTCTGTCCTCATCATAAGCAGATTTGCTTCGTATTTACTCTTTGCTTTCAGGATAATGTTATCGATTGAAGCAAGTAAGATCTGATCTTTTTGTGGAAACTCCAACGACTTTAATAGGGTAAGTGATTCTTTTTCATCAACTACATTGATCCCATCTTTTTCTGCCATAAGAATTAGGTGTTCCAATTTGGTAATCAAAATATTAGTTTGCACTTGATCTTCGAATTTCCCAGTATTTCTAGCAGACCGAGCGAAAGCAGCTGATTTGGAATATAATACAAATGCGGTGCCTGCTGTCGATGCAGATTTGCCAGTTTCAAGTTTTTCCTTTGCTGTTTCTAACATTTGCAACCCTTCTGGACTGGGCACGATTTTCATGAAGAAGTCTTCAGTATTTGAAATTTCTTCCTCTGCTTCTTGTTGTTTTTGTAAAAGCACCTCCACTGCACCATCTTTCAATAATTCTAACTTAGAAAAGAGATCTGAATACTTTGTAGATATGGAGGTTGTCATCGACAATGAATTTGAAAGATAGCTTTGCTCTGTTGAATGACCATGCTGAACTATAGTTTCTGAATATATTCGACCTAGGTCTTGAGATTCCTTTTCCAGACCATAAAATATTTCTGAGATAGAACCTACCGAAGTAGTTGAACTTGATTTCACGCCATCAGTTATAAGCCCAAAATCCGCCTTTTTTAGTTCGGATATTCTTTGTTCTGTTTGAGACTTTTGAATTGAAATCTTCTGTAGTCTGAATTGAAATTCTTTTTCTGCATCAGCAGTAAGTTTATCAGAGGAATTTTTTAGTTTCTCAAAAACATCGAGTGTACCATTATCTCCAAAAATTAGATAAAGCATAGAATCGGAAAGAGACAGATCTGGAGTTGGTTCTAGTAGTTCTTCTTGTACTTGATCATGATATTGTAAAAACATGGGATACTGACCATATGTCCCCTCAGAAAGATTATTGTCAATAATTGTAAATATGATGGAGATGTTATTGCAATTATCACTTCCAAAATCAGAATAATCTTTATCACACAAACCAAGAAATTTGATATTTTCGTATGACGCCCTTGCAGAGGATATGGCCTTCTTGGCTGCTGAATCGCTTTCTTCTAATGCAAGAAGGGCATAATCAACTGATTTTACCCAGTTTTTTTTGTAAGTACGGCAATCAGAAGAATTTGCAAACGCAGAAAAAAAAGTTGCTGATGGAGAAAAGCTTCCAACTGCAACTATTACTTCAAAGATACAATCATTCATGTTTTTCTGGCTTGTCTCTCCGTAATTTTTAGTTTGTTCAATATAATTTTTTATTTTTGGATAATTTTGTAGGTTGGGGAGTTGATCAAAATCAATAGAATTTATTGTTTTGTCAAATTCTGGAAGATTCCACCAGTATTCCATCCCATAAGTCCATATATTTGGATTGGAATCAACCCAATTTTCATCTAACCAAGGACGAGAAAACGAAGCAAAAGAAATAGATAAGAGAATAAATAATATCGATAGAACCAATGTTCGTGCCATACATCCCCCAACTGAGAACCTACTAGTAGTATATATTCTTTATCTAAAAATATCTGTAGAGAGACACACCAGAAGCAACGAAAAAAGTGAAAAACAATATAATCCCTTATTGTGTTATTTTAATATGAATAAAATAATCTTATTGCTAGTTATTAGTCTGGTTTTTCTTGGTTGTACCGATCAAAACACCATAGGGAATACCGAAACCAATGCAATCATACAAAACTGGACAGGACAGACCGAATACGTAAACACCAGCGGACTAGGATTTGAAAGACACGCAGATGATGTCTTAACAAACTATACAATTCCGGAAATACCTGAATTTAATTTTACAAATATAACAACAGAAGATGACAAATTAATTGTATATTATTTTTACATGCCAACATGCCCTGCTTGTAAGGCAATTGCACCAGAGATAGATAGAATGGAAACAGAATATGCTGGTGTAGTCTTCCTAAGATATGACATAACATCAGCAAATGGTAGTTATGCATACAAAGATTTCACAAGCCAATATGGATTGAACGCGACACAGATGTACGTCCCTCAAGTCCTGGTTAACGGAACAATAATAACAGATATGTTTAATATAAATGAAAGTTTAGAGACAATAATAACAAAATGGGGCAATATAAACTAGAAAACCTGAACAATATGTTTAAATATTCTAAACAATATGTTTAGATAATGCAAACATTAAAAGCGATGAATAAAAGGAATAAGATAATACTCAGATATATACTCAAAAATGAGAATCAGGTAATCATAATACGGAAAGTGGCAAAAAAATTAAAAATAAATGTGGCATCTGTTTCCATTTTTATTAGAAAATTAAAAAAGAGTGGGATAGTTAGGGGGAATTCAGTTGATGGAGATAACCCATATACCAGAGCATGGAAATTTTTACTTAATATAGAAGAGTTATTACCATACATCAATAGGATAACACATGGATTGGATGCTTTGGGAATTGGGGTATATGGAAGTTGGGTAAAAGGAACAAACAATGAAAACAGTGATGTTGATTTTTGGGTAAAGGTAAATTCAGAACCAAATGAAATCCATATCGCAAGAATGAGAGCAAAAATAAGAAGATGGATTGGAACGGAACCAAGTTTCATGTTCATAACAGATAAAAAACTACGAGAGCTTGAAAAAAACAATAAACAATTATATTTTGCCTTAGTCAATTCTTATCATTTGGGGGGTGAGTGGCTTGATTGATTTAGAAGAATGTATTAAGAAGGGAATGATAAGGAAAACACACCCATCAAAAAATCAGGCTCTTGCAAGTATTGAAAAAGCAAAAAAATTTCTTGAAGAAGCAAAGGCAGGCCATAATGACAAACGATTTAATTCTGCAGTATTAATGGCTTACCTCGTAGTTCTTAATGCTTCTCGTTCGATATTGTTTAGAGATGGTTACAGAGAAAGAAGTCATGCATGCATTACAAGATATCTTGAGGAAAAGTACAAGAACATAATACCTCTAGACACTATATATTTGTTAGACCACTATAGAGAAACAAGACACGAATTACAGTATGAAACAGATTATATGGCTGATGAGAAGGGATCGGCCCAGATACTAGAATTTGCTGATAAATTCGTTGTGTTAGTTGAAAAATTGGTGGAATAAATGAAAATAGTTCATTTTGATAAAAAATTTGGAGCTATGAAGATTCAAGCAGACACTTTGGATGATCTTTGGCATCTTGACAAAGTGATTGCACCAAATGATGAAGTAGAATCCCATTCACTTAGGACATATAAGGTTGGTACAAAAGAGGAAAAAAAACACATAAAAGTCAAATTGAAAGTTGAAAGAGTAGAATTCGCTAAAACATCGAATAGACTCAGGATCCTCGGGACCATAACTTGGGGAGAACCAGAGGAATATATCCAACTGGGAAAATACCACACCATAGACGTTGGTCAGGGAGACACCATAAAAGTTACGAAAAAATGGAAAAACCACGAAGTAAAGAGACTGCAGGATGCAGTAAAAGAATCAAAAAAACCAAAAATAAGGATCATTGTTCTTGATGAAGAAAAGGCACTGAATGCTATACTTCGGTCATTTGGAGTAGAATATGGTGCTGAGTTTTATAGTTCTGGAAGCAAACGAGACGAAAACTACGATAAAACCCAGAATGAATATTTCGGAAAGATAATGGCTGAGATAGAAAGGCATTCAGAAAAATTTGTTGTTGCTGGTCCGGGTTTTACAAAAGAAAATTTAAAAAAATTCATTGAAAAAAGAAAACCAGAACTTTTGAAAAAAATAATTTTTGAAAGTGTTAGTTATGCAGAAAGAAGTGGAGTGAATGAACTTTTTAATCGTGGAGTTATTGAAAAAATAATGGGGGAGGAAAGATTTGAAAATGAGATGAAATTAATTGAAGAACTTATGATTGAAGTTCATAAAGATAGTGGCAGAGCAGCATATGGAATAAAAGAAGTAGAAAAAGCTGCGGAAGCATTTGCAATCAAAAAATTGCTTGTTCTTGATGAATATTTACGAACAGATAAAGAAGCTGAAAGAATAGTTGATCTTTCAGATAAAAATAAAGCTGAGATAGTTGTTTTTTCATCTGAAGGAGATGCAGGAGTAAAACTAAAAGGAATGGGAAAAATTGCTGCTTTACTGAAGTTCAAACTGATCACAGAATAAATTATTAAGGGGATTCAAAAAGGACCTTGGTCCTTTTTATTTACCTAGTTCTTTTGCTTTTGCGGTTGCAAATTTAACTGCATTGTGAATTGCCTTGCTCGTACCTTTTTCTTCAAGCATTTTTAGTCCTTCTTCTGTTGTTCCACCTGGACTTGCGACAGTTTCGATTATTTTTTGTGCACTCCAACCACTTTTCATCAATGTACCAGTTCCGACAAGTGTTTGGGCAATTACTAACTCTGCATCTTCTTCAGAAAGTCCTTGAAGAATTGCTTCTTCAATCATTGCCTGTGCAAAGTATGCAACAAACGCAGGGCCAGAACCAGAAACTGCAGTAATTGGATCGAGTTGATGTTCATCAACTTTAATGCACATACCAAGTGCAGTAAAAGCAGTTAGAAAGACTTTCTGCTTTCGTTCTGTTTCAGTATGCATAGCATATGCAATAACTGCTTGATCTACTTCTGCACAGATGTTTGGCATAATTCTAATGACATTTTTGGCACCCCAACTTTCAAGTTTCCTAAGTGGGATTCCTGCAGCGCAAGAAACAAGAAGATTTGTTTCTGGAAGTTTTTTGATTACTTCTTCCATCTGAGTTGGTTTCACTGAGATAACAACAATATCAACAAATTTAGCAACATTCATATCATCAGTTGCTTTTGCACCAACATCAGTTGCAAGAGTAACGAGTTTCTCAGGATGGCGGTCAACTAAAATTACTTCATGATGTTCTGATAGTGCTCTTGCAATAATTGCACCGAGCCTTCCAACACCCACAATAGCAATTCTCATAGGGTCATCCTCTTATCTGACCGCTGCCTTCAACGATATATTTAGTACAAGTTAGTTCTTTTGCACCCATTGGACCTCTTGCATGTAGTTTTTGTGTACTTATACCCACTTCAGTACCGAATCCAAATTCACCACCATCGGTGAATCTTGTTGATGCATTGACGATTATAACTGCAGAATCAACAAACCTGGAGAATTTCTCCATATTTATTTTGTTTTTTGTAATTATTGCATCCGTATGCTTGCTATTATATTTGTTTATATGCGCAATTGCTTCGTCTATATTAGCAACAATCTTTATTGCGATTATCAAATCAAGATATTCTTTTGGCCAATCTTCTTCGGTAGCCAAAACAAGATCAGGGATTAGTTTTGTGGTTTTTTCACAACCACGTAATTCGACTTTTTTCTCTTTAAGTGTCTTAACTATTTTTGGTATTAGTTTGGTTGCTATTTTTTCATGCACAAGAAGTTTTTCTGCTGCATTACAGACACTTGGCCTCTGGCATTTTGCATTAATAATGATTTTCTCTGCCATATCAAGATCAGCAGTTTCATCAACAAAAATATGGCAATTTCCAATGCCTGTTTCTATGACTGGTACTCTGGAATTTTCAGCAACATAATTAATTAGTTCTGTGCCTCCTCTTGGAACAAGCAGATCGAGTTTTCCTCTTGCTTTTAACATAATATCAATCGCTTTTCTATCTTCGCTATCAATAAGCGAAACTGCATACTCTGGAATGGCAGGTTCGATTGCTTTTAACAATGCCCTGTTAGTGTTTAATGCAGTTGAACTTCCACGCAGAATACATACATTCCCACTTTTTATACAAAGAGATGCGATGTCTATAGTTACATTTGGACGGTTCTCATAGATAACTCCAATAACTCCAAGCGGAACAGACACCTTACGAATTTTTAGACCGAGAGTAACAGACCAGTCTTCTTCTTTCTCAAGTGGATCTGGAAGTGATGCTACTTTATTGATAGTTTCCACCATCTCCCCTATGCGTTTTTCATCCAGCATTAAACGATCCTCAATGGCTTTTGTCAAATTTGAGATGTGGCTTCTGTCTTCTAAATTAGCCTCGATTATCTCAGAGGAATTCCTTTCAAGCTGGCTTGCCATTATCAATAGAATTTTGTTTTTCTCATCTGATGATAGATTAGCAATGCCATAGCTTGCAGAACGTGCATTCTCAATCAAATCTGAAATATATTTTTCTAATTCCAAAATCAACACCAACAAGAATAAACTATCCGAATTCAAATTTAAACCTTGGCAACACAAGAGAAAGAGGATCAGGCTAGATTTGGTTGGGCATATCCAAACAAAACAACCTTGAAGTAGATTAAGATCTTTCTTAATAGATGTACGTATGCACGTTTCTTGAAAACTTCATATTCGTTTTCTTCTATAACCCCGAGGATTTCACGATAAAGAGACAGTGCAAGTGCAACAACAACCCTTCCCTCTTTTTGGATTAAAGAAAGACCAGAAATTGCTTCTTCATAATATCTTCGTGCTCTTGCAACTTGGAATTTAAGAAATTTTATTACATTTGATGTTTTTTTCAAAGAAAGAATGTCTTGGATAGTAAGGCCAAATTTTGCGAGTTCGTTTTTAGGGAAATAAACCCGGCCCATCCTTGCATCCTCACCAACATCACGTAAAATATTAGTTAATTGCATTGCAATGCCAAGTTTTGTTGCATATTTTTTGAATTTTTTGATATTATCAATTCCAAGAACATAGGTGAGCATAAGACCGACTACTGATGCAACTCTGAAACAGTATTTGCGTAATTCACGGAATGTGTTGTATTCTTTTTTTGAGATGTCCATACTAACTCCGTTTATAAGTTCAAGAGCATAACGCAAAGGAATCTTGTTTTTTTTCATGACATAAATGAACGGGTTTAGTATTGGGTCTTTGGACTGGCCTTTTTTGTAGTCTGCCAAAAGCCGTTTTTTCCAATTAGTTATCAAAAGCAGTTGAAGCTTTGGATTGCCTTCATTATCATCAACAAGATTGTCAGTATGACGACAAAATGAATAAATAGCATAAACAGAATTTCGTCTTCTTCTGCTCATAAAACTAGAAGCAAAATAGAATGTTTTAGAGCCATTTCTGATACTGTTCTCTGCATATTTGAAATCAGGTACTACCTCCACACCATTCATTTTTACCAGTTAATAATTTTAGACACAAAACATTTATATCGGCATCTGTCGATTTTCTTGAGATTGGAATTTCCAAAGGGATTAAAAGTAAATTGAACAACCATATATAAGGTGGAAACATGGTACAAAAACAAAAACAAGCTGGACCGGATTATAATGCTGCATTAAGATGGACAGATAGGCAGGTAAAGGCTGGGAAATTAGATATTGACGCATTACAACTAGAACTGACCAGGCATGGGGTTTTAAACCCAGGCTGGACTCCGGGGAGATTTGACCGGGCAACGTTTGACGCATTATGTAAATTTCAGAGGGGATATGCAGAAGGAGTTAAGGAATTGGGGAAACGCGCAACAAGAGAAATGATGCTAAATGTATCAAGAGAAGATGGAATGGCTGGAACAAAAACCATAGCAGCATTGGCAGGATTGCATGAACAAGCACTTGGTATGTTGGAAAGAAAACAGGACTTGGATGGAACGCGGGGGGAAACACGAGTAGCTCGAGTAGTTCCATCAAGAAGAGTTGAAGAACCAGAACGGCAAACCAGAAGAGAAACAGAACGGCCACCAGTAACAAGAGGACCAGAAAGATTAACAGAAGAAGCTGCTATGGCACGACTACAACGAGTTGTTGGTAGAGAAGATATATGGCAAAACGCTACAATTAAACGGGTTATACATGCAGATGGGCCAGAACGGTATGAATTAAGATTGCCAATGCCAGATGGTAAAGTATTAGAATTAGCCATCAGCACTGACAACCGTTTATATCCTCTAGATTCAGATCTTTTTGGAACAAGATCATCTCAAACAGTTAGGGACGAAGTACGCGGTTTAGTACTAGCTGCAATTACGAACTATGGTGAAGTTGGTAAACCAGGAAAAGATGGGTATGCCCTAGTACGTGATATGTGGATAGTTGATGGAGGCCATGAAACACAGAGATATGCACAAGATGGTGGGGATATCACAAGAGATTTTAAATCGGTGCAAGATGATAGCAAAGTGAGTTATACAGTACATATGGCACGCCAACTCAAACCATACGATAGATCATAAATCAAATCTTTCTTTTTTTCCATTTTTTAGATTCACAATAAGATTAGTGCCATCTATAGATATAGTCCCAAAATCTTTCGGATCTACATGAGCAACTTCTTTCCAAGAAATATCTTTAGTTTTTGGTACTATTTTAGCTAAGAAAATTCTGCCATCGCCAAATAAAACCACAAATTCTAATGGTTTGTAATTTAAGTGTGTTCTAATATCTCCAGCATAAGTAACAAATGACCTATCTTCAATTGGATCAAGCAATAAACTTTTTGCCCCAGGAAAAACAAAAATATTTTGATTGGTAATTATAACAGATGCATCTGCGTGGCATTCTTTACTCAAAAATGATTCTTCCACGCCCAAACGAGGAAGTACTGTTTCTGTTTTATGATGATCAGGTGAATAATCATAGGTAAGAAAATGTTTTGGACCAGTGCCAAACTGCCTTACTTCAACTGCGCAAGTACCCCCAGCCCATGTTTGTTTTGATAAAAAACTTGAAGAAGATCTTTCAATTAGTGGTTTGTCATGAAGAACACGAGCTGGAGTTTTTGGGGGCAATGCATAGGCTGAATGAACAGCAACTGCAAGTGCAGTGACAAAAACTAAAGACCTCATCAACAAAATTAAGGTTGGGAGTGTTTAAAAGAGTTGGCTTGTGGATTAAAAGAATTAAGAAACTTGGTACAATATCCTTAATATGAAAAACATCCTTGTTTGGTTCCTTGTTTGTGGATTTTTCATGAGCCTGGTTCATGCAGACATAGGTCCTGCCCCTTCGCCTCCGGCTGTTAAAGTATACTTAGTAAAGACAGATGGAACACCAGAAACATCCATAATGTGGATAACTTATCATTGTATGGGGGTTGAAAATGCTGATAGCAGCACAATGGCTATTTACCCTGTGAACTTTAGTTGTGTTGATGGGCTTTGCACAAATGATGACGAATGGTACTACAAATTTAATCCGTGTTTTGATTTCCCACAAGGATATTTCTCATATGAGTTAAACGGAGCCCAAAAAAGAACTGAAAATTTTGAAACCGATAGTAGTTATGATAATTACGAACTTACCTTCAATGTAGAAACAGGAAAAAAGACTGGTTCCTATTCAACATCAGGCTGGTGTACAACTGCATTTATTTTACTTGGGATTGTTGGTATGGTACTAGTGAGAAAGTAAATGGACTTTGTCTTAGCATATGTGTTCACAATAATTATCGAGTCTATTACACTTTATTTTTTAGTAAGAAAACAGTATGGATTAGGTAGCATACTTAGAAATGGGATATTGGCTAGTAGTATAACCCTTCCATTCGTGTGGTTTGTTTTTCCAATTATTGGTTTTGGATGGTTTGAGACACTTGTTATTGCAGAAACATTCGCAATAGTTATAGAAGGAATTTTCTATAGACTTGTATTTGAAAACCTATCTTTGAAAGAGGCATTTTTGATTAGTTTTATTTGTAATGGAATCACCCTAGTTGTCGGTCTTGTCATTAGCTAACTATTTTATCTCTTTTCAGCCTTAACCTTTCATGGAAAAATTCACAGTTACACCATGGGAAGTAGATGGTGCAGTTGATTATGATAAATTAATCAAACAATTTGGCACGGCAAAAATAGATGAAAAACTAAAAGAACGGATGAAAAAACATTCTAATCAACTTCATTTGTTTTTGAAAAGAGGATTCTATTTTTCACATAGAGACCTTGACCTTGTATTGAATGACTATGAACAGAAAAAAGGATTTTTTTTATACACTGGAAGAAAACCATCTGGCCCGTTACATTTAGGGCACTTAACACCGATGATTTTCACCAAATGGTTGCAAGATGTTTTTGGAGTAAACTTATACATAGAGATAACAGATGATGAAAAGTTTGTTTTTGATAGAAGTACAGATTGGAAGCAGATAGACAATTGGGCAAAGGATAACATATTAGATATTGCGGCAGTTGGATTTGACCCTGATAAAACTTTCATATTCAGAGATAGTGAATACATAAAAAACACATATAAGATCATGTTAGAAGTTGCAAGAAAAACAACACTTTCAACGGCAAAGGCGGTGTTTGGATTTAATGAACAAACCAACTTGGGGCAGATATTTTATCCAACATACCAAACAATACCAACTTTTTTTGAGAGAAAACGGTGTTTAATTCCGTGTGCAATAGACCAGGACCCATATTGGAGAATACAAAGAGATGTTGCAGAAAGCATGGGATATTACAAAACTGCTGCAATTCACAGTAAATTTTTACCACCGTTACAGGGGGTGAGTGGAAAAATGAGTGCATCAAAAGCAGAAACAGCGATCTGGCTTACTGATGATGAAAAAACAGTTAAAAACAAAATAAACAAACATGCATTTTCAGGTGGACAACCAACTGTGGAAGAACATAGAAAATTAGGAGGAGATACCTCGGTGGATGTGCCATACCAGTGGCTTTCCATTTTATTTGAACCAGATGATGAAAAATTGAAACAAATATATGAGGATTATAGAAGCGGCAAATTGCTTACTGGTGAAATGAAAGCGATTTTAATTGAAAAAATAAATTTATTTTTGAAAGATCATAAAGAAAACAGAAAAAAAGCTGAAAAAAACATTGAAAAATTTATGTATAAGGGAAAACTAGCTGAAAAGATGTGGGGACGTGATTATGAGTAGGTTGGTTTTTACTTTTGTTTTGTTGATTTTCTTATTTGGCTGCTGCCAATATTTTAATAAACCAGATGATGGTGGCCAAATAATTATCAATTCAACAAATATTTCTCAACCAGATGGTCTTACTGAACCAGAATTTGTATGTGAATTAATTGATCAGAAAGCAACTAATTTAGAGATAAAAGGATCAGATTTGGGGATACCACTCGAAAGAAATTGGATAATTTTCGGAGATGTTTTTGGAACAAAATTAGGAAGTGGTGGGGCAAGTGCTGTTTTGTTAACAGAAACTCCATTTGATTGTACAAAAATTCAATGGATGACAAATGGAACGAGATATTATCAACCACTTAAATCAAAACGGCAACCAGGTGACGAATCAACAGTTCCTGCAGGTGCAATCGAAATTAATGGAACTCTTTATCTTTATTCAATGAGGGTAGATCATTGGGAAGAAGTACTTACACCAGGAGATGCAACAATAGCGCACGGCATACTTTTCAAAGAGCAAGGAGATGATTTTGTCGAAGTATTTTCTTGGCCAGCAGATGAAAAACATGCTAACACTGCACCTGTTTTTGGAGAATTAAATGGAGAAGAAGTAGTGTTCATGGCAATTACGGGGAAATTCAGAAACTCCCCAGTGTACCTTGCTTATGTAAAACAAGATGACATTGAAAACAAGAATGCATACATGTATTTTATTGGGAGAGAAAACAACATCCCACAATGGTCAAATAATATTTCAGATGCGACCCCTCTTGAAGGAATGGAGAATGTGCAAGTGGGAGAAGTTTCTTTAGTAGAAAATAAAATCCTTGGAAAATATTACATAATGTTCCAGAGTTATGGTGGAACTGGAGGATTTATGCTATTCACAGCAGATACCCCATATGGACCATATAATGGCCCAGTAAAATTCACTCCATGTGGAACTGTGTTTAAACCTGCCTCGTGGATGGAAAGTGGATGGGGTGGGTGTTATGGGGGGTATATCTTTCCAAATGAATTTGGAAGTGATGGAAAAGACGTTTATTACACTGTTTCTGTTTGGAGACCATACACCACAGTTGTGTTGAAAATGAGAGTTAGTTAACAAAGATGTGGGATAAAACGTTTAATAAAGATATTAAAACCTAACACAATAAAAAACAGATATGAGAAGAGCAGCCACAACTAGAACTTTTTCTGACCAGATAACTCGTTTACGTCAACATCCACTTGTTGAACCCATAACAGATCACACATACGCAGTATCCGGTGGGTGGGCAAGAACATTTATTTTTATACCAAATCTACAGGGTAAGAGAGGCATCCTAATTGACCCAAGTGTATCAGACCAGGTCGAACGTGCATATAAAACAGATTATGCAGGAAGATTCCGCAGGGCCATTGCAGAACTTGGATTGCAACAGCCAAATGGAGCACTTAGAAGGATAATGCAGACAACACCAGAACGCATTGTACTTTTAAGAGATTTAAAAGGAAAAACAAATGCATTTGAATGGGCATTTGATATGAGTTCAGAGGAACATGCTAGATTAGGATTGGAACGAATTGAAACCTTAGCAGGATTGATAGATGATAGTGGTTTGGTTGTGGATGCAGTATGTGCAACCCACCACCATATAGATCATCTTGGGGTTGGAAGCCAACTAAGGAGATTACTCAATGTTAAAGAACACATACCAATCCCAGAACCTGCGGTGTTTAAACGTACAAACAGAAGAAGAGGAGATTTTCTCGTTGAAAGCAACAGCGACGGATTTCAAAGATTGGGTGACAGCCAAATTATTCACGATTATGGTATATGTATTGTTGAAATAGACGGCCATACCAAAATGTCCGGGTATCTACTTCCTGATGGAACTCTGATTGTTGGTGATTTAGTCACATCAGCAAATATGTGGAAACGGTCAGTATTATATATGGAAAATGTTTCTCAACATCTTGATTCATTAAGACGTTTAAGTAGAATACAGTTCGAACGACTAGCACTAGGCCATGGACAATTTTACGTCTTAGAACCAGATACCGCTGTTGTTTGGATAGAAGAGAATGTTAGGAATGTTATGATGGCTATGGACATTGTAATGGACAGTCTGGATAGTGTTGAAGCAGCAGACAGATATTTACAAGCAAAAGGTGCACCAACCACCAGATTCGAATATCTTGCTTGGGCAGTTATAAGTGCATATAATTTATCAGATTACAGAGTATAATTAAAGATTTAGAACCACTAAAAGAAATAGGTGCTTAACCATGGTTTTGATTTGTGGAGTTTTGGAAAGTGAAGGTAAAGTTTATTTTCTTAAAAAAAATGGGAAACTAGAACTCCCCCATGTTTTTGGAGATGCTGTAGCAGATCCAATCGGACAATTAGCAGAGGGATTCAGAAAACAAACAGATATCAAAGTTAATTTTGCAGGGATAATACTCCAGACAAAAATTGGAATTAGTTCATGTATTGTCTGCAAGGTCGTTGCACTCGATACATTAGAATCTAATAGGGAACATGTTTGGTTAAGTATGGAAGATGCAAAACAACAACAATTAGGAGAAAGTACAATGTGGATGAAGATGTAGATGGTTCTAATTTGTGGGGTGTTGGATGATGGAGGTAGAGTACTTTTCTTAATCAGAAGAAACCAACAGTTTGAACAAATCGAACTGCCTTATTTTGAAACTAATAAAAATAGTGATTTTGTAAGTGAACTTGCAACTGAATTTAAAAGACAGACAAATATAGATGGGGAAATTTTGGAGATAATACACAAGACTAGATATAACTCTGGATCCAGAAAAAGAAAAAAGTGGGACGATGTTTTGATTTTCAAAGTTAACGCAAAGAATAGGTCTGTAAGAATAGGTTCAGAATTTTCTGGTTTTAGATGGTTAACATTAGAAGATGCCAAAAAACAGAAAATAAGTAAAAAATTTGAATGGTTAAAGAGACTGGATGACTAGAACGTATGCAACCACAGAAACAATAAATAAGATGCTCCCGACAAAAAAAGTCAAATAGGACTTTTCTTTTGCAATTAGTTTTGTATTCTCTTCATTTTCATCAGTAATAAGAAAGGGGTGTACTTTTTCCTTTTCAGTTTCAGTAACACAAATGCATATTTTGGTTTTTGGAAGAAACGCATACTCGGTAATTTTCAAAGGTTTCTTGATGTTTTGGGCAATTATTTTTTTCATTTTTGGATTTTGTTGGAGTGTTTTTGTAGTTGCATCATCAATAACTGTAGTTTGATCAGGCGCACCCGAATCAGGCACAAGCGCCACAGGAGTATAAGAGATAATATTTTGGATTATTTTAGATGTTGTGGAAGGCACAGCAAAATCAAAAAAGTTTTCAATAATTCCTTTTTCACGTTTTATATAACCGGTGGTAGTCCTTATTGGTTTGATTCGAATATCCGCACTGTTTGGATCCACTAAGGTTTTACCCAAATAGAATGGAATTCTATAATCATCAGAATAAATGCGTTTCCATGGTGTGTCCCCACCAACAAAACAATCAATTAGTATGCTGTGATAGACGCATGGAACACCGCGATGAGTGGTCAACGTATTTATTGGTTTTATAATAGCTACAATGCATTGAGGAGATAGACGAGTAAAACCCTTATAAAAGAAAAAGAATGAGACCAATAGAACAATTGTCGGGAAAAACAAATTAAACAAATGCATCATAGTTATCCTTTTTGTTCAGTAAGTTTGAATTTGAAACCATAATGTATAAGGCCTTCTGGATCGTCCCTTTGTATGACTCTGAACACTTTTTCTACGCGTGAACCAATTGTAACATCTTTCTTATGAGCATCAACGATCTGCCCAGTAATCTTCGCTCCTTCGTCCAATTCGATTATTGCAAGAACATATGGGATTTGGTCCTCAAAACCATCAGGAGGTGCGCTTACTTCAGTAAATGAATAAACTTTACCAGTTCCGGCAAATTGTACCTCATGAACGTCTCCTTTTCGTCTGCATTTAGGGCATATAGTACGTTTTGGAAAATATGCAGAATTACATGTTTTGCAGGTTACGCCAATCATCCTATATCTTTCTGGAATTCTTCTCCAAGTAAGCGGGATAGATTCTCTCATTTTTTAGCCTCCAGTGATTTTTTATAATCAGCATTAAACATTTCAATTCCTTTATCAGTAAGTTCATGTTTCCACATTTGTTCGTAAACTTTAGGTGGAATTGTTGCTATGTGTGCTCCTGCTTTTGCTGCTTCTTCAACATGTTTCAATGAACGCACTGACGCCACAATAACTTCGGTCTTAAAATTATAATTTTTGAAGATCTGGACGATTTCGTGAATAAGTGCCATGCCATCTTTTCCGATGTCATCCAATCTACCCACAAAAGGAGACACATAGGTTGCACCTGCTTTTGCTGCAAGAAGTGCTTGAGATGCACTAAAAACTAATGTCACGTTTGTTTGGATCCCAAGATCATTAAACATTCGAACAGCGCGGAGACCTTCCTTTGTCATTGGCACTTTGATTACAGGAGTCTTAACCCATTTGGCAAATTCCTTGCCGTCTTCAACCATCTTTTCTGCTGTTTCACCAACACTCTCAATTGATATAGGGCCAGCCACTAGTTTACCGATTTCAATTATTGTTTCTTTGTGGTCTTTTCCTTCCCTAAAAATGATAGTTGGATTTGTTGTTATTCCATCGCACATGCCTAGCTCTACGGCTTTCTTTATTGAATCTAGATTGGCAGTATCTAAGAAGAATTTCATAATAACACCTTAGAAAGAAACTACTTTATCACTTTCTTTTATTATAGCGTAAAGGTCTTTAAGCGAAGCAATTGGACATAGTGGCACATATGATTGGTTTCTTGACTTCATACACGTACCGCAGGCTAGGATCTCTCCTCCTGCCATAATAAATTTTTGTGCTTCTTCTTTTGAAGGAAATTTTGTTTCGGAATATTTTTCGTATTCAACCGACATACCAACCAAAAAAACCTTCACCGCATCGCCTTCTTTTTTGGAAAAATTTGCTATGCGAAAGGCATTCCAGACGGTTTCCGCATCATTAGTGGATATAACAACCCCTAATTTCATAATCTCACCTTTAGTATACTCCGTAACTATTCAATAATTAACATACCCATGGCAGCTTTTTCTATTCCTTCTGCATCTAAACCATATTTTTTGTAAAGTTCTGTACAGTTACCTGATTCTGCAAAGCTATCACGCATCCCAAGACGTTTCATTTTTGTTGGGTGATGTTCAGAAAGAACTTCTGCAACTGCACTTCCCATACCGCCATTAATCTGATGGTCTTCTGCAGTGAGGATAAATTTGCATTTTTTAGCATATAACACAATTGTATCAATATCAATTGGTTTGATTGTGTGAAGATTGATGACAGCTGCACTAAATCCTTTTCTTTCTAATACCTCAGCTGCCTTAAGTGCCTGATACACCTGTAAACCACATGCAAAGATTGCGATGTCTTTGCCATCTTTCAAAACCAGAGCTTTGCCGATTTCAAATGGTGTTTCTGGAGTAGTAAAAACAGGTGTGTTTTCACGAGAGGTGCGTATGTAGACTGGTTGATCGTATTTCACAGATTGTAATGTTGCTTTTTTTGCTTCTTCAACATCAGCAGGAACAACAACAACCATATTAGGAAGCGCACGCATCATTGCAATATCTTCAAGAATTTGATGGGAGGCACCATCAGGACCAACACTAACTCCAGCATGAGATGCATGTATTTTCACATTTGATTTGTTATAGCAAATAGAAACACGAATCTGATCAAAGTTTCTTCCTGGAGAAAATGCTGCAAACGCGGAAATAAATGCGATTTTATCACATGCCGCAATTCCTGCAGCAACACCTGCAAGATTTTGTTCTGCCACTCCAACTTGAACAAATCTGTCTGGAAATTTTTCTGCAAACCAGTGGGTTCTTGTTGACTCAGAAACATCTGCAGTTAGCGCCCAAATATTTGGATTTTTTTCAGCAAGCTCAACCAATGCTTTACCAAAACCGTCTCTACTTGCTTTTTTTGGAATATTATCAGAAAAAAGATCGGGCACACGCATTTAGGCCACCTCCAATAATTTTCTTTCATTTTCAAGTTCTGTTATTGCAAGCTCAGCTTGTTCCTTGTTTGGTGCTTTTCCATGCCAACTAAATTTACCTTCCATAAATGAAACTCCTTTTCCAGGCATTGTTTTTGCAATTATAACTATTGGTTCGTTGGAAATTTTTTTGGTGTTTTCTAATGCATTTATAATTGAACTTACATCATTTCCAGCAGTTTCTATTACTGCAAATCCAAAAGAACGAAATTTATCTGCCAATGGTTCCAAAGGCAACACTTCGTCCGTAGTCCCATCGATCTGAATGTTATTTCTATCAACTATGAAAACAAGATTGTCTAGTTTGTATTTGGAAGCAAGCATAAATGCTTCCCATGCCTGACCTTCGTTTAATTCCCCATCGCCAACAACAGAATATACTCTCCATGATTTTTTTTCTTTTTTAGCAACAATAGCCATTCCAACTGCTTGTGAAATTCCCTGGCCTAATGGGCCAGATGAGTTTTCAATACCTGGCAGTGTTCCTTTGTGAGGGTGTCCTTGTAGCTTAGAACCAATTTTACGTAAAGTCATAAGCTCGCTCTTGGGGAAATAATCTGCATTTGCTAAAGTTGCATAAAGAACAGGGCAGATGTGACCATTAGATAAAACAAATCTATCTCTATCTTCCCATTTCGGTAGTTTTGGATCGTGTCTTAAAGTATGAAAATACAACACAGAAAAAATATCTGCCATGCCAAGAGACCCGCCAGGATGGCCACTCTTTGCTTCTACCAACATTTTTACAATATCTTGTCGGATTGTATTGGCCATTAATTTCAATTCTTTTGTTTCTAATTTCATTTTGACCCACCAATTTTTTTTAAATTATCAATTGATTTTTTTATATCTGAAGAAGAAAAGATTGAACTTGCTGCTGCAAGTATGTTTGCGCCAGCTTCATAAGCATGGCGACCAGTTTCTTCGTTTATACCACCATCGACTTCTATATCTAGTTTTGGATAGAGTGAACGAAGTTTTTGTATTTTGGTTTTCATATCCATAATATATTTCTGACCGGAAAATCCAGGATGGACTGTCATGATTAAAATTCTCACAGGTTTGGTTTGTTCGATCAATGGTAATAATTTTTCTAATGGGGTTTCTGGGTTTATTGCAAATCCAAGTTTGCCCCCGGCCTTTTTCACAGATGATTGAATTGTCTTTATGGATGTTATTGTTTCCACATGTACAAGATGAATATTTGGACCTTTTATCTGTGCGATGTATCTTTCTGGTTCGAAAACCATCCAATGAAATTCATAGATTGTATCTGGGAGATTGCTGAGGGACTCAAGACCAATTGTTTTGTTCGGCACAAATTTTCCGTCCATTATGTCCAACTGTATTTCTTTTACTAGATTAATAACAAGATTGATGCGGTGCAGGAGGTCTTCCCTATTTTTTACAAGAATAGCTGGTACTACTTCTATCTCCATTTTTCTCTCCTCTAAAAATAAGGCCCCTCTGCCCTTAGTAAAATTACAGATTAGTATTATATAATGTTTTGGAATTATCATTGGTAATGGAAAGTTGCAAAAAGTGGAATGAAAGGTTTTTAAAATAAATAGAATAAAAGAAGAAACGGTAAATTTGAGCCACAGCATTGCTGCATTTGTAAAACAAATGGAGAAAAAAATGAAAAATCTGGCCCTAATCTCGAGAAATTGGGATTAAGCTTTTAAATTTATAGCGAAAAGAAATTTACCAAGATGCAAAATGAAATTAGAACATGTACACATAACTGTGAACGCTAAGATAAGTCCGAATTTCAAGGCATTGCCAAAGGATGATGCGCAGCGTTTTGTGGATAGGTTAATGAAGACAGTGAATATGAAACCACTTGGACCGTTAAATTGGTCAGACGCAGAAGACCTTGATTTTCCTGGTCAAAGCTTTGTACAAATGATTACAACCAGCCATTGTTCGTTACATCTTTTCACTCATGAAAACGGAGAGAACGAAATTTATTTTGACTTGTATTCATGTAGAATTTTTGATGAAAAAGAAGTAATCAAGCTTCTGGACGAAACTTTTGGTTTGGGTGATTGGCATGGAATGTTATATAATAGAGCCAATCATGGAAAACCACAAGTCACAATGATAGGAAAGGAACAGATGTTAATAAAGAATAGAAACTAATTTTATCTTTTTTTTTATTAGAAAACCTAGCGTAAGCCAGATTTAAAAAGCTTGGATGTAGAAATAAACATATGAGAATTTTGACTGTTTTGTTGGTTTTTGTTCTTGGTGGAATTGTGTTTGCAGCCGTACAGGCTCCTCCCCCTAGTGATCCCCATACTATTTGTAGTGGTGGATCGCCAAATGAGTTTTGTGATAACGTTGGAAAAGCGATGTTTGGTTTCACAGGAGGAAACCTTATGAATTTAGGGGTTGGAATTGCAAGGTCATCTACACCAAAAACAAAAGTATTTGATTATTATAAATCTGGGTCAGTTGATTTTTTTGATACTGGTAAGGGATTACAAAGAGAAAAACCACAGAGATTTAAATTGGGATTAGACAGCGACCTATTTAGAGGCAAAGGAGTCGGTGGATTTTTTGACTGGTTATTTGGTAAGAACACCAATAATTCTGGTAATGGTCCATGTACTGATGGTGATGGAGGGATTGTATTTAACTCTTCTGGAACCACATATAACGATGTAGCTAACCAAACAGATTATTGTAACGGACCAAACCAATTGATTGAATTTTATTGTTCTAATGGAGCAGTAGTTTCAACAGAATACAATTGCCAATGTAATAATGGTGCATGTTCATCACCTTAATTCTTTGTTTTTTATTTAAGAAGTTAAAACTAGAATTTTAAAAGAATCAAAGATTTTTATAAATATGAACAACCGCAGTTGCACCACTTCCACCAACATTTTGGCTTAAACCAATATGCGCATCTTTAACTTGTCTGCCTTCTGCTTCTCCTCGAAGTTGCCAAACACATTCAACCGCTTGTTTTATACCAGTGGCGCCAACAGGATGGCCACAGGCTTTCAGCCCGCCAGAAGTATTTGTCACTATTTCTCCACCAAAACTAGTTTTTCCTTCTAAAGATGCAGGACCCCCTTGTCCTTTAGGGAAGAAACCAAGATCTTCAATTGCCATTATCTCTGCAATAGTAAAACAATCGTGAAGTTCAGCAAAATTAATGTCTTTAGGTGATAGTTTTGCCATCTCATATGCTTTTTTACCAGCAACCTGAGTTGCTTTGAGACTAGATAATGTTTCTCTTGATTGTAATGCAATGCTGTCACTTGCTTGAGCACTTGCAATTATTTCAATTGGTTTTTTAGTGAAACTATGTGCCATGTCCAAAGGTGCAAGTATGACCCCTGCAGCACCATCACTAATTGGAGAGCAATCGAAAACTTTCAATGGGTCTGCGATCATTTTTGATTTTAGTACTGCATCAATGGTTATTTCTTTTTGAAATTGTGCATATTTGTTTTTTGCTCCGTGTTTGTGGTTTTTCACAGCAACACTTGCAAGCATTTCTTCTGTTGTATTATATTCTAACATATGACGTTTTGCCATTAAAGCATAGATTGCAGGGAATGTCGCACCTAAAAAAAGCTCCCATTCTTGGTCTCCTGCCCCTCCAAGAATATCACTAACTGTGTTAACACCCAAATCAGTCATTTTTTCTACTCCACCAACAACTACCAAATCGTGCATGCCAGACGCAACTGCCATAACCCCCTGTCTCAACGCTAATGCACCAGATGCACACGCTCCCTCAACACGAGTAATTGGTATTGGAGTAAGTCCCATGTAATCTGCTATAAGTCCTCCAATATGTTCCTGACCAATTAATCTGCCAGAGGCCATAGTCCCAATAAAACCAGCATTTATTTGATCACCTGAGATTCCTGCGTCTGTAATTGCTTTGATTCCAGCTTCAACAACAAGATCCCTAAAGCCCTGTTCCCAGTGCTCGCCAAATGTTGTCATACCAGCTCCTATAATTGCAACTCGTCTCATAAAAATTACACCTTGACATAATATGAATAGCTAGAAAAGATTAAAAGCAAACTGAATATATAACAGATATGGTAATAACTACTTATTTTGGTACGAGTGATTCTACTACTTGGGATGAGGAAAAGAGAGAAGAATGTGGGATAGTTGGGATATACTCAAAAAGCAGAGCAGACGTTGCCCCATACCTATACCGTGCTTTAATTGCACTGCAACATAGAGGCCAAGACGCTGCGGGGTTTGCTGTTTTTGATGGGAAAAAGATAGAACTACACAGGGGGGTTGGTGTAGTTGACCAAATATTCAAACCAGAAAACCTTAAAGCAAAAGGACATATTGGGATAGGGCATACTAGATATCCGACGATAGGTGAGTGTAGAGAGTGTGATGTTCAGCCAACTGTGTTCCAAGGAATAGCAACTGCGCATAATGGGCATGTTGCCAATTATGATGAATTGAAAAAACATCTTGAAAGTAAGAGTTATACTTTTGACAGTACTGTAGATTCTGAGCCAATTGCGTACATTATACATGATAAAAAAGATATAGAAAAAGGAATAGAAACAGTAATGACTACTGTTGAGGGATCTTATTCTGATGTAGTAATCTTTCAAAATAAGTTGATTATTTTTAGAGACCCACACGCAATTCGGCCTTTGGTATGGGGGGAAAGTGAGGATTTGATTTGTTTTGCTTCTGAAACTGTTGCTTTGGATATCAACAACATACCATACAAAGGAATTGTTAAAGGTGGAGAACGAGTAATAATCAATGATGGAAAAATAGATAGAAGGATGGTAAAGAAAAAAGAGCCACGGCATTGTATGTTTGAATATGTATATTTTGCAAGACCTGATTCTGTACTAAATGATGTTTGTGTATATACGGCACGACGGAAGTTGGGTGAGAGACTAGCAAAAGAAGCGCCAGTAAAAGCAGATGTAGTAGTTGCAGTACCAGACACGTCACGGCCCGCTGCAGCAAGTTATGCAAATGCACTCAATATTTCATATGAAGAAGGATTGATCAAAAACAGGTATATAGGCAGAACATTCATCATGCCGAACCAAGAAAAAAGAGTTGATGCAGTTAAATTAAAATTAAATCCATTAAAAAGTATCATTGAGGGTAAACGAATTGTATTAGTTGATGATAGTATTGTTAGGGGCACTACACTCAAAGAGATTGTAGCTCTTGTAAGGGGTGCAGGAGCAAAAGAAGTTCATTTGAGGATAACTTGCCCACCAGTAAAGGCACCTTGTTTTTATGGTGTGGATATGTCAACATATAACGAATTAATAGCAAATAAAAAAACAGTTGGAGAAATAGGAAAATATTTAGATGCAGACAGCCTTCATTATATATCAATTGAGGGGCTTAAGGAAGCTCTTGGACTTCCCTTATGTACTGGCTGCCTTAATGAAGATTACCCGACGAAATATGTAGTGGATTATGCAGCAAAGGTAAAGGCTGGTGAATTGTAATGGTAGTTGTAGAATATAGCTATGAAGAAATGAAAAAATTAATTGATTTACCTAAAGATCAAATTATTTTATCATTAAGTGAATTGGGTGCTCCTTCGGAATACGAACCAGAAACAAAAAAAATAATAACAGAGCTTACACCAAACAGACCAGATTGGTATTCAATGGAAGGATTGGCTAGAGCATTGCGCGCTTACCACAATAAAAAAATTCCAAAATATAAAACAAATAATTCAGATTATGTTGTTGTTGTAGATAAATCAGTCAACACAATACGGCCATACACTGTTTGTGCTGTTGTAAAAGGACTTTGTTTTGATGATCAAAAAATACGAGATATGGTGTTGTTGCAAGAAAAATTATTAGGAACTTTAGGAAGAAAAGTGAAAAAATTTGGTCTTGGTGTTTATCCATTAGGTGGAATTGTTTTCCCAGTTAAATATACAACAAAAAAACCCGGAGAAATAAAATATCGACCACTGGGACATGAAAAGGAGATGAGTGCTGACGAGATATTAAATGAACATAAAAAAGGACAGGAATATGGGCATTTGTTAAAAGGAAAAGAACGATACCCTGTGTTTATTGATGCTAATGAAAAAATGATGGCATTGATACCGGTTGTTAATTCTGCAGAAACAGGGAAAGTAGATGAAACAACAAAAGAGATTTTTATAGAAGTAACTGGTTCTGATCTTGAGATTTGTAAATCAGCCCTAAATATTTTGGTTTGTACTTTTTCAGATATGGGTGGAAGTGTTTATGATGTGTTGATGAAATACGAAAAAGAAAGTTTCATTACACCAAATTTAAAACTAAATAAGATGAAATTGGATACAAAAAAAGTAGTTAGGATATTAGGAATTGAATTGAAACAAATAGAAATTGAAAAACTCCTGAAAAAGATGGGTTATGATTATGAAAAAGGAGTGGTTAGCATACCACCATACCGAGCAGATATTTTGGGTGAAATAGATATTATTGAAGATATAGCTATTGCCTATGGATATAATAACTTCATACCAACTGTGCCTGGTTTCTTTACTGTTGGTAATAGGAAAAAAAGATGGGATTATATTGATGATATAATGAGAGGGATGGGGTTCTTAGAATTGAAAACATTTACATTAACAAATAAGGAACGGTTGGGGGTTTTGGGTCTGGAAGAGGATGTTGTTGAAATCGAGAACCCAAATAATATAGACTATTGTGTGGTCAGACCAAGTTTGATTGGGCCGTTATTAGAAGTGTTTACCATAAATAAAATGAAGCCAGTTCCCCAAAAATTTTATGAGATAGGGGAGGTACATCAGAAAAAAACAAAAAAGAGGCTGGTTTTTGGTATTATGGATAAGACTTTAGATTTTTCTGGTATGCGGGGTTATTTACAGACTGTTGCTGTTGAAGCTGGGCTAAAATGTGATTTGGAGAAAAAAGAGAATAGTATTTTTGAATCTGAAACATCGTGCGTTGTTTTGATTGATAAAAAAGAAGTTGGTGTTTTTGGTAAGGTAAAACAAGAATTAATGAATAATTTTGGTCTTGATTTTGATATTTATATTTGCGAACTTGAAATATAGAGACCCCATACTTCCACTAATCTAATCTTTCTATAAAGTCTGTGTATAGCTTATATACAATAACTTCTTTTCGAAAACGTCTAAAGAACAAATCAAGTTGTTTTTCTTGTGTTGTTTTAACTGAAAGTGTTGATTTTGTTTTCCAATGTTCTTTTTTTAGTGGTAGTTTGTTTAAATGGTAATAAAAGACTCTTTTAAGGCGGTTGAATTTTTTTTTGTTTTTTGCTTTTAAATCATAAATATAAACAACTTGCATTTTTTTAACCTCTTGTTATGTAACTATAGTTACATAATATTTTTATTTATTTATACATAAATATATTAGTGGAACTATAACCCCCCTACCTTTTCTTTTTCTTCAAACATTCACAATAACTAGAATAAATTATGAACTTTTTCAACGCTTCCACAGCAGCTCTTGGGGAATTATAACTAGGAACACCCTTACTCTCTAATATTTTTCTATAAATCTCAGTATAGGTTCCACCTATAGAAATAGTTACAATCGGTTTCCTCTTATCATCAGTTGCCTTTGCAAGTGTATGTATTATCCTTTCATCTATTGGTGGCGTTTGTGTAAGGACAATGATAATCAACGCGTCCACATTCTGATCATTCATCATAACATCTATTGCTTTCTCATAAGCTTCAACGCCTGCATCAGCAACAAGATCTAATGGATTTGCCACTGTTCCATAGGACGGTAAAATTTTCGCCAATGTTTTTTTTGTTTCTTCATTGAATATTGCTAAAGAAAGGCCTTCTTGTTCTATATAATCAGTAGTAAGTACTCCAATTCCCCCGCCATTTGTTATAACTGCAACCCTATTTCCTTTTGGTTTTGTTTGGTTGAAGATTTTAACAAAATCAAAAACCTCTATTATTCCGTCAGCTTCTGTTACTTTTGCTTGTTTAAATGCTGCATTATATGCAAGATAACTACCTGCAATATTTCCTGTGTGTGAACGTGCGGCTGCTTGGCCTCCTGTTCCTTTACCTGCCTTCAGTGCGATAATTGGTTTTATTTTATTTACTTTTTTCATTGTTTGGAGGAGTTTCCTACCATCTTTTGCACCTTCCAAATACAAAATAATTATTTTTGTTTCTTTATCATACATTAGATATTCTAGATAATCACTCTCATCCATAACCGTCGAGTTTCCATATGAAATGAATTTTGATAACCCCATCCCATAGAAAGCAGCCAAATCCATCACAGTGGATCCAACCGCGCCACTCTGGGTTATAAATGCTATTCCGCCTGCTTTGGGTCTTTCTAGTTTATACTGAGGTAAAAATATACTGTCAATTTTAGTATATGGATTGAAAACACCAAGACAATTAGGTCCTATTAATGGTATATTTGCATTATTTGCAAGATCCTTTATTTTCTGGGCAAGGTCGTCTCTATGTACCTCTTCAAATCCACCACTTAAGACTATCACTCCTCCAACTTTCTTTTTCACACAATCAATCATAATCCCTGGCACGGTTTCTGCCGGAGTTGCAATGATTACACAATCAATCTTCCCCGGGGCGTCGGTTATCTTCTGATAACATTGAAGACCCAAAACAGTTTTATATTTTGGGTTAATTGGATATATTTTTCCAGGATATTTTGCGTCCAATAAGTTTCGTAGAAGAACATTTCCTATTTTGTTGGATACAACTGATGCTCCGACAACAGCCACTGACTTCGGTGCAAAAATAAATTTAAGATTTTGTGTTTTCTTATCCATAAAATTACCTACTAAACCTTGCATCTACAATATCACAACCCCGGTCATCAAAAACCACTGGGTTCAAATCCATCTCTTTAATGTCTTCTTCATTCATAAATTTACATACTCTCAAAACAAGTTGCTCTAATACCTTTTTGTTTATTGGTTTTTTTCCACGCGCCCCCTCTAACAATGGGTGTACTTTAAGTTCTGCTATCATTTCATCAACATCAGATCCAACCAACGGACAAATCCTAGCACTTATATCTCTAAATATCTCAACGTAAATCCCACCCAATCCAAGAACAACCATATGTCCAAATTGCGGGTCTTTTTTACCTCCAATTATGAGTTCCACACCCACTCTGGCCATTTTCTGGACCATAACCCCATCGACTCTTTTTCCATTAGCATTCTCTAATATCTCTCTATATGCGTTTTTCAACATTTCTTGGTTTTTTATTTTTATTCTAACCCCACCAACATCTGTTTTGTGTTCTATTTCTGGTGACACAATTTTCATTGCAACTGGGTATCCTATTCTTTTTCCAGCATTAACCGCATCCTCTTCATTTATTGCAAGATGATATGGTAACAATCTAAACCCATATTTTTCAAGAAGTTTAAAATCTTCTGCCAGCGTCATGGACTTACTAACCACACTGGGTATTTATTTTTTTGCCTAATACTCAAAGGAGTTTTAAATCTGACAATCCTAATCCTTACATGCGCATTTATACAAAATTTGGTGATAAGGGCAACACAACTCTTTTTACAAAAACAACAGTTCCAAAAAACCACCCCCGAGTTGAAGCCTATGGGAGTGTTGATGAATTAAATGCACTTATTGGGGTTGTGATATCTACAGAACCACCACAACCAATACGCGGTTCTTTAGAAAAAATTCAAAAGGACTTATTCTCAATAGGAGCAGAGCTCGCGGGTGCAAAATCAAAAAAACTATTGTCTCTACGAATATCTGAAATAGAAGGAGAGATTGACAAACTATCTTTGGATCTACCTCCTTTACATAACTTCATTCTTCCAAGCGGCCACAAAACCGCTGCTCTGCTTCATCTTGCGCGCACAGTTTGTCGTCGTTCAGAACGACAAATCATCACACTATCTCAAAAAGAACCAATAAATCTAGATATTGTTGTTTATATGAATAGAGTTGGGGATCTTTTCTTTGTGCAGGCTAGGTATGTAAACCATAAAAAAAGAATACAAGAGAACATTTGGAAAGGCTAATTAGTTAAAAAAGCACGTATAAATGAAGCAATATTTTCTGTTGTTTTGGACATTACTTTGTCTACTATCTCCTGTCCTGTTGTTGTAATTGCACGTTGTTTTATTATTTCCAAAAACCTGTACATATCCTCATAACTAACATCATATCTAGCAACTGAAACCAAACTAAAATCTGGAATTGTTTCTATCAATCCACCAACATCTAATGTTCTAGTTTTTTGGTGAAGTTCTACTAATAGGTTTCTAATTTCCCATCCATACAAACCCATATTATATGGGAACAACCATCTTTCTAAAACTGGCATTTCATCAACACCGTCTAAATCCACACTTACCCCAATCTCCCCACCATCAAATTCCACTGCTCTTTTTCTTGCGTCGTCTAGTTTATCTGTTTTATTTATCTGTGTTGCAACCACAATACCGTCTTTTTGTGATGCTGTTATATGATTTGTAAAATCAATATATCTCGCGTCCATCCTATCGGAATGTCGGTCTATGTTTATCTTAAATCTAACTTTCCCTCGCGTAACAAAATAAGATTCATGGTGTTTTTCTCCATCCCCCCACAAATGAATTGTTCTTCCTTGTACTTCGCTAAGTTGTGCCACCCTTCGTATTATATCTTCTTCTAGCGGTTGAAATCTTAATGGGACTAGGGACTCTAATTTTCTAACTAGATGTTGGTTTGTTGGTGTTGGGCTATATGTTGCCAATACTTTACTGGTAGTTCTACCTCTCATATCTCCACTAATAAAATTCTACTACTTACTATTTATAAAGTGATTTAAAATGTCATTTTATGATTATTTATTTAATATTAACAACCTGGGTATCTGCATATCTGCACTGGCAAAATCATATGTGCACAGTTCTTCTAACAAAACCCACCGAACATCCTGACACTCAATTAGTTTTGGTTTGTTATTATTTTTTAATTTAGCAAAATAGTATGATATCCCTATCTCTTCATCTTCATACTTCTTTGAGCTTTCACCAAACAACTCACCAACAACAATATCCAAATCCAGTTCTTCTTTTATCTCTCTAATCAAACATTGTTCTGGGCGTTCACCTATTTCTATTTTCCCACCTGGGAACTCCCATTTATTCGGTTCCCTTTTACAATTAGTTTTTCTCTGCACTATGAGTATTTTGTTGTCTTTTTTTATTATTGCAGCAACAACTAATATCTTCTTCATTTAGCCATCTGTTATCTCTACTGTTGGTGTTGTTCTAGCCATCACATAATAAAGAAGCGCTTCCCCTTGTGTGAATGCTTTTATAGTTGCAATATCTCCACCTGCCCTTGCTATCTGAGTTTTTCCGCTTTCTAAAACATTTGTAAATGTGCTTGGTCTTGTTTGTCTTAACAATAAACTTACTAAGGTATTTGTCACCTGCCCTCTTCCTGTTGATGAATTACTAAAGAATCTCACTTCAGTGTTTGGGTTCTGATAAATATATTCCGGAACACTACCTGCACTCCCACAACTTCCTGGTATGAATACGTATTTTCCTTCTCTATTTCCAAATATATCTGTTGGCATATTTCCACTAAGACTAAAACTATGCCCTCTAAAAGTTACAATTCCTTTATCATATCTCTGCGTCCATGCTCGTGTATATTCTATGTTTGCATCCTCATCATTTCCCATATATAATATAACTCGCGAACTAGAATTCTCAAATATCAATTCTCCATTTGGTCCTTTTCTTGGAGATGCACCAAATTGTTTCTGAAACCATGTTTTTGTGGCCCCCCAATGGTATGCTCCTGTATCTTCCTTATCAAATATTTGTAATACTGTTACCCGTCCATCTTGCCCCCTATAATCAGTTCTGTTGAATGTTTCGCCATCAGCAACCTTTTCCAGTGCGTCATCACCTTGTGGATCTCTAGTGAACATAAAATTAACATAAGTTAGTGCTGCGAGGATCTTTTCTTGGTCAAGTGTTCGTGTTCCCAAAGCTTCTAGTTCTTTTCTTCTTCTACTAAGTTCTCCTGTTAGTTCTGGTGCGTACTTACTCAATGTTTCGATTCCATTCGCCATCAGATAGAAATACCCCTCATTAAAGGTATCCGCATAGATCCCGGTTTTGTTTTCCACTGTGCCTAAAATGGTTGCCATTGCTAATTGTAAATCTGCTCCTTCTGCAGTTATAAAATCTCCAATTCTATCATATACCACTGCCCTAAAAACAAAATTCCTCAGCTGTTCTTCGCCTAAACCATATGTTTCTTTTAAATGGCTCAATCCATGTCCTTCTAATTCTTCTTTTAATCTGTCAAACAACATATGGTTCGAACTAGTGTAGAAAAATTCTGGATTAGATGCTAACAATCCAATAACTTCGTCTCTTGTGAGTGATTTGAGGTATTGTTTTCTTTCTTCTGTGTTGTCATGGAGATCATCCAATGCTCTTCCTATTTCTATTGATACATGGTCATATCTTGCAATAGTATTGATGATAGCAGCTGATAATCCCATTCTACTTGTCTTGAGGGAGTCCATAATTTCGTCAAATACTTGTGGTTGCTCTCTTGCATATTTATGTGCCCCAGTAAATAGGCTGGGGTTAGCTTCAAATATTCTTCTAAATGTCTCATCCTCAGCAAGTAAAGCAAACGAGTCTTCGTTTTGGGTACATCGTGCCATTTCCACAAAACTTTGGTGGTATTTCCCAAATAATGCGGCTAATTTTTCGTTTTCTAATTCAGCAAACACCATAAATGCGTTTCTTCTTGTGTTTAACGCTATTGAAACAAATGCATATGGATGCTCTACAAAACATTTTGCAACTACTGAATCACTTAACACCCCTACTAATGTCATGATGTCCTCTTTCTTTCCTTTTTCCCCTACCCCAAAATGGAATATCCGTTGTAATCTGCCTGCTATCTTCATTGGATCTTCAATAAATGCCCCGGCAATATCCTCGTTTCTCAATAGTTGAAGAACCTCTGGAGCTTTGAAATGTTCTGGTTCTCGTTGTCGTGTTGCTGCTCGAATTGCAGTTATGTCCATCATTCTTTCTATTGGAATAGATTCTGGTGGTTTTGTCGGTCCATCAGTAACAAATATTTGCGCAGCCTTGTTTACCTCTGCAATTTTTCTCTGAATCAAAGCCGGATCCTCTAACTTCAAAATCAAACCTGCAACAGACATTGGTATTTCTGGCAACAACTGTTTTCTTATTGAAGCTAAAGTTATTACTGGAGTAGGGATCTGACCATGAATATCTCGTTCTACTTCTCTTCCTCTTTCAGCCATCTTAACACCATTCTTTTTCATCTATTAAAATTTATGAACCTACTGTCATTTGTGCTATATAATTCAATAGCCCCTCACCTGGCCGCCATATCCTTATTAAATCTGCATCCCCACCTGCCCTTTCAATTCTTCGTGCATTTTTTTGCAACACGCTTGCCATCTCAATTGGTTGTTGCTCCTCTAAAAACATCAATACCATGGCATTTGTTACATTTCCATATCCTGTTGAAATATAGCTCAATGATCGTATGTCTGTATTGGGGTTCTGGCCAATATATTCCGGAACACTACTAGCGCTTCCACAACTTCCAGGAATAAATAAATATCTCCCTGTTCTGTTCCCAAAAACATCGGCCGGCATATTTGTATACAAGGAGATACTATGCCCTCTAAAAGTTACAACTCCATTTTCATGCGTGGTGATCCATTTGCGTACAAATTCAACATTGTCTTCTTCAGTTCTTCCCATATATAGAACAACATTAACTCCACGTGTTTCATAAATCACAGTGGTTGTTGTGGATGTTTTTGGTTTTCCATATCTTGCTTCAAATACTTCTTTACTTCTTTCCCAATGATATCCTCTAGTATCGTCCCTATCAAAGATCTGCACAACATTAACTCTACCGTGCGCATCCCTGTATTGTTTTATGTCAAAAATACTCTTTTCTACGAATCCGCCACGTTCAGTTCCACTAAGAACTCCTTCTAAGTATCCTAAAGCAAGCACTATTTTTTCTTGGTCTGTAGTTCTATGTTCTAACAATAGCCTCCTTCTTTGATCAGTTATCTTCATTTGCAGCTCGGGCAAATACCCTGCCGCTTCCTTTGCTCCGTTTGCCATCAAATAATAATATGTCTGGTCAAAAATTTCCGCATAAATGCCTGTTTTGGTATTTTGCTCCCCCAGTATAATTGTTGTTATGAATTCTATTTCTTGTTCTTTTCTTTCGCCTGATATAAGTTGATCTATCATCCCATTGTTCAATGCTCTAAAAACCATATTCCTCATTTGTAACAGGCCCAGTCCATATGTGTGCCTAAGTACGGTTGCCCCCCCATTATCTGCCTCTCTCTTTGCTCTTTCGAATAATAAACGATTAGTTGCTTGATTAAAAAGTTCTGGATTTGAACATAATAACCCAACTAATTCTTCGATTTGGAGGTTCTCTATCCGTTCTTTTCTCTCTGTTTCATCTTCTAGGTCATCTATTGTTCTTCCAAGTTCTATTGCAACATGGTCATAGAGGGATATTGATCCTACAATTGTCTGTGCAATTGTTTTTGTTCCCTTTTCCATCTCGCTTAAAATAGCGTCCCGTTTTGCTTCATCATATCTGTAAACTCCAGCATATGCTTTGGGGTAATTCTTAAACATCTCAGCAAGAATTGGATTTTTTAATCGTTCAAATTCAGCATATGCATCTATTCTTGCACTTCTTGCCATTGCAACAAATTCATATGGGTGTGCTTCGAACAACTCACTAATCCCATCTTGTGATATGGCATCATAAGCCATCCAAGTATATGCTCTTGCACTTATGGCAATGCTTGTGAATGCTGTTGGGTATTTTACAAATAATTTTCCAACAGTTTCTTCACCTAATATCCCCAAAGCGAATTGAACATTTTTAGCATCTCTTTCATCATGATAGACACTAATAAATTTAGCAATTCTTTCAATTGCATCTGTGATTCTTTTTGGATTTTTGATAAATGCATCTGCAATATCTTCGTTGTATAAAAGTTTCTTTGCATCTGATATACTCTCCAATCTTGCCAGGTGTGTATTTATTTCAGGTATTTTTTCTTGTGCCTGAGCCTCGACTATTCTCCTTGGGAGTATTAATGGAGCATCTTCGCGTAATTGCGATCTTACAGTTGTGATCTGTGCTGCAATTGTTCTATTGTCTGGTGGAGACTCTGCCATCGCTGCTATTGGCATGGTCAATATTGTTCCAACAGCTACAATCCTAGCACAACTCCTCAGCCAGGTGTTCTGTATTGGTTCTGGCCTGTTTGTTATTTCTGCTGCTCTGTATAATCTAGGCCCCAGTCTGTTTGCTCCACCCATAGTTACCATAGTTTATATCTTCTAAACACTTTTTAAATGTTATATTTTATGGAGTTTTTGGGTTTTGGTGGAAATATGCACCAATGCCATTTATGTACGCCATATGTCGTAGAAACAGGTTGTATGTATATAAATTGTTTGCAGGTAAATGTAATTCTACTTCTAAGGCGAGGATATGGCTAAACCAGGTAGATTTCAGGAATTACAAGACCATAGCTTACGGTTATCTGATGTTACTCCGGTTAAGACCCGTGCCAACATCTTTCAAAGACGTTTATTAGAGGAAAGACGGCCTGGAAAACTCCCCATATGCGATTTTAGTCTTGGAGATCCAACTCAATTCGGTTTCATGCCTCCAACACGCTTACGTGCTGCTCTTGCAGATGCAGTCACTTCCAATCCATCCTATACCCATTCGATTGGTCTACCTGAACTTTTAGAAGAATTACGCTATTATGATCATAGAATCATAGGGAGCGAAGTTAGAACAAACCGTTTAAATGAAAAAGATGTTTTTGTTTTTACTGGCCCAGGTTCAAGTGGGGTAGTTCGTGCATACATGGGAGCAGTTGCAGGTGGTAAAAAACACAAATCAATAGTGTTTGTGCCTGAACTGACTTACCCCTTATTTTTGGCCGAGTCTGCATATGTTGAAGCTGATATTGTTACGATCCCACTTGATCCTAAAACTGGCGTGGTTGATCCAGACCAGCTAAAATCAATCATGGAAAAAACAATCCAGGAACATGGTAGGGGTGTTCGTTATGTTTTGGTTGGGACAACAATTGGCAATCCTCTTGGTTCTGCTATGGATCAGGATACTTTTGATTCGATTACGCGAATGTTAACGACTCTAAACAAAAAATTCAATATTCGTTTGCATAGGATAACTGATCCGACATATGAACCGTTTAGAAGAGATCAGTCCACAAGATTTGATCCTGTCCAAAGAATAATGGAAGTTGGAAGCACAGCCATTGAACTTGTTACTGGCACATTTTCAAAATCCCAGTGTTGGTGCGGCAAACGAATCGGATACGGGTATCTACTTGCAGATTCTCACGGATTCCAAAAAGAAGCTGTGCGTCAAGCAGACGCTTTCAATGAGATGTTATTCAGGCACGTGGATGTTTCCTATGCAATTACCTTGGGTACTGTTGATGTTCACACCCAGATGGCAGCAATGAATTGGTTAAGACAACAACGTACAGATATTAGTGCGTTTACTGATGAGCAAAAACGACAAGAAACAATGCGTTCTACTGTTGGTTCCAACACATTATATTTTGCAGAACAACTGCTTCAGATTCCGATGGTAAAAGTGCATCCATTTTGCCTTGATGCGAATGGCTTGGTGGATCCAAACAAACTCAACAGTTTCTATATTATGTGGCGCTTTAGGTATGATAGAAATGGCAAATCTCAGGCAGCAAGATTTGCAGAATGGACTCTCAATCAAGCAATGCAAGACATAGTTGCAAATCGCAGCGCAGTTGCTTCAGTTGTGTTTATGAGTGATGGGGATATGTTTTTTGCAAGAGATTATCGTAATGGGGTTCCACAATACATACGAACAGTGGCACTTCGGGATGAGGCTGAGGCAGGCCCAACATTGAAACTAATCCGTGATTTTGCTGCGGTTGTTCAAAGGACCGGAGCTCCACCCGAATATGTTGAAGTCCAATATCCGTTTTGATTGGGTTATCGTAGTCTGTAATTGAGAAACTGGAAAGTTATTAAACACAAAAAAACAATATTTTTACATGAAATTGAAATTAGAACATTTAGCAGTTCTACTTATTTTTCTTTTCGCATTTATCATGCGTATCTATTTTCTAACTAAATACGATCTTCTCTACGGTGTTGATGCTGGCTATTACTTTATGCGTGTCAATGAAACTCTTACGGCAGGAGTTCCAGATATTGGTATTTCCCCACCGATTATTTTCTATTATCTTTCCTTCTTTTCGTTGGTTTTTGAAGATGTTACTATTGGGATTAAAGTTGGTGCTGCGCTTCTAAGTGCGGCTATGGCATTCCCATTCTATTTCCTACTCCTTCAAATTTCAAAAAATAAAAAAATTGCGATTCTTGGTTCATTTTTAGGTGCATTTTCCTATGCAAATGTAAGAATAATGGAAGGACTTTTGAAAAACCTGGGCGGTCTTTTTTTCGGTGTTTTTTTCATTTATTTCCTTTTACGTGTTTTTGAAGAAAAAAAGAAGCGCGATATCATACTAACTACCTTATCCTTCATACTTATGCTTGGGACTCATTTCAGTTCAACAGCTTATATTGTTGTTTCTTTATTTCCATTTCTACTTTTATTTCCAGCAATAGATTATTATGAAAAAAAATCTCTGACCACAGAAGCTAAGCTTTCTTTTTGTGCTGCCATCATGATACTTATATGTGCTATTTTTGTGCTCGCCATCCGCCCAGATCTCATCACAGGTGAAGGTATCGGAACACTTGGCCTTCAAAATCTAAAACCCGGGCAGAACTGGTTCAATTTTTCTATTCTTGGGGCGTATTCTATTATGATTGTTTTTATCCTCCTCGGTCTTTTAAATATATATAAACTCAACAAACGGCACTTTTTTCTTTTTTTAATCTGGCTTATCATGAGTCTTTTATTGATGCAACCAATATTCGTTGACCATAGTTGGGTAATCAGGTTTGAGCTAATGGCCTACTTGGTGTCTGTTCCATTGATGGCTATTGGCGCGTTATACTTAATCTCAAACAAACCCTTATTCTATTTTTCTATTCTTCTAATCTGTTTGTTTAATTTTTATCTATTCTATCAGATGGGCGACGCCCTAGCTCCAATAATTACAAATGAAGAGTGGGATGGCTTTTTAACACTTCACACTGCCTTTCCCAATGCTTCATTTACAGGCGTGTCTGGAGGAATTAAGTACTGGGCCCAGGCGGCAGGTCTTAATTTGACAGATGGCAAAACTGCAAATTTTGTTATTCTTCAGAAAGACAGGCACAGTGTGTCAATACCGCCAAATCCAATTTTTCATTTTGGTAGATTCTTCATACTAAACAATATGAAAATAAAACAACCAAATCCCTGTGGGGATGGTATATGTGATAATTTTGAAAAAAATAATGAGTTTATTTGCCCTCAAGATTGCCCACGGTAATCATTGTAGGAATTGCGTTGGAAAAAATAGAAAATAATTATTGTATGTCATGCCCAACTCTTAGTTGGTCCTTTCCTCTTGAAGGATCTATAATACAATATGCAAATTTTGTTCCTTTTGGATCTTTTCTATCATCAAATTGATAATAACATTCTTCTGTATTGAACCATATTTCTGGAAGTCCATCCTTTGCATTTAGTAATTCGTACATTGTTTTTGCGTCTTCAACTTTCTTGTATTCTACCTCTAAATAATGCATACTACCTAATGGTCCATCATATATATGATTTAGATCAATAGTTTCAAGTTCAAAAAATACTGAGACAACATATATTGGGGTGTTATTTTTGCTTTTAGTTGATAAAGATATTGCTCTAACATAATTATCATGAATGTAGGTATAACCGAAATACTCTGCATACATGTCACTGTACGTTAGTTTTGTGCTATTTTGTCCACCGCTACTAGCAGGTGGAGCATCGTCTATCTTTTGTGGCATGATGGCCAAATCATCAAGCACAGGATCTTCTTGGAATTGTTGTGAGTTAGAAGCATACGCGACTGATCCGGTTTGATTATCAAATGAATTTTGGTAGTCCTGCTCTTCTGTTTCTATCTGGCCCATATCAAACCAATCATCAGTAAAACTCATCAAGATATCATTTAATGAAAAAGCATAACTAAGCCCAATCCCTATCATACAAACAACAAAAACAAGTTTCCAATCCATATTTACCACGTAATCTAGACTATGTTAATTATTAATTGTTTTTTGGTTTATTCAGTTTTATTAAGCTTCTTATAAAAACACGTTTTCCAACTTTAAATAACACACGCATTTAAATACTTCGTTCCATATTTTTTATTACAAAATTAGTTAGACCTACCCATAAAGTGATTTTATGAATAATATACTAAATACCCCAGCTGAAGTACTGGCATTAGATGTAAATGATACTTTGATTAGGATGGAATCAGGAAAGCTTGTACCTATGACATCTTGTTTACCTGATGCACTAGCAGAGGCAAGCCGTACTATGGATTTATTCTTAGCTTCAAATCATTCTCATGATGATGCTGCATACCATTTGGACCTGGCAGGTGTTCCATCTAATGTATTTACTCGGGCTAATACTGGTGGACTACTTCCATCAAAGATTCTCTCAGTAGTATTTCAACATCATCCAAGTGCATGTGATGAAATTGGTAAACTTACTGCCATGTATGGTATACTGGCTACTCTTGGAATCCCTACGGAACATGTTATCGAAGCAATTTCTGGCAAAAGAAAATTTGATTTTATAGTTGGTTTTGGTGATAGTGAAGCTGATCGTATGGCTGCAAGTGTTTTTGGATTCAGATATTGTGATGTTACAAGATTAACTAATGGTCACACTCTAAGTTCGATTCTTGGTGGCATACACAGAGCAAATCTCCAATATGAAGGACCACGGTGGAAGGCAGTTTCAAGGCCAGTTACATCACAATGCCCTGGCCAAAGACAACCAACCCCTCTCAAACATCCACTCACCAAATAAAAGGCACCAGTCGATATTTCGTTTTGTTGCAATACTCTTCATATCCTTTTAATTCATGTTTCAGTACTTCTTCTTCATTCAAAATCCTCATAATTATCAAAGGAATCCATAATAAAAATATTGGAAAAGCAACATATGAACCTAGTGCAATTGGTGTTGCAAGAAACATCGCACTGGTGCCAACATACATCGGATGTCTCACGATTGAATACGGCCCTGTTGATATTACATATTGTCCTTTTTCAACTTCTATTGTTCTTCCAGCATAGCTATTTTCCTTGAAAGTCAAAAAGACCATAGCATATCCTAAAAATACTACAATCATCGCAATAAAACTTATTCCATCAGGTATTTGAGACCAGCCAAAATATCTATCAAAACCAGGTATAAGAAATCCGATAAGAAAAATCCCCCCCGAGATCTTGATAATTAGTTGTTGTTTTGTTTCTTTTTCTTTCATTCTCATTCTTCTTTCTAAAAATTCAGGATCTTTCTTCAGGAAATATAACAAAACAAAAATCATCGGCGCCGTTAACACTAGAATATATGCCCACCCCTGCCAATAATTTATTGTTCCTGCAGGCACGAAAAACATTAATCCTAAAACAATTGGCATAAGCACAAACGCCAATAGAATTTTGATTTGTATATTATTCATAAAATAAACTCTTTTTACTTGTGTGTATTTTCTCATTATTTGGTTACACAACGCGATTCCAGTCAACAAAAAACTACTCAGACCGCACGTCAATCATCACAGGCTGTGCCTCAGTGATCACCTGTGTCGTCATTGTAGCAACATTATTGCGAATCTCAGGTTTTTATTCCTATACTTCAATAACCTTTCAATGCTAGGGCTTGTTAATCGCGGTTTTGTTGGATTTCTTATAATCCTTGCAATTTTGGGTATTATGGCTAGTATTATTGTACTTGGTTTGAGTATGGTTTTAGGGCCTGAAACAATTGATACCATATCGACTATTCACCACCCTGATTTTTCTATTCAACCAATCAACATCCCATTATCTATTAGTGATTCTCCTCATGAGATTAATCTTACCTTAAAAACCCCAAAATTAACATCAACAAGTCTTCTTTACCTTAAAATTTATGCCAATGGCAAATCGATAAATGAAATTGATTGTCTTGAAGAGTTTTATGAAACAAGTGATTATGTTGGACTAACAAAAGTTGATTGTATCGCTTATATTCCATACAATTACGAAGGAAAAGGAAATTATGAAGTTTTTGCTATCCTTGAACAAAATGGAAAAGAATACTCTACAGATCCACTATCGTTTGTTCTTGATTGGTCTGATTATGAAGTGAATTTCTGGGAGTTCTCAACAATTGCTTTTTTTCTATTAGTTGGAGTATATGTTGCCATAATAGTTCCAGTGGTCTTGCTAATTTTAAAAATTGCAAGTGAGACAAAACACAAACTTTCATTCCCTGGTGAATATTCATTACGTTCTCTACTTCACCCGTTTGCAAATACAAGCACCATTTTACAAAAATTCTACTCATTAATTACCTCCCCATATTTCTGGGCATTTGAATTTATTGGGATAATTTTCATTCTATCCTACATGGTTATGAGTGCAGAAGCATGGAAATCGCTTCCCGCATTAACTGGTTTTGTTATTTCTGGTATGGCTGCTTTTTTCATACCATTTCTATGGTGTGCTGCCTGGTGGTATGTTGATTTCAAAGAGCGAGAACCAGTCAGAATTCTAATTACATTATTCCTTTGGGGCATGCTATCCGCACTTATGGCGATAGGCATAAACACATTAGCAGGAGTGCTATTCGGAATATTAGGGTTAGGGTTTCTTTCAAGTTTTTTAGTCGCCCCAATAATAGAAGAGGGCTATAAGGGCAGTGGTCTTTCTTTATTATCCGAACATCATGAATATGATTCAATAGAAGATGGAATAGTATACGGTTTTGTTATTGGTATGGGTTTTGCATTCATAGAAGACTGGATCTATTTCCTCAACAATCCAATGGGTTCAGATATCATTGGTTGGGTAGTTTTGTTCATTCTTCGTTCTATTGTGTTCTCTGCTAATCATGGTTTTTACACTGCAATTACTGGAGCTGTTATAGCATTTTTCATAATTCGTGGTTTCCGTGCACCTGGTCTAGGAATTCTTATCGGTATGCCAATTGCAGCATTATTCCATGCAATGCATAATTCAGTTAGTATTCTTACTGCTTTATTCGGGGTTGGTGGGGTACTACTCTATTGTTGTTTCCTTGTTCCTATCTTTGACTATGGGGGGGTATTACTAATATTTATCTTATTTCTAAAAGCAATATTTACAAAAAAACCAATTGAAGGGATTCCACCTCCGGGATTCAAACCAAAAAAACCCCAGATCAAAACCAACATGAAATACTAGCGGCGAAATCCCCCTCCACCTGATGAACTTCTACTAAATCCCCCACCTCTAGAACTCCAACCACCTGATGATCTGGATGAAAATCCCCCATGTGAACCTCCGGATGTTCTTCCCTTTCTATTTCCGTATTTTCTCAAGTTGTTAAGTGCCAAAGCTGATCTGTGAAAATGCTGTGAAGCAAGGCGTATTTTGTCTAATCTTTCCATTTTAATTACAACTAATCTGTTTAGTTCAGATAAGTGCATTTTTACTCTGTCTGCCAAACCAATTGCAGTTGCATAAACCAAAATTCCGCCCCATATTTTTACTGATTCTGGCGGGTATTCTTTTAGCCTGCTTGATTTTATTGCCCTAACAAAACCATCCCATTTAGCATACTGATCTTCTCTTTCTTTTGGTACTTCTGGTGCATATATTCTACTAGCTAAATAACCACAAGAAGCAATGAATATAGCAGTAGCCATAAACACGCCTATAATATCTAGGTAATTTCCAGTAACAATTGCCCAGGCAAACCACATGGCTCCCCAGCTTGATCCAATACAAAGTCCAAAAGGAATGCAAAGAATAATTACAACCAAAAACAACCATTTCAATTGTAATAAACTACCAACTGGGTCTAATTTATTTTCCTTTATTGTTTTTGTCACTGCATTGTCAAATTTTTCAATACCGCGGCTTATTGTATTTCTGTGTGCCTCTTCCTTTGTTTTAATTGCATCAAAATCACTAGCAAGATGATCCAAATTTACGTGCGTATTCCCACCATTGAATATCATTTCTATGAGTATGGATTCTTTTTCTTTGAGGTTTTTTTGGCGTTTTTTCAGTACTAATATTGTTTTTTCTTTTCCCATCTCAATAATGTCTAGAATTCCTCGATTTATCAAATCCAATAATGTTGCAGCCATGATGTCTGATTTTGGAGCAGAGTTACGTACCAATATAGATATAATTTCCGGTTCTTCTTTTTCTGGGGGCAAAATACTTTCTGGATAATGTGGTCTTTTCTTTTCTTTGTTGAATGCAACAATCGCTACTCCACCTATTATCAAGGCTGCAGGAAGACAAACTATTGCTAGAGGAGGGATTTGTTCTGCAGATAATATATTTTTTGATCCATAAATTTTTCTCTCATCTTCTAAGATTTCGTATGCCGAACCACTAACAATATTGTCTGTTTGTAATGCTGATTTATCATAAAGATAACATCCACCAACATAACTTCCAGGTGGCACGTTAGGAATATCAACTACTATAGTAAGATTATCTATAATTGCCTGGCCATCTTTGTCTGAGTATATCTCAAAATGCATTTCTTTCCCATATGTTTCTCCTGGTAACACTACTTCAGAATGAAATTTCTTACCTATTACTTCCCAACCAGCGCCATAATGTTCAATACAAATTTTTGCAAAATCATCATACAGTTGGCCGCGATCTTTTAGTGTGTATTCTAATTCTACATTATTCGTTCCAGGATACGTTTTTTCCCAAACAATTTCAACTTTACCGTTGTAATACTGTGTTTTATATGGCACATCAAATCCATTTACTTTTATTGATTTTATGGCTATATCGTCAAGATTTTCACAATCTTCATTTCTGATGGTTCTAAATCCTTCAGAATAATTTTCATCTAAAGTAAAATTTATCACTTCATATATTTGCAGGTCTCCATTAGCTAAAACAGTGGTTTTGTGATTGTATGATTCAATAGAAAAAGGAAATACAACTGATAAAAACAGTAGGAAAAACACCAAAAGGCCATTTTTCATGGGTGTTATATCATCCCGTTGTTTTTAATGTTTTCCGTCTCTGTTTAATTTCTTTTCACTTAATTATACCACAATGATCAATTCGATACACCTAATCAATTGGAGGTCACATTCTGACACCAAACTTATCTTTCGTAAAGGTACTAATCTCTTAGTCGGTATCATGGGCGCAGGAAAATCAAGTATACTCGAGGGCATCAGTTTTGCACTTTTTGGTACATTCCCAGCAATAGAAAGGCGAAAACTTAAAACAGATAATTTGGTGCGATTCAATGAACCCTCTGCAAAAGTGGTGTTGGAATTTGAATGGTCTGGTTCATCTTATCGAGTTGAGCGTACTATTGAAAGAGGTAAAAGAGGGGCGTCTACTACAGCGGAAATCTACAAAAACAACACTCTAATTGAACATGGTCAATCTGCTGTGACAATACATATACAAAACCTTATTGGAGTTGATTATGATCTGTTTACTAGGGCGATTTATTCAGAACAAAATAACCTTGATCATTTCCTCAATCTTGATCCACGTCGGAGAAGGGAGGAAATAGACGCCCTATTAGGGCTGGATCGTTTTGAAACAGCCAGAGCAAACGTGGTTACTGTTATCAATCAACTCCGTTCCAAACAACAAACCATCGAAAGCAAATTTACAAAAACAGAAATGCAAAAAATGGAAAACGAAGAAAAACAATACACAACAACCATATCAACTACAGAATCAAAATTAAATGATACAACTCTGCAAATCGAACAGAAATCTATTGGTCTCGAAGCTAATGTAAAAAAATTCGAAAACTTAAAGAAAGAAAAAGAGCTTTTTGAAAAATTGGACCGCGATCTTCTACGTTTTTCTACTCAGGTTGATTTGTTAAAAAAAGAACTTGGTGATAAAAAACCAGAACCAATCTTAATCCAGGAATTAGAAAAAAAATCAACTGATTCAACCATTAAAAAGAACAAACTTCTTGATGAACTAAAAACAATAGAACAAAAACAAAACAGCATTTCTAAAGAATTGGGGTCCATTGAAAATACTCTGAAAAACATTTCACAGACTGAGAAGAATATCACAACTCTAAATGAAGAGTTGAAGAAGGAACTTAAAGCTGAAACAATAGCATCTCTAACAAAACTACTTGATGAAACCAAACAAAATCTTCTAGGTCTTTCTTCAGATAGGAAATCAGTAGAAAGGGAAATAAGCGAGATTAATGAACTGGTTCCAAAATTGAAAGAAGGAATTTCAAAATGTCCTCTCTGTCTTTCTGATCTTGATGGTCATTCTATTTCACACATAAAAATAGAGAAAGAAAAAACACTTGAACTTAAAAATTCCAAACTGAAAGAACTGTCCAAATCTATAACTGACCTTACCAACACAAGCAAACTTCTTGATAGTCGCATGCAAAAAATAATCTCTATATCTGAAAAACTTTCGATGTTGAAAATAGAACCAATGGATAAACTAAACGATAAAAAACAAACTTATGAATCAGATTTAATTGTATTAACAGAACAAAAGAAACAAATCCAAATCAATATTGATAAAGTAAGTGCTGATCTTGATTTATTGCGTCAGCAACTGAAAGATATGCAAAAGCTCTTGGAAAAACAAAAAGAATGGGATCAAATAAATAACCAACTTAGTGTTGTAAAAGAAAAATTATCTTCAACTAAATTCGATTTGTCTGAATTTGATTCTCTACGAAGTCAGACTGAAGAAGAACGTTTGATTGTGGAACGTCTTCTTGCATTAAAAAAATCATTAGAAGCAGAATTGCGTACATCTAAAGACACATTAAAGATAATCCAGGAAAATCTTTCAAAGTTCAAATTAATTGAAGAAGAGCTTTTATTTTTAAGTAAATTGGGGGAGGAGCTTTTGGTTTATAAGAACGCTCTTCTAGAAACTCAAACGTCATTAAGGCTAAATCTTATCGAGGCAATCAACAATGCAATGAATGAAATCTGGCTGATTTTTTATCCATATAAAAATTACCATGCCCTTAGGCTTGGGGTTAGTGAAAAAGATTATATTTTTGAGGTTCATGATGGGCATGATTGGAAAGCTCTTGAAACAATGGCAAGTGGGGGGGAAAGAGCATGCGCAGCGCTTGCACTAAGGGTTGCATTTGCCATGGTCCTGACTCCAAATTTAAGCTGGCTTATTCTTGACGAACCAACTCATAATCTTGATACTGAAGCAGTTGCTCTTCTTTCATCTGCTCTACAGTATAAAGTTCCAGAAGTAGTAAATCAAACATTTGTAATTACTCACGATGAGGCACTTATGGGTTCTGAATTTGCTTCTAGCTATAGATTAGACCGAGATAAAACTAATGATGGAGTTACAAAAATAGAGAATATGTAATTAACTATAAACTTCACTTTCTATTTTGCTTACTACGTCTAGAGTTTCGCGTGCCTTTTTACCTGTTTTTTCACAGTACCACTCATTACAGCTATCTTCATTTTTTGCTGCGTAATGTGCTATTGATGCGTATATGTCCTCTCTTCGTGCAATCCCTATTGCAAACAAATATTGTAGAATTGCTTTGAATTCTTCTATAACAAATGGTCGTTTTCTTGATACACGAAGTTTTCTTAGATCTGTGAATATTATGTCTTTCTCTTCAAGAAGCACATTATTCAGTGTGAATCTACCTATTATTAAATTACTAAAATGAAGTTCTGATATCTTTTCTGTTATCATATCAACTAATTTACTTTTATTTTGTCCATCCAGTGAATCTACGTCTGCATATTGTATTCCATTTTTTGCTATTCTTTTATCAAATGACCAGGACTCACCGTCAACTTTGGCAATCACATAATCATTTCCTATTGCTGTTCTAAGGTAGCCAATTATTTGCTCTAATGCACCCTTTATTTTTCCATATGCATTAAACAGAGCCTCTGCTATTTCTCTCACTGTTTTTCTCATGACGTAAGTTACATTGTTGTGTTTGAATGTTATGCTATCTGCTCCATCTCTTGCTGCTATTCTGTAAAGGTCAGAAAACTCTTCTCCTTTTCTGAATCTTATTTTCTTGATTCTTATGCTCTCACTTTTACTTGGTTTCCAGGAGTAATCTAGTGTGACACTGTCACTATTTTCTTGTTTTCTAGATGAAACTGGAACCTCTTTTGTAAACTCTGGGAGTTCGTAGTCGTCATACTTGCCAGTACCTAATGCCTGTAATCTGTCTTCCGCATTATGCACAAACGTGTATTCAACCTTTTTCATACTGACCTACTCGCTTCGCTACTACGAATATATATTTAATGCCACCATATATTTTTAAATCTGTGTTACACTAACTTTTTCTCTCTTTTCCTTCTCGTATATGTACTTAAACACAGATCAATCAGTTTCTATTCTCGGTGCCAAATAATACACTACTTTTGCCCCTTCTATGTCATATTCTAGTTTAAGCGGCCTGTCTGTTTCCAAATTCACAGTCACAATAGAACTAGCATTGGTTGCCTTTACCATGTCCTCTAAATACTGAAGAGGAAAAGTTGCTCTTGAAGCAGTTGCAACATTGAGTTCAGATACTTCCACACTTCCTTTATCAAATTCAGCTCTTACATCTCCATTTTCTCCTCTAACATCAACAATAAATTGTTCTGGAGTGAGCTGAAGTCTTACATGCGAACTGATCAATTTTGCATCCTTTAATGTTTCTTTTATTGCATCTGATTTTACTTTTGCAAAATTTTGGAATTCAATTTTTGGTTCTTTCTGTATTCTATCTCCAGTTTCGATAAGTGGAATTTTGAAAGTTCGTTTGTGTTTCTCACCAAAAAATTTTATGATGAGCCGTCCTTCTTCGACAGAAAGTTCTGCTTTTTCCCCTCTTTTGCCTCTTGCTAATATGTTTGCTAATTGTCCAATATCCAAACCTAATTTTCTCTCTTCTGGAAGATGATATTCTATGAATGCTGTTTTTGGCATGGTAAAAGATACCATCGAGATCTGTGAAGGGTCCATTGCCTTAAGGTAAAGGCCATCGTTTTTTATCTCAAACTGCCCTTCTTCAACTAAACAAACTATCGAATCAATTGCAGATTTTAATGCTGGAGCATCTTGCACAACTAGTTTCATACTAATACCTCCCATAATAGTTAGTGCGAGAAGAAATAAAAGGCTAAGGGAAGTGTGAAACCGCAGGTTCCACAAACCAATAAAAAGCAACTCAAAAGCTACTCTTCTCATCACAGATCAGCCTGGGACGGTAATTTCATCGTTGCCAATTCTAATTTGTATAGCGAGTATTAAATCTTAACCTGCCTGACAATTACCCCTGCTTCTCTTAAAAGTTTCAATGGTGCTTCTCCAAGTGGATACTCTGCATTATACACAACCTCGGAAATTCCCGCATTTAATATCATTTTTGTGCAAATTAAACACGGTGAAAAAGTAGTGTAAACAACTGCATTTTTTATTGAAATACCGTGGTAAGATGCTTGAACAATTGCATTCTCTTCTCCATGTGAACAGTAACATTCCTCCAAATTCTTTCCACTATCTGAAAAAGAATTACACCTCGGACACCCCCCTTCGTTACAATTTCTCACGCCTCTTGGTGTGCCATTATATCCAGTTGAGATTATCCTCTTATCCTTTACAATAACTGCAGCAACTTTTCTTTTGATGCAATTGCTTCTTGATGCAACGACTTTAGCTATTCCCATAAAATATTCATCCCAACTTGGGCGATGTAATTTGAAATCTTCAGATATTTCTCCCAATGCCAAATCTATTGAATCATATAGGCGTTGTAGATCACTATCATTTACTATTTTTTTGTCTGCTCTTTCTATTGCATCAATAATTGATTGATGAGCAACATTGGTACTTTTTTTCTCAATCTCTTCTATTCTAATAAATGCATCAAACGTGACCGGATCCCCTTCTCGTTTGCGCATTTTCATTCTTCTAAATCGAACCTCTTCTGGTGCAGTAATATAAAATAAAAAGAATCCCTGGCTGGTTTTCAATTCTTCAACTTCTGCGGCATTTCTTATTGAATCCACGACGTAGTTTTTATCACTGTCTACTTTCAATAATATTTTTTTAGCTAGGATACCAGGCCCAAACTGCTCACGCATTTTGTTACCTTTTTTGATGAGGGTTTCGCGTGTAATTTCCACACCATCTGTGCTTAGTTCCTCTCTAATCACGTCTGAAAGTGATAAATAGTAAAATCCTTTTTTTCTTAGGTATTCACAAACTGTGCTTTTTCCTGCACAGTTTTCACCAGTGAGTCCAATAATCATGATGATTGTTTGATCGGAAAGTTATTTAGCTATAACTAGGTTCAAGGGAGAAATTATCTATTGGTAAAAATAGCGCTCCTTTTTGGGACCCCACAAAATCATATCCTGCATAATAATATCTTAATTTTTTATTATCTGGAATAACAGAAACTATTCTAACATCATTTTCCAGAGCCAATGCAACTGTCTCTGCCAATACCACTCCAAAAAGTCCACGGCCTCTTGCCTCTGGAGGTGGGGCAACATATCCAACTCTTTCTCCGGTGCTAATACTTGCAATTTCAACCCATCCATCTTCAAATTTTATGTGGGCCATTATGCCCAATCCTTCTACTTTTTCATGATGTCCCACACCACAAACTACTGCTATTCTATGGTCTTTTTTCTTCCCATCTCTTCCTGATAGTGAAACAAAAACCTCTTTATGATCATTTGTCCATCTATTATCTGCTCCTGGAGCCAGTCCTTCTGGTCCCATAAATCTTAGTTGCAATTCCTTTTTTGCAGATCTAACTCTAGTTAGTTGCATTACTTGGTCTGTGGGTAAAATTATGTTTCTCACAAATGTTTATTGTGTGGTAATAAATAAAAAGATACGTTTAGAAGTATTTCCTCAAAATCTTTTTCATTTCTTCAAAAACAATTTTTTCATGTTCATTGAGCATTGAAATTTGTTCGTCCCATTTTTTTATTTCATCCTCGTTCATATAGCTATAGAGAAGTTCTGTTGGTTCTACGTTCTTTCCAACATGTATGCCATCACAGGATATTGCAAGTTGGTCTCCTACTCCCGCTTCCTCAACCTTCTCTTTTTCTTTTTGTATCTCTCTTATTTCCCCAACAACATCGCCACGTTTATTCATGAGGCGATAGTTCTTTCTTATTCTACCTGCAAGAACTTCAACACCAAATATTGCTGGTTTTGATGCACGGAATATATGCCCATCTAATATCTTTATTTTTCCTGGCCAAACATTTTTCTGAAGTGCATTTTTCTTTATTTTTTCTTTTTCTTCTTTTACCCATTCTTTGTACTGGTCTATCAAACGATAGATAATATCACTATAAATTATTGGTATCTCTGATTTATTCCCTTCCTCTCGTGCTTCATCCAACACTTTCACATTAAATCCAAGAACAACACCCAGAAATTGGTCGTTCTGAGCCACAGCAGAGGCTGCGAGCACATCTTTTCTGGTTATATTACCAACTGCTGCATCTGAAACTTCTATCTCAGCATCCTTGAGCAGTCTTAAAAGTGCTTCTACAGAACCTAGGCTGTCAGCCCTCAAAATAACTCCACTTTCATTATTTTTCTGGAAAATAACACTCTTGAATTGTGCCTCTATGGTTTTACGATCATTTTCAAAATCCTGGATAACTTCTATTGGGGAGCCGGGTATGGCATTTTCAAATCCTGGCGCATATATTTTTACCCCTGCTGCTGCAACAACTTCATTAACAAATACAAATTTTTCTTTTCCTCCAAGATTTGGTTCTAATAGTCCACGTATTTTTGTTTTTGCAATTCCATTTGTACTCATAAAAAGTATCTCATCATTTTTTCTTACAATTCCATCATAGATTATAACGTCAAGAGTAGTTCCAAGTCCTTTTTCATCCTTCACTTCTACAATACTACCTTTTCCTCGTCCAGTATCTTCAATTTCCAGTTCCTGCCCAAGGAATTTTTGACTTAACCCCCCAATCAAAACAAGAAGCTCACTCAGTCCCTCCATTGTCCTGGCGCTTATTGGTATTATGGCAATTTGTTTGGTGAAATCATTAACACGGTCAAATCGTTCACTATCAAAACCATATTCAGATATTTTCCCCATAATTCCATATAATTTTTCGTCTAAACGAGCTTGAATATGTTCTGGTTGTTTTGAAATCGCTTCCATAATTGATGTTGTTTTTGCTGTTTTCCATCCATTTATGGCATCAATCTTATTTGCTGCTATTACAAAAGGAGTTTTATACTGTTTGAGTATTTTTACGCTCTCAATTGTTTGTGGTTGAAAACCACTATTTACGTCTACAATCAAGATTACAAGATCTGCTAAACTTCCTCCCCTATCTCTTAAATTTGTGAAAGCTTCATGGCCAGGCGTATCAATGAATAACAATCCAGGTATTCCCAGGTTTACCCTCATTTTTTCTGCAAGGTCTTTTGCTAAATTGTCGATGTCTTTTTTTGATACATAGCTTGCCCCTATCATCTGTGTTATCCCGCCTGCTTCTTTTTTTGCTACTGTGGTCCCTCTGATACTGTCTAGGAGTGTTGTTTTGCCATGATCAACATGACCCAAAATACAGATTATGGGTGAACGTTTGAATTTCATATGAACACCTAGAAGTTGTGATAGGTATTGGTCTAATAGCATTCAAATTCCTTTCTTTAAAAGATTATAACCTCGTTTTACCATAAACATACACATTTATAAACACTTTCTGGCATAAATTAGATTGGTGATATTCATCAATCCTCAGCCTCAATTATCAAGACCAACATTTCGTGAACACAAAGCCCAATGTGGTAGCTTCAGAAATTATCTTAAAGAGAGCAAAAGAATATCGCACATAGAAGATATGATACGTTATCCAATTCGCCATCCTGGTGAGGATTCAGGTAGTGTATTTAGAGAAGGAATGGAACTATTTGCTGGGCTAACTGAAGCTGGTAAACACAAAACAATGAGAGAATTAGCCAAAGATCTTCGCAGCATCCCGTCATATCTATTTGATTCAGCAGAACAAACAAGAAAACTTACTGTTATTGCTACATTCTTTGCAGAAGCAGCAGCATATTTACCAGTTGATGAAAGGGGAGATAAAATAACTACTCATTTGGATGATGTTGTTGCCAAACTAAGAAGTTTGGCTGACGTGTCAAGCCACTATCGTTCTGATGATCCCTCTAAATCTGCTGCTAAGGTTGCTAGTTTGAATGCACTGTGGGAACTTTGTTATGGTAATCTTAATTTTTGGGATGAATTTTTACTTGGTAATGATGAAGCTTGCCAATCTGTTGTCATAAAACTAATGCTCGAAGAGCCAATGAGGGAAGGACTTAGTTGGGAAGAACACCCATGGGCAGATCTTAGACAACATTTGTCTGTTGTTGGGATGGATATTCTTCAATCACCATATGAAAAAAAGTTTGATTTTTTCCAAAGAATGCTTTTTGATGAAGATATTGAAATCGTAAGAACAACTCTTGAAATTCTTACTTATGCAGAATCACTTCCTCCTTATTTCTATGCAATTGCACGTGATATCGGAGCGCAAACTCCAGAGCTTGCATCCACAGCAACATCACTCCATACAATACACTCATTACGGGCACAGCTGGATCTGGCGGATGATAGACAATTTATAGCTGCAAGACACCTGATTCAACTTTTTCAACAACATGAACTTAATTATTTAAGACCTTTATTGGAACAAACTGGAAGCGAAATCCTCTCAGTATATGCAGAGCCTGCGGATTCAATTACTGATGATATTCAAGAAAGAAGAGCGATGTTAGTTAGAATCGGGGTGAAAATGCCAGGTTCTGCTATTGAGCCAATCAGAGTTACGCCACAATCTGGACTGGAAACATATCGCGATGCAGATGAAGATACGTTGAATATTTTACCTCTTAATCACTTGGCTGAATTAACTGGATTAATTTGGGCAGATAAAAAAACACTTACTCAAGAAGAAGAAAATGAACTTGATCGTATTGGCGCAGTTATATTAAGAAAAATCAAACAACAGGAAGAAAGACAAAAGGCACTATCAGTTCTTATTGAATATAACATGGCAGGAATCCAAATTCCAGGGTTCCAACTTGACATAAGAACAACTGGTGGCGCACCAGTAGCTGAACAAAAACAATTACAAAATATGTCTTTTGATGAAATATGCGAATTTAGAGAAGGAATTCGTGAGGCATTTACAGAAGCTAAAAAAACAAATGACGAAAGAACTCAAACTGCGTTGCGCGAACAACTTGGAGAACTCAGAACGCATGTACTCGAACGCTTCCAAAACTTTGACGAACTTACTATCGATCAATTAGTTCAACTGAATCGGATTGTTTGCATAGGCCAAACATATGGACAATATTCTGATGATACATTATCAAGATTAGATGCCATTGCAGCAGTAGCAATTCAAAGAATTAAGAGAAATAGGATGTTGGTTCCACCACTTATTGACGATCTTGAACAGATGAAACCAGAACGTCGTAAAGCTGCCGAAGCAAAAATACACGCAGATGCAGAAAGACAGGCAAGATTTGATAATTTAGTTCCAGATACTTCAGATAGAATTATCGAAGCAGCACAAATACTTCACAGCAGAGAAGGTATACAACTAACATTACAAGGACCAAGATTAGATCTGGAAAGAGGGTATCTATCAGATTATCTGATCACATTCCTTTCTCATAGACCAGTTGAATACACTCAAAGTCAGGTTGAAACAACACTTGTACCTACAGAATCAAAACAACAAACTGTTCTGTATGAACCGTATCTTGTCGGAACAATTCATGATTTTCTTGTAGATAGGTGGACCAGATTAAGGTCTTGGTTTAAGGGGGGTAAACATGAATGATGATATTGCATATTTGCTAAAAAAATTATCTAGTAAAAGCATAATGAGGAGAAAAGAAGCCATAAAGCAACTTAAACAACTTGTACAAAACAACAACTTGGCGAAACTTTCTCTTAATTATATATCAGAACACGATCCTTCGTATACAGTTAGAAATTTAGCAAAACAAGCAATCGCTTCAACACAAAAACAAGCTGTTTGGGAAAAAACATACGTTTTTTCCACAGATGGATAATATATAAAATCTATTGGCATATGAATTAGTCCTAGGGCCCGTAGTCGATGCACCTTTTTAGGAAAAAGGTGCACCCAAAAACTGATTGTTTAGGGTGTACTAAAAAGGTTATCTAAAAACCATCATTTTGGTTTTTGGTCAAGCTTTTTAACCTTGTTATTTTTGATTGTAAGAAGCTTGTACTGACAATGGTTAAGACGCCTGCTTGACATTCCGCCTTGTGGTAACAGGCGGCCCAAAACGGGGTCGCTATTTTGGCGATTCAAAATGCAGGAGACACGCGGTTCGATTCCGCGCGGGCCCAAATCTTTTTCTATTCTACTTTCTGTTTTACTGCTTTCATAAATTCAAGGAAAATTGGTGCAGGCTCTTCCAGTCTACTTTTCAATTCAACATGTGCTTGTGTTGCAATCCCAAAGTTTTCTTTCCATTCTGTCATCTCAACAATATTATTTTTTGGATGAATTGCTGAAACAACCAAACCTCTATCCGTTAGTTGCTTCACATATTCTGGATTTACTTCATACCTGTGTCTATGTCGTTCATTCACATTCTCTTTTTTGTAAGCATTGTGTGCAATAGTTCCTTTGTTTATAACACACTCATATGCCCCAAGTCTCATCGTCCCGCCTAATCTTGAAATTTGTTGTTGTTCTGGAAGCATATCGATTACTGGGTATTTTGTTTTTTTATTAAACTCAGTTGAGTTTGCATCTGTCATTCCGCAAACATTTCTTGCATATTCAACTACCATCAATTGTAATCCAAGACACAATCCAAGATATGGGATCTTGTTTTCTCTTGCATATTTTATTGCTTTTATTTTACCCTCAATACCACGGCTTCCAAAACCACCTGGTACAAGTATTCCATCATATTTTTTCAATAATTCACTGGGATCATTTTTTTCTAATTCATTTGCTTCAACCCATCCAATTTCCAGATTACTATTTACGGCAGCACCTGCATGCACAAGGGCTTCCTTCACACTAATATATGCATCTTTCACTGCAGTATACTTTCCAATTATTGCGATTTTCAATGCTTTTCCACGAGGTTCAATAATATGGCTAACTTTTCTTTGCCATTCCTTAAGATCTGCTTCTTTATTTTCATCAAGTCCAAGTTGCTTTGCAAGTTGCTTGTAAAATTTTTGTTTTTCCAACAAAAGTGGAAGTTCATAAACAGTACTTACCATTGGATCGTCAAATACAGCATCTTCAGGAACATTACAATATAGGCTTATTTTCTTCCGTGATTCATCAGAAAGTTTTTCCTGTTCTCTTGTCAATATCATTCCAGGTTGTATTCCTAAGCTTTGAAGTAATCTTGTTGCTTGTTGTGTTGGTTTTGTTTTTGGTTCACCAGGACTAAGGCTTGGAACATAGGTCAGTTGAATAAAAACCATATTGTCTCTTTCAAAATAAAGCTGCCTCATAGCTTCTATAAAATAACTGTTTTCCATATCCCCAACAGTACCCCCCACTTCCACTAATACAACGTCAGCATCATTCTCTTTACCAACATTTTCTACCCAATTTTTTATTTCGTTGGTTAGGTGGGGTACAAACTGAACATCTCTTCCTAAATATTCCCCTTTTCTTTCCTTTTCGATAATTCTCTGAAATAACTTCCCACCAGTTATGGAACACATTCCTGGCAGTGATTTATTCAAAAATCGTTCATAGGTACCAAAATCCATATCAACTTCCGTACCATCATCTAAAACAAACACTTCACCATGCCTGAATGGATTCATGGTACCACAATCAACATTCAAATATCCATCAAATTTTATTGGTACTACTTTGAATCCTCTAGAAGCCAATAATTTTGCGATAGAAGAAGTTACTATTCCTTTTCCAAGCCCAGACATTATCGAGCCAGCAATTACTATAAACTTAGTTGTTTTCTCTAGCATAGGAAATATTACTTTGGAATGTTTTTTAAATTTATAACAATACGACGTAAAAAATAGAGAAAAATCAAAGTCTGTTCAGTGCATCTTTAATCTTTTCTATACTCGTGTTAGTTGCAATCATAGGTATTCTTTCTCTTTCTGAAATTTTAATTGCAAGTTTATCGACCTTGGTTGGATCAATGTTGTGCAGTACCACTGCTGATGGTTTGGATGAACTCACCCTCACAACAACAAAAGGACTTCTACCTGTGCTAATTCCGGTGAAAATAAACACCCGTTCGTTTACATTTCCATAGAGATTTTGGAAATATGAAAATGGCATATCTAATATCACTTTGATGCTGTCTATCAATGTGTAACCGTATATCTTTTTTGCTTCAACAAGATCATCATTCGTCAGAACCTTCCCATCTATTAAGTTAACAAAATCCTTCAAGGATATTGAACGTGCGAATTCATGCACTTCAAAATATTCACTAACTGGTTTTTCTTTTTCTCTGAATTTTTGTGCAATTCCCCCTCCCTTTATTTTATCAATGTCAAAAAGTGCATTTACAAATCTTTTTATGACTCCAGTTCCAGGGGACTTCCTTCTGTTTCCTTCATAATCACTAATTGTGGATACTGTTATGTCTAAATGTTTTGCTAGCTCTACCTGTGAAATACTAAATATTTCCCTCCATTTTCTCATTGTTGCTCCCGAGTCTTCTGAAAGGGATATCTCACCAGCAATTTCCATTTTTATTTTTTCCATTTTTCGTCCTCCAAGTAGCTTGAATTTATATAATCATTTATTGCCCCAACCATTTATATTTATTCCGACTATCGTCTTACTAGGGTTCGGCACATTCTTTCTGACAATGTTTTATAAATTTTATTCGATTATCCTGATAATGGCTCTTAATCTTCTGGGGGATTTTTTTTCTATTCTCACACCCTCGTTATTTCTATCCTCATCTATCCTACTCATAATTGGTTTTATAATCTGGGAATTCCCAAGATCAATAAAATTCATAGACGGCGAATATACTCGAGGCCTATATCCAGAAAACGGAAGAGTAATTGATTTTTTCTTTCTATTTTGGGGTATTCTTAGTGTTATCTATCTCCTAGTTCTCAATAACAGTGCAGATGTGCTTAAATTCCTTAAAACTCCAGGTATAACATCGTTTTATATTGTGATAATGGTTACTGTGCCCTTGATTGTTATTATGGGGTATTTCAAAAGATTTTTTGAAAGAATGGGAAAACAAGAATCAATAACTATTTTTTTTACACAAGAATTTCTTGATTTGATGCACACAATCTTTCTGGTTTCTCTTTCAATATTGGCAATTCCTTCTATCGGCTATTTAATCTCCCAATTTTTGTAATCAATAGTCTTTCATAAATTCCACTGCATTTTTGAAAATTCGCAATCCATACCCTTCTTTTATCGTCCCTTTAATCCAATAAGGGCAGTTCTCTGGCATGTTAAATGCTTCCGGGTGTGGCATCATTCCAAATATCCTTCCACTTTTATCACAAATTCCAGCTATATTCTCAACTGAACCGTTTGGGTTGTGTGGATAACCTCCAAGATTTTTATTTTCATCAACATATTGAAAAACAATCTGGTTTTTTTCTTTTAGTTGATCAAGAGTATTTTGGTCTTTTGGTATGAATTTTCCTTCGCCGTGTCTAACAGGTACAAAAAGGTATTCTATCCCCTTTGTATATATACAAGGAGAAGCAGTGTTTGTTCTTAATATTACCCACCTATCCTCAAAATAGCCTGATTCATTTCCAACAAGGCTAACTCTTTGTTGAAAATCAGGTTCTGGTAACAGTCCCATCTTTACTAACGCCTGAAATCCATTACAAATTCCCACCACTAATTTTCCTGCGTTGACAAATTCCTCTAATTGGTCTTTTATTTTGAATTTCATCTTATTGCCGAAAACTTTTCCAGACCCAAGATCATCACCAAAAGCAAAACCACCTGGTACAAAAAACATGTTGTAATCTTCAAGCATTTTTGGATTGTCAAGGAGTTTATTCACGTGGATGATTTCTGCATTTCCACCGCTTTTTTCAATTGAATATTTGCTTTCATTCTCACAATTTATTCCATATCCAGTTACTATTAATGCTTTGAGCGTCATAATATCACATAAAAAGGACCATGTCAAAAAACAAAGCTTTTTGATAGTCGCGAACGGATCACCATTCGCAACAAGGTCCGTAATCTCCTATTATTAGAAGATATAAACTAAACTTTTCTTAATCCTTTTATTCCGTCAAACTTTCCGGTTGTTCTTGTGAATAAAAATGCTTCATTAGACATGCAAATTGCAGCTGTTAATGTGCTATCTGTTATTCTAAAACCTTCACTCTTATCTTTCATATCACTGAGTATTTTCGAGGCAATCTGGGCAGCTTTCTTATCAAATGATAATATGGTGACATTGGCACAGAAAGATAAAACTACCTCTGGTTTGTTAACAACCTCGAGGAGGTGCATCATTGTTAAACTTGTTATACAAATTTCTTCATGATCCGCATAATACCTCATCTTATCAATAATATTCGGGTCTCCTCGAAGAAAATCAAGTGCAGCTTCAAAATCCAAACAAATTCTTTCCATTTTTATTCACCTGCGCTTTTTGGTAAAAAGCGCCCAAAAACTCTTTGTTTAACTGGGCATGTTTTTCTGATCGCACACATCTATCGATTAAGTACTCTCTCCCGTTTTATCCGTTCTACCTCACGGTGGTTAATGTCAGTTTCTTCTATACTTCCAGCAAGACTGATAATGCTACTCCCCTCTCTTTTCTCTTTCAACAAAAATCTCAAAATCTCACTAAAACTCATAGCTTTGGATTTTTTCAATCTATAAAGGTCTGCGTATACATCATCCATTATTGTTATCACCTTTACCATCTTGATCACCCCTAAATGAACACATTTCTATTCATATTTTGATAAATACATTTAGTCAATGTATTTATGCTTTTCCCTCGGTATCCTTCATCATGTCTTCTTATTTGTTCTTTTATGTTGTCATTATTCAGACGTAAAACAAAAACTATTTAAATCCCCGGACCGGTCATTACTTACTCTCGTATTCGAGAGAAAAAACGACCAGGAAAGTATTAAGGTGTAAAAATGCAATGCATTTTTACTTAATTTAAATAAGGTGAAAAATATGGAAGATTTGGTAAGATCAGTAGTCGGGGAAAATACGCCGCAAGCCGATAAATCATCATCTGATGCACTCAGCTCTGAATGTATTAAGATTGTTACTGTCGGTGTGGGTGGTGCTGGTAACAACACCATTAACAGACTTATAAAGTCTGGAGTTAAAGGTACTGATTTAGTTGCTGTTAACACAGATAAGCAGCATTTGAACATTGTTCACGAGAGAGCCAAAAAAGTATTGATTGGTAAGTCCGTTACAAAAGGTTTGGGTGCAGGGGGCTATCCAGATATTGGAGCCAAGTCCTGTGAAGTAGACAGGCCTTTGGTTGAAAGAGAACTTGAAGGTGCCCACCTTGTATTCGTTTGTGCTGGTATGGGTGGTGGTACTGGTGGTGGTGCTGCTCCAATTATTGCTCAGATTGCAAAAGAACAAGGAGCAATTGTTGTTGCAATGGTTACCTACCCATTTGCTTTGGAAAGAGCAAGAAAAAAGAGGGCAGAAGACGGTATAAAACTTCTGAAAAAGAGCTGCGATTCAGTTATCATTCTTGATAACAATAGATTGGTTCAGTTGGTTCCAAATTTACCAATGGCAGAAGCATTTGCAGTTGCTGATGAGATTCTCTCAAGAGCAATTAGCGGTCTTGTTTGGACAATTACACAACCGTCTTTGATCAACATTGACTTTGCCGATGTCCGTGCAATCATGGAAGGCGGAGGCGTTGGTTTCATTGCAGTTGGTGAAGGTAAAGGAAATGATAAAGTTAAAGCTGCTGCAGATGGAGTCATAAAAAACAGATTACTAGATGTTGACTTTGAAGGTGCAAAGGGCGCACTTATCCACATCACTGGTGGTAGTGACCTTACCTTAGGAGACGCAATCAAAGCTGGTGAATGGGTAACTGAAAAGATGGATGCTGAAGCAAACGTCAAATGGGGAGCAAGAATTATGCAAAACTATGAAGGCAAACTAGAAATAGTTGCAATAGTTACTGGCGTAAAAGGTGCTTCAGTTGCTGGTTCATCAATGATTGATGAAGAAACAGTAATCCCAACCTATTCTTCTGACCTTGAAGTTCTAGGTTAATCTTTTTTTATTTTCTATTTTTTTATTATAATCGACTATAACAATTTAAATCTAATTTACCTATCCAATCTGTGAACCTGTCTAAACTAGATATCGCACTTATACTCTTGCTATTTCTTTCAAATGCAATACTAATAACTCTGGTTCTCTCTTTTCAAGGAGACATCACAAAACAACAAACTAGTTTTGATGCTGAAAAATCCCATCTTATGAACACAATCACATTGCTTAATTCAACCATCCTAGTGCAATCTGATCAAATTGATGATCTTGGCGATCAAATTATGGAGAAAAACCAAGAACTGGAGAATACTCATAATCTTCTTCTTTCTACTCAAATTGAGCTCAACACAACCAAACAAGAACTTGCAAACAAATCACTATCCTTAGAAGAAGCCCAAGAAGGATTTGAAACTTTAAAACTTGAAGTCGAAAACATAGAGCAAACAATAAATGAATCAATGGAATGGTTTAGTGCCAATTCCAACATGCCCCCATCTCTAGATTATTTCGTGTCTTATATAGAAAAAAAATGCATGGATGATGGTCTTAATCTTGCATGCATTGAGTTTTTTATGAAGAAAAATTTAAAATTTTCTTACAAAAATGAAAATCCAGATAAATTATATCCTCTGGATGAATTAGTTTCAAGAGGCGGTGGAGATTGTGAGGATTATTCTCTCTTTTTGAAAGCAATTCTAAATGACATCAAAGAAAACAATCCAGACACTGATGTAATAGGATGGGAATCTGGAAATGGTGAATTCATTGTTTATGAGGGAGATGGTCGTATTTGGTATTATGATCATGCAGAAGAAGTAAATTTCGGTTCATTAAAAGATCTTAATCCGGTTGTTATCTGCTATACCACTTCTTATACTACAAATCAATTACTTGGGCACTGTGTGGTTGGTTTATCTGAGCAAAAAATTGAAACATCAAGAGACATATCTGAACTTTCCGGTGCATCCCTATTTGAACCCCAGGATGGAGAATATCTTGGAGAGGTGGGGGTGGAGTTTTCTTTATGTGAAGGGGAAGACTGTAGTAAAAACACCAATGATATAATTATCTTGATTACTGATAATGATTTTTACAAAATGCAAGATGGCAAATGGCAGAGTTTTGGACTTGCTCTTGTCAAGCTTAATAAGTTTAAAAAAGACCTGGAATGAGAATATGAAAATCAAAATTATTGCAAATCCTAAGAAAGCGTGGGCAAAAGCTCTTGCTAAAAAAATCAGTGATTTCTTATCACAAAAACATATCATTGTGACAAAAGAGGCAGATGCAACTGTCTGTATTGGGGGCGATGGAACTGTTCTTTATGCTGGGCATAATGGGGACATTGAAGGAGCAGTCCTTGGGATAGGTGGGGATACAAGTTATATCTGTCAAATTCACCACAAAAACTGGAAAGAATCAGTAAAAATATTAGAATCCAAAAAATTTGAAAAGATAATGACCCTAAACTGCGAAGTTAGTGGAAAAAGTTATCGTGTGTTAAATGATATTGTTGTTCACGCAACTCATTATAGGGTTGTTGAGATGGGTGTCAAAACAAAAGGCAGAATATATTTCTTTGAAGGAGATGGGATGATAATCTCATCTCCAGTTGGCTCTACTGCATATGCATTTTCTGCAGGAGGAAGAAAATTCAAACCAAAAGAACGGAACATTAGTGTGGTGCCCATATGTGCATATAAACGTGCATTTCTCCCTCTTGTATTAAGTGAAAATGAAAAAGTATCAATAAAAGCAGGTTCTGATTGTGCTTTTATACTTGATGGCATTTTCATCAGAAATTTAAAACCTGGTGAGGTAGTGAATATAAGGAAAGGTTCTGATATGATATTCTTCAATGGGGTGGGTAAAAATGAATGACAAAAATGAGATTTTGAAACGCGGTTATGTTGATGTAAAAGTTTATGTTGCTGGTCTAAGACAAAGTCATCGCTTAGATGTTGTGAAGGAAAACACTTCCCAAGGCGAAGTTCCTTTTTTAGTATGTAAACATTATATGCCTGCGACAGAGATGGTCCGTCTTGCTGAAGAACTTAAACTTCCAATAAAACACAAGAGTACGGTGGTATTCCCTAAGGGTATGTCTCCATCAAACTTTACAAAAAAATCTTCAATTACTGTAGAAGCAGACACTATAGAAGCAGAAATTGAATAGCTAAGAGAACAAACCAGCAAGCAGAATGGTTAGGGTAATGCCTCCGAGAAATGCAAGCACGCAAGCAGCTCTGTTTTCTTGTTTTTCAAATGCATCAGGTAACAATTCCATCAATACTACATAGGTCATAGCACCTGCTGATATGCCTAATGCAATCGGGGTTATTCCAACTATTATTGTTAGAAACACATATCCAATTATTGCCGACAACCCCTCAACCACTCCAGACATAATACCATAAAACACTGATTTCTTATTGTCCAGACCATAATAAGCCAAAGGACCAGTAACAAGGGCACCTTCAGGTACGTCTTGTATCGCAATAGCAGTTGTTATGAACCAACCAAGGGTTGGTGAAACTGCAAACGCAGCAGCGACTGCAAAACCTTCTGGTATGTTGTGGAGGACTATAGTACCAACAACTAAGGTAACCTTTTTTTTAGATGTTGGAATATCTGTTTTTTTTATATGTTTGTGTAAATGGGGGATTGCTTTTTCTGCAATAAATATAAGTACAACTCCAATAAAAAATCCAGTTAATGCTATTTCAATTCCTGCGCTTCGATTAGATTCATTAAACATCTCTATCGCAGCGTATGTCATCATACCTGCTGAAAATGCAAGCAAGAAAACATACCATCGCGATGCCATTTTGTTGAAAAATGAGGATGTTATGGCACCTAGCGAGGTGGCTAATGTTACTGCAATTGCACCAAAGAACAGATCTATTGTCATTATTTCAGCTCATTTTTCAGAATAGTAATCACTTCTTGGCCAATTCTAATTTGTGCTTCTTTTGTTCCTGCTCCAAGGTGCGGTGTAAAAAACACGTTTTCAAGTTCAAGAAGTTTTCCAGTGTATGGCTCATGTTTGTAAACATCTAGAGCAACACCTGCAATTTTTCCTGTCTTACATGCATCGTAGAGTGCATCCTCATCTATAACTTCTCCCCTTGACGTATTAATAATAAAAATCCCGGTTTTCATTTTTTCAATATTTTCCTTGTTTATCATGTTACATGTTTCATTAGTCGCAGGGACATGTAATGAAATGACATCTGCCTTTGCAAGAAAATCATCTAAACTATCTATAAAGACAACGTTCTTTACGTCTGGTCTTGGGAGTGGATTGTATGAAATGATCTCCATCCCAAGTAATCGTGCTTTATCTCCAAGCATGGCACCAATTCGTCCATAACCAATAATTCCAAGGGTCTTTCCTGCTATCTCTGTTCCAGTGAGATTCTTCTTATCCCATTTACCGTTTTTCATTTGGTGGTGTGCCTTTTGCACGTTTCTTAGCATTGCTATCATTAATCCAAGCACTAACTCTGCAACTGCATTACTCGATGCGTTTGGCGTGTTTAATACCCTAATATTCTTTTCTTCACAGGCTTTTTTGTCTACATTATCCAGTCCAACACCTGCCCTGATGACCATTTTCAGGTTTTTTACCTCAGATATAAGTTCTCTTGTGAGCTTTGTAGCACTCCTAACAATGACTACATCTGCATTTTCAAGGGATTTTTTCACATCTGTTGGCTTGTATTCAACTTCGCCTAGTTTTTTTATTTCTTCAACTACTACGTCTTCCATCTGATCGGCAATAACAATTCGCATGTTTTTTATTTGTTACCAACCAATTTATTCTTTTTCTGTGTAAGTTGTGGTTGTACAATTACTCGTTTGTAACAAAAATACAGTGGAATTTTACATAAAATATATGCTCTAATTGATAAATTTCACATAAAAAATTACGAAACATATTAATATAACCTTAGATATATATCTTCTATGTGGGGGTTAGTTATGTACAAAAAAACCAGAAAAAGTAGACAAAGGACCAAAAAAATATTGAGTATAACTTCTTCCTTAGAATGTGATCCATATAGTGTTCTCCATCATATGGAAGCACTGTGCAATGTTTTACGCAAGGAAGAAATTCAACTTACTACATTAGAAAAAATGCAAGTTGTAAAGTCAATAGCACGAGCAAAAGTCCGTGCATTTATGGTTGGCCCTTCTGATAATTATAAAACATTTAGAGAGTTGGACATGATCGGAAATGATCTTGTTCAAATGTTGTAGGTGGGATTATGAAATCTGTAACAATTATATCGGATGATAAGGTTGGGTTATTAGCTGACATATCTTACATTTTAGGTAAATCAAGTGTTAATATTGATGGTTTGTTCGTTGATGTGGTAGGAGGGAAAGCAATCATCTCTCTTGAAGTAAAAGACCCCAAAAAAGCCTCATTAATACTTGAGTCAAATGGTTTTAGCATGACGCACCCAGATTCAATAGTCGTAAAAGTTTCCAGTAATTCGATGGAAAAGATAACTGAAATGTTGGAGTTTGAAAATATCATTGTAACTGAACTTTCAATGTTATCTACTGATAGAGAAGATGGGGTATTTGCCATAAAAGTAGATAAACCTCGAAAAGCATACAAAATGCTTACGCCATTCTTACTGGGGCAGAATAGTCGCGGCTATTATTAAGTCGTTATTATTTCTATTTTATTTTTTGCGTCTTTTATCTCCCTAGCAATTCTTCTGCCAAAACTTATACTTTCCCTGAATAAATATTCTGAATATGGAGTAAATCGTGTTCCTGGCGAGCCAGGCATTCTTAATGATACATCAAAACAGATGAATTTTTCTCCTTCTTCCTCTACAAACGCACCTTGTAATGCAAATGGTCCAATTATCCCGTTTTTATACTCTTTCTGAATAGCACCCACAAATTTTTCACCAATCTCATATACCTGTTCTAAAAGAGATTCCCTTAAAGTGCATGCAATGTGCCCAACCTCTATGGTTGATGGCTGTTGCATTCTCAACAGGTCTAGTTGAGCATCTGCAGGCATTCTTAGATAACCATCTAAATTAGTTTGCCTTCGTGTATCAATTCCTAAAAGTTCTAGTTCTTCGTGTACTGGTGAATAGAAAAAGTTCAAGTTGAATTGAGAACCAACAACATACTCCTCTATGGTTGCTTTTTCTAATTGTTCTTTTGTTGTTTTACCATCTTTGATTAGCCTCTCACTTCTTTCTGTGTACTCTTCATAATTTCTAGCAAGAAAAAAAGCTCTTTCATATGTTCGTTTTGCTTCACTTACTTTTACTATACTTAATCTATCAATTTCATCCGGAGATCGAAATTGTTTTGGTGTTCTAACTCCTGCCTTCTTCATCAAATAATATTGGTTTTTTTCAACATCTCTTTCCTCTGCTCTAAGCAAATATTTATTTCCAAATATCGGTATGTCAAACTGTTTTTCTATCCCATCGTATCCAACATAGACAGCAAATGATCGGTTTGGTACAAAGATACAATTCCGTTTTTTCATGAATTCTCTGTTTTTTTCGTCTAGGATTTCATTAAATCTATTAAGCAAAAGAAGTTCATCAATAACTCCAATTTCATTTTCTCCGCGTTTTCTGGTTTTATATGGTCCCAAATAAGTTTTTTCTCTTCCTTTTTGCGCAACAACTAAAGTATTGTAGCCTTCTTTTTTTGCACCCTCAGACACATCAAGTGCCGAATGGCTTCCCAGTGTAGAAATAGTGTAGTCCATATTAATTATACTAGACTAGAATTTTAAAAATCAGCCTATGGGTTACTCATTTATACCTACCTGTCGATTAATTGCATATGATAGAAAATAAAAATTTTTTATTATATTTTGTAGTTGTATTTTTACTTATTATTGCTGGATTGTTTTTAATTTTCAATTCTCAACCACCGTCAAATCCAACTAATCTTACGATTCATGATCCTTGCGATGATAATAACGACGGAATTGTTGATCAAAAAGAATTCGAAATATGTAAATTACATTTTCCAAGAAACATATCAGTTGTTCCAGCCAAACCCGGAGAATACATTGTAACTCAAATAAACAATAGTGAGAATGGAAAAATTGCAGTTAGGATAGATGTTCCTTCTGAGCCAAGGTATGGTAACAGTTCACCAATTGTAGTTGTAGCTTCCACTTGGTTTGTTAAAAAATACAATGATGATATGACCCAATTTCATTTAGAGTATAATCCTGTTGATGTTGGTGCGATTTCAGTGTCCTATCTCTGGCCAGGCAAAACTGACCCAGTTACCAAAATACGAAGCGAAGGAACATATGATTTTGGTGGACCGCAAAGTATAGCTGCATTTAGAGATGTTATTCGTTTTGCTTTAGGTGAAATTCCTGATAGTAATGGAAGTTATCTCCATGAAATTGTGTCAATAAATGCAGATTATGATAATGTTGGTATGTTTGCATCATCCCACTCTGGTGTTGTTGCAACAAATGTTATGGCATACTATGGTGAATATTTTCAAGATCTGAAATATTTTGTGGGTAGGGAAAATCCAACAACAGTTGAGATGTATGCACTTGAAATCGGGCATTATGATGAACAAAACAAACGGCTAGAAAATCCATATTATAATTATTCAGCATATACACAATTCTCCATATCTGTTGATTATTCCACATTAGGGTGGATTGATGCCGAACTTGGTGGAAGACCCTACCACAAAGTTTCAAATGGGAGCGTTTATATCCTTGATTACAAAGGCCCCCAAATAAATGACACATGGTACTTTTCCCCAGCATTAACACAAGCATTATTTGACAATGGTGCTTTTACTCTGCAAAACTGGCCTACTGACCTTGGCAAACCAGAAGAAGTAAAAAGTTTTTGGGAGTATCGCGAACCAATTGATAACTTTGAATTAATCGGACAAAAACTTCCAAATTTGAAGGTTCTAGTATCTTTTGCATCTCGTGATCATGTCCAGGCAGCTCCAGATAAGCCACACATACATCATGCCTATGATGGTTTTAGGAAAAGGGCTGGATTATCTTGGGTCAGGTTGAATTGTGATCTTGCATATGTCCAATCAGAAATAGATCAAAGCGCAACCTTGGTTGGTGGGTTCCCAGATAACAATGCCAATACTGAGCCTAATGATTGGTATGTTGAATCAGAGTTGTGGGGTTTTGAGGGCACATTAGCTGGCCATCCCACTGCCCGGTCAATTCCACTGGCAGGAGTTGCAGAAATGGCAGATCGAACTAAGTTTGACAACTGGGAAGTAAATCTACCTGGTGTATTGATCGAGAATTGATTCCAGGCATATTTATATACATTATCCGAGAGTTAATTTCATGCGTAAGGCACTCATAATATTGCTTCTTGTATCAGTTATTTATGCTGATTTTGCTATAGAAAAAGTAGAAGTTTCTATTAGTGATATTGGATCAGATGGCAGTGCCAAAGTCCATGAAAGTATCAAATTTATTCTTTATGGTGACTATGCAAGTTCACTTTACGATAGTGGGATTTCAAGCAATCAACTTTCTTTTTGGTCAGCTAATATTGGTCTTAAAGATATGAAATTCCATGTAAATCCTTCAGTTGTTGATATACAGGATTTGAGAGTAAGACCACAGCCACGTACACAATGCAACCCAATCCAAAAAACATGTCATGGAGAAATAATACTTGATTATTCTGCTTATCCTAGTGTGAACTCAACAAATGATTCAGGACTTTTTAGTGTGGAACTTTACAAACCACGTACAAATAGGTATACATTGAATCCATCTTCACTTTCATTCACTTCCACGTCTGAAGGTAATATTATTCTTGATGAAAATGTTTATTTGTACATTGACCTCCCACAAAATAGCATAGTTCTTGATACTAATCCCCAACCTTCAACATCAACTACTACAGCTGCAGTTACAACATTGTCATGGACTGATGTTGTACTTGTAAAATTTTCCCTTATATTCGATGTTGAGGACAGTATTGATAAAGAAGTTTCTGATTTTTTTGCTAATTTGATAAAAGGTTTTGTCGATACTCTTAAGAGTACTCATGGGCTTGCTCTTGTTGCATTAATTATAGTCTTGGTAGCATCATACTCATACATAGTTATGTCAAAGAGGAGGGACGAGGAATAATGTACAAAGGATCTGATATTGTTCTTGATTTAATCGTAAAAAATCCACTAACTCTACAGGAATTGGCAAAATTATCCTCATTTAAAGAAGATAGTATTCGCCGTATTATAGAATCTCTGAAAGCTGAAGGTTATGTAAAAATAGAAACAAAAGAAACAACATGTGGCATTCCAACAAATGAGTTAGATGTTTATTGTTTGGGGGGGTTTCCAGAAATATCAGTTTTTAGAAAATCACTCTCACATGCATCCATCGCTGATCTTTCACCATCAGAAAAATCAATCGGAATAAGATGGGCAAAAGTCAAAGGTCTGGTAATGATAGAAGGTGGAAAGCTTGTTCCAACTAAAACCCAACAAGAAGTTGACGTGATTAATGAAAAGCTTCTTTCTTGTTATAATGATCTAAAAACTAAAGGGTCATCAAGTGATTTAGAGACCTCCGAAGAGTTTTTCGAAAGGCATCTTCTGAACAAAAAAACTACAAAAACCTCCATCGTTTCTTATACTGGTAAGCATATAGACAAGTCTCAGTTCTCAGATGGGTTTGACATCAATGTTCCTGGGAAAGATGCTCCGGTTGGCAAGAACCATCCAATCACAAGAATTACAAAAAAAATCCAGGCAATAATGACTGAGCTTGGTTTTGAAGAGATGGAAGGTGACTTGATAGAAAGTTCTTTTTGGAATTTCGATGCACTTTTTCAACCCCAGGATCACCCTGCAAGGGAATTGGCAGATACTTTCTATATAAAAGGCTCATCACCGTTACCATCAGATAAAAGTTTAGTTGAAAGGGTAAGGGATGCACATGAAAAAGGTTGGAAATATAAATGGGATCCAAAAGAAGCATCTAAATCTGTTTTAAGGACGCACACCACTTGTCTTTCTGCTCGCTATCTTGCAGCTCTTAAAAACAAGAAACCAAAAAAATACTTTTCAATTGGGAGGGTTTTCAGAAATGAAGCAACTGATTACAAACACCTTGCTGAATTCCATCAAGTCGAGGGAATCATTGCTTGGGAGAATGCCAAGTTTACTGACCTACTTGGTGTTCTAAAGGAATTTTATCGAAAACTTGGGTTCGAGAATATACGATTCAGACCAAGTTTTTTTCCATATACCGAACCGAGCTTAGAAATTGAAGTTTATTTTGAAAAGAAAAAACAATGGCTTGAACTTGGTGGTGCTGGGATATTTAGACCAGAAGTAAGCATTCCATTGGCTGGAGTGTATCCAGTTTTAGCTTGGGGCCTTAGTCTTGAACGCCCACTTATGCTTTTGCTTGAGCTTGAAGATATACGAACATTCTATAAGAATGATGTTGATTTCCTTACATCCTCAAGGTTAGAGCTATGAAGATTTTCAACATATTGATAGGAGTTATAGTCATTCTAATATTGATCCTAGGCGGTATAGTTGCATATGTTCTTACTTTTGAACAACTAGATCAAACAATTCAAACTCTTCCACCAACATTTGCAATTTTAGAAACAGGAATTGCAGGAAGTTATGGTTATGCAGTTTATAATTATCGTGGAACTGGAAATCTATCTATTCTTAGTTATGAAAAAATGCCTCAAAAGTCAATTGTCATAATAAATGACAGCCAGGCAATACAAACAACTCGTTTTTCAGAATTTGTCGATGAGCTTAAATCATTAGAAAATTATGGTTATACAGTAACTGTTACTGATGAGCCTAAGGTTGGGGATGGTATTTATGTTGTTCCCAGCGGGGCTCTCCCTTCTTATGTTTTATTTAATCTGCAACAAGGAAGTTCTAACGGAACAATACTCTATCTTGGTGCTAAAAATCTTATTCTAAGTACCGGAATCAAGGAAAATTCTTGGTATGCTCAGCTTACTCCAGAACAAAAAGAAAGGATTGTTATCTACGACGGAACTCTTGATCAATTTCTTGAAGATGGGAAATCTATCTATGCTGATCTTCTTTACAATAATTGGTTGATCAAGGGAAATGATACAATAAATCTTTCTGGAAATGGCATACAAAGTTCAATCGTTTCACTACCTTCCTCTGGTTATGTTCGGGTTATTTATAATATCGGTGATTTGCAAGGAGCGTATGATTCCCCGTACTTAACAAAATCACAAAAAACAATTCCAATTACTCCATCATCTATTTATCCATGGGAAAAAGCATCCTCACAATTTGAACTAAACAAAACAACTGGAACTGCAGTACTTACAATCAGGAAGGATGGTGATGTGGTTGAATCAAGAGAGTTGAGAAAAGTTACAGATCAGAATATATTCATCCAAACTTTCGAATATGACGAACCAGGAGAATATATCCTATCAATTGATGATAATTCCGGGAACATAGCAAGCGGTCTTCTACACATTAAGGATATCAAAATCATTCCAGTGAGTTCTCTTGGTAACTCCTATACGTTTTCAATTACTGTAGATGGAAAACCATTAACCAATGCAGAAACAGAGGTTTGGCTCGGCAATTCAACGATAAAGAAGAAATTTTATGTTACTGCTGGAGAAGTTGTTGTTAATGCACAACTAGATCCAGGATCAAATATTTTTAATTTTGAAATCCACGGAAAGACAATAACTGTTGTTGTTACAAATAATAAAGAAAACCTATTTGAATTTTATATAAAATACGGGATTCCGGGTCTTATCATTGTTATTATTGTGTACTTTGGAGTCAGGATGACAAAAAAACCAACATATCGGTTAAGATTCGGGGATAGTTCAACCTATATTCGCCAAGAAATAAAACTTCCTCGTGATCGTGCTATCGAGAGCTTCAAAAAAGTAAGGCATGATATGCACCTATCAAAATCACCAATAACTCCACATGAGTTTACTGTTTCGTTAAAACGTTATCTTACAAATGGTGCTGATGTTACTGAGGGGAATGTGGAAGAAATACTAAGTAAACTAGTTAAGACTGGTTATCTTGAAACTCATCGTGACTACTATCAACTTAAGGGTGAAGGAGATGTCAAACTAAATGTTCTCCATCGTATTATAAGGGAAAAACTCATTGAGAGTGGTACGCCATTTAAGGAACAGGAAAATAAATTCATTCTTAAAAACATGGAAATCGGATTCTTCAACCACAAATTTGATAAGAAAGCAATAATCGTTGTAGATGATGAAAACGAAATAAAACAATTTCTTGCTTCTGTTGATGAAAATCACCAAGCTCGCCTTAGGATAGCACAAACAAATGGCATGCTTTCATTTGTTACTATAGACAAACTAAGCGGGTTATTATGAGAGAAGTTATCATTTTACTGTTTTTTTCTCTTTTATTCGCAGCCCCTCCCATAGATGCTGTGCAAGAATACAATTCAAACATGGCAAATTATCTTGAAGATAATTTCAATTCTAATATTTCCCAATCTAGTTCTACGGAAATATTCGGTCAATCCCTTGATCTTCTTACAAGTGTTGATATTGTTGGTCCGACATTGACGATTGATAATTTAACATACTCTACTGATAGCATTTCATTACTCTTAGCACGTGGCCATTTCATTTCGCATCTTACTTCAAACGATGGACAGTCCACCTGTAATGTTGATTACCACCCACTTCCAAACTGTGATCTTGATTATGATGACTGTGCTGAGTTTGAACAAAATTCATCTGTGGTGTATTCAGCTGAAATATTATTTACTTTTCAAAATACCTCAGTTTCTGTTCCCTTTTCATCAACTATAATAGAAATCCCTGAGGAAATTACAAGTAAAATGGAATCCTCATCTGGTGCAGATCAATTGGATGTGTCTGTATCTGGCGATGCTATTTTTACCTATTTAATAAATGATAATGAGTTTGATGGTCTCCAGTGCAATGATAATCTTTATTCAATAAATGTTTCAATTCCAATATCTGTCAATGATTCTTTTGCTGTTGCTGGCCAAAAAAAACTATTCTTTCTCAGAGCACCAATTTTACTGGAACAGTGGGAAAGCAACAATCATTTTGATGTTATTGTTTTATCCCAAAGCCCACTTTTTTATGCTGAAATTTTATTAGACGGAAATTCAGCTACCAATTTCACACTAAAGAATTTTTCTATCACCACCGGCCCATATGGTGTTGAGAGAATTATATCTGAAAATACCCTGCTGGGCATCGAACATGGTCCAAATGTTACAACGCCATCTCTTCTTGAAGAAGAAAATAATTCATTTGCATATAGCTATGAATTTAATTTCACATATGTCGGCATCGGTAAACATAATCTGTCTCTTTTTGTTATTGATAATTTTCTTGGTTTTGCACAATATAATGAGACAATTTTAAGCAGGACACTTACCCACAACACTGCAAATAATTCGGTGTCTAGCCGTCCCTCTCTCCCCTACCCCATCACAACTCTGAATGCTACTCAACTTAGTCTTGGATTTATAGTTTTAATTGTATTCCTAGCATTTGTCTACTTCTGGGCAACAAGGTGACTATACTTTCTCAGCAATAGCATATGTTCGTTTTACATCTTTTATACTAACTTTACATTCTTCTCCTTTGGTTGCACCCTTTACAAAAATGATAAAACCATCTATTTTTGCTATTCCGTCTCCCTGCCCACCTTGATTTTCTATTTTAACTGTTAGGCTATCTCCTACTGAAACTGGTTTGGGGACCTCAAATTTTTTTCGAGGTTCTTCCATATACTCAGCCTCCAATAAGCCCTCTTTCGAGAACCCTCCCTTCTATTTCGCAGATTTCATCTAAAAATTCGATCTTTTCCATGTTGTATTCTATATTCTTATAATTAAAAACCTAGTCTTTTTCCATTGATGTGCTTTAGCCTACCTCATGATATTCAACATTAAATTTTTCTGCAAGTTTTTTTATTTTCTCTTTTTGGTTTGTATTTGTCTCATCTTTTAATACAACTATCTTCGTTACTTTTTCAACATTCTTTTCTAAGGCCTGTCTAAACATATCCTCATCTATGTTATCAATGACATATTTAGGTGCCATATGGCCAACTGCAATATTATCACTTACTACTACTTCAGTTAATCTTTTCTGATAATGGCCCCCACCAAACCCAACAACACTCTCACAGTTTTCAACAGGTCCTAGGCTTGCAACAATTGCATTTGCAATTGCTTCAGCTGCTTTTCTATCTCTCCATTGTTCTTCGTTATTTCCTATCTCTACAAACATTATCGGAATCTTTATTGTTGGTCCATGATGATCTGCTTCAAGGCAAAATTGCCATTCAATTCTATCTGCTTCTTTTTTCATTTCTTTAGCTATCTTCTGCAAAAGGCATGCATCTGCAATATTTAGTGTTTTTGGCTCACCTCCCATTCCTGCATCCCCCCAATTTCCTGGTATGTGGGCAGTGAGCATCTTTCCTGGAGTTTTACTTTTATGTGAACTAAGCATGATTATGGAATCTGATCCAATATCATCTGGAATATCTAGAACTGTTGGAAGTTGGGTATCAATTAACCTAGTCTCGTTGTTTCGCCATTCATTTTCTCCAATTTTTTTGAAATTGTGTTTTGAGATTAATGCCTTTGCAATTGCATTGCTTGCAATGTTATTTGAGGTAAAAAGTATTATCATAAAATCACCAAGAATGCGGTAGTTACAATTGGGATCATTAAATTGTCATCTATTAAAGGCAGTGTTTCAATTATTGCCCCAAGAATTATCAGGGGAACTCCTATTGGTCCTATAAAATAACAAGCAGGTAAACTTGCTATCATGAATGCTATGGTTCCCTCAATTGTTTTCTTGTTATTGTAGGGTATTCTAGTTTTTCCATTTCTCCCTACTAATGTAGAAAAGCCATCCCCAAGCGCTAGTATGATTATTATTGCAACCATTTCATTTACGTCTGTTAAGGCTGTTAATACGATCAAAATTCCAGTTGCATAGCATGCAGATCCCCAACCTGGTAATGGTACATCTGGTCGTTCGAAATTATGCTCAAACCATTGAATTAGTTTAGTTATGGGGTTTTTGTAATGTAGGATTCTTGCGTTCATAATGAGAAGACCAAAGATTATTATGAAAAACACTAGTGCTATTGTAACTCCTCTACCGAAATAGAGGAGCACTGCTATTGCTAGCAACCCCACCAGGATGTGGAACACTTGTCTTTTGTTTTCTTGTGTCATTTCATCTTTCTCCAAATTGTGTCAGTTAAATAATAGGAAACAAGAGCCACTGGGAGTGCAGCTGCTATATCGTGAAAGGTATGTACACCAAGATTTAATCTTGTGAAACTTATTATTAATGCAAATAACAAAAACCATTGGAAATTTTTCTTATTCAAAAAACCAATCATCAGGGTAAATGCAGTTGCTGCATGGAGACTTGGGAATGAGTAATCGTTGGGGCAAGTGTAGTCTCCAACACATGGACGTTCTATTGCAAATGCCATCTTGACTATGCTCGCAATAACGAATGCTAAAAATAATGATAAGAATATCTTACGCCTTTTTTCATTTCGTCTTTCACCTATGAAGATAATTGCAAACAATAGTCCGCTATATATAAGGGCGCTATCGAAGAAAAGGCCAACTGCAGTTAACAAAGGGGATTGGAATGACATTGCAATGGCAGTTATTGTATCCATGAAGTTTGCTCTCTTTATAAATTTATAAAATAGAATGAAGCCAAGCTTAGGATTGATAGCACCACTAAATATAAACTGGCAGATGATTTTTTACCTTCGCTATCTGCTATTGCTATGGATACCATGCTAACATACACAATCAGATATGGGGGCACTAAAAAACCACAACTCGTTATTACTTCCCTCACTGTTTCGGGTCCCACTACACTTTCCATTGTTTCTATTAGGTTGATCACTGTTCTGAGAATTATCGGTACAATTACAGTGCCCATAATTAGCGTATATTTTTGTGTTGCAAGAAGTTGACTTCGTTCCCTCTTTATCTCGATATGTTTTATTATGTCCTCAGCTAGGCTGCTTATATATGCCAGTGAATTGGTTTCAATCATCTGTTTCATCATGACTAACATTTGTCTAAATAATTCTGATCTATTCCTTTTTACTAAGTCTTCTATTACAATGTCTGTTTTTATGTTCATGTCTAGCTGTTTTTTTGCAATTCCGAATTCATTCGAGATATTGCCAAGATCTCCTTTTTTTATCGTTTCAAAAATCAAATCCACCCCACTTGATCCTGGCATGGAACTGATTACAAAAAGAGCATCTGGCATTTCACTTTCTATTTGTTCAATCCTTCTTTCATAGTTAAAATTTTTTATTGTTAAATATACACCAACAACCAATCCAGCTGCAAAAAATATGATTTTATAATCAAATAAGAACGTTCCAGTTATTATCAAAATCCCCGGAAGTAGTAGTTCCCATTCGAACCATTTACTATTAGTGAATATAGAACTTGGCATAGTTGTTTTTGATAATAATAACAATAGAGCACTAATTGCTGGAAAAATGACTAGAAGTGCAATCGCCATCTGCATTTGATTTATTTTTGTTCCAAATCCAATACTTCCAGTTATTGCGTATACTATGAAAAATGTTGGTAAAATGGCACTTGTCATAACAAAAACAAGTCCAAAGATTGAGCTTTTAGCAGAATATTCTTTAAGTCTGTGTTGTTGAAATGACAGTATGTCATCACCGACTTTCTTTATTTCCTTACCAGATCCACCAGTTTCATAAAGAAGTATGAGCTGGGATACTGCTCTCTTTATAATTGTCGAATTAAATAAAATCCCCAATTCAGATAATGCTTTCTGCATGCTTAATCCAGTATTAACTTTGTTTAGGACAATCTGGAGCTCTTTCTTAGTGGAACGGTATCCTGAACTACTCAATTCCATAGCTCGAGTAAATGGAATTCCTATTTCTATCAACATCCCAAAGTTTCTTAGAAAAAAAGGCAATTCCGTTTCTATTCTACTTTTTCTTTTGTCCAGTTCCATTTTTGGAAGATTCCAAATAAAATAAAAAGCAAATATCAACACAATAAATGCTATCTCCACCGTTTCAGTAAGTATGTATGTTATTAGTGAGGATATCCATGCAATTATTACGTTCATTCCGTTATATTTTTCAAAGTCAATATCTGGCCTAACGAGTCTCAAATATGTTTTGTTTTTTGTGTTAAATCTAATTTTTGGGAATAAATAAACAAGATTACAAATAGATTCAAACACTGCATTGCCCCCGTCCAAAAAGTTCTTTTTGTATATATGAAAAGAATTCTTCATATCCTGAATCTGCATTTTCAATGATGTCTATTCGTTTTTTCATTTCATTTTCAAAGTCGTTTTTACTTAGTTTAAAATGCCGGCATATCTTCTCTAATATCTGGGAGTTCTCAAGTAAGAGTTTACCATTTTCATAGAATGAGTTTACTTTTCCGTCTATTACTTCCGCAATTTCAGTTATTTCTCTTTTTTCACTATTCTCTCTCTTCTTACTATCATACTCGAGAATTCTTCTTTGTATTATTATACAATCTATGCACTTTATGTCGTTTCGTTCTATTCCAAAAGTGGTTAGCCTTGTCACTACTTCATCAGCACTTTGTGCATGGAAAGTTGCATAACTACCTCTTGCTTGTCCAGCTAACAAAACATCAAATAAAGCTTCTGTTTCCTCCTTATTCCTTACTTCTCCAACAATTATTCTATCTGGTCGCATTCTCAATGAATCATAAACTAAATTCTTCAAACCAATCCCCATCTCTTTATTTGCTATTAATCTTAGTTGGTGAGTGTGTGGAACATTTATCTCCGGTGTTTCTTCAGTTATCAAAATTCTTTCATCAAACGGTACAAAAGAGAAAAGTGCATTCATTGTTGTTGTTTTTCCACTTGCGGTATTCCCTGCTATCAACACTGAAAAATCACATTGCATTACCATTGAAAGCAATGCAATAGCATCTACCGAAACAATCCCACACAACTCCTTTGGTGAAAACGGGCGTTGTCTAAATTTCCTAATTGTTATTTCTCCATTTGAAATCGGAGGTAACGATGCATGTAATCTTGAACCATCTGGGAGTATGGCATCTAGCCGTGGGTTTTGTATTGTTATATGCCTTCCAAGTCCCTTAGCCATTTTATTTATGACATCTGCAATATCATCACTAGTTTCAAAACAACCATTAACACTTTTCCAGCCATTTTTTCGTATGTAAACATAAGCCGGTTTATTTGGTCCGATAATACTTATCTCTTCTATTTCGTTATCCTCTATAAGCTGTTCAAGAAATCCAAAACCACAAATGTGCATGAATGCTATCTTATTTAAGTATTCTAACTGAGGAGGGGTTAGGTAGAACCCCAGTTTTCTTGCACTTAGTTTCACTGCATTCAGAACTATTGTTTTACTACTATTATCTGTTCTTGCCATATCTTTTGCATAGTCGTAACTTGCAAGGATTAGTTCTTTTTCTTGATTACTCAGAATCGGAGTATTAAGTTTGTACTCGCCGTGGTCTAATACTCGCCAACCTAGCATATTCATCCCCCAAATGCCCTCTCAGTTCATTTTTATAATCCTACCTACCTTAGTGACTTCATGAAAGTTGCAGTCACTGGCGGTGCCGGGTTCATAGGTTCGCATCTAGTTGATAAACTAATAGAAGAGAAAAACACAGTTACTGTGATAGATAATCTATGTGCAGGGAAACAGGAACATGTTGATACCAAAGCTACTTTTATAAAAAAAGATATACGACAAAATCTTTCGAATGAATTCAAAGATATTGAAGCAGTTTTTCATTTCGCAGCTGATCCTGAAGTCCGATCAAGTGCAACTGCACCAACAAATGGTTTTGATATTAATGTTGTTGGGACTATGAGTGTTTTGGAGGCATGCAGGACATCGAAAGTTAAACATATTATCTTGGCATCAACATCTACTGTTTATGGATACTCTGAAACTATTCCAACCCCCGAAGATAATATGTGTTCTCCAATAAGCAATTATGGTGCAAGTAAACTGGCATGTGAAGCATATTTCTCCTCTTATTCAAGTTCCTATGGTATAAAATCAACCTGCCTTAGATTTGCAAATATTTTTGGCGAAAGAAGTACACATGGTGTAATGTTTGATTTTTACAATAAATTGAAAAAAAATCCAAATGAACTTGAAATACTTGGAGATGGAAAGCAAGATAAGTCCTATCTTCATGTTTCTGATTGTGTTTCTGCGATTCTGACTGCATTTAAAAAACAGAAAAAAACATCTGATGTTTACAATGTTGGAAGCCAAGAGAAAACAACTGTCAATCATCTTGCTAAATTAGTTTGTAATAATCTTGGAATTGATCCTCTCTTCAAATATACTGGTTCTAAGCAAGGTTGGGTGGGCGATGTTCCCCTTATGCTTCTTGATGTTTCAAAATTAGAGAAACTTGGATGGAAACAAAAACTCAATTTTGCAGACGGAGTCAAACAATATGTCAATTGGTTAAGGAATCATTGATATTGTGTTTTTTCTGATGGGTATCCAGGTCAGCAACTGTTTTCAACAGCATAAAAATAGCCACTATGGCAGTTTTCTGCATTGCTTCCAAATTTGGGAAAATCGTTATTATAAAACCAGATAATATTATTGTGATATGCATTGGTATAATTCTTATATATGGAGAAAAGAAGTGCGAATTCAAGTTATTTTCTTTGTTTATGTTATGAATAAAAGAAAAAAGATGACTGGTAAATAAAATTCCACTCATCAAAATCAATTCATCAAAATTTCCAATATCAAATATTGGTATTATGGTCAGGAAAAATAGGTATGCAGCATGAAATCCCCCATAATGGATGCAAAAAAATCCACTAAGGAATAAAGATGTTATAATTGTGCCAGCTTCTTGCGATCTAATTCCGGTTAAAATCATTTTCGGAATTATAAATATCCCAATGATTATACTCTCTATAAGGTATGCCCAAACAATCACTCCAAAATCATATTGTAAAACAATGGCTAAAATTATTGTGAGTAGGTTAGCTGCAATCAATACCCCACTTGATATCTCTAGCTTTTGCAAATCCATGTCTTTCTACTTGTATCTCACTTTTATAATTGTATAATATTGTAATAAATGTAAAGAAATGTAACTTTTTAAACCTTTCTTGTGATATTATTGTTATGAGACTTCACAGATCTAATATTCAGACCAGGCCAACTGGTGCCGAAGCAAAGCGGTCCTCAACTTTTACTAAGGTTGCCTTAGGTGCTGGTGCACTTGTTGTGCTAGCTGGTTGTGGTGATCCAAAACCAGTTATACAACCCATAATTCCAGGTGCTACTTCAGTTGCCGGCAGTTCCTATTCTTGCGATATAGACAAAGCAGAAGTATCTCATGATTCAGTTTGTGTTAGTAGCTGTTCATTTGGAAATAACAATGGTCCATTTGATTTCACACAACATCCTGTTCTAAAGGTTGATTGTTCTGAAGGTGGAACCTATCACATATTTGTTTTTACCTCTCGTGAATTTTCACCATGGTGGGCAGAGCCTCCGAAATTTGCAGGTAAAACTGCACCTAAAGAGCCTTCTCTTTTGTGGGAAGGTATTGGGAATAAAAAAGAAAGATTTTTTGCTGCTGAAGTTCAAGTAAAAGGGTTCACAGTTAGATCTGCTGTTCTTACTAGAGCAGAGATAGTTTGCAAGAATCGTGTTGTCATGACACTTGGTCCAGACAACCTTGACAAATTAGAAACTGTTTGTGATGGTAAAGGCGGAGTAGGTACAAAATACCGTTCCAAAGAACCAGACGTGAGCTATGTGTGGTTTGTTCGATCAGATGTTACTGGTGAAGCAGCTAAGCAATTGTGGCTTCAAAAAGTTGCAGAATTTTTTCCAAAATAAAAATAGAAAAAATTAGTCAGTAAGTCCCTTTGACGTCACCTTAAATACTGCTTCTCCTTCTGGTAAATTTGGTGAATCAACTAGTCTTGCTATTCTCTTATCATCTTTACTCTTTCTAACATACAGTCGATATGTTGACATGTGTGCAAGCACATGGCCTCCAATTGGTGTTGTTGGGTCACCAAAAAGAATACCTGGATTATCCATGACCTGATTTGTAACGTAAACTGCAAGATTGTATTTTTCAGATAGTTTTTGTAATGTGTGTACATGTTTGTTTAGTTTTTGTTGTCGTTCACCTAAGGCACCCCTCCCAAGATAATCTGCTCTAAAATGAGAGGTAAGGGAATCAACAACAATAAGTTTTATGTTTTCTTGTTCTATTTTTTCCTCTGCTCTTTCTAATAAAATTATTTGATGGTCACTGTTTTCTGCTCGTGCAATATGTATGTTCTTCAATACTGTTTGTGGATCCATTTCTTGCGCTTCAGCGAGCTGAGCAATCCTTTCTGGTCTAAAAGTAGCTTCAGAATCAACAAATAATGCCCCACCCCCAAGACCACCCTGATCTAGTGGTTTTTGTACATTTACAATAAGTTGAAAACCAAGCTGGCTTTTTCCACTTGAAAATTTTCCATACATTTCAGTTATAGACATGGTTTCTACTCCGCCACCAAGTAAATCATCAAGATTTTCTGAACCTGTTTTTATTTTGCCAATATCTTTTCTTCGTTCAAGTACTGATTCTGCAGTTTCAAATCCAATTTCCACCATGGACTTTGCAGCTTCTATTGCTTTTTTTGCAGATTCTACTCCCATTCCACCTGCTTCCGCAAGTTCGTGTGGATTTGCTGTTGCAATTGGTGAGAATTCTCCATATCCAGCTGCTCTTAATTTTTCAGCTGTTACTTCTCCAATTCCTGGTAAATCTTCCAAATCCTTATAATATTTTTTCTTTTTATCGTCTGTCATAATGTCGCCTCTATTTTCTTTCATGTGCTTGAACGCAGAGCGTTCAAGATAGTCAAGAAATTCCTTAGGATTTCTTGTCATTTGGGAAAACAAGTAGTTTTAATTGACCAATTCTTAATGTGTAGAATGTTTTTCCATTCTTTGAAATATTTTTCCACATTCCACCTATATTACTGTAAATAACATTCCCTTCCCTATCTCTATCAGTTTGTACTATTCTAAAATCTGGTCTGTTGCCAGTGCTTCGTTGCTCACCATTATCCTGCCCTTTTGATTCTACTTCTTCAAAACCTTCATCATCTAATTTTTCTTCTGTTGTTTTCATGGTTATCCCCCATAAGTATATACTTATATTATATGTATATACTAATGAGATTAACTATTTTTTTATTTAAATAGATTTTGGGAGGTCATTTCCGCAGTACCTTTTTGGTAAAAAGGTACCCAAAAACCGAATTGCTATTTAGGAGAAAGGTGGGACTAAAAACTAGCATATTTCAAAAAACTAAAATTTATGGATATCCAGCTTGTTTTTGTTTTTGAGGCATTGGAATGTCTGATCGTGGATGGTCTGATGTGCTGAAATTAAAATCTAAATTGTCTTCATTTTGAATAAATATATCTGCTATCTCAGTTAACGAAGCATACTCCACCCCTTTCATTTTATCTATTTCAGTCAGGAACTCATCCCACCAAAGTAGTCTATTCTCCCAATAATCAGGATCTTCTGGTTTGGCAGTCCATTCATCAGGAATTCCTGAAGTTTCTTTTGATGCTTTAAATTCTCTAGGATTTGTAAAAACTGCATATGTGTTAATATAATTAGGTACTCTATTGTCAATTGCCGTTTGGATGTAAGTAATATTGTTTATCTGGTTTCCATGTCCTATGTATATGTATTTTCCATCTGGATCATTTTCTAGCCAATTATCTCTTGATGGTCTCCATACCCAACCAGAAGTCTCTTCTCCTTGTTCATGTCCGGCAATGGCAACACCCCAAAATATCTGAAATTCAGGATAATAATTATCAAAATAACTCATTTGAGTATAAACGTTGTTCTCTTCTAAACCTGATGCAACAGTTGTTGGACTGGTGTTTGTAGCTAGTATGTATTGCCTTAATTCATGGTACAATATGCATGATTGATGTCCATGGGCATCAATTTCATGTCCCATTGTTTGCAAATCTGTGAAAAAACTAGGATCATAAAGTTCAACTCCTTTTGCAAATGTCCAATCTGTACCAAAATTAATAGTGGCGTTGTGCGAAGCAACCATCCTAGCAAACTCTCTCATAACCATTGTGAAATGCAATAATACCTCCTCATCTCCGTCATAGTCTGGTATTTGTGGTTTTGGTGAAGTGCAATGTCCTGTATCTTCTTCTGTGTGTATCACTACGGTGAAGTATAATGGTGAAGTAAATGGGGTCAAGTTTTTTTCTATGTTAATTTCTTCACAGTCTTGTGTACATTTTCCAATCTCACTATTTTCGCAGACACCGTCGCCACAAACTGTTTTTGGTTTACTCTCACTACACCCAGCCATAAAAATAACTAAAAGAAGAATCAATGGTACTATGATTTTTTTATGCATGTAGTTCGTTAGCTTTATTTGTTTAAATAATTATCTTACCCCATAATCAAGTACTGCTCCTTGGGTTGCACCATGTGTTGTATTGTCATCATATTCTTTATTATCATTATCAACTTCAGTTATTCCTGCTTCAAAACCCTCATAGATTGCTTGGTCTAATTCTCCAACTGCATCTTCGCATGCTTTCTGGCATGTTGCGGCGGTTGCTGTTTTTGAGGGAGAATCAATGCTATTTTCTATCTTACTTTTACCGGCAGTGTATAGACTACTATGACCATCTTCATGTAACCTTAATTTTTCCATGAATCTATCCCATTCTGCTTTTTGGTTTGCAGTTGCATTTGCATACCCATCACCAGTCCAGGTTGGAAGATCTTGGGTAATAACAACAGAAACATTTAGGGTTCCTATGGTAGCATTGCAAGTACAGTTACACTCTTCTTGATCTACTGTGGTTGATACATCTGGACAATAGGTGTACTCATATTCGGCACGTGTTATGGCAGCATATCCATTCGGGCCCTTTTCATCTAGTTCCTCACCGAGTTCAGAGAAGTCTTCACTAGTTAATTCATAATGTGCACTCAGATTGGCTGATCCCATTTTACACGTGTATGCTGTCACTACATCAGTAATTGAGCAACTTTCTATTTCTGGTATGAAAAATGAGTAGAAAAATAATGTGATTCCTATGAAGAATGTTTTTGTACCGCTGAAAATGTTTAACCCTTCATATCGTATTTCTGTTCCCCATGCATTTACGAATTCTTTTTGTGGGTTTTTTGAATTTGCTATTCTTTCTATGGTATCCTCATCTATGTAAAGTGCAACTGTGTATTCTTTTTTCTGGTTATTGATGAGAAGCTCATTCTTGCTTATCAACATCTCATTTTCGCTGTCAACATTTCCTATTAATTCGCTTGATTCTATCTGCCCGGCTTTACAATTTGAACCAGCTATGGCAGTGCTTCCATCAGATAACTTTACGTGAGTACGTACTGTTTCATCTCCTAGAAAATCAGTTATTAGGGGTGGCATTGTTTTGACATTTTGATTATAATTGTCTATGGAATCATCAAATGAGTTCTCTTGGTTCTTAGTTAATTCTGTGTATTGTATTTGTTCTCCGTTGATTGTTGATACTTGTATATATGCAAAACTAGATGCTAGACAGACCACCAAAAATAAATAAACTAATTTCATGTATTTTCTTAAGTAAAATAAGTTAATAATTTTATGCTGGTTTCAACAATCCTGAAGAAGTTGTTTGTATTACACTTGCAGCACCAGCTACCAGTGCTACAATAACTCCACCCACAAACATACTTATTGCAGCTGTTTGCCATTTTCCTCTAACTTCTGCTGGTTGGGTTTGCGCTATACCATAGGTAATTCCACCTAGAACTAGAAGTATTATTGAAATTATTGGTGCTATTGTTGTAAGAAATGCTGCGATTCCAGCTGCGACTACTTCTGCTCCTATTGCCATCGAAAATCTATACAAAGTGAAATTTAAAAAGCCTCTGTAATTCTACTGTAAGCAAATTACTAGTTAGAGCTGCCCTATTTTTTTAACAAAATCAACAAGCCTATTAGAGTATCCAAACTCATTATCATACCACGCAGATATCTTAGCTAATTTTCCTTTTACTTTTGTTAATTTAGAATCAATAATTGCTGATTGTGTAGTTCCAACAATGTCAATAGACACAAGTGGTTCATCAGTGTAGCCTAGAATCCCCTTTAGTTCTTCATTTGATGCTCGCTTCAATTCTTCATTAACTTCGTCTTTGTTGGTCTCTTTCTTCAATAGAAGTGTCATGTCATTCATTGATCCATCAGGCACAGGAACTCTGAAAGCAACACCATCCATCTTTCCATTCAATTGCGGTAGAACCTCTCCAATTGCCTTTGCTGCGCCAGTGCTTGTTGGTATAATGCTGACTGCACCTGCCCTTGCCCTTCTCAGGTCTTTGTGGCTTGCATCAAGTATGTTCTGATCGTTGGTGTAAGCATGAATGGTACTAAGAAATCCACTTTCAATCCCGAATTTTTCTTCAATTACTTTCAATACTGGTGCAAGGCAGTTTGTGGTACAGGACGCTAAAGATAATACGGTCATTTCTTTGTTCAATAAATGGTCATTAACACCAGGAACAATTGTTCCATCAACTCCCTCTCCTGGTGCAGATATCAAAACTCTTTTTGCACCTGCTTTAATGTGTTTTTCGCTATCGTCTCTTCCTCTAAACGTTCCGGTGCTCTCAAGAACAAGATCAACTTCCATCTCTCTCCATGGTAATTTTAGTGGATCAGTTTCATTTATCCATTTTATTTTGTAACCATTAACTACAAAGTTACCATCATCTGCTTTTACTTCGCCATCAAATCTACCATAAACTGAATCATATTTGAATAGATGAACATGCTGTTCAACTGCGCTTTTTGTGTTTATTGCAACTATGTCGAATGTTTTTCCAAGAGCTCCCTGCTTTATTGCAGCTTTCAAAAAAGATTTTCCTATTCTGCCAAATCCACTTATAGCAACTTTCATAATGCCACCTTAAGTTAGTAAAAATATCGTCTCTAGTAAGTAGTATCCTTACTATCCATCCTTAATCTATTAAACTTTTCCTAGGCCAGTTTTGTTGATATTTGCCTCAGAAGTTCTCCTAACACTTCCCTAGTAAATCCTGGTCTTACTGATATGGCCCCTGCCTTTGCATGACCTCCACCACCTTTTACAAAGTCCCCCATTGTTTTCTTTACTTCTTCTGCCAAATTGTTTGCATTAAGGCCCTTTGCAATTCCCTCGTCGTTTATCCTCATTATCACTGAATATTCAGTATGTCCAATACACATAAGCGGCACACTATCTCTGATTTTATCATATACTCTGGTTGTGATTTTGCTTGATGATGGCCATTCTCCTTTCACCACAATTGAGTCAAGAGGAAAAACACAAATCTCTACGCTATTTTCCTGTGTTCTTTTAGCCTTGGCCAGTGCTTTTCCTGCTGCTTCTTCTATGGAATCATTTGCCTGTTGGGTAATTGAAGAAAAAAGATCCGGAGTTCGCATGACTTTTTTATAGAATTCTAGATTATTCCCAAAAGGAACGTGATTGGTGAGAAAATCAAGAACCATCGCCTTTTTCCCATCATCTTCGTCACTTTCAAGTATGTTGCTTTTATCTCCCGCACATGCAACTTTTGCAAGTTCTTTTCCTTTTTCTTTGTCCAATCCACATGCAATTGCTATTTCACATGCAAGATAACCAGCGGTGTATTTTGAAGCATTTTCCTGAATGCTAAAAGGATTTACTATTTTTGTATTCTCCTTTGCCTGGTATGGGTGGTGATCTATTATAATATATTCTATTCCTGCAGCAGAGACAAGTTCAAGGGCTTCTTTACAAGAATCACTGGAACCGAAATCCAACAAAATTATTAGTGGTCTATTCTCCTGTCCAATTGTTGATATGTCTCTGAAAGCATCTTTCACATTATACATTGCTGAGTTTTGCTGAAATGCTTTACAATATACTATTTCTGTAAGTGCAAATGCACCGCAAACTCCGTCTGCATCTCCATGGAAACGAAGTAAAATTCCTCTTCCTAGTTTTTTTGCACAAAAAATCTCTTCAGCAACCCATTTTAATTGCGGCCAGATTTTTTTTGTCAGTTCATCAGTTACAAGGTATGGTTCATTTGCTATTGGAATTTTAGTTTTTATCTGCATTTTGATTTTCTCTAGAATTTTTTGTTGCTGGCCATCATCAATTTTTACTATATTTGTTGCAGTTATATTGCCTGTCTGATCTATTTCGCCGACTATCTTTACTATCGATCCCTGTACAAGTGGTTCTTCACTTCTAATATTAAAATCAGAATTTCCATCAGTAATCAAATATTCTTTTTTTCCATAATTATATCTCATTTTACTTACTATCCCCTCTATCTCGATCAGAATATCACCTTTATATCGTCATTATCTTTTTTTCTAAGTATCTTCTTTAAGTCTAATTTACTTACTATCTCCATAATTTTTGGTCCATGGTGCGTCCTTATTGGTACTACCAAAATACAATCAACATTACCAATTTTACATCGATATGAGAACAAATCTCCATATGCCCTTTTTTTATCTCTAAAACCAGAAATAATAATTGGTTCGGCTCTTATCACTTGTTGTTTTTTCCACATATCTTTTTCTTCTATCTCAATATTTAATGTTCCTGGGAATGGATAAAACCCAAATTTTTCCTTTATTTGTTTTCGATATTCTTCTAATGAAAGGTAATATTTTCCCTCACCAAGCCCCTTTGTTATTCTTCCCTGTATTTCAAGTTTTTTTCCTTCAAACATTACTTTTAAATCTGCATAAATAGTTGCAATCTCATCCTTTGCTTTTTTTGTTAATATTATTCCGTTGTTTGTTTTTTCTACCAATCCCTCCATTTGCAGTGATCTTAATCGATGTGATGCATTTTGTTGGGACATCCCAAGTATCTTCCCCAAATCAGTTGTTGTAATTCTGACTGGTCTTAAATGTGCTCCATGTTTTAACAAAGTGAAAATTAGCTCATCCATACCTACAAATTAATTGGTAAGGTTTTTAATGACAAAATCCAATTAATTTCTGTGAACTTTTTAGGTTTTGATATTGTTATTCCATCTTCAGTTTATGAGCCAGCAGAAGACTCATTTCTACTCGCAGGTTCTATTGAAAAATTAAAGGGAAATATTCTTGAAATCGGATGTGGTAGTGGTTTAATTTGTCTGGTTTGTTCTAAATCTGCAAAAACAGTTCTTGGTGTTGATACAAATCCCGAAGCAGTGGAATGTGCAGTTAGAAACGCCAAAATCAATAAGATTAAAAATGTAAAATTTATCGAAAGTAATTTGTTTTCAAAAATCCCAAAACAAAAGTTTGATTTCATACTATTCAATCCACCATATTTACCAACGTCAAAAGAAGAAAAACTAACTGGCAACGTAAATCATGCTTTTGATGGTGGCAGATCAGGACGCAAAGTTCTTGATATGTTTTTGGGAGAATTTGATGGTTTTTTAAGGCCAGGCGGGTCTTTATTTCTTGTTCAAAGTTCACTAAATAACGAGAAAAAAACAATCTCAAAATTAAAAAAACTCAAATATGTTGTTGAGGTATTGAAAACAGAAAGTTTCTTCTTTGAGAAGTTATCAGTACTCAAAGCAACCAAACCTTAGGTTTATATCTTAATCTTATTCTATTCTATTCGGGATGATGACCTGAACAACCTCTGATCTATGATGAAGTCAACAGCGTCTGACCTAAACTTTCCTCCTTACATACTGATGTTAATGTTTAATCAAACTTCAGTTGGTTCTATTCTTATCTCTGTATTTTCTCGTTGTACTATCATTCCCATCTTCAAACTTGACTCTCATCCACAAAATGAACCTTTTTATAACTTATTATCTATATCCTTAACATGGGTTTTAATTATCGTGGTCTTCCCCCTGACAGGAAACAAGAAATGGCAGGGGTAGTTGATCGTTGGGCAAGGACAGGTACAGCTATTTCTGTGCTCACAGAGGGGCTCAGTATCCTTGCAGCGCCTGGCAGAGTCGCACACTTTCGAAAGCTTAGGGAAGCTACTGATCAAAGGCAACGTGATCTACTTTCAATTGCATTTACTCTAGGCCGTAATTATAGTGGGAAAGGTGTTCTTTCTCAAGATGATGCCCAAAGATTGTTGGACCTAGTTAAAGAAGTAAGAGAAGCAGTACCAGAACCTCCATCTGCAACAAGTACCACTATGGTGCGTGTTTCAAATGCATTTTTCAAAGGCGAATTACCTCCATCTGATTCAGACGCTAGTTGGAAGGCCACCATTGATGTTATGTTTAATATTGATCCAAGTATTTTTCAAAAAACTCTTTTGTAACTAATTATTAAACTTTCTCGGTAAAAACAAAACATGGCAGACCAGTCGGAAGAAATCATTGTAGAACTAACAAATATTGGAATTACCGAGCATGATGCACTGGTTATTGCTGATTGTATTGTTACAAGGAAATCATGCTCTTGGATAAATACTGATGAAATTAATGATAATCTGCTTCGTGATTTGGATAACTTGATAAAAAAACACAATTATGGCATTAGTGTAAAGGTTGATTCAATACCAACAAGAAACAAATACATCTGGGACATAAAAGTCAACAAATCTTAAACTTTGGTTTTATTATCCTATCATGAGACCGTTTGCCTGTGATATGGTTTTAATTGAAAATGGGAAAGTTCTACTTATCAAAAGGGGGAAAGAACCATTTAAAGGAGAATGGGCAGTTCCTGGTGGGAGAATAGAAGATAATGAAACTGCTGAAGAATGTGCCAAAAGAGAAATGAAAGAAGAAACTGGTATTGATATCGAAATAATCAAATTAATTGGTTTATATTCTGATCCAAAAAGAGATCCAAGAGGCATAATAGTTGGTGCTTTTTTAGTGAAAGAAATCAATGGTGAGTTGAAAGCAGGGGATGATGCAGATGAAGCGCAATGGTACGATCTATCTAATCTGCCAAAATTATGTAGTGACCATGGGAAAATAGTGGCTGATGCAATTAAACAATAGAAAAAAATGTGTGTGGTTCCACAAACATTTCAGTCTTTTTCAATAAAAGCCAGGTCACCAAGTGCAACAAGGTCTTCTTCTGCTCTTGCTTGTGCAGCAGCATGTTTCCTTGCACTTATGCGCATGGTTTTCATCTCGTCGTAATGTTTCTTGAGCTCTTCTCTAATTGTTTTGAGCTCTACTTCTATTTTTGCAATCTCATTTTCTCCTTCAAATATATCGCTTTCCACGTACTTTATTTTTCTTCGTGCTCTCTCAACTTCTTTTACTTTGTCAAGCTGATCATCAACTTTTTTCAAGTGTTTAAGTAAATCTTTTTCCATCTTAGGAGTATAAGCTGCAGTTGAAATTCTGAATTCAAGTGCTCTTTTTTGTTTTCTATAAGAAGCAACTTGGACATTCTTTGTTTGTTCTAGGAAAGGCTGAAGTGCTTTCTGTTCATACTTCTTATATCTAATCCTGCGGTTGAGCTGTTTTATTCTATCAATCAGCTCTGACTTCTTTTTTTCAAGTTCTTCGACCGTTGCCCTCAGCGTTTCCTCGTCCATAAAATCACGAAAATAAAAATGAGTCTTTGATTGTGTTTTCTTTTATTATAGTCATTAATTTAAAAATATAGCTCTGCCAGTTTATTTCATGAAACCCTACCTCAATCTGCTTATTTGGGTCATTTTTGGAGTTGTTATAGGGCTTATCATATACGCATTAGTCCAGCCTTCAACTGAGGTAAAACCCAACCTACCAAACCAGAGTTTCAATACATCACTTCCAAACAATACTTTACAACTAGGTAATGATACTCAGAAAAAAGCAGTTACACTCACTGTCATAGAATCTCCCTGTGTAGAGTGTAATTATGGTGAACTCGCAATACAGCAAGTAAATATTTTCCTGTCTGAATCCGAATATGTGTACTTGGATTCTGTACAAAATCTCAGTTATACTTCAGAAGATGCAGACCATTTTATATCACAATATAATATCACAGAACTTCCAGTGATTATTGTGTCTGGCAGCCCGGAGGCAGATGAAAATCTTGTCTCAATCTGGTTACAAAATGTTGGTTCGCAAGAATCTGATGGCACTTTGGTTTCCAGGGGCATTTATCCACCATATTATGACATTGCGCTTGGGAAATCTTTCGGACTTGTCAGTGGAATCGCAATCCATGCCTCTGATTGTAATGATTGTATGGATGCCAGTGAATTTATGCCACCACTGGAAGATATATCAGTTGGTGTTATATTCTCAAATAAAACTATTTTAGATGAAAATGATAGCATGGCCCAAGAACTTATCTCTAAGTACAACATTACTAAATTACCAGTTCTTTTGCTTGATGAGGACTTCTTTGTGTATCCAATTTCTCAGTATTTTGTTTCCTTAGGAACATTTGAGGATGATGGGTGGTTTGTTTTACGTACTATAAAACCACCATTCAAACAACTTCCTGACAATCAAGTTCGTGGTATTGTAGATGCGATTTATATTGGTAATGTGAGTTGCGATGCTTGTTTTGATCCTAAAGAACTAGGGGCATATTTCTCTCAAGCTGCTGGATTTTATCTTAAAAATGAGACATATTACGAATCAAATTCAACTGAAGCAGCCACCCTAATAAAAAAATATAATCTTACCAAAATTCCATCATTGCTATTATCTCCAGAGGTTTCTATATATTCCAATTTTGATGTGGTGTGGCAAAGCCAGAACAATTCAATTGAATCTGATGGCTGGCATATTTTAAGAAACTATGATATGCTGAACACAACATTCTATGAGATTGGTTAATTTTTATATTCTGCATACCCTTCAAAAAAATAATCAGAACCAATTTGTTCAACTTTTAGATTTTTTAATCTAATTGAGTTTTTTACTAATGCTGTTCCTATTCCGCCTATTGGTCCTTTTGCATCTTGCCCTCCAATTATTTTAGGGGCAACAAAAATCGAAAATTTATCTACCAATTTAGCATCAACCATTGCACCGTCAAGTGCACTTCCGCCCTCAAGCAATACTGATCTCACATTTATCTTTGCTAGTTTTTCCATTAATTTTTTCAAATCAACTTCATTATCTTCCTGAGGATTTACAAAAACTTTAACACCCATTTTTTCTAATTTGATTTTCTTCTTTTTGTCGAATTCATTTCCACAGCCAATTACTACCATCTCATTTGCCCGTTTCAGAACATTTGCGTCAAGCGGGATTCTAAGTTTCGAATCAATAATGATTCTTACTGGGTCCTTACCACCTTTCATTCTACAAGTAAGCCTGGGATTATCTTTCAATATTGTTCCTATACCTACCATAACTCCATCATATCTGTTTCTAATCTCTGCAACCAATCTTCGTGATGCTTCACAGGATATCCATTTCGAGTCCCCAGTTCTTGTGGCGATTTTACCATCAAGGCTCATAGCAACTTTCATTGTTATGAATGGGAGATTCTTTGTTATTTGTTTAATGTAGATTTCGTTCAGTGTTCTTGCTTCGTTTTCCATCACTCCAACAGTAACCAAAATTCCTGCATTTCTCAGAGCATCTATCCCCTTCCCGTTTACTTTTGGGTTTGGATCTTTCATCGCACAAACAACTTTTCGTATGCCTGCTTTTATTATTGTAGGAACACAAGGCGGAGTCCTTTTGTCGTTGTGTGGACATGGTTCTAAATTTACATACAATACCGATCCAACGGTGTCATGTTTTCTTCTGATGGCATCTTTGATTGCTTCTATTTCTGCGTGTGGGGTTCCTGCTTTTTTGTGAACACCCTGCCCTATTATTTCATCTTTCCTTACTAAAACTGCCCCAACTTGCGGATTGGGTGATGGACTGGCTTTTTTTGCCAATGATATTGCCAATTCCATATAATCATTCATAAAATCACAACATATGCTTCATTTTTTGTTTTTTAGTTTCAAGATATTTTTTATTGTGCTTGTTTGCTTTGATTATGATCGGGATCCTCTTTATTACTTTTATACCATGTTTTTCAATCTGTTGTATTTTTTCTGGATTATTTGTCATAAGTGCAATTTCAGTTATCCCAAAACATTCTAGTATGTCTGATGCAATAGAAAAGTCTCTCATGTCTTCTTGAAATCCAAGGTGAACATTTGCTTCGACAGTATCCATCCCCTTCTCTTGCAAAGCATAAGCCTTTATTTTATTTACAAGTCCTATACCTCTCCCTTCCTGGTCAAGGTAAATAAGTATCCCACATTTGTTTCTTTCTATGTATTTCATTGATGCTTTTAGTTGCGCACGACAATCGCATTTGAGGGATGTGAGTGTGTCTCCAGTCAGACATTTTGAATGGACTCTAACTGGTAATCCATTGTGTGACTTGTGTTCACATCTAACAAGAGCTAAATGTTCTCTCCCGTCTTTGTCTACAAATGCATGCACTCTAAAATTTCCATACTGTGTTGGTAATGAAGCTTCAGCTGCTTTAGTTATCATTAATATCATCCCTAAGTATTTTGATCAAATATATCGCTGATCTAATCGCACGTTCTGTGTAGTCTTCTGCTCTTTCTTCTGCCATTTCTAATTCTGCATTATGCCCTATTATGCCGAGAGTCACTGGTTTTCTGAATTCTAATGAAAGGTCTCCCAATCTTTTTGCAACATCTTTTGTTATCACTTCATCATGCCCTGTTTCTCCTTTTACAACAGCACCTAAAGTAACAACTCCATCAATTTTTTTCTCCATAAGAAGTTTTTTCACCACAAGTGGCATGTCGTATACACCTGGGACATGAACTATCTTAGCTGAAATCCCCTCTTCATTTAACAATCCAATTGCCTTCTCTTCCATTTGTTCAGTTATCTCATCATTAAACTCAGACACAACAACCCCCAAGATTATCTGTTTTTTATTTGACAAACTACCTTCATCATTTTTGCCTTGTCTAATTCCTTTTCCCGCATTCTTTTCAAGTTCTTCTGGATTTGTTGCAAGTATCACTGCATTTTGGACGTGTTTTCTGATTCTATTTTCAAAAATCTCCTTTAATCCATCCTCACTCCAGCTTTCGTTTTCATGAATAAAAACCTCTATTATGTGCTTATTTGTCATTAGTTTGGCTTGCTGGATTCCAATTGAAGCTTCATGACCGCATTGTGTATCTATGTCTGCACCACCAACCATCCCAAGTGCCATTGCAATATCACAACCAGACTCAAGAAGTTTTTTGCATTCTACTGGGAGATCCTTTATTCCAGGGACAGTTTTTCGTTCTACTTCCATGTTTGGATGTTTTTTCAATTCATCTATCGCGATTTCACCCATATCTACTCTTGAAAATGTCGTATCAATTATTGCAATTTTTACCATCAAACCACATCCTTTCCCTCGATAAAATCAATTCCATGTTCTTTTGCATAAGCTTTCACATCCTTTTTGGAAAGTGCTTTGCCGTTTCCAAGCATTTCACAAAGAACCATCACTCTAAACCCTGTACGTTTACCTAATTCTAAAGCAAGTTCGGTGTGTCCTCTTCGATTTTTCAATCCCCGTCCAATTAACAAAAACACATGGCCTGGTGTGTAAAATTCACGTTTGAATCTTTCTGGTTTTTTTGTTATAATTTCGTCTAATTGTTTTATTGTAAGGGCCCTATCATTATCTGTTATTCCAGTATAAACCCTGCAATGATTCACAGGTATTGAAAATGCTGGTTTGTCGCCATATGCTGTTTTTTTACAAGTCATTTTTGATAATTTAATTTTCTCTATAAGGTCAGTGAAAAAAGGCAAGCCAATTTTATCCGCATCTTTTTTCTCTATTGCAGTGCATACAAGTCCCCCACCATCCTTTCTCATTATTCGTATTTTTTCCGGTGTAATATATTTTGCCGGGAGGACAAGATCTGCTTCTCCTTCTCTTTCATCTCCATCATAAACTATGACGAATTTGCCTTTCTTAAGTTTGGCTAATGCATTTGTAATCATAAAATTCATAGTGATGTGGTAGCTCTACCTATATATAGGTAGCTACTAATTTTTTGGTACAATTCTCACCACATTGCTAATTTATTCTGGAAAATAGAACTCACCATTCTTTTGTCTGTCCAGTTGCATCCCTATGTTTTTTACCAAAATCTGAAAGTGCAAATGCTTCTTCAGCTGAAAAAACAGGTCCGTCAACACATGTGAATTTCCCGTTTATTGCACAGGAACCACAAACACCAGTTCCACATTTCATGTATCTTTCCAAAGAAACCTGACACATTATATTCTTCTGTTTACATGCATGTGCAATTGCATACATCATTTTTTCTGGTCCGCAAGCATAAACACAATCAAATTTTTTCTTTAAAAATAATTCTTCAATTTCAGTCATCACATTTCCTTTTCTGCCTTTTGTTCCATCGTCAGTTGTGATAAAAACTTCCTTACAAACAGCAAAAAGATATTTGTGATAGACAATATCACCTTCGGTTTTACCTCCCACTATGGCATATGGTTCAATCTTTGCTTCTTTTGCTGTTTTTGCAAGAAAGTACATTGGAACTACACCATATCCACCACCAACAACTAGAATTTGTTCTGCATTTTCTGGTATGTCAAATGGCCTGCCGAAAGGTCCACGGTAAGAAATAGTATCTCCTGCTTTTAGTTTAGTTAACTCACCAGAAAATTTTCCAACATTGGCAACTGATATAGTTAATGGATTATTATTCCCAATACTCATTGGCCGTTCACCAATTCCAGGTATCCATATCATTATGAATTGCCCTGGCATTGCCGTTGGCAGTTTGCAGTCTATCTCTATTGTCCTCACTCGATAATTCTCATCTATTATTTTTTTTATTTTATTTGTGTGGATTTTATTACTAACATCAAATCGTTTCATGGGCAACACCTTTTATCTGATTTAATTCACATTCATTATTCTTTAGCCAGTCTTCAATTTCTTTTGCAATATGATTGAAAGTATGTGGTCCTCTATAATATACTGCACTACCAACACTTACCCAATTAGCACCAGCCATAATCATTTCTATTGCATCTTCACCTTTTGTGATTCCTCCAGTTGCAATTATCGGGATTTTCACTGTTTTGTAAATATCATAAACACATCGTAATATTATTGGTTTTATTGCAGGGCCAGTTAATCCACCAACACCAAATCCAAGAACTGGTTTTTTTCTGTTAATGTCTATTTTCATTCCAGGTCCAAGTGAATTTCCCATATTTATCGCATCTGCTCCTGCTTTTTCTGCAGCTTCTGCAGCCTTTCCTTCTCCTGGAATTGACGGGGATAATTTTATTATCAAAGGAAGTTTGCATTTATCTTTTATTGCACCAACTATCTCCACAATTGCTTCTGGTGTTCCTTGTCCTGCCATAGTACCATATCCTGGTGTGTGTGGACATGAAATAACTGCTTCAATTGCACTGGCACCTAAAGTTTCTTTTACTGCTTCTGTTTTTTCTGCAAGGATACCAAATTCTTCAGCATCCTTACCAACAACACTAATTACTAATGCTTCTTTTCTTTTCCAGTTTCCAAATTCCGTTAATCCATAATCTATGCCTGGGTTTGGATATCCCATTGCATTTAATATTCCACATTCGACCTCTACAATATTGGGGCCTTCATGTCCTTTTCTTGGTTCCAGTGTAAGTGATTTTGCAATTACTCCACCACAACCATTATCACATACAGTTTCAAGACTCGCCTTGGTCATTCCCAGAATTCCAGAAGCAAGAAAAATGGGATTTTTGATTTTTTTATCGAAAAATTTGGTTTCTAACATAATTCATTACAGTTTGCAATAAATAAAAAATAGGTGGTTACAGCCACATCACATTTTTAAACATTAGATATGTTTCAATAGCATGAACGGAGTGAAAATTTTACTGATATTAGGTACTTTTGCATTTTTTATGTTTGGTTGTTGTTCTCTAACTGGAGATTCAACTCCGTATATGCCTGGGGTAGTTCCGAATTATTCTTCTCAACCAAATCAATCAACTCCAATTCAACCCTCTCAAAATGATCTTTCTGGGCAAACATTTTCTGTTCTGGCTGCTCTTGGCGTTCCATTGGAATGTGATATAACTACCACCTATGAAGGAACCCCCACAACTATGAAGCTTTATATGAAAGGCGAAGATGAAATGAGAACTCAGATTGATGCACCTGGCGATTGTGAAAAAATGGCCTATATAGCAAAAGGAAATACATTCTATATGGGCTGTGAAACAGGATTCATATTTGCCGACTGTAATTGGTATTCAATAACTGTTGAACCATCTAATTACACAACAGATCCTGATCCATATTCCTATACTGCATCCACTTCTTCCCAACCTGATTTTTCAAGTGTTCCATCCTCTCAAATCGACTGCAAACCATGGATCTATGACCCTTCAAAGTTTGTTCCATCAGGTAAGGTTTGTGATATGAATGATCTGATGAATTTGTCAACGTACTCATGACGGGAGCCACCATTCCACCCACCCATCCCTCCTTCTGGTTGGTGGCTACCCGTTTTGTTAAATAAACCTATTCTAGACGAGTTAGAAATTCGAAGGTGCACCCCCTAACCAAACCAAAATAAAATCAGGTATATAAAAGTTACTTACCTATTCTATATGTTCTACTTGTGAATGGTGGTTGGTTTCAATGTTCGATGATATAATTAAAGCCGCTAAGGAAGGTAATCAGCAGCCAGATGCTGATCCATCTCAGGTCCGTATTTCTGTTTTGGGTGTTGGTGGTGCAGGTTGTAATTGCGTAAATAGAATTTACAATGGAGACATAAAAAGTGCCAAGACAATTGCAATAAACACAGATGGAAAACACCTTAATATGACCGGAGCTCACACAAAAATGCTTCTTGGAAAAACAATCACACGCGGCCTTGGGGCTGGTGGTGACATCACTGTTGCAAAAAAATGTGCAGATGCTGACAGAGATCTTTTGAAAAAACAAATTGGTGAAAACGAACTTGTTTTCCTCTGTGCTGGTATGGGTGGTGGTACTGGTGGTGGTGCATCACCAGTAATTGCAGAGATTGCAAAAGAACAAGGAGCAATTGTTGTTGCAATGGTTACCTATCCATTTGCTTTGGAAAGAGTGAGGATAAAAAAGGCCCAACAATCACTCCAAGAATTAGTTAAAGTTTGTGATACTGTTGTTGTAATTGATAATAATCGACTGGCAGCATATGCTCCTAATCTTCCAGTTAATAAGGCATTCGAACTTGCTGATTCAATAACTACGAGGGCAGTAACTGGAATCTCTGATACAATCATATTTCCAAGTTTGATGAATGTTGATTATGCTGATATCAAAACAGTTATGCAAGGTGGTGGTCTATCAATGATCTCACTTGGCCATGGTGCCGGGCATAATAAAATAGAAGATGTTGCAAAAGACACTCTTGAACATCCTCTTCTTGATGTGAATTATGAGGGTGCAAAAGGATGCCTTCTACATCTTGAAGGTGGGCCAGATCTATCTCTTGGTGATGCAATTAAAGCAGGAGAACTAATAACTCAAAGCTTTGATGAAAATGCAAGTATAAAGGTAGGTGCAAGGGTAAGCCCAACAATGAAAGATTCATTGAGTGTGACTGCAATAATCACTGGTGTAAAGTCTCCTTATATTCTTGGTAAGGGTCCAGATCCTGATGAAGTAAGAAGTAGTAATGATTTTGAATATCTTTGAATTTGGTGAATTTTGTGTTTCTATCTTTTGATCTAGTATTACTTTTGGCATGGGTATTTGTTTCTGCATTTTTACCTGGAGCAATTCTATCATTTTCCATTCTTCATAAATCCGAATTCAATTTCTTGGAAAAACTAATGGTTGGTTTTGCAATTGGTTTTGTTTTATTACCATTAATTCCATTCCTTCTCTATCTACTTCTTGGCATAAAATATACCTATGAATTAGCTCTACTATCAGTTGGTCTACTTTACATTATTTCGATTGCATTATTTGTTAAAAATAAACTTCACGAGAACATAACACTGCCGGATGTGTCTATTCTAAAAACACATGGCAAAAATTTCGAAATTCAAACTGAACATTTAATATCTCTTGGTCTTTTGTTGGTTTTAGTTGTGACCTATTTGATAAGAATCGGTTCCTACGGCCCAATATTTATGGAATTAGATCCATATTTCTATACATACTCAGCAACACAGATTCTTTCAGTAGGTGAAAATCCATTTAATGATTCAACAGCATGGTATCCAATATCTGAAGTTGATCATAGGGGAATTCCTGCAATTTCATATTTGGAGTCAGTTTGGTATTCTTTGTACACTGGCGGTGGAGAATACAACAATATGCTTTTAGCAGCTATTGCATCTACCTACCCACCACTGGCAGCAGTTCTGGCAGTATTTTTCGTATATTTGCTTGTTTCAACAGCAACCAAAAGAGAATTTGGTTTAATTGCAGCAGGACTTACAACATTCATACCTGTTTTTGTATACAAATTGGCAGCAGGAGAACAAGAAGTTCAACCATATGCCTTTTTTGCACTGTTATTTTTCTATGCCATGTATTTCCTTTCAATTAAAAAGAAAGAACTAACTTATCCCCTGCTTGCAAGTTTGGCATGGGTTGCATTAGCCTTAGGAAGCAGTTCACAAATAGTTGCGTTGGTTGGAGTTTTATTATTCACAATCAGCTATTCTATACTCGTGTTTCTAAGGGATGAAGATGAAAGTATGCTTAAACACCTGTTGCAAATTAACGTTATTATTTACGTTATTGGTGTTTTACTTGGTTCAACAATAATCAAATCATTTTTCGAAACTGGTTCAATCTATCTAGGCAATGCAGTGACATTTTTGATCCCAATTTTATTTGTTGGCATTCTTTATCTTGTCAAACAAAAACTTCCAAAACAACAACAAACAATTGCTCTAGGTATTATTCTAATATTAGGTCTTCTCATCTATCTTTCACCATTTGGAGCCAATATAAAAGATCTTGGGAGATCAGTGTTCCAAATAGCCCAGTATAATGCCCCATTAGACAGAACAATTGCAGAGCAAGGTATCGCATCAACTGTCTTCGGAAGCCAAATTGGTTTTATTGCTCAAGAGTATTCTCTATCTCAAAACTCATCTATTTTTGACAGCCTTGCATTTCTTGTTTTAGTCCCATTTTCAATACTTTCAAATCTGATCTTAAGTATCTTCGTTTCAATAATTAATCTTGTCCTAGGCACGTCGATACCATATAATGAAAAAACAACAAGTCTCCTGCTTTTCTGGTTTTTATTATTTATCTTATCATCTGTTTATTCACTTTGGAGATTTATACAGAAAAAAGATGATGGTCTATTCTTGTTCTTTTTGGCAATCCTACTACCACCGTTTATTGTTGGTTTGTTGAAAGCAAAATACACTATCTATGCTGCAGTTCTTTTTGCCATAGCAATTGGAGTTACGATTGGGCAGGCGGGGAAGGTATTGATGGAGTCTGAGCAACATGCATTGAAATCATATGCCCCATTTGTGATTGGTATCGGTTTTGCATTTGTTGTTCTACAGTTTGCTCATATGGGGCTTGCCCCATCTTTTCTCTGGGGTTCTTTCCAAACACTTTACCAAAATGATCCAAATGCACTTGCAAGTAAATTCACACAACTTTGTGCTGCAACAAAAGATAGTGAAGTTTGTGCTGCTGCATCTGACCCACTTGGTTATGCAAGTTTGGGAACAAATTATCAGTATAGCCAAAAACTATGCATGCTTTCTATATTTTCAAGCCCAACTTATCTACAAGATCCTTCTAAAGCTCCACCCTGGGAACCTCCGGCTGCATATTTACGTTGCACTAGGCTTGCCACCTATTGGGTCGACTCAATGGAATGGATAAAGGTTAATCTTGATACGGATGCTAGAGTAATTTCCTGGTGGGATTATGGTCACTGGTTGAACTATTTTGGTGAGAGAAATGCAGTAGTTAGAAATGAACATCTTTCCCATGAGATGATAGGTAATGTTGCAAATGGTTATCTTGATTCTACTCCAGAAGAATTAATTGAAATAATGAAATCATATGGTAGCGAGTATGCACTTTTTGATATTGAACTTGTTGCTGGTGGAAATTCTCTTGGCGGTAAATATGGTGCATTGAACTATCTTTCATGTGCGTATAACAATGAAACTACTGTATTAAAGTCTCCAGGAGAGTCTGAATGTGAAGCAGAACATCTATGGGAAACAATTTTCGTCTCTCAAATACCATGTACTATCTCTGATCTAACTGGAAAAACTGGCTATACAGCGTATAAACTTTCAGTTGGTGACACAACCATTCCATTTTATCCATCACAATGTATTGGACAAACAGATCAACAGGTAATTGACTATTGTAAGGCAGTTTATCAATCAGTGCCAACCTACTGTGTTGGTGATGCTACTTTGGTAACTGGTCAGACAGTTCCTGCTACATATTATCTAAACGAAACCTACTCAAATGGAGATCTTAAAATAAATAAAGCCCAGCTTGGTTTGGCAGGACAGGTTGGTTCGACTGCACATTTTGGACAAGTGACCCAAGTAACCCTCTTCTATACTAATGATCTAGTGTGGCTGGATAATGGAGTTATAAAAGCTGGTTATGAAGATAGAAAAGGCAAATTCTATGATTCAAACCTTTATCGAGCAATGTTCCTTGGGGAAATACCTGGGTTCACACTTGTTTACAGTTCATCTGATGGGGCAGTAAGAATTTTCAAAATTGATTGATTCCAGCCAGAATTGCGATTGTCCTTAATTATCTCTGTTCATGCCCCCATAGGTCTTAATAATTATAATCATCTAAGTCTATCTAATTAGGGGTAGTTATGTATTCTCACGCAATTGAAAAAGAACTAAAGACAAAAAACATATCAATTGGAGATAGGGTTAAGCTTATTTCTGATGCTGGTGTGTTTGAAGGTTTGATTATGCCATCATCAGGAGATCCACATGTGGTAGTTCTGAAATTAGACAGTGGTTATAACACTGGAATAAAAACCAATTCAATTGAACTTGTTTCAAAATCAATGCCTCGTAAGCCTCAGGATGATCTGGTTGAAGAAAAAAAAGGAGGCATTGCCATACTTGGTTGTGGTGGAACAATTGCTTCAAAAATAGAGTATAAAACTGGTGCAGTTTTTCCCTCAATAACAGCAAAAGATTTGAGGATGATCTTCCCAAATCTTAATAAGTGGAATATTCATTCAAAACAGATATTTTCATTATTGTCAGAAGATATGAATACATCACATTGGAAACATCTTGCAGACACTATTGAAGCTGAAATCAAAGATGGGAGTGAAGGGATTGTTGTCATGCATGGTACTGATACAATGACCTATACATCTGCTGCCATGAGTTTTATGCTACAACAACTACCAGTTCCTATTGTTTTTGTTGGATCTCAGAGAAGTTCTGATCGTCCTTCAAGTGAAAATGAGATGAATATGCTTAATTCTGTTTTTTCTGCATCACAAGATGTGGGTGAGGTAACTGTTTGTATGCATTCATCAACTAATGATGATTTTTGCTATCTTCATCGTGGTAACAAGGTTAGGAAAATGCACACATCATCAAGAGATGCATTCCGTTCGATAGATTCTGCACCTCTCTTTAAAGTTGACCACAAAACCAACAAGTTTGAAAAACTGTCCGAGTATATGCCACGCAATAAAAACGGTCTGATAGTAAAAAAATCACTTAATCATAATGTTGCACTTGTTTATTCTCATCCTGGTATGAAACCAGAATTTATCAGAAAACTCAGTGATTATGATGGTGTTGTGCTAATGGGAACTGGATTGGGGCACGTTGCTGCTAATGCATTCCACGATAAATCTGTCGAAAGCGTTTACAAACCAATAAAAGAGCTTGTCAGTTCTGGTATTCCTGTTGTTATGAGTTCACAATGTATTTCCGGAAGGATATGCATGCGTGTTTATACAACTGGAAGAATGCTTATTGATGCTGGTGTTATTGGGGATGGAGCAGATTGGACACCAGAAACAGCATATGCAAAACTTTGCTGGGCACTTGGTCAAACAAAAGACATGAAAGAAGTTGAAAAACTTATGCTCACAAACATTGCAGGTGAAATAAGCGAACGGTCTAGTCTTGAGGGGTATTATGAAGATAGGTCTTGAAATCTGTTTGAATGGCGATTCGTTCAAATCTTTCAAGCCCCCAGGTGATATTATATGAAAATCGGTCTTGAAATTCATCAACGTCTTGATACGAAAAAATTATTTTGTAATTGTTCATCATCAATGACAGATGATGAGAAACCACTACTTTCAATTCACAGAAGGCTTCATCCTGTTCTTAGTGAACTTGGTGAGATTGATGCAGCATCTCAAGTTGAATCTGCAAAAGATCGTATTTTCGAATACCAAGTTTTCTCATCTAATAATTGCCTTGTTGAAACTGATGAAGAACCACCACATTCACTAAACCCAGAAGCACTTAGAACAACCCTCCAAATTGCTCTTCAATTTAATGCTGTTATACTCAACCAAATTCACATAATGAGAAAAATGGTTATAGATGGCAGCAATACCTCTGGTTTCCAACGCACTACAATTATTGCCATGAATGGTCATCTTCATACTTCCAAGGGTACAATTGGTATCCCTTTGATTGCATTAGAGGAAGAAAGTGCAGGTATTGTCTCAAGTTCAGATTCAAAAGCAGTTTATAGGCTTGATAGACTTGGCATTCCACTTATTGAGATAAATACAACACCAGATATTAAAGACGGTGAACATTTGGTTGAAGTTGCAGAAAAAATAGGCCTTATACTTAGGACAACTGGGAAAGTTGCCCGCGGTCTAGGAACCATCAGACAGGATGTTAATATATCTACTGAAGGCGGAGCAAGAGTGGAAATCAAAGGAGCACAGGATCTAAAGATGCTTTCTAGTTATGTTGAGAATGAAGTTAAACGACAAACCAATCTCATCAAAATTCTTCTGGATTTGCGCAGACTTAATGCACTTCCAATCAAGCTAGGTGTTGTTGATGCCAGTTCTATTTTTCAAAAAACCAATGCTAAACTCATCGCTCAAGGTCTAAAATCCGGAAGTGTGGTTTTAGCACAAAAATTATCCAAACACAAGGGTATATTGGGTGCTGAAATACAGAAAGGAAGAAGATATGGTACTGAATTAAGTGATTATGCAAAAAAAGCTGGAGTAAAAGGTTTAATTCATAGTGACGAAGATCTGAAAAAATATTCCATCTCTACAGAGGAGGAAACACAACTCAGAAAACTTTTACAAATGGAAGATCAAGATGCATTTGTTCTGGTTGTTGCACCTCTAGTTCAAGCAGAACTTTCACTTAAATATGCTACTGAACGTGCAAATATGGACTACGTACCTAAAGAAACAAGAAAAGCAAATCAAGATGGTACTTCGACCTATATGAGGCCACTCCCAGGAAGGGCAAGATTGTATCCAGAAACTGATATCCCTCCTATTCTAATAGATAAATCAATACTAGAATCTGTTGAAAAAAGTGAATCACTAGAGGAGAAGAAAACACGCTTGGGTAAACTCCTAAATAAAGAAATGGCAAAAAGAATATTAAAATCAAGACATCTTCACTTATTTGATAGGTTAATATCAGATGGAACTGATCCAATGCTTATTGCAACTACAATTGAAGATACAATTATTTCTCTGAGGCGTGAAGGTGTGGAATTTACTGATCTTGAAAAAACACTCAGCGAACTTTTTTCTGAATATAACAAAGGAACATTTGTGAAAGCTGCAATACCTGAGATCCTAAAAGGAATGGCAAAAGGAGCAAGGGTAGACGCAGTGCTGAAAGTGTTCAGATTCCAAAAAATTACAGGAGACGCTCTTGAAAAACTTGTTGCTGACAACGACTTTGATCTAAAGCAAATTATGCAAAAATATCGTTTGCAAGTTGATGCTGCAGAAGTTGCTCCCATAATCAAAAAAAGAAAACACGATTCTAGTTATGCATGACCAACTGGTCTTATTCTTCTTAGTATGCTTTTTCCTTCACTTCTAATCCTTGTTCTCGGTGCTTCCTGCCTACCAAATATCCCCAAACCATATCTTTCTGCAGCTGCTATGGCAGTTCTTTTGGCAATATCAATTGCTTTTTCTCTTAGGTCTTCTGGCACTCTTCCATCCTCAAGTGCTCTGAGGAATTTACTTATGTTTCTGTTTCTACCAACACAACATCTGACATAATCTATTAGAATGTCTGTCATTGAAGATACTTCATCTGGCCTTACTACACTTTCATTTATTATCGCCATTGCAGTTGTCTCCTGTTCAAAATCTCGCATTGCTTTTTCTCTAACCCACGGTCTCAGGTGCCTAAATCGCTTCATTGACTCTGCTATTCCTTTTTCTGTTGTTCTCTCTCTTCTGCTGAATTCAATATACATAAAACCTGCTTCTTCTGGTTTTAATTGTTCATTATCAAGCATAAAATCAATATTTCTCAAGTAGTTCATATCTGCGTTCTCATGATTTTGTATATTATTTGCTTCAGCACAGACACTTTCCGGAACATTTTGGTTTTCTCCAAGTAACTTGAGCATTTGATTTTTTCCGCCCTCTTCAACGTAATATCTCATGGCACTAATACCAAAACCATTTCGTAATTCTAAAGAGAATCTCTCATCTTCTGCCATCTGTATCAATAGTTCAGCAGTTTCTGCTGTTTCACAACCTTTTCTTTCGTTGCAAAATTCCAGTAATAATCTTGTTGCAATATTTTTGTATGCTTTTTCAGGATGATTTAATACCACTCGTGATAACCTTACCAAACTATCAAACTGGTCTTCCTCAAGTTTTCCTCCAGCCCCAAATCCATCTTCCATAAGAAAATAACCATCAATAAGTGCAAGGTCACGCAATCCATTCCTTGCTATCTGTGCAATCATCTGGTTTTCTGTTATTTTTACGACCAATTCCAGTTTTCTATGGTCCTCATAGTTTACTAAATCAGATGTAATTTGTTTGGCTGCTGCAAGTCTAACTTGAAATGGTAATCCCTTATCAGAGAGAACTTGTATAAGTTCTTCCTCATTAAGTCCTTTTATTGCCCGTAAACCAGCCTCAATTCTTATGGGTTCTTCTGAATGATGCCGAGCAATCAACCACATCTCAGATGCTTCTACTTTACTGGTCATCTCTGTTTTTTATCATCAGCATTATTTTAAAATCCTGTATTCAAACAACTTTATGGTCAATCCGTGTATATTCTGCAAATCCGAATGTTGTAGGACCTACACCATTACAATTTCTGTATTCGATCTTGCAAGAATTATAAAAAAAACAAAAACAACTCCAGAGTCATATGTTACACTTCTTGAACCACGCCTTTTGAGCTATGATCCTGATTGTGTTTTTGATACAAAAGAAGGCTATTTTCTTCTTGGACTAAAGTCTCACCCCTGTTATTTTCTAAATACAAAAAATCACAAATGCAGGATTCACAAAACAACTCCACTTTCCTGCCGTAGATATCCCTATAATGTTGTTGGCAAACTAAACACACGTTTTTGTCCTCTAACATCCCAACTTCTATTCAGAATCAATGGTCCTGATATGGATTCGAATCAACTTATAAAAGAATTAGAAGAACATAAAAAATTAGTAAAAAAATGGAATAAAAAACCAGGGACAAAAAAACATTTGTTGAAGTTTTTGCTTAAGGCTGTTCAGGAGTAATTTCTTCTGTTTCGTTTTTTCTCACAACTGCAAAACTTGCAACCGTTTCTCCTTCGTCCATTCTTATTATGGTAACTCCCTGTGTGTTCCTACCAATGGTTGAAATTCCACTTACTGGCGTTCTGATTGTTTGTCCCCTAGAGCTCATAACGATTATCTCATCGTCATCTTCAACTGTTCTTATGCCAATAACATCACCATTTCTTCCTTCGGTTTTTATGTTTATGACACCAGTTCCTCCTCTTCCTTGAACTCTATATTCATCAATGGCGGTTCTTTTTCCAAAACCATTCTCAGTTATTGTAAGGACAGTTGGTCTTATGCTTGTTGCAATGCCCACAACTTCATCATTATCTTCTTTCAATCTTATACCAATAACCCCTTGGCCAGTTCTTCCTAATTCTCTTGCTTCTTCTTCTTTGAATCTTATTGCCTGGCCTTTCTTTGTTGCAATGATAAGGTCATGCTTACCATCTGTTTTCAATACTTCTACCAAACTATCTTTTTCCTTGAGTGTTATGGCAATTATACCTCCTCTTCTAACATTACTGAAGTTTTCAAGTGTGGTTCTTTTGATGATTCCGTTTCTGGTTATCATAGACAGATACTCACCAGTGTCGAATTTTTCAACACTAATCCAAGAAGTTACTTTCTCTTCCTTCAGATCAAGTATACTGACTAGTGTCCTTCCTGTAGCGTACCTGCTACCTTCTGGCACTCTATATGTTTTCAGCCAGAACATTCTTCCTTTATCAGTAAATAACAACAAATAATTGTGGTTTTTGGTTATTATTACGTCTTGTACAAAGTCTTTTTCTTTTGTCTCTGTTCCTATTACTCCCTTTCCACCACGATTCTGTGCACGATATTCATCAAGTCCTACTCTCTTTACATAGCCTCTGTTGCTTATGACAACAACCACATCATCATTTGGAATAAGGGATTCAATATCCAAGTCATCTTCACCCTCTATGACCTCTGTTTTTCTTTCGTCTGCATATCTGTCTCTTACTTCTTGTAGTTCATTTTTGATGATCTCAAGTATCTTTTGAACATCTCCAAGTACATCAGTAAGCCAGGTAATCTTTTTCTTGAGCTCCAGGTATTCATTTTCGATTTTTTCTCTTTCCAATGCAATCAATTTTGATATTTTCATATCCAGCACGGCATTTGCCTGGATTTCACTGAGTGAGTAGTTGTTCATAAGTCCTGTTCGTGCTTCCTCCATATTCTTTGATTTTCTTAAAAAATCAACAATAGGATCAATATTATCAAGTGCTATTTTGAGACCTTCAAGTATATGTGCCCTTGCTTGTGCTTCCTTAAGCTCAAATTCACTTCTTTTTCTGATGACTTCTTTTCTGAATTCAACGAATACATTTATCATTTCATATATGCCCATTACTTTTGGCTGTTGGTTGACAATTGCCAAATTTATAATCCCAAAAGATCCTTGTAATTGGGTGTGAGTATATAATTGGTTTAATACAATATCTGGGTCTGCACTTTTCTTCAGATCAATAATGACTTCCATACCGTCCTTATCTGATCTATCATGAACCCCGCTTATTCCATCTATTTTCTTATCTCTTACTGCATCTACAATTGTTTCTATCAAAATACTTTTACTGACCTGGTAGGGTATCTCTTTTATTACTAAAGTGTGCTTCTGAAGATCTTTTTCTACTCTTGCCCTTATCTTGATGGATCCACGACCAGTTTTGTAAGCCTTAAGTATCCCTGATCTCCCAACAATTATTCCCCCTGTTGGAAAATCTGGTCCTTGAATCATTTTTATTATATCATCTTCTTGACTACCGTTTACGAATGCTATTGTTGCATCAACTATTTCACCAAGATTGTGTGGTGGCATGTTAGTTGCCATTCCAACTGCTATTCCAGATGAACCATTTACCAGAAGATTCGGTACTCTTGAAGGCAATACAAGAGGTTCTTTGAGTGTACCATCGAAATTATCCCCAAATTTCACAGTTTCCTTTTCAATATCCATAAGAAGATCTGCAGCTATCTTTGACATACGAACTTCTGTATATCTCATGGCAGCTGCATTATCACCATCTATAGAACCAAAGTTTCCCTGACCATCAACTAAAGTATATCTAAGTGAAAAATTCTGTGCCATTCTGACTAATGAATCGTAAACAGCACTATCTCCATGTGGGTGGTACTTACCTAAAACTTCACCGACTATACGGGCACTTTTTTTGTATGCCTTTCCATAAACATTACCAAGTTCATGCATGGCATATAATATTCTTCTATGAACTGGCTTAAGTCCGTCTCTTGCATCTGGTATTGCTCTGCCAATAATCACTGACATTGCGTAATCAAGATAACTCTCTTTCATGTCTGATTCAATTGTTCTTTCCACAATATTTTCTGTCATTGAAATCTTGCTCCCATTATTTCATCAATTTTATATATCAAGATTTTTCACCATTGCAGCATGTTCTTCTATGAATTTCTTCCTTGGTTCAACCTGGTCTCCCATCAACACAGTGAAGAGTTCGTCTGCACTCATCGCATCAGCAATAGTCACTTTCTTCAGCGTTCTTGTTTCTGGATTCATGGTTGTTTCCCATAGCTGGGAAGGGTTCATTTCCCCAAGACCTTTGTATCGTTGTATGCTGGCATTCTCTCCAATTTGTTTTATTCGTTCAGCCAATTCCCCATCACTGTATGCATACTGCATTTGCTTTCCCTTCTGAACACGGTAAAGTGGCGGCTGGGCAATATAGAGATAACCATGCTCTATTATTTGTTTGAAATATCTATAGAATAAGGTCAAAATCAATGTTCTGATGTGACTTCCATCTACATCAGCATCAGTCATGATAATTATTTTATGATATCTAACTTTTTTCACATCAAAATCATCCTTAAAACCAGCACCAATCGAAACAACAATATTTTTGATTTCCTCACTTGTAAGAACCTTGTGCATTGGTGCTTTTTCTACATTAAGTATCTTACCACGCAAAGGTAGAATGGCTTGTGTACGACGATCACGTGCTTGTTTTGACGAACCTCCTGCAGAATCACCTTCAACAAAATAGATTTCAGATTTAGCAGGATCTTCTTCGCTACAATCTGCTAATTTACCAGGCAATATTGAACTTTCAAAAACATTCTTTCTACGTATTAATTCTTTTGCTTTTTGTGCTGCTTCTCGTGCTTCCATTGCATTTATAACTTTGTTAATCACTCGTTTTGCTTCATTTGGATGTTCCTCAAAATATGTCTTAAGTGAGTCGTAAACCATACTGTCTACATATCCTCGAACTTCACTATTCCCTAATTTAGTTTTTGTTTGTCCTTCGAATTGCGGTTCTGGTATTTTCAAACTTAAAATGGCTGTTGCACCTTCAATTGCATCGTCACCAGTTATCTTATGGTCGTCCTTTATCATCTTGTTTGTTCTTGCATAGTCATTTACTGCTCTTGTTACTGCAGTCCTGAAACCAACCAGGTGAGTTCCACCTTCTATTGTTTTAATATCATTCACAAAACTGTAAATCATCTCATTGTAACTGTCAGTGTATTGGATTGATACTTCTATTTCAACATGGTCTGTTCTTCTCTCAAAATAAGCTGGCTCGTGAAGTTTATTCCGTGCCTGATTCAAATACATTACAAATTCAACAATTCCGCCACGATAACAAAACTCTTCTTTTTTCCCGTCTCTTTCATCCATAATTGTTATCATAAGTCCTTTGTTGAGAAATGCAAGTTCCATTATTCTCTCTCTCAAATAGGCATAGTCAAATTCAATTTCCTTGAAAATTGTCGGGTCTGGGTTAAAAGTAACTACAGTCCCCCTATGTGTTGTTTCACCTGTAATGCTTACTGGAGTTACCATCTTTCCTTTTGAATATACAATTGAGTGTATCTTTCCATCCCTGTGAACTTCTATTTTCATGTTCTCTGAGAGGGCATTAACAACACTCATACCAACTCCATGCAGTCCACCTGAAACTTTGTAGGCTTTTTTCTCAAATTTACCTCCAGCATGAAGGGAACTGGATACCAGCTCCAAAGCTGACTTTCCAGAGGTGTGCTTGTCAACAGGTATGCCTCTTCCATCATCCTTTACAATTACGCTTCTATTGTTTTTGAGTGTTATTGTTATGTTCTTACAATAGCCGGCAAGTGCTTCATCAATTGCATTATCAATGATCTCATAAACAAGATGGTGCATACCTCTTTTGTAGGTGTCTCCTATGTACATTCCTGGTCTTCTTCTAACTCCTTCAAGCCCTGCCAAGACCTGGATTTCTTTTGCAGTATAATTTGTTTCCTCGTTCATTTTTACCACTAATTCTTGTTTTCCATTTCACGTCGTAGAGAATATGATTTCTAAGCCTATTTTTAACTATAGAATTATTGCAAAAAAGCCTTTAAAAAGGGATGGATTTTATTGAAAAAATTAAAGATGTAAGGTTCCCTGTTCCAATTCACCGGCAACCAATCTAATTACTGTGGCATGACCTTGTTCAACCAAATCTGCAACTGTGTGCAATGCAGTAACCAATGCTGCTCTTTTTGCTCTATCACTACCACATAATCCTGGCAATTGGTCTACTGCATTAATTCTTACAGTGTCTGGTGGCATATCTAAATATCTCAATGCCACTTCTTCTGCCCAATTGGTATGGTCAACTACCATCTCAGGTCCACACCCATATGCACCATGGTGCTGTGTAAATTCCCTTCTTTGACCATTTCCATTTCTTTCTGCAAGTATCGTCTCAGCTACATCTGCACTTTTACGTAGGTTAAGTTCTTCTGCAACATAAACCCCCCCTTCAGTGTCAAGTCCAACAAATGCTTTTGTACCTTTTTCACACAACTTTCTTGCAGCTAGATTTGCTCCGTTTCTGTCGCCCATGGGGTTAATGACTCTTGCTATTTCTAGAATCCGTTTCCTTCCTTTTTGTCCTGAAAAAATACATAAATATCTAGATCCACCTACTTCAACACAAGTTAGATTGCTTTTAGTTACTAATGGATCATTTCTTCTTTCTCCGCCTCTACTCATATCTAATCACCGTATTGGTACTGACTAATATGGACAGGTGTTTAAAAATATTTCATTGTGGGTATGTCTCCCATAGCAAAAAACTAGCTATTCTCAATTATCTTTGTTTTTGCTTTCCAATGTTCTACAGCATCTTTGAATTTGTCTTTACTCATGAAAAGAATCGCATCATTGTTATTATATTTCATCATCACAATAACTTCTTTTTCACCTATGGAAACAAAACTCTGTTGTTCATGCTGCCCCAGGTTTTTGGCTAATGAACCTAGGTAGGTCATTAATTTTATCGTAAGTGCTGTTTGTACTGTTGCGTTTTGTTTGGCAAATTCCGAAACAATCACTTTCCCTTGTTTCAGAACAACTGCTCCATTCAATAATCCCTTTTCCACCATCTCTTCTGCAAGTTGGCCTGGGGTTAGGTGGCGTTTTTTCAATGCATCTCTCTCAAAGAATACTCCTTCTGCAGCAGATTCTTTTACATACTTACTAAGTGCCCATGGCCTTAATGATGCCGGGACAGTTACTAATGATGCAGCATATACTTCTCCATGTTCATCAAGCAATTTTGCAATATTCTCCTTCCATTTTACCCAGTTGTCATCAGCTATTTTCTTTCTCTCCTTTAAGCTTCCTATGGCATTTTCAACATGCACAAGTTGTTCTTCTATAAGTGCTCTGTTACGTGCATTGGAATCTTTTGCTAATTCATCTACCCTTTCAACTTTCACTGAAGAATAAACATCATATTCCTTACTTACATCGAAATCTTCTTTTATGTCGTCATCTATAAGTTTTCCAAGCTCCTTTATCTTATCTTTTAATGTTGCTGTTTTAGCAAGATAAAGGTCTTTTTCTTGTCGTATGACCATACCATAGGCACGTTCAAGTATTATTATTTTTATGAAGTTTTCAATTGCCATATAAGTCATCACAACTCCCATGAAAATCAATGTGATGCTTATCATCCCCATATCGTTTCTAAGTAAGAAATCTATTGATTCTAGGATGCCATATATTGTTTGAGGTGGTGTTGTCATAACAGCTGCTATATAATATCCAGCTGCCAACAGTATAAATGCAATAACCACGTCTGTTTTCCATCTTATGTCTGTTCTTCCAAATGCTTTTCTAAATCCAGTAAGGAAAGTGGCTCCCCCTGCTTTTTCATTTAATGTGGTTAGTATCAGTACAGTTATTGTGTATAGGAAAAATAATGCAGAAAGTGTGAAGCCTGTTGCTAAACCATATGAAACATAATAATTACCCAAAAGACCTGCCAAACTCAATAATGCTGCATTTGTTGGAGCAAGTATAATCAAACTGATTTTTTTCGTTTTTACCTCTGGTACTTTCAAACTAGCAAGTGCAGTTTCTGGTGGTGCAGTTGAAATAAAACTATAAAGTACAACATACCCCTCCTGTGAACTTTTGCTTGAATCCCAGTGTATGACAACGTTATTTCCTTCTACGTTTGTAACTATACTTTGTCTTGAAGATATGTTCTCTTGATTGAGGATGACGCTTGTGGGGATATTGTCAACTATGCCCACACCTCCAAGTGTAAGGTCATCCTCATTGTTTTCTGTTGGTTTTATTGATATGATAACTCGATAGGTGTATTCTTCATTTTGTGTTTCATAATCTCCTATTTGTTTTGCTGCTTCAAGCACATACAATACACCAAAATCAGAATAACTACAAAGATCAAAATTCTCATTAGTATAAACTGGATTTGCATTTATGTCTGCTATCCTCGCAACAATCTCTCTCGTATCCTGTAAAAATTCGTTCCTATCCTCATCGCTTGCCACTCTCAATGTAAGTACATTTTTCCGTGTACTCATAATCAGAGTTCTCAGGTCATTATTATCCTTAATATAAGATAATATGGAATCTGCTAAAGGTTCTTCATAATAAGCTGCGATTTTTTTACATTTTAATGATGCGGCAGAACAAAGTTCTTTACATGTGGGTGTGTTAGAACAGACAACATTACTTACACCTAAGTTATTTCCGCATTCAAGATCTGCCTGGCTTCTTGATTTGGTAAATTCTTCTAAACTTTGATCTGCTTGTAGTAAACTGACGTCGGTTAATGCAGGATTATAAGAAACATAACTTGCACTTGTCCTAACAGAAACAGTTACTTGCCTTTCCACTACCATTCCGTTGATTGAGAATGGAGAATAATCATAAACAGAATAATCAACATTGCCATCGCTATCTAAATCAACTGCATGCAGGGAAATCAATTGTTCAGCTTTGTCACTTGGGAAGTTATGTTCTTCAAGACACCCAAATCCTAGGAAAAACAGTAGTACTAGTACCATCAGTCTGCGCATGATTGTGTTTCCATATTGTTCTTTTAAAATCTTTGCGAGGTTAGCCTATTATATGCTTTCTAGAGTTTTAGCAAAAATCAAGCCATCTCCCCATGAACTAGAACGTGAAATCAATTTTTGCAATATTCTTTTATTTCGTATTAAGGCACATGTTCCGCGTAAATGTGAGGTGGTTTTGACTGGTTCAATGGCAAAAAAGACATTTCTTCATGATAAAAAAGATGTTGATATTTTTGTGTTGTTTCCAAAATCAGCTTCCAAAAGCTCATTTGAGCCAACCTTGAAAAAAATCATGCTATCATGTTTCCCAAATATTCACTATCAATTTAGTTATGCTGAACATCCATATGCAAGATTCAAGTACGAGGGCAGGAGCATAGATCTTGTTCCAGCATATAAAATATCAGATGCATCAGAAAGATTAAGTGCAGTTGATCGATCTGTTCTACATACAGAATTTGTAAAGTCTCATCTCAAAAAAACCAATATTGATGATGTTTTACTTTTGAAAAAATTCCTTCATGCAAATTCACTCTATGGTGCAGAGATAAAGATTAAGGGATTTTCAGGATATTTATGCGAACTTTTAATTATCAAATATGGAAATTTCCAAAAACTTCTGAAGGCTGTGTCAAAATGGAAAGAACACATCCTAATAGATCTGAAAAAATATTATAAGAAAAATGAGTTTAATCATGTTTTTGAGAAATTTGGTGATTTTGTTATTATAGATCCAACCGATAAGAACAGAAATGTTGCAGCTGCGGTTTCTAAGGAAAATCTACGTTTATTCATGAAAACATGTCAAAAATTCCTAAAGAAACCATCTGAATCTTTTTTCTTTAAACAAATACCAACATTCGAGCAAAAAATAATTTCTTCATCCAAAAATAAAAAAACATATTTAATTTCCATGCCACGGCCAGATATAGTCGACGATGTTTTGTGGGGGCAGATCTACAAAATGATCCACCAACTAACTAATCATCTTGAGGAATATGATCCAAAAATAATTGCAGATGATCATAAGCACCTTGTGCGTTTAGCTGTTATTGTTGCTGATGATAAAATGCCTGTTAAAATGTTGGTAGAGGGCCCTCCGATAGAAATGGAAGATCATCTTATGAAATTCAAATTATCACATCGAAAAGCCAAATTCATAATCAAAAACAAGAAAATTTATGCCCAGGTGAAACGCCCAGTTATAAGGTTAAGAGATGCAATTCACGACTTTTTCAAGGAATTCAGAAACTCCCCATCTCATCTTGCATGTAGTGAAGAATTAGTTATAATAGAGCTGTTTAATCCGTACAAATCCAAAAAATAACACTTTTAAACCTACTCCCTTATTATCTCTTTTTGTAACTTAATCAATCAATATGCAGGTGTAAAAATGAGATTATCAAGAGAGAATGTTAGACCAAGAAATATCGGTACTGATGCAGGAAGAAATGCCTTTAAGGGAAAAGTTATTCTAACTACAACTGTTTTAGCAGGTGCACTTGGTGCTTGTGGAGACACTTACAATCATTATGGTCATGATTCAACTGGACCTTCAGATGTGGTTTCTTGCCAATCTGGTCCACGATTGCTATGTGGCGATAAACCAATTCATTCATATGTTAGAGTTGGTGAAACACTTGATGTTGATGAAACGCATTTCAAAGTTCTTGAAGTTGGTGAAGATCGTAATGGCAATCATTTTGTTTTAATATCCATACAAGATCCTGATTGCAACGAAACTGCACAACTAAGAGTTTATCGTGGTGAATCTCAAGAACTTAATTCTGTTTTTGGCAATCTCAAGGTTTCATTAATTGGTATTTACATTCCAGATGATGGCGTTCATGGTGCAGTTTTACAGGTGGAATCAAATTGTCCATCTATTTCAGATGTATGTTCAACTAGTGGTCTTGCTGCAATGGGTATAATAAATCAAGGGGAATCACTACTTCTTGGTTCACTGGCTTTTCTGTTAGATGATCTTGGGGTTCAGAATGATGGTAATTATGCCTTTTTATCAATCACTCAAGGAGAAAACACACTAGCTAAACTTAAAATTAAAGAAGGTGCGTCTGCTATGATATCTATAGATGGCCAAACCTATCTAATAACTGTGAAAACTATTGCTCCTGGTTATAGTTTTGGTGCAAAATGGGCTGAAATAGAAATTTCCTATTGCAATTCAGAATAATCTTTTATTTTTCTTCACCAAACATTACTCTCTCACCAGGTAAAGGTGCAAGGGCATCAAATCCATGATCTTCTTTCAATTCTTTTGCAAATTCTTCAGGTGCATCACCATGAACAAGCAAAACTTTCTCTGGACTTGCTTTTTTTATGAAGTTTAGAATTTCTGTTCTTCCAGCATGTGCAGACAAATCCATATATTCAACAGGCAAATCAACATGCAACTGCTCCCCATCCTGTGTTATATATCCCTCTCTCAATAACGTATCTCCATTGGTTCCTTCGACACAATAGCCAGTTAGGATGATTTTTGAATTACTATTCAAATTAAACAAATAATTCAAAACAGGTCCACCGTTCATCATACCTGAACTTGTAATTATTACTGATGGTTCTCTGGTTGCTGCTTTTTTATCAGGAATTCCAGCAACCATATTTACGCTTCTTACTGCTTTTTTAAATTTTTCTGGATCTTTTATGTAATTCGGATATTGAAGATAAATCTGCGTAATTGCCTTGCCCATACCATCAACATAAACAGGGACATGTTCATCATATTTTCTAATCAATGCGATCAATTCCTGTGTTCTACCAAGTGCAAATGATGGTAAAAGTATGTTTCCCCCGCTTTCAAGTGTGTCATAAATCTCCTCAATTAATCTTTGTTCAACTTCTTTTCTCGGAGGGTGTTCTTTCTTTGCATAGGTGCTTTCTGTCATTAAAATATCAACACCATCTATGAATTTTGCTCCTTTGTGCAACATTGTTTCTTCACATTTGAAATCGCCAGTATAAAAGAAACTCTTTCCTTTGTATTCAACATCAACCATCGCAGCTCCATTTATATGTCCAGCATCAAATAATTCGATTCTTGTTTCTCCTGTTTGTATTGGTTTCTTGTATAGTAGGGGGTTCCAGTGTTTGAATGCTTTGTTTAAATGTCCAAGTCTATATGGGAGTCCATCCCCCATTATCTTCATCGAATCAAGCCACAGAATCTCACAAATATCTTTTGTTGGTGGTGTGGAGTACCATGTTATTTTGTTTTCACGATAAAGTGATGGAAGACATCCACTATGGTCCAGATGGGCATGGGATATTATTGCAAGATCAGGGTCAAAAGAAGTATCTAAAGGAAATTTTGGAAGTCCACTTTGATCAAAAATTTTTATTCCATAATCAATCATTACGTTCTTATCTGTACGAAGCATGAATGCACTTCGTCCGACTTCCCTAGATGCCCCTAAGCAGTCGACGAAAAATTCCATAGTATGCAATCACCTAGAAGGTTTTAATAGATTCCCGCAGTTTAACATTTAGCTCCCATATGAACGGCATTGATATGTTTGATTTTGGCTGGGTATTACTCCTTGCAGCAGTTGCTGGAGTATTATCAGTGCGTTTTAAGGTCCCGCCAGTTGTTGGTCTGCTTTTTGCAGGAATGTTAATAGGACCTAATTTCCTAAACCTTCTGGAATCAAATTCAATTGAAATAATCGCAGAAATAGGTGCAATACTTCTTCTTTTTATGGTTGGTATAGAGTTTAGTATTGCAAAGCTGTTCTCAGTAGGTTTAAGGGCAGTTTTATGTGGTTTTCTGCTTATTTTAGTTACTTTTGCAATAATGCATGAAATTGCAATTCTAATGGGGTTCGATTCATTAAGCTCTATTTTTCTTGCTTCTGTTTTTTCAATGAGCAGCACAGCAATAATGATGAAGATTCTTGAACAGAAAAAATTTGTAGAAAGAAAAGAGATCCCGTTTTTGATAACAATACTTGTAATCGAGGATATTGTTGCAGTTTTTCTGCTTACTTTCTTTTCAAATCTAAAAATTGGAAACTATGATGCAGAAGGTATCATAAGTGCGTTATTGATTTCAATTGGTATTCTAGTATTCGCATATGTGTTACTGCTTCGTGTAATTAGAAAACTTTCTGTCATCTTCTTTCGTTATCAGACCGAGGATACATTGATATTATTTTCACTCACTCTTGGAATTGGATTAAGTGCATTCGCATCAATGCTTGGTCTTACGCCTGCAATTGGAGCTTTTTTAGCAGGAAGTATAATTGCAGGGCTTCCAAATGGCAAAGATTTTGAAAAAGGGATCCGACCATTCAGCGTGGTTTTCTCATCATTTTTCTTCCTATCAATTGGTATGTTTATTGACCCAGTTGCTCTACTTGTTTCATTGGACATCACACTCATCCTTGTTTTCAGTTTTATCATAACTGTTTTTCTAGCAACAACCGTTGCGTTTTATTTAATAAGTTCAGATGGCAGGTCTTCTGTTTTCGCAGGCTTAGCAATGATTCCACTAGGTGAATTCTCATTATTGATAGCTAGGGAAGGTGTTGGGTTAGTGCCGCTAAACTTAATCAGTATAGTCTCAATAGGGGTTCTGATAAGTTCAGTTCTTTCGTCATCAGTATTAAGAAGTTATAATAATGTCTATCTTTTCCTAAAGAAAACAATTCCTCATAAAGTACTAGATACTCTGAAAAATGCATCTGGTTATTCGAGAAACGTCCTAACTGCGTTTGAACCACATGGTTATTTCCGCACCCATTTTGTAAAAGAAGTGCAATCAGTAAAATGGGACATTACATATATCGCAGGAATAATATTGATTTTATGGTTCTCTGTTTCTTCTTTGCAATTTACTGTTTCTGTGTGGGAAATAGAAACCACTGCACACACTCTTTTCCTGACCATTCTTACAATGCTTTCAGTGATACCCATCTATCGTGTTCTGCGTTCTTCAAAACATCTACTTGATGTTTTATCAATAGTGTTTTCACAAAGCACATCTGGTGCAAAACAAAATACTATAGTTCGTAATTTACTAATATCTGCCATATCTTTTATAGTATTCGTAAATTATTCCTTATTTGTGGAATCTCTTTCCATGCCACAAGTGTTCAATTGGTTTTCACTGGTTTTTGGGCTGATTTCTTTATTCTTCTTTTGGAGTGCCATAAGAGCATCTTCAACCTGGTTTTTCCTAAGTGGACGAAAACCATTGTCAATACATTATCAAACAGCCAAAACCCGTCCAAAAGACTTGGTGATTGTTGCGTCTAGTAAAAAACCAAAACAAAAAAAGAACCGTTATAATAGTTAATTGCCTATCCTTTCCATGGCATCTTTAGACCAGGTAAAGAAACATCTTTTTAATGCAGCATTGATGATTCTGATAATTTATGCAATTGCAGTTCCATTTTATATGAAAGTAGAAGAATTCAGTTTTGTTGATTCAATTTATTTTATCTCAACCACGATAACAACTGTGGGTTATGGTGATCTGGCTCCGCAGACTGACATTGGAAAAGTATTTACAATTCTTGTTCTGTTTTCAGGTGTTTCAATATTCTTCTACCATGTGACCCATTTCGGGATACTCAGGGAACACACAATCGATCCACATGTGCAAAAAAGATTTGCCGTTTTGAAACATCTAACTGAGCTTCATGGTGGCAATGTTAGGAAAGAAGAAGTGCGTTTGATAAAAGACAAACTCAGACGTATATCGAAAGAGCATCTGAAACAATGAACTTCTACGAACAAAAATTCTTGAAAAATCCATTCTCTAAGCTACAACAGGAACTAATCCGAAAAACAAAATTCACAGTAATTGGACTTGGTGGCACTGGCGGATTTATTTTAGAAAATTTACTGAGATTGGGAGCAGAGAATTTAACTGTTTTTGATCATGATCGGTTTGAACTTTCAAATTTTAACCGACAGACTCTAGCAACTGATGATTTTCTTGATATGCCAAAAGTGCATGCTGCTTTGGCAAGAGCGAAAATAATAAACAAAAATATCAAAATATCAGTATTCAGTCATTTTGACGAACACACTAAGGTCAGTTCATCAATACTTCTTGATGGTACTGACAATATTAAATCAAAACTTATCATTGCTCAAATGGCCCGTAAGAAAAAAATACCATTCATTTTCTGTTCGGTATTAGGCACAAGGGGTATGGTGACAACATTTACTAATTATAAGTTTGAAGATGCATTTCAATTGCCAAAAAACCTTGAATTAAAGCACTACCAGACTTGCTCATCAATAATCTGCCCTGCAGCATCTCTTGCTGGTTCACTTGCAGCATCACAGGCAGTTAATTTCTTACTAAAAAAACCATATGTCTGTGCACCAGACGCACTGTTTTTTGATCTCGATAAAAAAGACATCTTTTGGAGGGCGAAGCTCGGATGATGGATTTTTTCGTAGTCGAGCCATGCAGTTCATCCAACGGGATCGAAGTAAAGCTTAATGGAAAGAAAATTGATTTGAAAAAAGCTGAGAATGCATTACCATCTGTTGGCACCAGTTCTGTTGTTATACTTTCAAAATTTCAAAACTACTCTGTTAGTCTTTATGCAAGTGGAAGAATTATGATAAAAGGAAATAAAAAAATAAGTAGTAAGGTTGGCGAAAAATTAGCTAAGAAGTTAATCGATCTTCTTGAAAAAAACCACGCAATTGTTGATTAATATGAAAATTGATTTCCATACACATACAAAATATTCTCCTGATTCTTTAACCCAACCAAAGGATCTTGCAGCAAAAGCAAAGAAGCTAGGAATCATACCAGCAATTACTGATCATAATTCAATAAAGGCCCACAATGACCTAGTTTCCATCGGAGCCAAGTTTATTCCAGGTGAGGAAATCTCCACTGATAGGGGAGATCTCGTTGGTCTTTATGTAAATGAGTTAATTCCAAAAAAAACCTCGTTTCTTGAAGCAATTGATAAGGTACATGAACAAGGTGGTCTTGCCTACCTTCCACATATGTATGATTATGGTAGATCTGGTGCACATGTAAGCACTAAAGAAGCAAAAAAAGTGGACATTATAGAAGTTTTTAATGCTCGTTGCTTGGATCTAAAATTTAATGAAAAAGCAGATCTATTTGCTACTAAGAATAAAATCACAAAAGCAGTTGGAAGTGATAGTCATTTTCTTTTTGAATTTGGAAATACTTATAATATGCTTCCGGATTTTGATATTGATAATCCAAAATCCCTTCTCAAAACTCTCTCGAAAGCAAAATTTGTAACTAAAAAAGGGCCTATTTATGCAAGAGGGACGACTAAATTTATTTACTTGGGAAAAAAACTATTGAAACTCTAGTATCTTAAACATCCACTACTAAAAAATTTCATGCTAAGTATTTGGAAACTTCCGATCGCTTTGATTGTTATCTTGGTAGTTTGCTTAGTCTCTTATGTTGGTTTGGGGGTCCTAATTAGTTCCTCCGGTATGTTTATGGCTGGGTGCGGTATTCAATCCTACTTCACTCATGTTGATATCTGGTTTCTTATTGCGTATCTCTTTTATCTTAAGTCTACCATATCATTCTCATACAAAAATCATGATTTGTTATTTTTGAAAGAGATGCCATATTCTTTTCTTAAGGACCTTTATCTTTCTAATTTACTTCCTGCCATAATGTCAAATCTCATTGTCATCCTTCCATCCTTATTCCAAGGAACAACGTGTACATTTACTGTATTTGTTATCCGTTTTCTCATCAATCTTTTTGTTGTGCCATTCACATCAGTTATTCTCGCTATCTTTAGTTTGATTTCCTATTTTGGTATCGCTTTTCTTTTACGTTATCTAAAAATAAGTATACCAAAACCAAAATAGAAATCTATTTAATATTAGAACAATTTATTCAAAGCAATGGCTGAGGAATTTGTTGGAATTGAAATAGCAGTTATTGTAGTTACTGCTTCTATTGTTTTAGCTGGTATACTTGTTGGCATCGGACGTGCTATTGAAAGTAAAAGAATAGAGCAATTTGGATTAGAAGAACTTATCCAATCCGTCGTAAATGCTGCAATCATAGGTTCTTTTGCTGTTGTTGTTGAATTGGTGGGAACAATAAGTTCAACTGCAGTAGTTGAATCATGTTCTGCTGGGAACGTGGTAACTCAGCTCATATGTACGCTTGATTCAGTAAACACATCACTCTTCTTTTTATTCCAACAACTTGTCCAAACACTTAATATTATTGGTTATTATCAAAGCATTTCACTTGATTTTGGTGCATTTGCAATATCTCCATTTGTTAATCTTGCTTCGGTTTCCGATCTTTTTTCAGGACAACTTCTTGCACTTAATATCATCATGATGCTTAGTCAACTGAACACTCAGGTGGCAACATTTATCGGTCAGAATGCACTTGGACTTATATTCCCTCTGGGTCTTGTACTAAGAACTCTTTTTGCAACAAGGAAACTTGGTGGATTTTTGATTGCACTTGCAATTGGTTTGTATATATTCTATCCAACATTCATACTCATTTTCCCAAATCCAACTGAAACAATAAACACTTCTACTGCAATTATGGAAAATTTTACAAATAATACCTACTACGCAACAGTTCCTGTTATTGATCTTAATGATAACTATGCACTTGCAGCAAAATTAGATTTAATGAGCGGAAGGTGCAGTTTTGATAATAGTTTATTTTATATTAATGGCACTATGCGAAATTACACAACCATATTAGTCAATGAAACTCTTGTTAACTTTACATTAGAAGAAAATGGTACATCATGCGATCTTTTCCTATACTCACAACAAAACCACACCCAAAATCTTTCTGTAGATCTAAGCGGTGATCTAACAATTATCGCACAGGCTAATGATCATGCAATTGCCCAATCCACACTTTATAATGTCCTTGCACCGATCTTCTCCCTTATAGTTACGATAGTGTTTGTGAAAGAACTTGCAAGTATTCTTGGAAGTGAGATCGGAATAAAGTCATTTGCTTCTATCTAGTGTCTTGTATGAACCAATTCTGTGTGAACAGAGCCATACTTTTTAAATAATACAAGTGTATCTCCTAACATGTTTCTGAACCGTGCAGTCACAGCAGTTGTTCTTATTGGCGGCATTGTTGCGACTATTCTATCTCTTCTTTATGGTAATCCTATTCTTCCAGTAGTCTCAGCAGCATTCTTTTGTCTAAGTCTACTGTTGTGGAAATACGGGTATTTGATAATTCCATTTTTTACTAAAGCAGCTAGAATAATCGAGGTTCATGGTGGTTATGAAGTCCCACCTTCAAGAGAGTATATTGTGAAGAAAAATGAAGCAGGTTATTATGTTTCTAAATTTCTTGAAGTGAGATTTTATGAAAGTTCAATGGATAAAGACAATGAAGAAAAAAAGAACATGTTTGAGTCTTTTGAGAAGGCAATAAGTTCTCTTAAGTATATTGTGAAAATTTCATTGATGATCAGTACTCTGGATCTTTCAAAACATATTGATGAAATAAAAACAAAAAGAGGGGCAGTTGAATCAAAGAAGGCCAAGGAAGTGAAACTTGCTGCTGATGAATCGATGCGTATGGATCGTGAACTTGCCTATTGGAATCGTCTTCTAGATCGTATTACTCAAGGTGAAAGACCAGTTGAAATTATTGCATTCGCATCAACAACTGCGTTTGGTCTTACAAGGGAAGAAGCTGTTAGCAGAGCAACAAGACAGGCTAAAGAATTAAAAACAATTCTTTCAAGTTCATTAGGCTGCGATGTTAGAGATCTTTCTGATCTTGAGATGTTAAAATGTTTTGAATGGGACTACTTTTTCCCAACATCACCGGAAGAAATAAAAGATGCACTTTTCTGAAAAACATTTAAACTTCAACACTAAAGCCTAATTGATGCTAATAAGAAAAGTTGCTGTGGTTTTTCTAGTTACTTTAATTCTAGCAATTTCTGCAGTTGCTCTTCTTGGTGTGATATTTATTTCCCATAATTCTATGTCAGAATCAACTAATGAAGTTGGTGATGGAAAAAACATCCATTATGGGAGCCATCGGCAACAAGTGTTCGATTTCTATGCTCCAACTAATGCATCAAACACACTAGTAATACTGGTTCATGGTGGTGCATGGATTGCCGGTGATAAAAATTATATGTCTGAAATCGCACAATATTTTGCTGATGAAGGATATAGTGTTGTGAATATGAATTATCGACTGGCATTGGTGGAAAAGTATCCTGCACCATTGGAAGATCTTGCAATGGTGATCAATTATATCGAAACAAACAAAACAAAGTTTAAACTCCAAGATAATTACCAAATAATTCTAATCGGGCATTCTGCAGGTGCACACATCTCCACACTTTATGGTCTAAAAGAATCAGAATTTGGAACTAGAAATGTTGATAAAATTGTGGGTATTGCAGGACCATATGATTTTGTTGTTCTTGAAAATCAGAAGTCAGTTAGTTTTGCTTTGAACCTATTCCTAGGCCAAACATCAAAGAAAGATGCATCCCCAGTCTGGCAAATCAAAGATAATGAAACAACCAACTATCTACTTGTACATGGTATGGACGATGAGCTTGTCCCTTTATCTCAGCTCACATCGTTTGAAACTGCTCTTAATTCAAAGAATGTTCCTGTGGAGACTCTCATAGTTGAAAATAGAAACCACAACAGTATTCTAAGTCAGATGCCTAAAAGTGATATTGTTGCAGATAGAATAACCACATTCATTGAGGAATAACCTCGGATGCTAAGCTTTATATATTCTGTAAGCTTACGAATATGTGTACACCGGAGGAAGCTCATTAATATGAAACCATCCTACATGCTATCAAAAGAAGTTGCAAGAAAAATGATTCTGGTTCATCCACCAGAACCTCGCAAAGAACTTCTTCTTTCTACTCCTTCTCATGGTGTGTATATTGGCAAAACAAGATTCCTAAGGACTCCGGTTTTTTGGGATCCAAGCAAACTCATCAATCCTCACATCGCAGTAATTGGAATTACTGGTTCTGGTAAGAGCTATACTGTGAAAACATTTCTAACAAGAGCATCGCTTATATGGAATACAAATGCCATAATTCTTGATTGGGTTGGTGAATATGAACCCTGGGTAAAACAAGCTGGGGGACATACAATAAATCTAGCTAAGGAAAAACTAAATATTCTTGATTTGGCCGGGCTTCCGAAAAGAAGCAGAATAAAACAGATCATCTCTGCTTTAGATATTCTCCTTGATTTGAAAAGCTATCCAAATGAAAGGGACGAGATAGAAGAAGCTTTGGAAAAAGTTTATTATGGGAGCAAAAAGAATGCAAAATCAGCAAAGGTTGATAGAGGCCCAAATAAGGTAAAACCAACACTTGTTGATGTTGTTACTGTTCTTGAGCATTCTGGAAGGAAAAAAGCAGCAAGATTATTGAAAAGATTCACTGCAGAAGGAACTGACTTTTTTGCAGGAACATCTACTATGGACCTCAAAAAGCTAACATCAAGCGGTCTTGTTTGTATCGATCTTCATGGTCTCCCAAGTGAGGAAGTTAGAAGCCTTGCAGGTTTGACTATCCTTCAGTATATCAAAGAGCTTATGCGTGCAGAGGGTATGCAATCAGACAATACAAAAGTGAAACTTTTTGTTGTTCTTGATGAAGCCTGGAAGATAGCTCAGGACGAACGTAGTGATGTTATTGCAATTGTTCGGGAAGGGCGTAAGTATAATTTTTCACTTGTTATCGCCACTCAGAATCCGACTGACATGCACAAAACAATATTCAGCAATATTGGTAGTGTATTTGTACTTAGGATGATTCTCAAAGAATTCAGAGATTATGTTAGGAGTTCAATTGGTTATTCTGATTTCATAGATGGCGAAATATCAAAGTTCGGTGTTGGTGATGCTGCAGTTAATATGATATTCGCAGAACGCCAGTCAAAAGTTATGACATTTTTAATGGAAAAGATTGATGGTGAAGAACCACTTCTTATATATAAAATTAAAGGTGGGGATATGATTGTTGAGATTGAACGCGAACAATTTGTTAGGATGCTTTATGAGATTGGACTTAATGAAGGCCAGCTTAATCTAATAAAAAATGAATTTTCAAAGGGCGACGGGCTACTTGACGGTGAACAGCTTGTTTCAGTTTTAGAAAAATTTGGATATGCAAGACCATCCATAATATCTTTCTTGCGTCAGCTTGGTATTGATGAAAAGAACCTCATAAGAGTCTTTTCATTAGTGAGGATGAGAAAGGCAACAAAAGGCGTTGTGAACGTCGTTTTGGAGGAAGACAATGTCTGAAGAAAAAATAATTGTTATTGCAAAACAGAAAAAACAACTCAAACACCTTGCTGCACTTTTGAGCGGTCTTGGTTTTACTAAAATATCATTTTTGAAAAATGTTTTATCTGTTGAAAAAATAAAAGGATCTGACCTTCAGGGGAAACCATATCTAGAATATAAAGTTGAATTTAAACCAGCAGAGATAGAATTTTTATATAGTTATTCAGCAAATAGGGGAAAAACTGCAAGACTTCTAGATCTAATGCCTACATTCCTAAATATTCTTCAAGTTGCTGAGGATTATTATGATGTAAAACCAACAAGCATCTTTTCTCATGTTACTGCAGCCCTATCAGAAACTTCGAAGATCATTGATCGGGATGCAATGGAATTCTCTACTGAACTAACAGAACTTGAATCTAAATATGATGATTTGTCTGCAAAATATGATGATCTAGTAAGATCTGGAGAAGGCAATACCAGACTTTTACTTGAATGTGAAAGGAAAAGGGATGAACTTCAGAAAAAACTAAGCCAGATGAGTGGTATGAGTGACGATCTTCTCAAGGAGTCATTGTATAATTGGATAAAAGTTCATGGGGGGACAATTGATGTTAGGGACTTTTCCAAAGCGAATTCAGTTGCAGTGTCAAGGGTTGAAGAAGGTCTGAACATGCTTATACGAGAGGGCTATATCAAGAGGCGGTTCGAGTGAAGAAAAAGAAATTAAAAAATACAAAAAAATCCTCCAAACCAATTAAACAAAAAAAAATTACAAAACCAAAAAAAACAGTGCATTATAAAAGACCAAGAAAAACCAAAGTTAAAATAATTCATGAGGAGAAACTACAAACAAACATACTTAGCGATTATATTTTTAATTTTGAACTTACTCGTCAATACCCAACAACCCGGGCATATTTGCTCAAAAAACCGTTAAAAAAATCATTCAAAGATTCATTTTTTGAGCTTTTTGGATCTAGATAACATCAGTGAGGTTTTTATATGAGAATTTTACTTGTAGGCAATGGTGCTAGAGAACATGCAATTGCAGAGAAACTTGCTCAGGATTGCGAACTATACTCAGTAATGTCTAAAAAAAACCCTGCAATCGCTCAACTTTCTAAAGAATACTGGATATGTGATATTGAAAATCCAGATGCAGTTCTTAAAGCCATATCCGGACATTCATTTGAACTTGGTTTTTCCAGTCCAGATGCAACACTTGCGGCTGGTGTTAGTGATGCATTAGCTAGTACTGGCATGCTTGTTGCCTCGCCTTCAAAAGCAGCATCTAGGATAGAATGGGACAAATCATACATGCGCAATATTATGAAAAAGTATGGTATCGAAGGTTCTCCTGCCTATGAATTAGTTAAAACAGAATCAGATGCCCTGCGTGTACTGAAAGATTATGATGCAGTTGCAATAAAACCTCTTGGCCTTACTGGAGGAAAAGGAGTTAAGGTTACTGGAGACCATTTCACTGAAATTCAAGATGGTGCAGAATACGCATATTCACTGATAAAAAAAGACGGTATTGCTCTTATTGAAGAAAAATTAATCGGGGAAGAATTTACTTTCCAGGCATTTTGTGATGGTTCTAAGATGGTGTTTATGCCACCTGTACAAGATCATAAAAGAGCATTTGAACAAGACAAAGGTCCAAATACTGGTGGTATGGGTAGTTACTCAACAGGGGATCTCCTTCCATTTTTGACAAACTCTGATCTTGAGATAGCAAAAAAAATAATGCAGGGAATTATATATGCTTTGAAAAAAGATGGTGCGCCTTTCAAAGGTGTATTGTATGGCCAATTTATAATCACTAAAAAAGGACCAAAAGTTATAGAATTCAATGCACGTTTCGGTGATCCAGAAGCAATGAATGTTCTTTCTCTTCTTGAAGACCCACTTAGCAATATATTCCTATCAATGGCAGAGGGACAATTAACATCTGCAAAATTCTCAACCAATTCCACTGTTGTGAAATATCTTGTTCCTGAAGGTTATCCTGATAATCCTCTCAGAGACAAAGAAGTTTCTGTTGATTCTAAGAATCTTGAACTTTCTGGAGCGCAAGTATATTATGCATCTGTTTATGAGTCAACAGGCAAGATCTTTACTACTGGGTCAAGGGCATTCGGGATTATAGGAAAAGCAAAAACATTAGATGATGCGGAAAAAATAGCCGAAAAAGGATGCGATTATGTGTCTGGCCCTGTTTGGCACAGAAAAGACATAGGGACAAAAGAATTTGTCAATACTAAAATAGATAGAGTATTGAAACTACGGGATAAACCATGAAACTTAGTTTTCTTTTTTTATTTATTCTGTCTATTTCATTTGCAATTCATTTTGGTCTTTCGAGACAAGTTGTTGAAAGAAGTTGGACAATAATAAATACTGGCCCTTTTGAGTTTAATGGTTCACTAATTGTAAATAACAGCAACCAGAAAGTTCTTTCAGTAATTACAGATCCTGAGATGGGTGTAAACACTGATGATGATGGTACAATCTGGTTAAATTATTCTGGGACTGGCAATGCTAAACTTAGTGCAATAGTAATAGTTGATGTCAATTATGAAGCAAATATAACAGGAGACACAACCCAACCCAAAAACATAATTATATTTACAAATCTTACTGAACCAAACGATGGCATATCATATCAAGCAGCAAAAGTTTCAAATTCATCATCACTCAAAACTATCCGTGACGTGACTGAATGGGTACACAGCTATCTGACATACGATCTTACTTACTGGGGCAAGTCTAAAACTGCAAAGGAAGTTTTTGCAGAGGGGCGCGGAGTTTGTGTTGAATATTCTCATTTATTTATGTCAATGATTCAAACACTTGGTTTTAAGGCACGTTATGTTACTGGTTATGTTTTTACTACCGCATGGCAACCTCATGCATGGGTGGAGGTCTATCTTCCTGGATATGGTTGGCTTCCTGTTGATCCAACATTTAATCAAGTGGGATTACTTGATAATACTCATATTGCCATTGCCTATGGTGAAGATCAGTTATCTATATTCGATAGCATACTGACGATGGATACAAAGGCATCTCTCACTGTTGAGGATGAGGTGTCTACAAATTTTGCAACAGAGGATCCAAAAGGAATAGAGCTTGACATCTATCTTGAAAATAGGACAGTTTTATTTGAAATAACAAATACCAGACCATTCTATACATATGGAACATTTGTTTCATCAATGCTCAATACTCAGGAAGAAAAACTTCTTCTTCTAGGCCCAAATGAAAAAATCATCCTAACTAGACAGTTGGATGATTCACTTTTTGATGATAACTATGTCTATAACGTGCCTGTTATTGGAGTGTTTAATGATGCAGAAGCTAGTGCAACATTCCAGATAAAAAAAGAACAAGAAGACTGGCAACCTCAAACTTGCCTCTCAGTTTTTGTTTTGGCATTATTATTCTTATTTGTCAAGCACTAATTTCCCATCTATAATTACTTTCTTTACCATTTTATTTTTCCCATACCTAACTATGTAAGGTATGGTGTCTCTACTATCCACTTCAAGTAAAACAATATCTGCTTTTTTTCCTTTTTCTAAGCTGCCTATTTCAGTTCCCAGTCCAATTGCATTCGCACCTCCCAGAGTTGCAAGCATGTATGCATCGTGTTCGTTTAATTTCTTTCCACGTAGTTTTTGTATCTTAATGCTCAATCTCATCTGGTCAAATGGACTGAAATTATTATATGCAGCAACGTCACTCCCCAACCCAATATCTATTCCGAGCTTTCTCATTTCTGGTATTGGTGCATACCCACTTCGCAATGCCAAATTTGAACCTGGGCAGTGGGAGATTTTTGTTTTTGTTTTTGCTATTCTTCTCATCTCATCATTACTAAGATGTATACTATGTGCGAGGATGGTGTTATCTCCTAGAAATCCAATATCGTGAAAATGCTTTATGGCTGATTTTTTGTAATTTTTCTTATCAAAATCCATCTCATCCTTGTTCTCGTGTGCATGTGTTGTGATCATTGTTTTGTATTTTTTTGATAATTTTATTGCTTCGATCAAAAGATCATCGCTACAGGTTATTCCGAATCTTGGAGTTACTGCATACCTAAGGCGGCCTTTTTCTTTTCCATGCCATTTTTTGATTAATTTTTCTGTTTCTATTAATGACTGATCAGTGTCCTCAATTAATTCAGAAGGGGAGTTCCTATCCATCATTGTTTTTCCAATTGTTGCGCGCAGACCAAATTTCTTTGCAACTTTAAATGCCTCATCAGTGTGTCTCACTGATGTATAATCTACAAATGAAGTAACTCCATTTTCTATTAATTCTTTATAACTAATTCTTGCACATTTTTCTGCATCTTTTTTGGTCATCTCACCCTCCCATTTCCAGATATACTTTTTAAGCCATGGAAGAAGTCCTTTGTTGGTTGGTTTATTTCTCATTGCTACTTGAAAACTGTGCAAATGACTATCCACAAACCCAGGTGAGATTACATACTTGTCTGATCCTATGGAATTTGAAAATTTGTATTTTTTTCTAATTTCCGTTGTTTTGCCAATATCAATTATCCTATCTCCTTCTACTGCGACAGATATTCCTTTTTTTATCCCATTGGGGAGAATTGCCCAGCCACCACAAATCTCGTACATTTTTTATCAAATTCAATCTTTCTTTTTATGTTTAAAAAATCTTCTTATTATTTATCTGCCAATGGCAGATGTTCATATTGTGGGTGCCGGTCCAACTGGTTGCATTTCAGCATTAAGTGCTATTCGTCATGGTCACAATGTTGTTATTTCCGAGGATCATAAACTCTCAGGCCTACCAGAAAACTGTTCCGGTCTATTTTCAATTGACGGTTTAGACTCACTAAAAAATTTTGTTGATTATCGAATGTCAATTATGAACGAAATAAATGGAGCAAATATACACATAAACGGTACAACCCTTTCTGTTCGTCGTGAAACTCCTGTTGCCTATGTCTGCAGCCGTTCTACTCTTGATTCATCCCTGGCATCTAATGCAGAATCTGAAGGAGCCAGAATAAACTATGGTGAGAAAGTTAATGGAAGGTTTCATACTGATAATATTGTGGGTGCAGATGGTCCATTTTCACATGTTGCAAGGCATTTTTCTTTTCCTTCAATAAAAAAATTTGCAGCCACTCTTCAAGCAGATGTAAAGTTTAAGTGCGAGGATAAACATGCTGTTGAAATATTTGTTTCAAATTCAAAATTCCCAGGTTTTTTTGCATGGATAATCCCACATAATGAAGAAGAAGCAGAATTTGGTGTTGGTGTTGGAGCACCATCCCGTGCCATAACCGGGTGGAAAAATCTACTCAAATTAATGAAAATAGATTCTGCACCAAAACCAAGCGGATCAATAATCCCACTAGAAACTCGTTCAAAAACAGCCAAAAAAATGTATGATAAAAACATTCTACTTGTTGGCGATGCTGCTGGCCAAGTCAAATCAACTACTGGTGGTGGTGTGATTTTTGGAGGTAATTGTGCTGCGTTGATTGGCAAAAATATTACAAAGCCCGAAAGGTATGAAAATGAATGGAGACTTAAATTTGGCACAGACCTTGCCATTCATAAAATCTTGCATGAATATCTTGCTAGTCAGTCAGATGAATCGCTTTCTGTTCTCGGCAAAAGGCTTAAAAGACTGAAAATGGATGTTTATCTATCAAAAAATGGGCATATGGACAAACCAACAAAAATGATACATCCAAATATTGTTGTTCATATGTTAAAATCAATCATGGGTGCTTAAAATGATTGGAAAAATCGAAAAACATATTCTCGAAGAACTTGAATCAAAAAAAGGACTCCTTTTTGCTCTTATTGATCCTTTGGATTATAAGTCACCACAGGATGCCTTAAAAACTGCTAAAAATGCTGACGAAGCAGATGCAGATGTAATTCTCATTGGTGGAAGTACTGGTGTTCAAGGAGAAGATCTTGATCTAATTACAAAAACAATCAAAGAAAATGTTTCAAAACCAGTTGTTCTTTTTCCAGGCAATATAGGTACATTGACAAAATATGCTGATGCTGTTTATTTCATGTCTATGCTTAATTCTCGAAATACCTATTGGATAAGCGAAGCACAAATGCTTGCTGCTCCAATGGTCAAGCATTACAAAATCGAACCATTGCCAATTGCCTATGTTGTTGTTGAACCAGGCGGCACAGTTGGCTGGGTTGGGGATGCTAAAAGATTACCCAGGAGCAAACCAAAAATCGCAGCTGCATTTGGTATGGCTGCAGAATATATGGGGTTTAGATTCTTCATCACTGACGCAGGAAGCAATCCCAATATTGGTCCTGTCCCATTGGATATGGTTAAGGCAGTAAAATCATCCATATCTATTCCATATATAACTGCGGGTGGAATCAAAACACCAGATCAGGCCAAAGCAATAGTTAAAGCTGGTGCTGATATCATCCAAGTTGGTACTGCATTTGAAAAAGAAAGTTCCATTTCGAAAATAAAAGAAATGGTCAAAGCAGTGAGAGAGGGGGCCAAAGGACGCTAATTTTTTCTAAATTCTAAGTAAGAATAAACAAAAAGCACTATTGTGGCAATCAAAATAGGAACAATTATGATGAAAAAAGATGCTTGAGGCAAAACTAGTCCAAGTAATGATACCACCCCACATCCTCTGAATAATGTTGCACCTAATTCATGTGTTTTTTTCCAAACCCTATCACTGCTTAATGTCCATGGTGTTCTTATTCCAATAAACCAATTCCTCTTTGCCTTCTCTAAAAGATTTCCAACACTGTAGAGAAGCAGTGCAAATCCCGGAGCTAGTATTTGGCCAATCTGAAATTCATTTGTAAAATTCATTACTATAGTGCCAATATGCAAATATACCATGAAACCTACAACTATTAGTACAAAATTCTGATATTCTTTGTTAAATTTTGTGATGTTCTTTTTCAATGGGTCTAAAGATGGTATTATTGTCATTAAACCAAAAATAGCAATGCTTAAAACTGGAAGGAAAAATAATCCAAAATCCTTTGTCCAATATGCAGTTGGTTCACCATCAAACCCCCATCTCATTATCATTTTTTCAGGTGTATTGTTGTACACAAATGCACTGACTGTAAATCCCACCAATATAATGATAATTGCCAGTATGCTTTTGATTTTCATAAGCATTCAATCTCACCTAAGTTAAAAAACAATTACGGTGAAGAGTATTTGGTGATTTTCTGAATACTTCATTCATAGAATTTTTAGCTAAGAATAATGCCATTAGGTTTGGTGAATTTACTCTCAAGAGTGGAAGGTCTTCGCCATATTTCATTGATATGGGTGTTCTTAGTGATGGTGCAGTAACTGCTGAACTCGGCAAGTATTATGCAAATAAAATAACAGAGACATTCAAAAATGATTTTGATGTTATTTTTGGTCCTGCATATAAAGCAATTCCACTTGCAATATCAACTACTCTTTCATTACATAATTCTGGTGCAAGGAAAAAATGGCTCTTTGACAGAAAAGAAAAAAAGATCCACGGAGCAGATGCAAACAGTGTTTTTGTTGGAAGCCAGAACATGGATACTGGTCAGAAAGTGGTGATTGTTGACGATGTTATGACTACTGGTGGCACAAAATTTGAGGCAATAGAAAAACTTCAAAAAGCTCTCAATGCAGATGTTATTGGAATTGTTATTGCAGTTGATAGAATGGAGATTGGTAAGCGGGAAAGTGCACTATCTGAATTTACGAAAGAAACAAGTGTTCCAGTTCATGCAATTGAAAACATCTCAAATATCTTCAATTATCTTAATGGCAAAGATATTGAAGGGAAAACCTACGTTAATGAAAAAACATACCAAAAGTATCAGGAGTATATGAAGCAATATGGTGTCCCACAAAAATTTTGATTGTAAATCAGTTCTTGCAAAATTAAAATCTCATTCAAATCCCAAAAACATTGCTGGGATGGCACGTTTTGGTATAAGTACAACTAATACTTTAGGGGTGTCCATGCCTATTCTTAGAAAACTAGGTAAACAAATAGGAAAAAACCACAAACTGGCAAATGAACTTTGGGATTCAGAAATACACGAGGCAAGAATTTTAGCAGGACTGATAGCAGATCCTGCTCTTTTGACTGAGAAAGAGATGGAAAAATGGGTAAATGATTTTGATTCATGGGATGTTTGTGATCAGGTCTGTATGAATTTATTTGACAAAACTGTGGCGGCACATAAAAAAGCAGTGGAGTGGACAGAAAGAGAAGAAGAATTTGTCCGCAGGGCAGGATTTGCTTTGATGGCTGCACTTGCATTTCATGATAAAAAAGCAAATGATGCTGATTTCGAACGATTCCTACCTTTTATTGAAAAGTATTCTTTCGATAGTAGAAATTTCGTCAGAAAAGCAGTGAATTGGGCGTTAAGGCAGATTGGAAAAAGAAACAAAAATTTGAATAAAAAAGCCATTCTTTTGGCTGAGAAAATTAATAAACAAAAAACAAAATCTGCTAAATGGATTTCAAATGACGCTCTAAGAGAATTAAAGGGGGAATCTGTACAAAAAAGACTGGCACTCAAATAATTCGTTATTCAATTTCTAATGTGCCTTTTAATGCTTTTAATCTCTGTTTCAAGTCAGTGCTAAAATAAAATCTTTGTAATGGGTGTCTTGGGCTGATAGTGTCAATTTGGAATCTTGTTAATGCAGCAGATATCTGTCCATCCATTGTTCTATCACTCAATCCAGCTGCAAGTTGCACTTTTCGTGCTTCTTCTATATCATTTCTATCAAGAAGACCTCTTATTTTTAGCATTGCAAATGGTTTTTTTGCAGTTTGAACTGCCGAGTCATATATTCTTCTTAAGCGGCATTTTTGAGTCTGATTTAATGTCAATTTTATCCCTCATGTATAAGTTCCACCAAACACTTTTTAAACATTATTGTCCTTCTTTTATAACAATAATCTGCTTCACCGGTGAAAATTCTTATTGAGTGGCTAAACAAAAATCTAGGAACCCATCGTCTATTTTTGTAACTTCTAATTTCTTACAAACAGCAATTGTCTCAAAAAGTTCTGCAATATTTGGTTTTGTTCTCCCTTTATCTCCTGAAATAAGTTCTTTTATGTATGTTCCAGCCTCAGCCATAACAGTTATAGTTGCTCTGTTACCTTCTAATCTTTCCATAGTTATTGATTTGATCTTTCGATGTCTTACTAAATTTGCTCTTCTGTGCGCAACTCTATTTGGGGTTTGTTGGAGAATAGTTTTTCCTTCTAATTCTCTAATCTTTTTTAGATCATTTTCACTAACTTCTCTGCCGAATTCAACTTCTGCTTCGTATGATTTATCAAAATGTGATTCTGTAACTATTTCCATGAAGCCTCTTCTTACTATCTTTAAATCATCTACTTCAACATCTTTGCTCTCTGCTATTTTTGATTTTATGTTGGCCAGATCAATCTCTCTTATTTCTGGTTCTTTTAATTCTATAACAAATCCTCTACCTGCACTATTTGTTGCATCAACATCTTCTCTCCCAGATGCATGCATCACGTAATCTTTAGCAGTTGTTATGGTTTTTAGAGGTTCTCCAATTCTCTCTTCCACTGATTCGTAATATTTTCCTTTATTTTCACATTGCGCGCAACCGTCTCCTTTGCATTTAGGGCACGTCCAGCGGCTTTGCGACAATCCTGGATTGATTTTTCTATATCTTCCAAAAATAAACAACTCATTTTTCTTTATGTAAACTTCCTTGGTTTTATAATCAAAAACAACTCTAATCTCCCCGTCTGGTTCATAACTTAACTTGATTTTTTTCCTAATTTCAGCAACTATCTTTCTATTTAATGCATTCTTGATGCTTTCTGCTTTGCTTGTTTTGATATCCCAGATTTTTTCTTCTCTTGTTTGCCAGTCTTTTGATATAATCGTTGAAATCGAAAAACTAGATATTTTTTCCTTTGAAAGTAATTCTGTTCCTCTTTCTATCATATTGTCTGTTTCCATTACATTATCTTCACAAATATAGCAATTACCTATTTCAAAAGCTGAACCATTGGTTTCATTGCAAAATTTACAAAGTTGCATGCTAAAACCTAGAAGTCCAATTCTCGGTGTGGTTCTGAGGAAAGCGAGTTCTTTATCCTATAATTTTCAATTATTTTAGATGCTCTTTTTATTTTATCAGCCATACCCTGTGCATCTTTTGTTGATGCTACTTTTTCTATATAAAGTCCAAAATCAGCAAGCGTACTTGTACCATTATTTGATAAGTATCTAAGTACCTCTACAACTAGTTTTTTACCTTTTTCATCACTTCCCCATATGCTAAGTGCCAAGGCAACCTGGTTAATGAAATGTGCTTTGTCCATCTCACTCATGTTCTTCCACATGGTAACTATTTTTGCCTTATTTTCTTCATCAATAATATCTAATGCAACCATATCCTCACGCCTCTACCCAATCTCTAGCATACCTAAATTTCTTTCCGTTAACGTTGTTTGTCAGAAGTGTTCCTAATTGTTCTGCAGCTATAACTGCCTTTGGTTCTCTTTCAAGTAATTTTTGTAATTGTGGATCAAGAAGTTCTTGGTTGTGCTCAACTCTGGTAGCCACTGCTACATCTAATTTTCTTCGTGGAGTTGCTTTTCTATGGGCTGGTTCTTCAAATTCTCTTAATGTATCTGGATTAAATCCTCTGCGCGTATCCATTGCACGTTCAATTATGTGTGTGAACCATTCCTTGAATTCCACTTTTTTTTCTTTCTCAACTGGTTTGGCGCCCATAAAATCATATCTCATACATAGTTTTTAAGTGTTTCAGAAGTCTATTTTTATTGCAGGTACTACCTTTCCAATTTCTGCCACTATCCTTTCCATTCTTTCTATGGCTTGTTCTTGTCTTTTTATATCAGCATCGTAACGAGCCATTACAGGACCAACTAATCTAATCTCGGCTTCCATTGCAAGTTCGTCTTGTTTTCTTTTTGGTAGTTTTTCCCATTCTTCGTTTGATATCCCTTTTCTGAGTTCGCCATATGCTCGTGATCCTAAATTAAGACTAATTCCAAGCCGTTCACTATTAAGCGTGTCCAGCCTTTTTCTTGCAGCTGTAAGTGCGGTGCCATACCTCATCTTTACACCTGTTAGATAATTGGTTTCTCCTAATCGTGCCAATTCGCGTATGTCATACAATCGTATGTCCATGGGAGTTGTTTGTTTTTCAAAACTTTGCTTTAGCAATCTTATCTGTGTTTCCTTGCTTAGGGGTATTGGTTTTGTTAGATCTAATACTGTTGGTGGAGAAGCTTCTTCTCGTTGTCTTTCTGCCATGTAAATATTTAGTTCCATTTAATATAAAATTCTACCTAGAAAAATGAATCAAGGCTTTCCTGTCTTCCACCAAACTTCATACTATGTTCATCATAACCAAGTTCTTTCATTATCTTCATAACTGCAGGTAAGATCTGGTTGTTTATATAGTAATCCGAATCATAATCTTTAGCAAGTTCAAGTGGTTCTGCTTTCTCAGATATGCTTTTCCCACGTTTTCCAATCACATAAGATATCATTGTTCCTTTCTCAGCAATTGCTCCAGATTTTATCAGTTTTTTTGCTGCTGAAAGTTCTGGGCTTGCAACTTCATAATTATCTGGGTTTTTATTGAGTTGAGTGCTTATGGCTAACAATTCCAAAGGGACTTTGCCTTCTTGTAATCTTTTTACAACGTCCCTAATTATCTTAACTGCTTTTTCCTTGCTTCCATCTTTCAGTATTGCCTCAAGAACTTTGAGTTGAGTGTCTTTTGCTATTTTTGACCAATCTCTTCTTACAAGTTCAAATCCTCTTATCTTGATCCTTCCGTCTTCTGCAAGCAGGGCATACTTCTTTTTTGCTCCTCTCTCTCCACTGCCTTTTTTACTTACAAAAACTCCACGTGGATAAAACCCTTCAAGTTCAAGCTCCATTTTCTGAGGTAAGGTCTTGTTTATATTTTCCATAAAATTTAGAACATCTTGCTTGTCTTTGTAAAGAATAAATACAGAATCCGTATCTGCATAAAGCACCTGGAATCCTGATTTTTCTGCAGTTTCTATTGTTTCCATGATGTGTTTTCTTCCCCAAGCAGTGACACTTTCTGCACACTGCCTGGAATACCATCTTGACCTTGCATATCCCATATACCCATAAAAGCTGTTTGCAAGAATTTTCAGAGCCTGGGATCGTGCACTGATTTTTACGTGTTCTTCGCTTGATTTATCAAGTGTTTTGATGGTTTTTTTCAAGATCATCCTCATGTCTATCAGATAATCAAGTACAAATGGTATCAGACCAATTTGTTTTTTTGAAAATTTTGCCCCAGTTGGTGATTCATTTACATCATCGTCATCTATTACCAAAGTTCCTGGATCTATGTTATAGGACACTATTATGGAAGGATACAGCCCTCTAAAGTCCAATACAGCAACATTCTCATAAATACCCGGTTCAGGTAACTTAACAAATGCCCCCTGTATTGGTGCATTTATCCTTTCGCTGACTACATTTCCAAGTGGTTTTGATGGTATCACTTCTTTTCTTTCAGTTGCATGGAACATAAGTAAGTTCTCCACCAGCTGCCCACTTGTTGATATTGTAGTATCAAAAAGAGGCATCTTTGCAACACTTGAAAGTTCTATGTCTATTGGCAAAAATCGTTCTCCAAGTGCCAGTGTTAATTCAGCATCAACTAGTGAATAGTCGCAAAGTTTGTCAATATCTCCACTATCCCACATCTGCCAAATATCATCCTTCTTTATCTTGAGTTTGTTGCTTCCAAGAACATCTTCAGCAACAGCGTCTAGGGTGAATCTCTGGCTTTTTATAACTCCAATAAAACCAAAAAATTTTGCCATCGGATAAAGATCAAAATGAACTCTTCCCTTTAGTTTAATTCCCTTAATTAATCCTCTTTTTACCTCTCGAAGTTCATCTCCATACCTTCCAAGATTAAGTTTTGTTTTTAATGCAGCAGCTCGTGCTTTTAGGTATGGAAGATCAAAGTTTGCAGAATTATATCCAAAAAGCACGTCTGGATCCTCTTTTTTTATGATTTCATTTAATTTTTCCAATATTGCCTTTTCATTAACAACAGTTTCAACAAAATCCCTGGTTGATTTTTTTGATGTTATCACACCTGTTGTCTTTCCACAATAGCTAATCATAATCACTGGATCCTTGTCTTCTCTTGGACTACCAACTGGATTGTATGTTTCAATATCAAAACTCATCGTGGATAGTTTTTTGTCTCCAGGAGTTATTGAGATTATTTTTTTGAGTATTTTCCCTTTTCTTTCGTATTCTATTCTTGAGAGCGGAGTTATATTCATATCAAAAATGAATCTTCTTGCGAATGGGATATTATATTCATAAGATGGGTATGGTATGCTGGCCTTTATTATTGGTACGTGGGAAGGTTCTTTGCATGATATCTTAAGCATCTTCTTTTTTTCAAGTCCTATATTTCTCTCACATTCCTCCACTTCAACAGGGCTTACCAATCCCCCATCTTCTTTGTAAATTTTCATATTAAGGATCTGTTCACTCATATCCTTTGGTGCGTCTACATAGAAGTATGGGTTATACTGATAGTAGAGTTTGGCTGTTTTCTTACCTTTTAGTAATAGGGCTACGTAAGTTTTGTTATTTTTTATTATATAACTAGCATCAATGAAAATTGCGTGTTTTTTAACCATTAGGTTAATCTAAAAGAAAAGTAATAAAATTTAATAAGAAAAATTATTTTTTAAGAGCAACTTCTTTGTCAACTAGCTCTTTCATAACATCTTCGTGGATGAATCGTCTTCCACCAACTTTTGAGTGTGGTATTCTGCCACGGTCAAGCCTTCTTTCAAAAGCATTTCTCTTAATTCTAATGCCGTTTTTGTAAAGCTCTTTGATTGCCTGACTTACTGTGTAATAATTTGAGCTAATATGAGTCAAAGATTCAACTGCTTCCCTTGGTACCAATCTTCGTGTACCAAATTTAACTGATGGGATGGAACCTTTTTCTATTCTCCCAATAAATGCCCTGAAGTTGATTTTTTGGTTTGATTTTTTGTATTCTTCAAATGCCTCTTTTACAGTGTAAAATTCAGTTTTTGTTTGTGTGATATCACTAAGAACACTGATTGGTATGTATCTTTTTCTTCCGACTTTGACGAATGGAATAGTGCCTCTTTCTATTCTACCCCCAAATGCCCTGAAAGATATGAAAACGCCATTGTCTTTTAAGAAATCATAAGCAACTCTAACAGAATATAATTTGTGTTTTCCTTCTAATTCGTCTTCGCTTGCTTTTTGACGATAAAGATTTTGTGCAACTTTGAAAACACTTGCAACTGAAGAAGATAATCCATCCTCAGTTTGTTCACGGTCTTTTTTTATTTCATCTAAGTTGATAGACTTAAATCTGTCCACAAAGTCATCATTCACTTCTGTTTCGATAATAATTTTCTTTCCTCGAGGCATTATTTACCACCATTTTATTTTATTATAATTTATGAACGCACGTGTTAATACTATAGTACACACAATTTATAAAGATAACCCCTACGAATCACCATCTGTTGCTTTAGATTTTATGCGAATTACCAAATAAACAGCCAAAACTAATACAAATACACCACCAATAATGTATAAAAGTGGTATTTCCTGTTCTTTAGGCGGATCTGGCTGTGGATTTGAATTGTTTCCAGTGGTATTTTGTGGATTTTCCACAACCAATGTTGTGAACTTTCCTTCTAGCTCAGCTTTGTTAGTTGCTTGATCTTTTATCTCTATTTTGAAACTAATTATCGTGTTAGGTTCCATTTCTGGGAATTCAGCTGTAAACTGTCCTTTTGCAGTTGTAAATACTACTGCCGGATGCCACAGGTCATTTGGTCCAGATGGTTCTTGTTTGTACCAGACCTTCATGCTTGAGACATCAAGTCCACTTGGATAAACTCCAGTGTCAGTTACTGTTATGCTTAATTTTGGCCTATTATTAGTTGTTTCTTGTTTAACCTCAGATATTGTTGGTGCATGAACATCAAATCTAATTTCAAGATCTGGGTCAGTGGCAGGATCCATTGTTCCTTCGACAACTTCCCCAAGATATACTATTTCATATGGTACTTGTTGTCCAAACACTTCCGGATGCTGGAACTCTCCGTTTTCTAGTTCAAAAGTCTCATTGAAAATAGTTATTGTTGCGTTTAAAGGAACCCCATAATCGTCTGTTACTTCAATTGTTATTGGATAATGGGGGAAAATAATTTCAAAATAAACATCATCAACTACATCTACAACTCCACCTTCACTTGCATCTTTGTGACTGGCAAAATATTGATGGCTTCCGGCTTTCAAATATCCCTTAACTACACCAGTGCTATCTGTTGTTCCTGGTCCCCAAACATCTACAGTGACTGTGCTATTTGGTATCCCAATTTTGTACTGGTCTTTTATGTAAAATCTTGCAGGGTAAAGATCTTCTATTCTTAAGTCTACTATTGACCCATGTTCACTAACCACAATTGTTTTTGTTGCACTTGTTCCGCCAATTGTTGCGTTTATGTATATATTACAATCAATTTCTCTTGTATTAGTTCCTTGGTTTAAGATCTTGTAAGTTACAATCCCTCCTGAATTTGTTGGTTGTGGTTCAGTTACAAAATATTGATCTCCAAATGATGTTCCTCTATCAAACTTCACTTGGATGAGTGCACCTTCAACTGTTCTATTTTTTGCATCTAAAACTCTCACATCAAATGTTTCCTGATAACCTGAACAATCTGCATACACCATTCCTGTGTATAATAATAGCAAAATCAGAGGGATGTACTTATAATTCATGTTCATGATTTGTGGTAAAGTTTTATATTACTTGGTGTGGGATCATTAAATTCTAAACCAAGTTTTGTTTTTTTATTAAACCAGATTTCTCTTGCTTCGCCTACAACAAATACAGAACCAGTAATCAAAACCACACCGTGTTCTCCGGCAATTTCCAATGCTCTTTTTACTGCCTGTTTGACATCAATTACTATTTCTTTTTCTTGTTTTACATACTGAGCAATAACTGAAGGTTCTGCTGTTCTATTGCCAACTTTATGGGTTGTTATTATAACTTTCTTTGCCAACGGAGCTAATGCGCCTACCATCTCTTTGATGTTTTTATCAGATGAAATCCCAATAACTAGAATGATGTTTTTCAATTTAAGATCATTTTTGATTATGTTGCTTAAATTTCTTGCAGCTTCAGCATCCTTTGCACAATCAAGTATTACAAAAGGGTTTTTCTGTACGGTTTCCATTCTTCCTGGCCAAGTTACTTTTTCAAAACCTCTTCTAATATTCTCTTCTGAAATAATAATTCCGTTCTGCTGCAATATGCTAAGAGCACCAAGAGAACAGCAAGCATTTTCAAGTTGGTATCTTCCTTTTAATCCTAATTTCAAGTGGTGCGTGCTATCAAAAAGTTCAGCATCAAACTCATTTGTTGTCGGATCATAGTTTTTCACAATAATATCTTTTCCAACAATAACTGTTCTTGATTTTTTTTCATCACATATTTTTTCTAAGGTAATCAAACCATCTTTAGCTGCAGTTACAAGGGCCCCATTATTTTTTATTATTCCACCTTTTTCAAAGGCAATTTTTTCTATTGTATCTCCGAGTATTTCAGTATGCTCTAAAGAGATATTTGTTATTATTGATATTAATGGGGTGGCAACATTTGTTGCGTCAAGTCTCCCTCCAAGTCCAACTTCAAGAACAGCAAAGTCCACTTTACATTCATTATAATAAACAAATGCAACTGCAGTTATAAATTCAAAAAAAGTTATTTGTAGCTCTTCTTTATCAACTATTTTCCTAATACTTTTCACAATTCTGAAAAGATCATCATCACTTATCTCCTTTCCATTAACAACTATTCTTTCGTTTAAACTAGATAAATGTGGGCTCGTATATCTTGCAACTTTGAAACCTGCATCTCTTAATACAGAATCAATAATTGCAACTGTTGATCCTTTCCCATTAGTTCCTGCAACTAATATTGATTTGAATGATTTCTCTGGATTATTGAGCTTTTTTAGCAATGTTTCTATCCTTTCCAGCCCAAGTTTTGATCCATGGTTTTTTAGTGAATACAAATATTGCAACGTATCTTCCATAAGTTCACAATGTTGTTTGTTTATAGCGTAACATTTCTTTAATCAAAACACTTTGATCTATGAATCTTGATATTGGTAAGCGAAGTTTTGCTGAAACATAATTTAATGAACTTCTAAAATCTGCAAATTTTCTCGGAAGTTGTTTCATTGCATTTCTAACATTTTCTCTTACATTGAAAACTCCTAGAGGTACATATCCTTCATAAGCCTCCCTCAGTACAACTGCGCCAGACTGTTTCTTCATTTTTTTCAATGCCTCTAGGATACCAAATTTACAACTATAATAGCAGCCACCAACTGTTGAATAGCCAATTTTACCCCGTGTTAATTCATGGTCAGCAAAAACAAGTTCTTCGTTTTCCATTACATGGATGAACGCTTCAATCCATTCATACTGCCATGGCGTTGGTGTTAATATTATCACATAATAATTATTCAAACTTGAAAATTCATAAACCTCATAACAATCAATTATTTCATTCCATTTTATTTCATCATATAAATGATTGGCTAATACTGTATCGGTAGCAGTTATTGACCATTTTGTTGGAACAATTTTTCTATTTTTTTCAATGCCCATGGTACCTGTTGAAAGTGCCTTTTGTATTTGTGAGAATAATACTCCCTCATTGTAGAGTTCTATTGCAGCATCCTTTGCTTTGAAGTCAGTATCATAATATGTTTTTTCCAGATGAGGGTGCCATTTTACATTATCAATATCAAACTTGTCTATTGTGGCACTAGGTCCAAATGGTTGATGTTCAGAGTCAAAAGTAATCCCTCTTGGTTTTCCATGAAATTTTGCCTCACTTTGAACTGAACCAGATGCAAGAGTTATTTCTTGAAGTTTTTGCACTAGTTTATTGTTGAAATCTTTAATCCCAACAATCTGTTTCCCTCTTACTAAACCAAGCCTGAAATTTATTATGTCCTCCTGATTTTTTTTGCCAGGTATCCATGATTCGGGAGTGTCTAATATGGAAGTATCTCCATGCTCTGGGCTCATCATTGGTCCAACATAGACTTTTGGATAACCATAACTCCCAACAAATACTGATGGTGGTGTGGTGCCATCTAATTTTTCTCCAATTTCCACACTGCGCATTTGCATATTTGATGTTATCCTTTTGAGGTAAGACCCTTTACTCATTCCCACAGTTAGTATTTACATTTCAATTATTAAACAATTTTGGGAGGTCATTTCCGTACCAGTATCCATATCTTTTTCTAATTGAAAATTCATCAAAAGTCACAGTTTTTATTGTTTTTGCCTTATACTTCTGCTACCTATTTTGTCATTTAATTTACAAAATAAATTCATTTAACAAAAGCGACCGTAGTCTATCGGTATGATTCGAGATTGCCAATCTCGCGGGCCGGGTTCAATTCCCGGCGGTCGCATTTTTGTTTGCTGTGCTTGCCATTCGGCTCGCGGTGAACACTATAGGAACAAAAATGCGGCTAATTTATTCATAGCGAGTAACGTTCCTTGCTTATCACATTTTACTAGAAATAATCACTTTATTAATGTTTCCCAACAAAATTATCACATGACCAAACGGCTTCTTGTCTTTCCAGAGCATCACAGCACAACAAGGCGAGAGGAAGCCATAACTGCCGCCAGATTTTCAACTGCACGAGGCTTCAGCACAAAACTTTTTTTGGAAGGTGTTTTTCCAGATGAAAAAGCATCTCTTGAAAGAACATTGGGGGTTCCTCTTGTTGCAACTGAGCATCCAAGACTTAAACACACTGCAGGTCTGGCATTTATACAAACAATTAGTGAATTTTATAATTTCATGTTGGTTATGAATACTGCAGACGACGCAACACTTCTACAATATATGCGACGTTTTGACCCACATGTTGATTTGGATAATCTATTTGAAACATTACCTCATGTTCAGGATTTTTTTCGTATTGCAGTTTCACATACATTTGTTCTAGCTCATAAGTCCGGGTTTAATATTAGTGATAGTGCAGACAGTATAATCCAAGAAGTTTCATCAGACTATCGCAGACTAGGGCTTCCTATACTCGCATCCATTCTAAAAAGATACATCGAACAATATGGTTCAGATGACTTGAGGGCAAGTGCAAAAGCAGTTTTTGATGAGGTTTCAGCATTTTTCATACCAAGGGGGATTCCTATCAATGGTGTGAATGAAGGTATTGCGCTTATTGATCTTACTGTTTTAACTCAAGCTGCAGCAGCCTCTGATATCACTGGTTTTATGGATCGTATAACTACTATAAATTTACTACTAAATTTTGGCTGCAGGGAACTTTATCTTGCTCTTGTAATTACTAAAGAAGATTTTGAACAAGGTGTTCTGTTAGTTGGTCATGACCATTTAAGATTTTCTCTTCCTTCTGTGCTTTCAGGTTCAGGAATCACCATGGATGTGAAATAACCAAATCTCTTCGTGCCTATTTATACTTCAAATCGTCACCTGCCGAAGCACTTTCCGATAGCTTTTAAACATATGTTATCACAGTGGATTTATGGGAATCTTAGCAGAAGAAATGTTAAAGAGCTTAGAAATAAGAGAGGTCAAGACGCTTCTTTCTCACGAGCAGATTATTTCTCAAAATCTTAAAAAACTAAAAGAAGGCATGCTTAACATCGGTCATCTTGTCGACCCGCTTATTATTGATGATAAAACAGGCGTAGTTCTTGATGGGAACCATCGCTTGAAAGTTTTAGAAATAATTGAATGCCCTTTTGCAACTTGCCAAAAAGTTGACTATATGAATCCTGAAATCCAAGTTGGCACTTGGTATCCTTTTGTAGGCTTGAAGCCAGAACAAATTTTCAAATTAGATTCATTAAAATATGAAAAAGTTGACTATGAAACAGGAAAAAAAGCAATTGATGATCTGAAAGCTCCTTTCATGTTGATGTCACAAGAAAAAGAGTGTTTTCTTATTAACCCAGGAAAATACAAATTAATGGAAATGGTTGAAGAACAAAACTATATTTTTTCATTATTAGAAAAAGGATCAATAGATTATATTCCTGAAGAAGAAGTTCAGAAATTAATTGAGCTTAACAAATCTGTTTTCATAAGAAGATCATATACAAAAGAAGAGATTGTTAAAACAGCCCAAGCACACACCCCCCTGCCTCCAAAATCAACCAGACATCTTATACCTGGCCGGGTAATTAGGCTTAATATGAAATTGGGGTGGCTTCATAGAACTAAAGAGGAAGCACAAACAGAACTCACACGTATGCTTGAAGCCCGTATTTATGGCGGCAATGTGAGAAAATACTATGAGCCTGTGATTGTTATTTACTGAGATTGGCTGTCAAATAAGTTTTTATTATCTCCTTTCCCATCCAATTCATGAAATTCTATATTTTTGCGTTTCTGTTGTTGGTTCTAGGAACTACGTTTGCTGATGGTGTGATATCAGAATGTACTGTTATAGACGAGGAAGATGGACCTGGGGTTTATAATTTAAGCAACAATATCTCTGGTGTTGGAGTTGGCCCAGGTGCGCAAGCCTGTATATATGTCAATATTTCTGATGTTACTATTGACTGTCTTAACTTATACAAACTCAATCATACTGATTCTGGTTATGGTGTCTATGTAGATACTGCAAACAATGTAACTGTACAGAATTGTAATATTGAAGGATATGGTTTTGGTATAAGATTTCTCTATTCCGCTTTTGGTAGTATAAGGAATAATTATCTTGATACTAATACGGTTGATGGGATTTATCTTACTGATTCTAGTTTCAATACTATCGATAATAACTATTTGGTTTCTCATAGTGGAGGTATTCTATTGGATGCTGTAGAACCTTTATCTTACAATAATATCTCTAATAATTACATTTTATCTAATGCAGGAACTGCATTTTATATTGCGGATGATAATAATCTATTTATCAACAACACTATTGAAAATGCTGCAATAGGTTTCTATGTAGTTGCAGATGAAGAGTGGGAGCATGGTTACAATAATACGTTCGTAAATAATACTGTTTTTGATTGTATGGGCGGAGGAGAAGAAGGTAGTTTTGGCTTTTATCTTTATAGGACAGATTGGAATACATTAATCCAAAATAATGCGTCTAACTGTGGTTATGGGTTTCTTGTTGAAGGAGATTATTATACGTCATATAATGATCTGATCGGAAATATAGCTCATGATAATAATGTTGGGTTTCTTATCTTATATACCGACAATGAATATTTACAAGATAATCTAGCATACAATAACTATCATGCTGGGTTTATCGTAGAATCATCATATCTGATAACTTTGGTTAACAACACAGCACGTAATAATCCACCAATACCAGACCCAGAATACTGTTATCAACTTGAATTGTTTAAAACTGAGTTTCCAATTTTTCCATCTGGTTTCATGACTGTATACTCATGGGTTGTAAACTTTACCGGAAATACTGCCCATGATAATTACTGTGGCGAAGGTGGAGAAGGAGCTGGAGCTGCAGGCTTCTTATTTTTTGGAAATTCTGGAGATGTAAATCTTTCATCAGCACTTGCACATGGCAATGATGTTGGAGTTCTTTCTTTAGGTGGTGTAAATGATACTATGGATTGTGCCTATTCTGTAGTTCAACCAGCAATATATGATTCTTGGTTCTATAATAATGTGTATTCTACGATAGGGTTTTGTGTTGACGATGTATTAATACAAAATACTCGATATGGTTATTCACCATATATGTCCATCAGTCTCTTAGCTAGTCATTTCGATCTATATGCTATCAATGACTCCTTGTGGGAGATACCATCCTCTAATCTGACATCATTCAGAAGCAAATATTTGTGGTTGGGGGCAGACAATGAAACATCTTTTGATATAATTTTCCATTGGTCAAACCAAGAATCAAATGGGTATGATGAATCTTCTATGGTTAGTTTATTATGTCAATACGAAGGGGGAGATTGTTGGGAAGAATTTGAACAAGAGTTAGATACAGAAAATAACACCATATCATCGTTCCTTCTTATGCCGGCCTTTTGGAATGTGTTCGGTTTGTTTGCAGATGAGCAATCAAACAACAACGATCCGTCTCCTTCAGATCCAGAACTTTCAATTGAACTTGTTTCAGATTGTGAAGAAAATACTGTTACAGTAACCTCAGGTTCTGATCCAGTTGAAAATGCAGAAGTAAAAGTTAATGGAGATATAATTGGTAAGACAGATGAAAACGGTGAAATACAATTTGATGGATGTGGCCAATTAGCAATAATAAGAGCATCAAAAAGCGGCTATGATTCAGCAACATTAAAACAAGACTTGGATGACTGTGACTGTGTTGAAACACCTGGACTAACCTTAGAATGTTATGTGAATGCAGACTGTCTTTCTGATGAAGTCTGCCAACAAAATGAATGTACGCCAATTACATGCGAATGTGGTTACATAGAAAGTCATGCATGTGTAGCATATGGATGTTGTGAAGACTTAGACTGTTCAGCAGACCAATATTGTTCTGACAATGTTTGTATGGATCAAGAACAACCAGAGTGTACGCTAGATTCTGATTGTTCAGATGGTTACATCTGCACAGATGAAACATGCGTTCCTGATCCATCAGAAGCAGAACAAGCAATTGAAGAAGCCGAGTCTGCAATAGCATCTGCCAAAGCCTCTGGGAAAAATACCACTGAAGCAGAAGGATTGCTTGGACAAGCAGAACAAGAATATGAAGCAGGGAATTATGAAGAAGCAGAATCATTGGCAAATCAGGCAATTGCTGCGGCAAACAGTGCTTCTGCTCCACCAACAACTCCAACAGATAATCAAACAACAACCTCTCCGGCTGTTGTTGAAGAGGACAAGGGAATTGACTGCGTTTCAACAGCATTTGTCCTTGCTTTAGTTGGTTTAGTGGTGGGCGGAGCCTATTACTTTACAAAAAAACCAGTTCCAAAATATAAAAAATAATTTTTTTTATTTTTAATTTATTTTTGAAAAGGATCAAATGCAATATTCTGTATGGCATCTTCTCTTTTCATAGGTGCTTTTCTGCTTAATGCATCGTCGATAAGAGGTCTATTAAATCCAACAATTATTCTCCCATTTATCTGAAGAACAGGAACTCCCATTTGCCCACTTTTCTGAATCATTTCCTTTGCCTTTTGTTTATCAACAGAAACATCCCAATCATTGAATTTTACTCCCCTTGATTGCAAATACTCTTTTGCATGTGTACAATATGGACATGTTGGTGTCGAATAAACATCTACTTCTGGTTGTTTTTCATTTGTCATAGATTTCAACTCCTGTAATTTTTTCTTTCGTATCAATTCTAATTTTTTGTCATTTGAATTGGTCATATGTGCAAAAATATTGCACAAACGTTTTTTAAAAAGAACTGAGTTATGTTTTTTTTGTTGAAAAACGCACACACGCTTTTTGGGAAAAAGCGTGGCAAAAACTGGTTGTTGATCGCTTCGCGATTATGGTGATAAAAATGAAGTTGAATTTATCCTGTATTGATTTATCAGTAAAAGATCTTTTACAATGTTCTTTCGGACTCTCAAAACAGGAAGTTAATATTTTCCAAAAATTATTGGATAAAAAAACATGGACAAACATTGCCGAGTTATCTTCAGCAACAAAAAGAGATCGTTCAGTTGTTCAACGTGCACTTGCTTCGTTAACTGTTAAACAACTTGTAGAGAGAGATCAGAAAAATAAACTAGGTGGTGGGTATGAATATCTCTATCGTGCCAGAGATAAAAATATGATAAAAAATGCAATTTTGGAAAAAAGCAGAGCATTCTCCTTAATGGTCCATGAGCAGGTAAAAAATTGGTAATTAGGCATCATAGGTTCTTGGAGCCACTGGCTCAGGAAAACGAGTATTAACCTCTGCCATTACTGTTGTTATTATCTGATTAAATCTTACTTGTTCATTTCCAAGATAATGGTATAATAATGTACTATTTACACCAAGGGCTGCTTGGATCATCTCGGTAATCTCACTGTTTCCTTCTGCCAACCTAAACCGAACCTGTGCTCCTACTAAGTTCTGATGCTCTATCTAACATGCTAATGTGCCTGTCCAGTCGTTCAATTGCAGTTGTAAGATAATCTTCTGGTAAGTCGATAGTTTGTCTATAAGTAGTCAAAGACGCCCTCAGGTTTCTAAAAACTTCAAGAGTTCCTTCAATATCAGTTCTTCCTGTTGTTCTTGCTACATTATTTACTGCAACAATATTCATTCTTTTTTCTAATAATTTCTTAACTATAACTTTTATTTCATCTCCAAGATCCAATGAATCAACTGTTGTATCTTGTGCAAATAATTTTACTTTATTTCTTGAATCCCAGGTTCCGGGGAAAAGTCTCTCTCTTATTACATATTCTCTCATTTCATTTATTATTCTTTGAGCTATTGCTGCCGGCAGTTGTTCTGTTTTTGGTTCTTGTCTTTTTGTTCCTGGTGCTTCAGTTGTTCTTAGTATTGTCTTTTTTACCATCACAATATTCTTTTTACAAACATTTTTAATATGGTTTTTTATGTTTTTTCCTGTATCCAAAAGCATCTATTTTTAATTTTCATTTTCCTATCTTCATAACTACTTAATTAGGTGAAATTATGAGTATATTATTAGCACCTGGACCTGTACCTGTTTTAGATGAAATTTCTCAGGCACAATGTAAAGAGATGATAACACACAGAAGCAGCGACTTTACCAAGCTTTATTCTGACCTTTGTACAAGACTGAAGGGCTATCTAGGATCAGAAGAATCCTATGTAATATCTGGTTCTGGTGCACTTGGCCTTGAAACATTAGCTCTTAATCTTTGTGAAAAATCAGAAAAATCAATCTGTCTTCCGAATGGAGAATTTGGAGGTCATCTTGCCACTACAATGAGTCTGTATTCTGATGCAACAGTGCATAAGTTAGATGGGGGCCAGGGTTGGAATTTAGAAAGGGCAAAAGAGCATATCGACAATAGCAATGCAAAAGTATTGGCCATGGTGTACAATGAAACTGGCTACGGGGTAAAAAACCACATAAAAGAAATTTGTAAGTATGCAAAATCAAAAGGAATGCTTACTATCATAGACGGTATTTCTGCATGGCCAGGTACTGAATTCAATATGAAAGAATTCCATGTTGATGGTTTTGTTACTGGGAGCCAAAAAGGTATTGGTGCACCTCCTGGAATGGCATTACTTGGGCTTAGCCAAGAAGCAGTGGAAAAATATTCAAAAAGAGAAAATATTCCAGGATATTATATGAATCTTCAACGTCATAAAAAAAGATATGAAAAAGACCAGCAAACACCCAACACACCTGCAATAACCTTGTTTTGGGCACTTCAAGAGGCATTTGGTGTTTTAGATCAAAATGGAGGACTTCCAGCTACAGTAAAAAGGCATGCAGAAATAGCTGAATACACAAGAAAAAGACTAACTGAAATGGAATTTAAATTAATGGCAGAGCCAACTTTCGAATCAAATACTGTCACAGGATTTGTTTGCAATAGTTCAGACCAGGCCAAACTTATAAAATCTAAACTTGCATCAGAATATGATATAAAGATTGTTGGTGCAAGAGGAGTATTTGCTGAAAATGGACTAAGGATAGCTCATATGGGTAATTTCAAAATGGAATGGATTGAGAAGTGTCTCAATTCAATAAAATCGCTTCAATCATGACCAAAATGGCCATGCCTTAACGGCGTAGAAAGCTGTTCAAATGAAAAGAATAAATAGATTAATGTGGATTTGAGTATAATGGACTCGGTAACTGCTAATATTAACAAACTTGTATCACTTACATTCGATGAAAAGCCAGAAGTTCGTAAGAGAGTGGCAAAATCATTGGGAGAAATAGATGATCCTGCAGCTGTTTTTGCACTAGTTGAGCTAAGCTATGATAAGGATCCATCTGTTCGTGCCATTGCCCAACAATACTTGGAAAAGAAAAAACAAACTGAACCAGAACTCATGTCATTTGCAAAAATCTTTTCTTCAGATAATGACGATAGAGAAACAAAATCAGAAGAACAACCAAGTGATGTAAAAGAAAAAATGCTCAGGCCAATAACTCAGATTTTTGAAAAACGTCTGGGTAAAGAAAAGGCAGAAGTTGCTAGAAGCAAAATGATGCCTACAATAGAGAAGATTTATCTTCGTGCACATCAGCAACATGGAAGCAGGAAAAAGACCGAAGAAGCTGGACGAAAGGTTATGCAAGAGTTTCTTACCAGTTATCTTGAAGTAATGTCTGATCTTGATGAGATTGGTGCTGTTCAAGTTCCTGGCCAGAAACATCTTCACGAAGAAAAACACGAAATAGTAAAACCAGAAGTGCTTGAAGGCGATGAAATATCTGGTGAGCTAGGAGAAGTTGGAAAAAGAACAGATCTTGATCGTGTTTCTGCTGAGATAGCAACATTGGAAACAACTGAAATCGAAGAACTTAAAGAACGTGAAGAAATTGAACATCTTCCAGACACTTTCTTTAAGAAAGCATATGAAACAATGATGCTTTCAGGTGGCGACGAAACCATAATGAAAAAAGAAATGGATCATATGATCAACGAGGCAAAGAGGGAGATCCAACAAGCATTCAAAATGGCTAGAAACAAGTTCAAGGAAATGAAAATAACTAATTTAACTAAAATCAAGCAAGGCATGAGGAATATCAACACGGATGTTCTTATTGTTAAAACTGCAGAATCAATGGAATATCAAAAATCAAAACGAGTAAAAGCAACACTGGTTCGTATTCTTGCTAATGACGAGACAGGAAATGAGGGTGTTATCTATTTATTCGAAGGTAGGGGAACTGAAATAAAAGCAGGAATGCAAATAAAGATTGTTTCTGGGATCGTAAAAATATTCAATAGTGAAACTGCGATTACAATCGGCAAGAAAGGCAATGTTTATATTGTTTTGTAGACTACATCTATCCCACTGTTTATGGTGAGCTTAAATGGATTTAACTAAATACGAAGTTGCAAGATTAATTGGTGCCAGAGCACTTCAGTTATCTATGGGTGCACCCCCATTGATCAAAATCAGCAAAGATTCACTTTCTTTTGTCAGAGTTGCTGAGCAAGAAATGGAAAAAAACGTCATACCTCTTACTGTGGTACATTAGTTTCATTAACCAAATTTATCTCATAACCAGGCCCAATCATTTTTAGTATTATTCTTTTATCTGCATCAACCCAATCGTATTCTACTCCACCATCTGATTTTATTTCAACTACAAATACACTCCTATTCATATACTCCTCTAATCTCATAACTCGGTATTCTGATGTTGACACTGGGTATGGTGCCCCATTATAGTCTATATACATTGCATTTTTCCATTTCCACCCGTCTTTCAATGCAAGCATCCACGGTTTAAAGAAAATTATTTGCTGATTTTCTAGGGTTGCATTATACCTCTGAGTGTCCATCCCCCATTTGTCAAGACAGGTTTGTGATAGATTCACACTTTCTAAAACCCTTATTCGTGTACAATTTCCACCGTCGCTGACAGAGTATGTCATATTTATTTGTGTTCCATTGAACACATATGCATAGACATATATTTCTCCTGGTAATAATTGCAATTCTTTATTTTTTATTAATGGCGCTTCTTTGAAGATCATTCCCGGGTTTTCAAATAATGGAGTGTATAGAAAACTACCAAGTAGAACAAGTAGTATAATTATCACTACTGTTGCTATTGTCTCGTTACTGAATTTCATAATTTCACTGATTTTTTGCTATTTGACCAAACTTTGCGTATGGTTTTGTTGTCGGGTGTTCAAGCAGTTGGAAAACCACCTGCGATACCCGCATACCTGCATGAATTCTTATTGGAAATGGAGATAGATTTACAATCTCTAAAATTTGGTGGTTGTTGCTTCCTGGTTGTACAAGTGCACTTGTGGTATGTATTATCAATCCCATCCTTGCATACCTACTTCTCCCCTCTAATTTTCCCATAATATATGAGGGCAATCTTATTTTTTCAACGGTTTTTCCAAGGCACATTTCACCTGGTTTCAATACCACTTCTTTTTTGTTCTTCTTTTCAAATGCATTCTTGAAACTTGTTTTTTTCAGGTCAAACACTTTTCCATAGCAGGATTTTTTGAAAAAATACCATTCTTTACTTAGTGTCAAATCTACACTTGCTGAGCCTATTTGAGCAGGATTAAGTGGGTGTATCTCCATCTTCTTTGCCTTAAGCATTCTTTTTATGTCGTAATCCGAAAGAATCATATATTTCTATCTTACACAGAGTTAAAATATGTTTTTGATCGTTAACTTTACATGAGAGAGAAACTTTCTACACTTGCAAAAGAAATCAAACAGAATTACAACCTACTAAAAGATAAGGTAAAAAATATTCGTGAATCCAATCCTGAAAAAATCTGCAAGGTAGAGAAAGTACAATCTGATCTCTCAGTTTGTGCAGTTGATGGTGGCCTACTTTATCATAGGATGCATGGTGCAGACATTGTATTATGCAGAGCAGTTGGAGTGCATTTTGTTTATTCTAATTCTAAACTCCAGTCATTTGTTTATCATCCTGAAAAAAATCCCAAACCAGATGTATTTATTGAAAATTCATTAGATGAACACGAAGCTTTGGTTTTCCGTTCCTTAATTCGTTTAAAGGAAGAATTATCATGCTCTATTGAATGCTTGGAGAAGTTTTCACCACAAGTTATGCTAATTGATGGTTCCCTACTTCCTCTTCCTTCTGACTGTCCTCAAAAAGAAAGCGATCTTTTCAAGCTATATATTGAAGTGCTTGAACTATACAAAAAACTTTATCAGAATTGCAATGATAGAAAATGTTTTTTGATTGGAGTGATAAAAGACGCACGTTCAAAAAAACTTGCAAAAGAATTTGGTTTAAATTGTTCTGACAGTGTTTTGTGCAATCTTCTTTTGGATGCTTATGAACGCACTGAAAAAATACCATATTCTGAAAATAACAAACAGATTTCTGTTTTCTATATTAAACCAGCAAAAAATGATCTTCCACTTAGAATCGAAACTACTTCGTCAGAAATTGATAAAGTTGCAGCTATAATTTGTGGGCTTTCTGCTTTGGGTGAAAACTTTGCATATCCTGCTGTATTGATAGAAGCAGATATGTGTGCTGCCTTAGATCCAAATGAAATAGAATCAATCGAAGCTTCTTTGACTTCATTGTCAGGATTAAAACCATTAAGGAGAAATACACGACCGTTTCGGTGATTACTTCCAGGCAACATACCTGTGATAAGCCATATTGAATGGCTTTCCCCATAATGGGAGTTGGTCTGTTTCAACATATTCTTCTATACGTTCAGCACCAAGTCTCCTTATTGCATTCCCTATTTCCACTACTTTTTCAGGTGTTGCGTGATTACAGCACCATCCATCTGCATCAACTGTTTGTAGGATTCCACCCTTTTCTACAAATCCGAATAATCTTGTTACTGCATCTGCAATTTCATTAATCCCTAGACTATGCAACACTCCGTTTATGTTCACTGCATATGCCTGTTCTTGATACTGAACTTCACGAAAGTCAGAAGGTACGATTTCAACATCATCTCTTCCTTGGCGTTTTGCATATTCTGTAAGAAGCATAACCATCATTGGGTCTTTTTCAACTAGGACCAATGGCTGTCTAACTTGTTCAATTGTTATCAACCCACCTTCTTCACAACCAATGTCATAAACTCTACCTGAGGTATTGGTTAATCTTTCGTAGTTTGCTTGTCTGCGTCTGTTTAATCCAAGTCTATCAATCATTGTCTCTCGATCTGTTTCCATCATTTCAAGGACAGATTCAATTATGACTCCATGAAGCTCAACCATATTTCTTTTATTACGTCTTTCTGATGCCATAAACATTGCTACTTTACCTAACATATCACCTATCTCAGGAGCTACCTTCATTCTTCTACTCCAAGTGATGGCCGAGTGTGTCTGTTTCATACCACCATATTCTTCAACAGTTGTTCTTACCCATATGGGCGAATCTCTTTGGTTGGCCATCCTAATTGCAATTTCAGCTATTTCCTCCCCGCTTATCCATAAGAAATGACTCGTTGGCCTGGCTAATGTTAATGCAATTGTAAGCATTGTTGTGGTTGGTATGCTTGGCCATAGATCAGATGGCATATGCCTGCATATGTCTTCACGTAAAGTTTTTTCCCATCTTTTTGGTGGCTGATGAATGCGATGCTGTATTCGATCTGTGCGTTCTAATACTCTACCCATATTTCTATCCTCTTTAATGTGTTAGAAACTTTAATGTAGTGGAAGATTTAAATATTGAATTTTTTGGTTCTTTTATAATCAGTTTTTACTCCACTTTTTCCTAAAAAGTAGAAGGTGAGGGGAATAGTCTGCCTTTTGTATTTACTGGATTTGACTTCAATTTGATCTATTACTAGATCAAAAGGTTCCAAAATTCTTGCGAATTTCAGAAAGCGGCCCAAAGGCCTTGCTCTGTCATTGGATAAAAGAGTACGCGTTGCATCTTTTATTGTTTGCTGGGACACCCCGCACCCCGCGAACGGGGTACAATGGGCAGCCCTTAAACAAAAAAGTATCGTTTCTGTAGCACTCTCAAGCCCTTAAAGCCTGTTATCCTCGCAGAGGGCAGAACTTCCTCATTTTAGTTTGTTTGTGGAACCAAGGTTCCACACCTCCTTTCGGGGGTACGAGGGGGCGTGCCCCCTCAAACAAACAAAAAACGTACCAGTTTACCCCTCACCAATCAATATTATGCTAATTTGTTAATAAAAATTTATGCAATATTCCCAATTGCTAGAACTGCAATTGGTATCTGGTATCTATTTGCTCCAATCAAAGCTGCTACATTTGGGATATTAAATTTGGTAATCATGTTTGTTCCAAGTCCAACATCTTGTGCTGCCAAATCAGCATATGCTGCTGCAATTGTTGCATCTTGTAAACAATAAAGTTCAGCTCCTCTTTCTCTGTATTTTATACTTGATCTAAGCTGATTTGCCATAACTATCAGCAATGCTCCTTCTCCATTTGTTTTTTGGCCAAGCGCAGTTCTCATAAATATCTTCATCAAAGTTGGGTCGGTAAACAGCATCAAATCATATGCTTGTAGATTTCCTGCAGACGGAGCTCTGTTTGCAGATTCAATAATTCTGTGTATTTTGGCTTCTTCGATTGGTTTCCCAGTAAACTTTCTTGTTGAAATTCTACGTTCTATAACATCAAAAAATAGTCTGCTCCCTAGCATTGTGCTTCCAATCCCATGATAAGGAATCGAATGACCGTCACGACCGATAACAGTTATCAAATCATCTAATGGTCTCCTTGGAGTTCTATGAACATTTTCTCTTGGTTCAGGTTCACCGCAACATAGAATGGCTACAGGAACCTGCCTTGGTCTTGCACCTACAATCTGACCTACTTGATCTGGGTGGAATGCACCTATCCAAACACTTCCCAATCCTAAAACATGAGTTGTAAGATCAGCATAGGCAGTTGCAGTTGTTGCATCTTGAATACTAGGTAAATCATATTTGTTTACTAAAACAACAAGATCTGTTGGTGCAGTTTCTACGTATTTTTGACGTAATGATGCTGCTCGAAGATCTGCCTTTTGTTTAGGGTCTTGAACTACAGTAATAGAATATGAGCCTGGTGATATTTGTGGTGCATTTCTTGCTGTTTCTAGTATTCTTTGTAATTTTTCTGGTTCAATTTGTTTATCTGTAAAGACTCGTACTGAACGTCTATCGTTCACTGCTTGATATAAGGATTTGACTGTCTGAACCATAGTTTGGTTGTGTTAGAAAGTGTTTATAAAAGTTGTTATTGGCTTTGCACAATAAATATAGCAAAACCAAATCCTGCACAAAAATGTGGTTAATTGTTGTACAAAGCGTTGTTATTCTAATTCTGGGTTGTAATATATAATTTATCTTCTTATTTTTTATCATGGTTTTAGCATATGGTGATTGGTTCACACTAATATCCTCGTTTCTCTACTCCCTCCAATGTATTTGTCCATTTCTTTTATTTGGCCTACTAATATTATTCTATCTCTTATTCCAGTTAAAAAGATCATCAGAAATTAATAAAAAAGAACTAAAATTCGAACATAGTAAGATGGTTGTTCCACTAGTTGCTTCTTCGATTAAAAGAAGGAAAGGTTATACTCCAGTGTTCTTTCTATTGAATAATATAAATCCTAAAATGGTCTTTTATGATACCTATTTGGAATATCTAGAAGGCAGGTTCCTATCCTTCAGTCTTTCTAAGAGGGGGTATACTGAGATCGAGAAAGTTGAGGCACATACTCTTTCGGAACCAAAAATACAACTTTACTTCAGGGAGTATGATCTAATTTATGTTGCCATTGTTCCAAATCAACAAATTCTAAAAGGAGTATTAATTTTCCTTCAGAAGAAAGGTTGTATGCTATCCTCCGAGGCAAAGAAAATTATCAAAAAATCCAGTTAAATATTGAATTACAATACTTAAAACAATCTCATTTACATGTTAGGAAGATTAACATTTCCGCCTTGCATCATTTTTTCCATCTTTTTTCTAAATCCACGGTTGTGCTTAAACATATTCATCATTTTTTCCATCTTTTCAAATTGAGATAAAAATTCTCTGACTTCTTTTTCTGTACAACCGCTTCCTTTTGCAATCCTTGCTATCCTATTTGCATTATTTTTCAATATCTTTGCATCTTTTTTTTCCTGCTTTGTCATCGAATTTATCATACATTCAAATTTCTTCAGCTTGTCCTCACTTTGTTGTACCATTTCTTTTGGTACATCAACAGCACCTATCATTGAGAAAACACTACTAAGTGGACCTAGTTTTTTAGCTGCTTTCAATTGTTCATAAAAAGATTCAATTGTAAGTTCTTCTGATTCTATTTTTTTAAGGTCAGTTTCTTTTGATATTTCTTTTATCTTTTCCATTAAGGCTCCGATATCAGGAACACCCAAAAGCCTACCAACAAATTTTTCAGAATTATACACTTCAATGTCAGATGATTTTTCCCCAATACCAACAAATGAAATTTTTGCATTGGATGCTGCAACTGAACTTAATGCTCCCCCCCCTTTACCTGAACCATCCATCTTGGTAACAAAAACACCAGAAAGAGGAACAGCTGCATTGAATTCTGTTGCTTGTTTGCCTGCAATTTGTCCAAGATCAGCACTTATAACAAGGTAACATTCTTCTGGTTTTAATACATCTGCAATTTCCCTTAGTTCTTCTACCAAATGTCCGTCAAATGCACTTCTTCCAGCAGAGTCTACGATTATTACGTCTTCTTTTGCTTTTTTCAGCGCATCTTTTACAATTTTTGCCGGGTTTTTCTCTCCTTTAATCGTATAAAAAGCAGTTCCAACTGTTTTGGAAAGCTGTTCTAATTGTTCCTGTGCTGCAGGTCTATCAGTATCTGCTGCCACAAGACCAACACTCAAGCCTTTTGTTTTATAGAAATGTGCAAGCTTGGCGCAAGAGGTTGTTTTACCACTACCATAAAGTCCAGACATGAGGATTTTGTGTTTATCCAATCTTGCAGTGTAACTTTCTCCCATTAATGACACAAGTTCTTCATAGACAATTTTAGTGACGTGTTCCTTGAGTGTAAGTGCGTCCATCTTTTTTGATTTTAATGCTCTTTCTTCGATTCTTTTTGATAAGGCAAATACTAGCTTTACACTGACATCAGATGATATCAGCACCCGTTGAAGGTCCTTTATCAATGCTCTGACATCATTTTCGTCAACATATGGCCTATTGGTGAGTTTTGCCAATGCTTCTCTGAGTTTTTTACCTAAATCCATTGAAAATCACATTTTCAATACTTGAAATTTTTTCCAAAAAATTCCAATCCATTTTTGTTCACTTGCGGAACCAATGTTCCGCACCTCATTATCTATAGATAAACAAAGGTATTCTGGGTCAAAAGGTTTTTAGCGCCTGCCTTAGCTAGTTTTTTAAACATTTTCGATACATATTTGATCTCAACTCATTTTGATAGTCTAAAAACTATGCTTAATTAGAGGTGTAAAAATGCACTAGCATTTTTACTTAATAATAAAATGAAATTTTTATGAGGTGTCGAACGTTGTTCGACTTAATAAAAATAAGAATTTTTATGAGGTGTAGCTATGAGCAAACAAGTAAGTGGTGAACAAACATATGTGCTCCCAGAAGGGGCCCAGAGAGTTATTGGAAGAGATGCAATGCGAATTAACATTGCCATAGGGTATGCAGTGGCTAACATAATCAAAACAACCCTTGGTCCAAAAGGTATGGACAAGATGCTTGTTTCTGATTTGGGCGACATTGTAATAACAAATGACGGTAGAACTGTTCTTGAAGAAATGAATGTTGATCATCCAGCTGCAAAGCTTATGGTTGAAGTTGCAAAAACTCAAGATAAGGAAGTTGGAGATGGAACTACCACCAGTGTAGTTATAGCCGGTAATCTACTTAGAAAAGCAGGTGAACTTTTAGATCAAAACATACACCCAACAGTTATAATTAAGGGTTATGAACTTTCTGCTAAGAAAGCCGAAGAAGCACTTGCAAAAATCTCAGAACCAGTGTTACCCACCGACAAAGAAGTCTTGGTAAAAATTGCACTTGTTTCAATGGGTTCAAAAGGCATTGGTAGTGAAGATGAAAAGAAGAAAATCGCTACTTTAATGGCTGAAGCAGTTATGCAGGTTGCTGAAACAAATGAAGGCAAAACTAAGGTTGATCTTGATTTAATAAAAATTGAAAAGAAGGCAGGCGGCGAAGTTCTTGATACTGAACTTATCCGTGGTGTATTGGTTGACAAGGAAGTGGTTCATGCCGGCATGCCAAAATCAGTGAAGAATGCAAAAATCCTTCTTTTGGATGCAGCACTTGAAATTGAGAAAACAGAAACAGATGCAAAAATCGAAATAACATCCCCAGATAAAATGGAAGCATTCCTACAACAAGAAGAAAAAATGATGAGGGATATGGTTGATAAAATTGCTGCAGTTAAAGCAAATGTTATCTTCTGTCAAAAAGGCATTGATGATCTTGTACAACATTTCCTTTCAAAGAAAGGAATTACAGCAGTACGAAGAGTGAAAAAAAGCGACATGGAAAAACTTTCTCGCGCAACTGGTGCTATGGTTGTTTCAACTCTTGAAGATCTTAAAGATACAGACCTTGGTAATGCTGGTCTTGTTGAAGAGAAGAAAGTCTCTGGCGAATCAATGGTTTTTGTTGAAAAGTGCAAAGATCCAAAATCTGTTACTGTATTTGTTCGTGGTGGAACTGACCATGTTGTCAGTGAAGTCGAAAGAGCAGTTGTTGATGCACGTGGTGCAGTTGCCAGTGCCCTACAAGATGGTAAATATGTTGTTGGTGGCGGTAGTGTAGAAATGGAAATAAGCAAAGAAGTCCATAACTATGCAACTCACATTGGCGGCAGAGAACAACTAGCCATTCAAGCATTTGCAGAAGCATTAGAATCAATTCCAAGAGCATTGGCTGAAAATGCAGGTATGGATGTTATTGATACAATTGTTTCTCTCAGAACAAAGCATAAAGAAGCAACTGGGAAAACAGTTGGTGTTGATGTTCTACATGGTAAAGTTGCTGATTTGAAATCAGCTGGAATATTTGAACCAGCAAAAGTTAAGAAGCAAGCAATTGTTTCAGCAACTGAAACTGCCAGATTAATTCTCAGAATTGATGATATCATTAGCTCAAGAGGAGGAGGTCGAGGTGGTGGAATGCCACCAGGCGGTCCTGGTATGGGCGACATGATGGGTTAATCTTATTTTTTATTTTTAATTTTTTGTTGCTAATTTTATTGCTCCATAACCAATACAAACAATCGCAGCAGGCACTAATACAGTATGTAGTACCATACTTACTCCGGTTGCATATGCTATTGCTGCACCACCTAAAGTTGCAATACCAGTTATTATTGCAAGATCACGTGATGCTTCTTTTATCCATCTTATGTGAAAATCAGTATTTGTTTTTTCATTTTCTTCTCGTCTTATAAATGCTCTTGATAAACTGCGTCCTATTGCACTCAAACTAATGAGGGCGAATCCTTCCTTTGATATTTTTCCATGTTCTGCAATATAAGCTAAATTTGCAATTGTACCAAGGTAAAATCCAGAATATGAACATGCGACTCCGAGTGCTTTACCAACAGTGGCAAATACGTTTACTGTTTCATTAACAAAATCATCAATTTTATTCTTACTACTAAATAACTTTTCAGTTGCAAAAACTCCAACACCAATTATTGTAGCAGCACACGTACCCATCAGAATTCCCCCAACGCTTAAAGGAATGTTTGGAAGTTTAATCATCATATCTCCAAATTCTTTTAAGTCACCATATACAATTTCAAATGGAAATGTCATCAATCCCATTCCACCTTGCATTCCTCCGAATGCAAACAGCATTATTCCTGCTAAAACAGTGGGAATTGCTACCATAGTTGTTCCAATGCCAATTCCTATTTCTTTTAATTTATCAAGAGCAAAAGCACCAAGCGTTTCTTTCTTTCCTTTTTTATTTACTATGTTCTCTTCTTCGTGTGTTATCGTTGCACCTGCTTCTTTCAAGTATGCTATGACTATGATCATTCTCAATTTGTCTAAAGGCCCAGTGCTTCTAGCATGAAATTCATGCTTAGCTTTCATCAATGCAGTTTCTTTTAGTTCATCATGTGTATTTATTTCAGCACCATCCCCTAATGCTCTTTTAACACGCTCCAGGCTTCCTTGTTCAGCACTGTCCCATAGCTCTCTATTAAATTTTCTTTGAGTTCTTTCACTTTCAAAATCTCTAATCTGTGCCACTATTGGGGGTGGTTCTTTTGTTAATAAATTTCCAAATTTATACCTCTGTGTTCCAGCAATTACTCTAGCCAATGATTTAGGATCTATATCATTTTTTCTATAGGCTAAGCTTAATCGTTGTCCACCCACTAACAATTACCCATGCTAGTAGTGTCAGAAAATGGTTTTAAAGGTATGCCTAAGAATTTTATCAGGTGGTGTGACATATCCTTAAAAACTATTTCAACCATTTTTAAACACAAGTAAACTTATGGCTTAGTGATCCTTATGCGTCAATGGTTAAAAACTGCAAAACAAGAACAATTAACTGGAAAAACCTTTATCAAAATGGCTCCAGCTTTAGACGCATTGGCTGGCATACAAACATTTATGCAGAGGGCTGACATTGGTTTTCAACTCCCAAGGTTTTTCTGGTCTAGATTTCCAAGACTTTCAGGTAGTGTAAAATTAGTACCTGGAGGTGATACTTCGGTCCAGACTCTTGCTAGAGCACTCTCATTACTCAAATCAGGCGTAGGTTATGAAGAGCTAATGCCAACTCAAATAAAAAAGATGATGTGTTCAAACTTTATTCACCCTCTTCTCAGAGAAGCAAATACAGAATCTAATGAATTGTTCCTTACACTTAGCAGAGGTGTTATAGATTCCCTGTCTACTATTGATCTAACTCGTTTACGCTCAGATATAGGTCAGAATGTAATTCTAGAAGCATACCTAACTACGTCTGCAGATCACCCACCTAGTTTATCAGATCCACGCTTGGCAGATAGAGTTGATATGTTGGTACATTCAGTAGTCTCTGTATACCTAATGCGCACTTTAATAGATATTTGTATGGAGACATGTTCGTTAGATGCACTTCTTTACCTTGCTAATCCTAACTATGATGATCGATTTAAGAAACTCTGCGATATCGAAAGAAGAACACGTGCAGCTTCTACAGATGCAAAGCGTAAACAATTAAGGTTAGAAAAGCGTAAAATTGTATATCGACAAGCATTTGCAGAATTGCGTACCCAATGGGAAGATCTTGAACCTCCCAAGGTATTGAGCATAGCTGCAGAAGCATATTGGGTTGATCCAACCGCATCTCCAAAAAGAACTGAAAAAGAGGAACTCAAGTGTGTTCGTAGGGAGTTTCCAGGACTTTATCATCTTGCAACCCATCCAAGCCCAAGCGAAATCCAACAAATTCGTGAAAGACGTGCCAATAATCGTTTGCTAAAAGATCTTGTACGCAGACTTGAAAAAGAATCAATTCCAGCAAGTTTTTATGTAACTCGTATAAACAATGGCACCAGGGATTTTGATAAGATAGTCAAAAGATACAGACTACATTGCATACGCAGAGATAAACACAAGTCGGTTCAACTACCTTCTGATTCTACAGGTTCAAATGGATTTGCTTCCAAAGAGGAATTTTTAGGTAGTATTTCATTTTCTTCTGCTACTGATGAACATATTCGTGCTGCTGGATTAACATCAAGAGATGTTGTATTTGGTATTTGTAAAGGATTTGATTTTGGTAAGGGAAGCGGAGGTGGAGCTGTTGGATTTTCACATTATCAAGGGCCTAAAATCCGTTCAAGTATTTCAAGACATTGTAGTGTTTCACCAAAAACTTTTCTAGCCTATCTGGAATCAGTTGATCTTTTACGCAGATTTGGTAGTGGTTCTAAAGGAAGAACTAAAGATGATGCAATGTCAATAAACACAGATCCTTCTACTGAGGTTGGTAAAGAAATACTTTCTAATCTTAATGGTGCGTTTCTTGATTTGAGAACAGCTATGTAGATAATTAAATTCCCACACTCATATTTTTAGTGTTTTTTTGTCTATTCCTTTTATGTTTCAAACAATTATCATTCAAGTTTTTGGTCATGTGCAAGGAGTTTTCTTCCGAGCCAATACTCAGACCATGGCACTTAAACTTGGTCTAACTGGCTGGGTAAAAAATAGGGAAGATGGATCAGTAGAGATAATGGCTCAAGGAGACAGACAAGGATTAGAAAAATTACTTGAATGGTGTTATCACGGACCATCTGGTGCAGATGTCTCTGAACTGGAATATGCTTGGATTGAGTCAGAAGAAAAATTCAAAGGATTTGTAATTATTCGTTAAAGCGATTTGTGTCGTTCTCCTTTTTTGTCACTTCTTCTTTTTGGGTATGAGAATCGTTTTGCAAATTTTATGTTCTTTAGTTTGCCGACAAATATATCTAATTCTTCAAACTCCAAATCATGCTCAAAATATTCTCGTGCTTCGTCTGGTATGTCTATCATTCCATTATCTTCAAAACAAATTGGTCTTCCTTCTGCATCTGTTATTGAACTAAGCAATGAAATTATTGCATCTATTCTTGGACTTTTTCCCTGCACGAGCCTCTTAATTAGTTCTTTATTGTCTCTCTGTGCTTCAACCTTATTCAATAGATTTTGAGCATCATCTATCTCATAATCTGTGAATTTTTGTTCTTTAAGCCACTCTATTGAGAATTCATTGAAAACATATCTAACCATACCTATCACACACTGTTCTTTTTGTATCCATATTCACTTCATTGCTAGTGTTTTTATTCCTTAGTTTCAAAATTACCAAGCTTATATGGGAACCAGTTCAGGGTGTGTTCTTTTAGTATGAAAACATCATGATTTGTGATATCTCCTGAGAACTCTTTTTTTATCCCATTCATTATCCTACGAAGTTCTTCCATATTCTCTACAAAGAATTCAACTGCAAGATCGTACTTTCCTAACATAACTGTTGCAAATGTTGATTTTGGGTTCTGTGCAACATATTCTATCATTTTGTTTATTGATTTGTGATTCTTCAATGTATACCCTATTTGTATTTGTTGGAGGCCGAACTTCTCAAAATTTATCTCTAATACATGAGTACCAATTATATTTGATTTTTTCAATTTGTTCATTCTATATTTAATCACATTAATGTCTGTTTTTGTTATCTTTGCAATTTCTGTTAATGAAATACGGGCATTTTTTGCTATTTCTGATATTATCTTGTAATCCATTTCGTCTATCCTAGGTTCCACTAATTCAACAGGATATTTTGTATGCAGGAGTTCTCCGTCTTCGTAAAAAAACCTAAAATTAAACCTATGTACTGATGGCAGAGTAACAATTTCCTGTTCTAATATATAACCTCCAAATCTTTCTCTAAACAGAACTAAAAATTTATATAAATCTCTCATATCTTTTGCAAGTATCAAGAATAGCACGTCATATCTACCTTCTGAACTTGCAAAATAAGCAACTGATTGATAATTTTGTATATAATCAACAATCTCCCTATCTATTTCAGGTGTTGTACCATAAAATTTGTAAAAAAGTTTATAGTAAAAACGATTCAGATTCGAAGTATGAATTGTCGTTATAAAATTTTTGATATACTTGTTTTTTACTAGGCGTTTTACTCTAAAAGTTGCAGTTTCTTTTGATATGCCTATTTTTTTCCCAAGCTGTTTGAATGTCATCCTACTGTTCTTATCAAGTTCATAAAGTATCTTTCTATCTAATAAATCAAGCCCATATTTCTTCATATTTTACTCTATTTGCAATTTAATATATAAATATTTTCATTTTGTGTAATTTTTTATTAACATATTTAATATATAAGAAAATACATTAGTAAACATATGTTCCCACCACAATTCGAAAAAGATCTCGGTATATTTATACAAGAATATGTCCAAGATGTGGTGGCAGGTCTAAGGGAAGTTTGCAATCACTCTCTAATTCCAATCATTCATGATATTGTCCAAACAATAAGTGCTAATGGAAATATTTTTGCCTTTGGAAATGGAGGCAGCCACGCAGAGGCTGATTCATTCCTTTTTGCTCTTGAACGAGAAGTTGATCCTACTATTAAATTTGGTAGTTTTGGCAATCCAAAACTTGATGGAATCCTATCCAGAAGAAGCGAATCATTATTCGACCATATACTTACCAGAAGAGCCAGAAAAGGAGATCTTGTAATTTTGGTTAGTGCAAGCGGAAACTCATGCAATATCTTGGGCGCGTCAGCACTTTCTAGGAAATCTGGTGCCAGAACCGTCTCAATAAGTGCAAATGGGTTAATTACAAAACAAAACGTTCCAGACCATCTCATTATCATTCCTCTTCAAGACCAACAAAAACTAGAGGAAGTTACAATTGCAACTTTGCTTATACTTGCAAGACAGGTTGGTCTTCTATTATCAGGCAAATCGGAATCAATAGAAACAACCAGAGAAATTTATTTAGAAAAATTAGTTGATGGAGTAGTAAGAATTATCGAGCCAGAATTACTTCTAAAAATTGTTGAAGATATTGTCTCTGCTTTCAAACAAAGGGCAATTGTAAGAGTTGATGCAACTGATGGGTTGTTGGTTGCCCCTGCAGAGCATATGGCACACAATCTGGTTTGGGATGCTAGAGATGAAACAAGAGAAATTTGGTCGAATCTAGTTCTCTCAGGCTTACTTCCCTGTCATATGACTGGAGTTGGTAATGATGGGGGTTGTGGTTTCAATCAAGCAATAGAGGTTCAAGACAACGGAAGAAAAGGCGACGTTGAAATTGTGCTTGCAACAACTTTAGAAGAAATCAAAACAAAGAGCCTGGTCAAAGCAGCTCATGAGAGGAACATGGCTTTACACACTATTTGTTTTGGCTCAGATGAATTGGTGGCGCCAGGATTAGCACAAATAACTGCTCATCTAACTGGCAGGCTAACAAACACCAGAATACTTGTTGAACAAGGTATTCTAGACCAATCAAAAGCAAATGATTGGATTAGAAAACATGATCTTGCTCTTCTTAGAAAAAAAGACCAGATACGAGACAAGTTGGTTGCAAAATTTGGAAGGTGATAAAATGAGAATTATTCAAGTTATTGGATGTGCATATACATACCGAGTTAGTCTTGCAGTTAGAGATTCTTTTGCAAAAGATCGTGCAGATCATAGTTCACACAAAGGAAAAGATGCATTTTCCTATTTCAAAAAAGTAGAAAATCCAGAGGATATTATTCGTGGTGGTGGGTCTTTAGTATTAAGAAAACATCCAGAAACTGGCAAACAAACTGATCATTGGTATGAACCTGAACTTGCATTATTACTTGGTCCAAAACATACTATAGTTGCATATGCTCTAGCAAATGATCTTACTGCAGCGAATATTGAATTCGAAAGATCAAAAACAGATTATGATCCAACTTATTTTGGAAAGTGTTGGCCAGGAAGTTGTAGCATTGGAACGAGATTTTACCGTGCCAGTAAGGTTGGAAATGTGAATGAAATTGAAATCGGACTAAGAATAATTAGAGATGGAAGCACCATATATGATAATTCATATTCCACTTCTCAGAGATTAAGAGAGTTTGCTGAATTTCCAGAATTAATATTTGCACGTAGGGAGGAACTACTTCAGTTGGGGCCGCTGCCACAATCAAAAAGAATAACTATTGGTCAAGATGGTTTCTTGCCAAAAGGAACAATTATCCTAGCAGGGACTGGATTAATATTACCAAAACGTTGCTATGCACAGGCTGGCGATAAAGTTACTATTTATTCAACTGAATTTGGTGAATTAAGAAATTCTGTTCAGTTGGAATTTTAGTCATTATTTCTTTTTAGCTAATTTCGCCAAAGTTTTAGTCACCAATCTTACTCCAATCCCAGTTGCACCTTTGTCAAAATATGGGTGAGGTGGTTTTGTGTGGTCAACCCCGGCAATATCTAAATGTGCCCATTTTGTTTTTCCTATGAATTCTTTCAAGAACGCAGCTGCAGTTATTGATCCTGCTTCTCCAACTTCTGATATATTTTTAACATCAGCAAATTCAGACTTCATCATCTCGCTGTATTCCTGCCAAAGTGGCATTCTCCAAATTCTCTCATGAGTTTCTTCTCCTGCATCCTTTATCGTCTCAGAAAGATTATCATCATTGGAGAATAAACCAATTGCATGTCTTCCAAGGCTTACAACCATTGCACCTGTCAGGGTTGCCATGTCTATCATGTATTTTGGCTTTTCTTCAGTTGCATAAGCCAGCGCATCAGCAAGAATCAGCCTTCCCTCTGCATCAGTATTAAGCACTTCGATTGTTTTTCCACTATATGATTTTACTATGTCGCCTGGTCTTTGGGCAGTTCCTGAAGGCATGTTCTCTACCATTGGCATTATCCCAACAACTCTAACTGGTAGTTTTAGTTCAGCAACTGCTTTCATAACTCCAAGCACATTTATTGCACCTGTTTTATCATATTTCATCTCGTGCATATTTGGTGATGGTTTTAGGCTTATCCCACCACTATCGAAAATGACTCCTTTACCAACAACACAATATGTTGGAGTTTTTCCTTTATTGTACTCTAATTTCAGGAGGTAGGGGTCATATCCACTTCCCTGTGCAACGCCTAGAAGCGCATTCATCTCCTTTCTTTTCATTGCATGTTTGTCCAAAATGGTTAAACGTAATCCATGTTTCTTAGCCAGTTTTTTTGCTTCATTTGCAACCCACTGCGGACTTGCTATGTTCCCTGGCTGTTCATCAAGTTCACGTGCATAATTCTGTGCTTCTGCATAAACTATTCCCTGGGTTATTCCATCTCTTATATCTTCATTGCTCAAAATATTGACTTTCTCAACTAAAAACAAATCCTCTTTCTTGGTTTTATACTGGTGGAATTTATATCCAGCAAGAATCGCACCTTCGGTTGTTGCCTGAATCATTTTCAAAAGTTCTGGTCTGCCAACAAATTTGCTTGGAATATGAATTGTCAATTCCTTTTCTTTTGAACCAGTTGCATATCTTACTGCTGTTCCTGCTGCTCTTCTCAAATAATCAGTTTTGAATTCTTCTTTTTTACCCAAACCAACAATAAGCAATTTAGAAAACTTTGCTTTTTTTAGTGTGTCAGTTGAATATGTCTGCAGAAGTTTTCCTTCAAATCTCTCTTTTGACACTCCGTCTAAGAATGGTCTAACATCCCATGGTAATTCTTCTCCTTGCATTACAAAAACACAAAGAAGTCCTCCTTTAAGATCCGATAAATGTCCTTTCTTCAATTCAACTTTCATGATTAGCATAATCAGGTGAGCATTAAAAATTTGCGTTTACCCCCTTCGTTGTAATCTAAACATTCCAATTACTTCTTCAGTTGTTGTTACTTCCTCTGTTCCCTTATCCTCTCTCAATCTAACCAATCTTGGGAATCTCAATGCATACCCCTTCTCATCTTCAACTCCCATAGTTCCACATGTGTGCATGGATGACTGAGTAATATCATCAAAAGCAACCTCAACAACATATTTTGGGGTTACCCAGAAATCTGGTTTTTCAACTGAATAGTCTAGTTTTGCGGGTGCTTTTTTGGTTTTTATTTTACCAAGCATCTCACTGAAATTCTTCATCTCGTCCTCACTAAATCCTGATCCTATTCTTGCAACAGTTTCTAATTTCCCTCTATCTGGATTGTAAACTGCTACCAAAAGTCCACCAAATTCAAACTCAGCTCTAGATCCCTGCCCCAAATAATATCCAACAATAACAGCATCTATAGTATCGACTGCCTTTCCATAGGATTTTTTCAGTTTTATCCATGCAAATTTTCTTTTTCCTGCAGTATAGGGTGCATTCAAATCCTTGGCTATTATCCCTTCCAATCCTTGACTAATAGAATTTTGGAATATCTTTTCAAGTTCATTTGCACTGCTTACGAGTTTCATTTCACTTGGTTTAAGTATGTCTTTTTTGAATAATTTTTCAATTATTTTTCTTCTCTTGTTGTAGGCTATCTCAGTCATATCCTTACCATCAACATAAAGAACATCAAAAACAAAAACATTTAATGGAAATTCCTTTGATGCATCTTCAATCCCATGTTTTCTTCTTCTGTGCATGGTTTGTTGGAATGAAAAATATCTATTGTTCTTATTGTCAAATGCAAGAGCTTCTCCTTCAAATATCAGTTCATCAGCTTTAATCTGCTTTACAGCCTCAACAACATCTGGAAACATGGCTGTCATTTTTTCGAGTTTTCGTGAGTATAATTCTACGTTATCTCCTTTTTTATGGCATTGAAGTCTGAAACCATCATATTTCATTTCAATTCCGCATTTTTCTAACCGTTTAATTATGGCTTCTGGAGTGTTCTCTCTTTCAGCTAACGCAGGCATCAATGGTTTGAATGGAGTAACTACAAATTTCTCTATCTTTTTTGGATCCTGGTAAAATACCTTTGCAACATGCCCAAGATCTGAACAAGTATTATATGCACGTTCAAGTTTTTCTCTAAGTGATTTATCACCAGCATGCGCAACAGAAATCGCATCTAGGATTGTGGGGTCCCCCACTCCAAGCCTGAGGCTCCCAGTTACATATCTAATTATGTATCTTGATTCAAGACCTGTGGAGTTATTCAGAAGTTCTGTAAGAATTTTTATTTTTTGGTCTTGGCTTCCTGGTCCAGAAGACTTCGCAATCCTCATTAAAGCATCAAATAAGTAGGTTACTCCCATGTCTGTTGTTGATAGGGCAGTTTGTTTTTTTCTACCAAGAAATTCTTCTGCAGTATCCCCCAAATCCCCACTTTTTTTATAATTCTTTTCAACTTCTGCTGTAGAATAGCCAGAACTTGATGCAATTGCTGCAAGTGCGAATCTTTCTCCCATTCCCAAATCAATTCCTTCATATGGTGGAGCTAGAATTCCTTGTAAGATATAAACTAGTCTATCGATTTCATCTGCTGTTGTTTGCTTGAAAAGATTCGCCAGTAGGTCTGTCATTTCCAGCCTACCGCTGCGCTTTTCTATTTCTTGAAAAAAGTTTGCAACATCTGAAAAAAGAAGCATGATTTGAATAAGTAAAAATATTATTTAAAGCAGACCTTCTATCTCTTATCTGGTCTATCTGATATTTAAATCTTGTTGTATATAGTTGTTTAGTATGGCAGATAAATTAATCATTGGGCAACTTGATCCGACATCTAGCTGTGGGAATTTTTGCAAACATTGCGGCGATTCAAGTTTACCAAATGGGCAAGCCATGCCATTAGAAGATATTGAGGCTATATTTACCTCTGGCTTCTTTGGTATTTCTGGCGTTGCTAATTCTCAGATGTTTGCTTTAGCTGGTGGGGGAGATCCAACTGCGTATGTGCATGGATTTGTTGAACTAATACGTCTTTTATCTTCTTTTGCACCATCAATTCTTGTTTTAACTGGTGGTGTTAGTCGCCAACTAACTTTACAACAATTAAGAAAGGTCAATACACTTTGTTCAACTGGAGTAAAGATCAATTTCACCATTAATCATCATCCCTTTGGTTCTAATGGTCATGATGCTAGAATAAAAAAAACATTATTGATGTTTAGAGATTCTGGTATCCTTGGATGGACTTTGCGTGTTCGTTGCATACCTGAAGAACTTGCTGTTCACGTTGACCGTGCTATTAAACATACCTTTCCTTACATGACCCGTGCTAATTTCGAGAGAAGCGATCTTTGGCGTTGGATAAATAAAAAATTTGGAGTGATCTTTATGGCCTCCCCATTAAAGATGTATCTTGGTGCAGCTTCATATAATACTACCAAACCACCATTAATTCTGGAGTATAACGAAGATTCTTTGAGGTGTAGTGGAAGAGCACTTACACTACCACGTATTTTACTTTCTGGTACTACCACTACGAGGAATGTTGAAGCTATGCTTGCTTTAGCACCGCAATTATATGTCCATCCTCTTAGAGTCACATATGATGGTTTTGTGACAGGTTGTGAATCATCCAGATTTCCACGAACAGATTTTTTTGAGGGAGATTTGTATGGTCATAATTATGATGAAATTCGGTCTAATCGTTTATTATTTATCGAACATCTTATTTCTGAATCAAGAAGATGGCTAAGATCACATACGTCTGAATCAGGTACAATATGTGATACTGTTTGTAGAAGAGCAAGAGAAGCATTTATAGATGACCCCAAGCGTTTTCCAAGTCATCGCGGGCATGGAAACACTGTCTTGAAAGCACGTGCTCTGGTACGTTAGATTATTTATTTTTTACAAATTCACTTGCAAGTCGTTGTGCTTCATCATCACTGAACTGTTTTGGTGGATGTTTCATCAACCAGGCACTTGGGCCAATCAATGGGCCTCCTTGCTTTCTGTCAAGTGCTATTCTACAATATCTTATTGCATCAACTACTATTCCTGCTGAATTGGCTTTATCATCAACTTCTAATCTAACTTCCATATTATAAGGAATATTTGCCCACATCTTACCTTCTATTCGCATAAACATTAATTTTGTATTTCCTAAAAATGGGATGAAATCTGATGGCCCAACATATATCTGGTCATCCTCCAATCTCTGAGAAAGTTGTGATTGAACTGATTCTGTTTTTGATATCTTTTTTGATGTGAGTCTATCCTGTTCTTTCATGGATAAAAAATCAGTATTTCCACCAACATTGATTTGATATGTTTTTTCTATTTTTGTTGCTCTTTTATCACAGAGTTTTGCAAGTGTTCTGTGAACTATGGTAGCTCCGACCTGGCCTTTTATGTCGTCTCCAACGATGGGAATTCCAGAATTTTCAAATTTCGCTGCCCATTCTGGATCTGAAGCAATAAAACTCGGCATACAATTAACAAATCCAACTCCAGCATCCAAACAAACCTGTGCCCAGAATTTTGTAGCATTATCAGATCCAACTGGTAAATAGGAAACAATAATCTCTACTTTTTTTTCAGCCAACTCTGTCACAATCTCTTTTTTAAGTTCTTCAATTGGCCTTTCTTTTACTGGGTGCACGACTTTACTTACATATATCCCCACTCCATCCAATTGGGGGGATTGTTTCACAGTAACATCACTCATGGAAGATAAAGATTCAACCCATTTTACTTTATTCGGTTCGGCATAAACCGCATTGCTTAATGTTTGGCCCACTTTTTTAGAATCAACATCAAACCCAGCAACAAAATCAATATCATGAATAGAATATCCGCCCATCTCTTCATGCATGACTCCAACTACTCTCTGTTCAGGATTCAGTTTGTAATACTCAATTCCCTGTACCAGACCAGCAAAACAATTTCCAACCCCAACAACTGCACATTTGATCTTGTTCATAATATCACTATGTTGGTTTGTCAAAATTTCACGAAGTGAAATTTTTAACAACCAGTATTTAACAAATGTTAAATAGTTGCTAATAATTAAAACACTTATTCTCTATCACTATTCATCACTTTTATATAGTTTTCCACACAATACTAGCCTATGGATAATCTTACCATCAGCCAATTAGATCCAACATCCAAATGCGGCAATGGTTGCAAGCACTGTGGGGATAGTGCCAATATGAAAGGACTGGAGCTGTCTCCAGAAGATGTTGATCTTTTATTTCAGTCTGGTCACTTCCGACTAAGACCCAAGTCCCGTCTAGTTCCTGATCTTGGAACAAAAATCAATCTACTTGGAGGTGGAGATCCAACCTATCACAGCGATCTTCCAAATTTTTTGCGTTCAGTCTCACGTTATGCAAATTTCATAGGAGTATTAACTGGTGGATTTAATCCCCATATGGATAAAGATCATCTTGAAACTGTTTTGCGAGAATTTGCAGAATCTGGTATACACGTTCGTTTCAATGTCACATACCATCCATACGGTTATCTTTCAGATGAAAATAGAATTCGTGATGCTCTTCTATTCATATCAAGAGCACCGTTAGCTGCAAGAGGCCTAAAAGTCCTTTGTTTTCCTGAATCTGTTGAGATGCCTGTTCAGATCCGTTCTCTATTCCCTGTTTTAACAGAAAGAGAAATTCTTGAGACTGATTTTTTTAGATGGGTAAGAGAAAACTTTGCAATTTTTGAAAATGCAAGAAGGACAAATCCTGATGGCAGTCCAAGATCTCTTCCAAATCCATTTCTAGATGTTGATTTAACAGCAAAACCATTGCGCAGAACTGGAAGGGCATGCACTTTACCATTAATCCTAAGTGATGGTTTAACAACAAGGGAAAGAGTCGAACGTTTTTTATCTGATGTGCACGATGGTGCCTCAAATAATATGCGTGTAACTGCAGAAGGCCATATTACTGCATGTTTCACATCTAAATTTACAAATCTTGATATGAATGAAGGTGATCTTAGAGGCCATTCATTTGAAGAAATCGTAGCAAATCGTGTTCTTTTAATTACACATTATGTAAGAGAAGCAGAAGCCTGGCTTAGGTCAAATAAGGAAACTGAACAGGGTTCCATATGTGACACTGTCTGCAAAAGAGCAAGGGAGGCATTTGCACTTGATAAGAAGAGAATCCCAAGTCACAGAGGCCAAGGACAAACAGTTCTTCCTGTAAAAAATCTAAAAGCTGCATAATATTAAAATCATCAAGGTGAATCTGTTATATGGCTGATAAAATTCAACCTCTTATTGTGGAGCTTGAACAAATCCATGATTGTACTTCAATAGCAGTTACTGACAAATTAAAAGATGTCAAAATAAAATGGCTTGCAACAATAGGCCAGGATGAAAAAACAATTACTAATCTTTTTGAAGTTGATACATCCAACCTCAGGTCTACTGTCGAACTCTTCAAAAAACAATCAAAAGTCAAAGAAGTCGCAATAATCATAATAGGTAATCACAAGTCACAAATTTCTGTTAAACAAAGCAAGGATCTTGCCACTGCTCCTGCACTTGCAAAAACTAAAACCATGTGGATAGAGCCAACATGGACAGAGGATGGTGTTGATCATGTTACCATGCTTGCACCGAATTTCAAAAGTTTAAAACATTTTATGGAACTTGTAAAAGACCATGGTTATGATCTTAAAATCAAATCAAAAAGATATCTTGAACCTTCACAATCAGTTTCTCTTGATAATTTTAGAACGTCTGGGTTTAGTAAACTAAAATTTGCCAGTGAAATTTTAACAGATAGACAGATGGAAGTTTTTGATCTTGCCTGTAGATATGGGTATTATGAAGAACCTAAAAAAATCAATATAGAAGAGCTGTCAAAGAAACTAGACATAAGTCCGTCTACTTGTGCAGAACTTTTGAGAAAAGCAGAAAAGAAGTTACTTCCAGTTTTGAATGACATCTTACGGATCATGCGCTGATTAAACAACGCATTATTTCATTGAGAGATGCCAAAACCGCTCTGCAACGGTGTTACTCTATTATATGATTAAAGCGTCCATACTAACATGAATTCCGAGCTTTATTCATCACTTAACAAATCCTGGTCATCAACATGCAAGATTCTTCTTGGAGAAGAGCTAGGTGAGCTTAGGGATTATGAAGAGTGGTTGAAGGAGTACTGTCCAAAACCTCAAGTTTCAAAATCCGCAATTTCTGGTAAAGATGTGGTACTTGCATCAGATTATTCTAAATTGGCAAAAGTTATTTCTGCAGATGAAATAAAAGAATCAAAACCACTGTCAATAAATGATATCAAAGACATTGATTCAATTACAAGGGCAGTTTCTGAAGAATGGACATACACAGGCAACAGAATTCTAGGTAATTCCAAGTTCGTTGAATCTTCAGATCTTGTAATGGATTCAAATTATGTTGCCAATTCTCTGAATATCTCCCAATCTACTAACGTTTTCCATTCATCTTTAGTTCGTCTTAACAGTAAACATATTTTTGGTTCAGGGTGGTTCGGAAAAACAGAATTTACAATAAAGTTCTATGGTGGGTTTCATTGCAAGCGTATTTTTGAAAGTCAAATTCTCGGTGATTGTACTGATATCTATTTTTCTAATCAATGCGTCAATTCTAGTGAGCTTTTGTTTTCATTTTTCCAAAGAAATAAAAAGTATAGAATTGGAAATCTTCAACTTACTAGGGACAAATATCTAGAATTGAAAAAGAAGCTTATATCCGAAGTTGTTCATGATCTGAAAAAGAATAAAAAATACCCTTCATTATTTGATCTAGTAAGAAAGGGAAAAATACCAAAACGACCAGTTCTTTCCACACCAAAAAAACCAGATACAGGCGATATGCAAGTAATTGAGAGGAGTTTTACATCAACATTCAAAATTATTCTGAAAAAAGATCCTGGAACAATAAAAAATTATGAGTCTTGGCTTTCATCTGAAAAAATAAAGATGGATTCAATAAAAACAATGTTTGGAAGAACAACCTATCTCCCTCTTCATCCAGATCTATATGCCCTTTCTCTTTTTCCAAAAGAACTTCTAGTTACTTTAGGGGAAGGGTTGGAACTTAGTAAACTCACTCTGGATCCATCAAAAATCAATTCAGTAGATTCAATCATTTCAAATCTCGCTGAAATTGCCTATTTTTCAGTTGAAATTTTGGATGGTGTAAATAGTAATATCATTCAGTCACCATTAGTTTACTATACGAACAATGTCTACAAAGGCTTTGACATAGTCCAAAGTGAAAATCTTGGTGTCATATCATCAGCATTTAGTTCAAAGTATATTTTTGGTGGCTACCGTAATATGAATTCCGAGTTCTGTATCAATTGTCATAATTCACTATATCTTAGCCGTTGTCTAGAAGTAGACACGTCGAACAAATGTTCTGATTCATTTTTCTGTCATAATTCTGAGGGTCTAAGTGACAGTATGTTCTGTTTTAATGTAAAAGGCAAGAGGCATGCAATTGGGAATACGACCATCCCACAAGCAGATTATTCCAAAATAAAAGAATCTATCACTGAGCAACTAAGTTCAGAAATACTTGACAAGAAAAATCTTCGATTTAATATTTTTACCATCGGAGGGATGAAATGACCGAGGTTCGTGAATCAATAAACAAGTCTTGGAAATCTACTATGAAAGTGCTCTTAGGTGCAGAGGTAGGTGATATTGATAACTATTCCGAATGGCTTTCAGAAGGTTGTGTTCCTCTAAAAAATAAAAAATCAGCAAAATCAAATAAAGAAGTGTACTGTGCCGTATCTGATTATGAAGACAATGCCAAATTTATTTCACTTGATGAAATTGATTATGGCCAAAAATTCGAACCATTGAATATAAATGAGATCAAAGATATCGATTCTATCATTGAAGCTTTGGAAGAAAGAGTTTACTATTGCGGTAATGTTGTTCTTGGAAATTCCAAACATGTTGAAAAAAGTTCAGATGTACAAAACTCGTTCTATGTTTACAATTCCAATTTTATCTATGATTCAGAATATATGGCATATTGTTCATATTGCCGGGGTAGCAAATATCTTTTTGGTGTTGTTAGTGATGCTTTTACAACCTCAACAGTAAGGGCATTTGAAACCCACAAACAATCACGATGTCTTGAAGCATGGAAATGTTATGATTCAAGTGATTGTTATTTCAGTTCATGTGTCCAGGGTTCACAGGATGTTCTTTTTTCATTTAATCTAAAAAACAAAAGAAATGTCATAGGAAATATCCAATTGACAAAAGAAAAATATCTTTCTTTAAAAGAAAAACTTATTGAAGATCTTAAGATTGAGCTTGAGATAAAGAAAAAACTTCCATCATTGATGGAAATTGCATCAAAAAGTTGTGATGCACTTCCTGTTCCAAAAAATTTCAATCCTTCTGATGATAAAGAACAAAAAAATAAAGGACCTATTGAATTAGGTTTTCAAAAAACAACATCTCTTTTATTCAACAACCCCCTTTCACAAATTGATAATTATAAGGGCTGGTTGCTAAGTCATGTGCCATATATAAGTGAAGAAAAATCTTCGGCAACCGGAAAACCAGTTTATCTTGGTGAAACTTCACCATTCCACCTTTATTCTCGTGATCGATTAGTTACCCAATGGGAAAATTGGGCATTAGGAGAAAATCTGCAACTTGATGGAGAAGATATAGAGTCATTGTCTAGCTTGAAAAAATCAATCGGTAAAATTGCTTATTTCAATCCAGAAGGTCAATTGGGAGAAACAAAAAATTTAATCATGGTTCCACTTTGCAATACTTCTGTAAATTGTTATTACTGTCCAATTGCATCATTCAATGAAAATGTTGCCTTTTCCTATTGGCCTAGGCATTCAAAATATGTCTATGGTTGTGGTCTTTCATTTACTTCGAATTTCTGTATTCACACATATTATTCCATGAATCTCTCAAGAGCATTTGAGGTGGATGCATCAAATAACTGTTCAGATATTTACTTTGCACACAATTGCGAAAATGTACGAGATAGTATGTTTTGTTTTAATGCAAAAAATTTACGGTTTGCAATTGGCAATGGAGTGTTGCCACAGGATAAGTTCAAATCAATTAAATCCACTGTTCTTGCTCAGATCGTTGATGATCTTGAAAAAAGAAAGAGCATTCCGTGGAGCATTTTCAATTTAGGTGGAAGAGGGTCAAAATTATGGCATTCGAAACTAATGGCATAGAGACAATTATGGATAATGCTTGGAAGCAAACTACCAAAGTCCTATTTGGGGAACCACTTAGCGTGATGTCTGATTATTCTGACTATCTAAAAGAACCATTGGTTGGCAAATCAGTAAAATCAATAATATCTGGCAAAGACCTATTTGTCACGTCAAAACATTATCCTCCAAAAGCCAGATTTTTTGATTACAATAAAGAAATCCAAAGTGCATCTATTCTGTCCAAGCCAATTGATGTAAACCGAATCAAGGATGTTGATTCTCTCTTTGATGCAGTAGAAGAAAAATTCATTTACAGTGGCAACAAAGTTCTCGGAAACTCGAAATTTGTGAAAAATTCAGATAACATAACTGACAGCAATTATGTTCTTGATTCATCAATGATTGTCAATGGAAAATATGTTGCATACTGCTACATGCTACGGAATAACGAATATTGTTTTGCATCAACTTCAAGCGGTGACAGTTCCATGCTCATAAGATGCCTCTATAACAATTCTCTCAAACGCTGTTTTGAGTGCAGTCTTACTGTAAGTAGTTCTGATTGTTATTTCTGCCATAATGTTACTGGTTCATCTGATTGCCTTTTCACTTTCAATGTACGTGCAAAACGAAATATGGTCGGCAATGTACAACTCACAAAAGAACAATATGCCCCGTTGAGGGCAAAATTAATAGGCGAAATGGCTGAGGATTTGAAAAAAAGAAAGAGAATAATGTCCATAATGGATATTCTGGGGGAGGGTGCCTAATATGGTCTGGCCTGAATTAGAAAAGGAATTTTCTAGTACATCTAACCTTTTACTTGGCAAACCACTAGTTGGTATTGATGATTATGGTCCCTGGCTTGGTAAATATGTTCCACTCCCCCATCCAGCTAAATCTGCAGTTAGTGATGTTGAGGTTTGGAACTTCCCAACTCTAAATTTTATGGGGAGAAAAATTTCAAGCAAAAGATCTATTTCCATGGAAGAAATGGACAAAGTAAATCATACTAAATTCATTTATGATGAGATAAAGGATTCTGACATAAAAGACATGGTAAACAGGATTGTAAAACCAGTTGCCTATGCCATCGGTAATTTCAGATGGAAGACATTTTCAAACATTGAAAAATGCAGTGGTGCAGGGGATGGCATGTATCTATACTACGGTGACGACCTTTATGGCGGCATAAAAAACGTGGCATATTCCAACTATCCAATGTATTCTCAGAATATGTTTGGTTGCCATAATACTCCCTATTCCCAATTCTGCATTCATGCTTACAATTCAGTTAAAGTTATCCGGTCATTCGAAGTTGATGGTTGCTATCATTCAAGCGATATTCTATTCTGTCATAATTCAGAAGGTCTGAACGACTGCATGTTTTGCTTTAATGTGAAAAATAAGCGCTATGCGATAGGAAACATAGAAGTTGGCCGTGAAGAATATATGCGTGTGAAAAAAATTCTACTTACTCATATTAACGATCAATTATCAAAAACTAAAACCGTAAATTTTGACATTTATTCAATAGGAAAAGGTGATCCTAATGTCTGATGCTATGATTATTAATCAATTAAATAAATCTTGGAAATCCACTTGTAAGGTTCTGCTTGGTCAAGAAGTTGGTGAACTATCAGAATTTACAAATTATCTAAAAACATATACTGACCCAATCGTAAAAAGAAAATCCATTCTAAGTGGCAATGATGTTACAATCTCATCCAATAGGGTGCCAAAACAAGCACCAGTGATAGGTCATGAGGAAATGCATGAATACGAAAAAAGAATGTTTTCAATGCCCTTCAATATCAATGATATCAAAGATGTTGATTCAATTATTCATGCAGCTAAAGAAAAAGTCTGTTATGCTGGAAATATTGTTTTGGGACATTCAACCAATGTGATAAACTCACACCGTTGCGTTAATACTGTTTATGCCATGGGTTGCCAGGATGTTTATGATGGAAAATACGTTGCATATACAACTTCTATTCGCAGTCCAGAGTACTCATTTGGTTGTTGTTTTGGTGGAGAGATTCAGTTCTGTATAAAAGTCCTTGATCCGCACAAACAACTCCGGTGCTTGGAAACCTATCATTGTAATGTTGCATCTGATAGTTTCTATTCTGCAAGTCTTGAGGACTGTACCAACTGTATCTTTTCATTTAATCAAAGAAATAAGAACTATCTAATTGGCAATATACAGCTGACTAAAGATAAATATGCTGAACTGAAATCAAAATTAGTTGGTGAATTTGCCGATGAACTTAAAAGAAAGAAGAAACTTCCCTCGATAATAGAGATAATAAGTGGGAAAGGTGATTGGAATGGATAAACTAGAATCTGATCTTGAAAAATCTTTTCAGACCATTACTTCGATTGTTCTAGGCAAAAAACTTTGTAATTTCAAAGATTATGAAGATTGGCTAACTGAAAATGTATCAACGAATGAATATGGCAAATCACTTATTAGTGGTGAAAAAATATACCTTCCACCATTTGATTTTTATCGAGACATAAAACACAACATACTTACCATAGAAGAAGCCTATTTTACCCACGGAAAAAACCATCTTTCTGATGATGAACTAAACCAACTAACCTTTTCCACTGCTAAAAATCTTTTGGCAAAATTATCCACCACCACTCCAAATACTCGCTATGGTGAGTGCAGCAATCTTATTGATTGTGATTTTTACTATTCATCTCATTATAGTTACAAGTGTGTTGCTCTTGTCCGTTCCAAATATTGTTTCTATTGTTTTTGGCCAAGGCAATCAGATTACAATATTGGTACTTTCTACACTTTTTCCTCTCAATTCTGTATCAAGTGTTACAATTCTGAAAACCTTAATCGTTGCTTTGAAATGAGTGACTGTAGCAATTGTACTGATTCACTGTTCTGTCATAATTGTGAAAATCTGAATAACTGCATGTTTTGTTTTAATGTAAAAGCAAAGAGGTACGCAATTGCCAATATCGAAGTCGGTAAAGAAAAATACCTCGAAATAAAACAAAAAGTTCTTGAAGAACTTACAAAAAAACTAGAAAAAGACAAACGACTTAGTTTGAATATTTTTAATGTGGGGCAGCAATAATGAATTCTGATATTAATGTTGCATGGAAAAAAACATCCAAGGTGCTATTTGGAGAAGAACTTGGCAACCTTGGTGAATACGAGACATGGCTTCTAAGATATGTTGATCCATTTGGTATGAAAAAATCCGCCTTATCTGGGAAAGAAGTTATTGTATCATCTGAAAAAGTTGCTCCAGGGGCCAAATTCCTAAGCCTTGATGAAATTGATCAATATATGAACACAATTGGCAAGCAAAAATATGATATAAACAAAATCAAAGATATTGATTCCATTATTGAAGCTGTTAATGAAAAAGCATATTATATTGGTAATGTTGTTCTTGGTAACTCCCGTGAAGTTCAGGTCTCTAATAGGTGCATCAATTCCTCATTTATTTATAAAACCCAAGATGTTTATGATTGTAAATTTGTCGCATACTCATCAGTTCTAAGATTTGCAGAGTACATCTTTGGTGGTAATGCAATTGGTGAAGGGAGTAAGTTTAATATCAAAACCTTTGAAACCTACAAAAATGTCCGATGCTTGGAAACCATCAGAAACTATGTTGCATCAGATTGTTATTTTACAGGAAGTCTGGAAAATTGCACCAATTGTATGTTTTCTTTCAATCAAAGAAATAAAAGTTATATGATCGGAAACCACCAATTTAGTCCTGAAGAATACCATAAATTAAAGGAAAAACTCATTGGTGAAATGCGTGAGATTCTGAAAGCAAGAAAGAAACTTCCATCATTGATAGATATAATTAACGGTGATGTGCATGGGTAATTTGGAAATTGAAAAAGCCTTTCAGGAAACCACTTCAATTATTTTCGGTAGAAAATTGACTAATTTGGAAAGCTATCGAAATTGGCTTTTAGAAAATGTAAACAAAGCACTCCATACCAAATCCCAGGTAAGTGACAAGATTGTCTACGTGCCAGATATCCTCTTCTTCAATTCCATAAAAAAGAATCTTGTTACTTTAGAAGAATCACTTGAACTTGGTAAAAAACAAATCTCAGAACATGGTGCAAAGACATTAACCCTATCTAATGCCTCAGAAAAATTACAAGAAATAAACTATGTAACTTCTGATGTCATGCTTGGCCAGAATCAAGACCTTCAAAAAACATCCACCTGTATGCATGCCCAACATTGTTTAGATGGAGTCTGGTATATCTATTCAAAATGTGATGCTTACTGTTTTTGGCCAAGAGAATCAGAATATTGTTTTGGTTCCCACTTTTTATTTGCTTCAAATTTTTCTATCAAATGTTATAATTCCGTAAAACTAGCAAGGTGCTTTGAATTAAGCGATTGTAGCAACTGTACTGATTGCTACTTTTGCCATAACTGCGAGAATTTGAACAATTGTATGTTCTGTTTTAATGCAAAATCGCTTAGATATGCTATAATGAATGTGGAAGTTGGAAAGGAGGAGTACCTTAGAATAAAGAAAATGATTGTGAGTGAAATTGCAGAAAAAATAGAAAATGAAAAAAAGCTTGTTCTGAACATCTACAATTTGGGGGGTAAAAAATAGCATGTCATCAGAAACGTATAATATACTGAATCAATCATGGAAAAAAACTACAAAACTATTATTTGGCGAAGAGATTGGTGAGCTTGAAGAATATTCAAAATGGCTTTCTGGTCTTATCGATTCAAACCTAATCAGAAAATCAACCCTATCTGGGAAAGAAGTTGCATTTTCAATAAAGGAGTATTATCCAAATTCCAAGTGGATAAGTTTCGATGAAGTTGATTTTAACAAGAAGTTCGAACCATTGGATATTAACGAAATTAAAGATATTGATTCTCTTATACAAGCGGTTTCGGATAGGGCTTATTACTGTGGTAATACTGTTCTTGGTAACTCAAGCCATGTAGAAAGAAGTTGTAATCTTACTGATTGTTTTTATGTAACTGATTCAGCCCAATTTATAAATTCAAAATATCTTGCTTACTGCACTGTTGGTAGGGATAGCAACAATTGTTTTGGAGTCCATGGCCCAGGAGAAACAGAATTCTGTATTCGTTGTACTCAGACATTTTCTGTTAAACGTTCGTTTGAAATTTGGTCTGCTCAGAACTGTTCAGATTGTTATTATGTATCAAACCTAACTGGTTGTTCCAACTGTCTTTTTTCTTTCCACTTAAAAAATAAAAGATACTGCATAGGGAATCTGGAAATCGACAAAGAAAAATATTTCTCAATAAAAAAATCCCTCTGTGAACAAATGGTTGATGAACTAAAAAAGAACAAATCATTGCCTTCTTTGCTTGATATTGTTAAAAAAGGCAAATTACAAAAGCCAAATTTACCTCCACTTGATGAAGAAAAATATTCTGAAAATAAGGAAATAGTTGAAAATGCATTTACAAATACATCGGCAGTAATTTTTGGAAAAAGACTAAAGGATATCGACGAGTATCATGATTGGCTCTATAGGCATGCACATAAAATAGAGGAAAGAAAATCTGCCATCAGTGGAAAAAGACTACTTATGCTACCCTATGTTATTGCACTTGAGGCCCTCCCAGAGGATATTGTTGTTACAATGGGTGAGGCTAGACAGATTGGCGAGTCTGTGAAATTTAACCTAGACGAAGTCGAAAAATTAAGTTTGGAAAATGCACATGAAAATATTGGAAAAATATCCTATTTTACTGTTGATATTAGAGAGGGCAAAGTTGAGAATTTTATCGAGTCTACGGTCACTGTTGGAGCAGCACATTGTTACAAGGCATCTGCCGTAGTGAGGTCAAAATACTGTGCTTGTGGTATGTGGCCCAAGGATTCCAATAATTGCTTTGGATTTGATACTATTTTCGATTCTAATTTCTGTATCAATTGTTATCATTCTCAAAAATTATCAAGATGTTTTGAAATGGATAATTGCAGGGATTGCTCAGATTCATTATTCTGCCATAACTGCGAAAGTTTGTCGAATTGTCTGTTCTGTTTTAATCTAAAGAATAAACGGTACGCTATAGGCAATGTTGAGGTTGGTAAAGAGAGGTATCTTAAAATTAAAAAAATGGTTTTAGATGAAATAAACCAAAAACTAGAAAATAATAAAAGTTTGAAGTGGAGCGTGTTCACTCTTTCTTCTTAGGTTTTTTTGATTTTTTGTGTTTTTTCTCTTCTGGTTTTTTATCTGTATCTTCTGTTTCTTTAGGTTGTTTTGGCATATCTTTTATAACACCATTAAGTTTTGCTTTTTCCAATTGGTATATCGCATCTGGTGTTTCTTGCAACCATGGACTCTCAGTCATTGGTTCTGGTAATGCTGGTTTCTCTTCTTTTTCTTCTTCTGGTGGTGTTTCTCCTTCTTCAGCTACACAATACAGTCCAGTGTCATTGTCAATTGGTGGTGCTCCTGGTATTCCCTGCTGTTGCGAAACAGACATTCTTGGTAATGGTCCTGCTGGTGTCATTTGTGGTTTTTCGCTTTCTTGAGGTTCTTGTCCTTGGAATGCATTTGTCATTGGTTTTGATCTTGGCACTCCTGGTGCCTCTGGTGGTGGATCTCTTTCAACGTAAGGTACTGTCCCTTCTCTCAGCCCCCACTTTTTTGCATCAACAATCTTTAGTTTCATTGGTAAAAGATATTTGACACCATCAAATAATCTGACAATGCACTCTCTCTGGTGTAAACGTACAAACATCTCTTTTTTAGACTCTTCAAGTTCAGTTGTTGCTCTGCTCTTTTTGAAGTATTCCTCGACCTTTATTTCCATGATTGAGCTGAGCATTGCAGCATCTTGTTTATTTATCTTAAATGCAATTATGTTTCTTGCATTTGATACAATTGAATCAAGAACTTCTTTGCTCAGCTGGCCCAAATACTGGCATGATAGGTATGCGAATAAATTGAATTTTCTTGTTTCTGAAAGAATGTCCTTGGTTACTCTTGTTTCCACTCTTGGGAATTCATCAACAACCAAAACAGTTGGTTTTTCTTGGAGTTTTCCTGTAATTGCTAGAATATACATCTGATTGATAACTGCTCCAGCAAGGAAACTAATCATTCTTCTTCCGAAGAATTTGGGGTCAAATGCAACTACAGTTATTCTGTTCTGTTGGATGGATTCCAAAAGCCCCTCTCGTTTTTTCTCCTTTCCTAAATACAATTGGTACTCCCCAATAAAGTTCAAAATTGGAAGAATAGCATTGTTGAAATGGTGGATGTGTATGTCATTGTATTCTTCATCAAAGAATCTTTTTACCTCATCATTATCACACATGCTGACATATTCTGCCTTTACTGATGAGTCTGTTAAAAGTAGGCTTATATTGTTAAGGTCAAGTTTATTGATTGATGAGAGAAGGTGAACAGTATAAAACAATACACGTTCTGAATATTTGTTTTCTTGCCCTATCGAAGAGGTAATTAATTGTGAGACCAACTGGGTCAGCATTGGGGATTTATCTTTTCCTACGTCTAGTGGCTCAACATAATTTTTTATGAAATCTATAACTTTGGCATGAGGGAACAGTCTTGCAAATTCCCCATGTGGGTCAACCACAACCACCCGTGCACCGTCTTTGTACTTTGCTTCTAATGCTTTTAACAACACAAAAAGCCCTTTACTTTTTCCTGAACCAGAAGTTCCTGCTATTATTGTGTGTTGTAATGGGTCGTAGTTATCCACACCCATAGTAATTCCGGTTTCTTCAAAAACAGGGAATTTTGAGCTTACATATATTTGTTTTGGCAATGGCTCAAGGAGTTCAATGTAAATTGATGGGTTTTTCTCAAGATTAATCGTAAGGAATTTTTGAGGTGCTAGCACAGTGAACATCCCTTTTTGTCCATTTTCACATACTACTGTTCCGTTTGCAATGAACTGTCCCATGACTTTTGTTACGTTTAATGTCATTTGTTCTATCTTTTCTTTTAGTATAAAGTCAAGCAGATCATGGGTTGCACCATTGATGATGTACATTCTTGGAAAAGGGAAATAAGAGCCCCCAGAAAGCTTCAGCAAGCTTGGATCACACATTCTGTATGGAAAAATTAGTGGAGAGATATTCTGGAGGCAATCTTTTTCCTTTGCATAGAATTTTACTGTATTTATATTCCTTTTAACTACTAGCGTAAGGGCATTAGGAGAGAAAATATTAGACAGATCTATCAGTCCAAATAGTGGAAACCTAGATTTGGTAACCTGGTTGAACAGATTCTTAACATCATTATCCTCTACTTTTTCCGAGTAGAGGTGTATTTCTCTTACTTCCATATTCCCACACCAACTATCTCTTTTTTGAAATATATATCTCTAGTGCCGCTGTAGAGCGGTTTTGTACCTTTTTTGGAAAAAGGTACCCAAAAACTCATCGAAAAGATAAGGTCCAAAACTGGCTGTTTATTTGTTTCCCAAGTTTTCTTTCCCATTTGTAAACTTGCTCTTTCAGCATATTTATCCTGTTGTCGTATGCATGAAGACGATAACTGTTTAGCCATGTCTGCCACCTCTATTCAGGGAGTAAATATCCCATTCTAAGAATTTTTTTGATTGTAATTCATCATGAATCTGGTTCTGAAGCATTACTTTGATTTTTTTGTAAGAATCAGATTGTAGTGGTACATTCCCAATTGCATTTCTGAGATTTTTGACATTAAAACAAAACATGCTATCTCTAACGTTTTCGCAATTATGCCCAAAATAAAGATCTGAACAGTAGCCGCTACAGTCTACTTCAAAACATCGTATAAGTGAAGTGCATGAATAACAGTTAATACAAAAACTTGAATCAAAAGGCGAATCACAACCAAACAGATACTGGGAACTTCTTGGCCAGAATGAATACCCGCAGTGTTTCGAGTATTCTGTTACTGAACTCCGATAACAATCTGCTGAATCAACAGATACTGCACATTCAATCATATTCAAATTCGTGCCTTCAAACATCTCAGCATTGAAAAAACACATCCTACCTATTTTTTCATGCACATTGTCTAAGTTTAGGTTTTCTAGGTCGTTTGGTTTTATCTGGACCGTCTTACTATGAGTGTGTGCCTCACCTGAACTAAGCAGTCTTTCTTTAGGTAATCTGGAATAATTTGCATAATCTGGTATGAAAAGATCATCTCCACTAAATGCTGATGAGTATTTTTTTGTTATTCTTATATGTCTGTTTAAATAATCTGAATAATCATCAATGCCTTCAAGTTTTTTACTAAATAATGTGCTGGTTGTTTGTGAAAATGCATTTTCAATTTTGTTTTTATTTATATTATTTCGTTCGTTTATACCATCTTTATTACTAAATCTAAGGCCTTTATGCGGAACTTTGTCAATTATCTCTAATAAGGAAATGAGTCTACGATCTTTTTGCAGTTTTTCTGCTATTTCTTCTAGTAACTTACTCTTTATGCTAATGTACTTATCACGTTCAAGCGTTAGATTTCCTATGGATTGTCTTCTGCTCTCAACATTAAAGCAAAATATACAATCAATACAACCATTCAATCCAAATGAGTAGTAACATCCAGAGCAATTCTGGCTCATCCAAAGCTCAAATGAACGTGAATTACGGAAAGACCTATAACACTTAATACAGTTTTTTGATTCACTGATTACATTACAACCAAAACATTCCTGGTTTTGTCTTCCTATTGTGCAATGGGCAAGATATTTTGAATTCCCGAATCTTGCACTCTTGAAAATGTAAAAACTGTCGTTTATGTTAGAGCTTTTTTCAATATATGCTGAATTCCCAAAAAATATGTTTCCAGAGTAGTACCATCTTTCTGAAATTGCTTGAACTAATGAATCAATATCTTTAATTTCATTGATATTCAATGGTTCGAACTTCTTGTTAAAATCAACTTCATCGAAAGCAAGCCATTTTGATTCTTTAGAGTACCCGTTTGGTGCAGATATGACGTCTTTTCCAGAAAGGCTTGATTTGTGATAATTAATAGGTTCAACAAGTTCAGTAAGCCAGTGTTCATAACTGTTCATATCTCCGATTTCTTGATTGAAGATTAGCTTGCAAGAGCTATTCCATTTCTTCTCAAGCTCGTTAGTAGTCAGATTATCCATAATCCTCGCCTTTTTGTTGTTTATAACTGCACCAGATGTTATTCTTTAAGTTTATTTTCCCCCCTGGGGGTCGTAGTTGGCTTACGCTAAATCTAATATGTGTAATCATAATCCTCCCCACCTAATTTGTTTGATTTTCCCTTTTCAAACTTCCTGAAACTATTACGCTCTGGGCATATTTAAATAATGTTGGTGACATATGTCACCATAGTACTATGTACGAGGATACACTTGCAAAAATAGGCCTTACAATCAATGAGGTTAAGGTTTACGAAGCATTAATCAGAATGGGCCAGGCACCAATAGAAAAGATAGCAGTACGTTCTGGTGTTCATAGAAGAAACATTTACGATTCTATCGCAAAATTACTCGATAAAGGCCTGATATCAGAGTTGGTAGTATCCGGAAAAAAGCATTATATCCCAAGGGACCCAAACAGGCTTGCAGACATACTTGTAGAAAGACAAAATGAATTGGGTGCTATCCTTCCTTCGCTTCAGAAAGAATATCGGAAAGTTAGAGAAAATGAAGAAGCTTATTTTTATAGAGGTATGGAAGGATTCAAAAACTACCTCAACGACATACTTGAGCAAGAAGAAACAGTCTATTTCATAGGTGCAAAAGCATTTTGGCTTGATCCTAGATTGCAATATTTCCTTCCAAAGTTTGATAGTGAAAGAAAAAAACGCGGTATAAAATTCATGCATTTATTTGATCATGAGGTTAAGGAAAATAAACCAGAGATACTAAAATTTGTTGGGAAACCATATAAGTTCCTACCAAAAAAATATTCAAGTCCAACTGCAATCGATATTTTTGGAGATTATGTGGTTAGTTTTACTGGGGTTGAAGTTGGGAAGTTGGGTGACAACCCAATCCAATTCGTAGTGAAGAGTAGGCAATTGGCAGATGGTTATAGAAAATTCTTTTGGTTTATGTGGGATATGCTTTAAGTGGCTTATTTCTATTAAGACTAAAAATACTTAGACCAAGACATTTTTTTAATTCTAATCCATTATGGAGTTGCACTTGTAATGATGATTTTATACTCTTATACTGATCAGTTTGGAGTTGACAATTTCCAATTGCATTTTTCAAATTCTTTACATTGAAGCAAAACATCGAGTCTCGTACATTTTCACAGTTATGTGCAAAGTACGTGTCAGTACAGGATGATGATGCATCTACTTCAAAACATCTGGAAAGTTTAATTGAATCATAGCATTTCATCGAAAAATTAGAGTCAAAAACAATTCCACAGCCAAAACAATTTTCCGAACTTCGTGGCCAGGAACAATAACCGCAGTTTTTACTATATACACATATCACAGATCGATAGCAATTTGCTGCTGATGATCCCCATTGACATTCAATTAAGTTTGTATTTTCTCCTGTCATCTCTTCAGGTGGGAAATATGCTATTTTTGTTAAGTAATCTGATGCATTTGTTAGTGATATTCTTTCTGCTTGCTCATTTGTTATCATAAGTTTGGCTAGTTCTCTAGCCTCATTCAAAGTTACTATCCTGTTTTTTGGCAACTGAGCCAAACCAGGCCATTGAGAAAGTTGGACTGTTTTTTTGCTTAGTACTGATTTCACAGAATATGGGACAATTATATGTGAGCGTAACCATTCATCGTAATCCTCCATCTTTCCTTGAAGTTGTTGACCAAACAAAAGTTCAGAAGTTTTGCTAAATGCACTATCAACTGTACTTCTGCTTTTTTCCTTATCCTGTCCACACAAACCATAGCCATCAGGGATTTCCGGTTCTTTTATAGTCAGCTCTACGAGTGATGGTAGTTTTTTAGTCTTAACAAGTTCGTCTCTCATTTCATCAAGTAGTTTTTTCTTTATCTCACGGTATTTGTCTTTTGGAAGCGAAAGATTTCCTATTACGTTGGACTTTCCCTGGATGTTAAATGAGAAAATAACATCATTACACCCATTCAATCCAAATGAATAATAACAATCTGTGCAACAAGTACTTTTCCACAACTCAAAACTTCTTGCATTTTTGAAAAGTATACAACACCGTATGCAATATTTTGATTCTCCACCCTCATTTGTTCCGAATACATTTTCACATAGGCGAAGATACTGTGAGTATGCTATATTTTTACAATCACTAATTTTTACAGAATCATAAACATAGAAACTGTTTGTTATGTTTGAACTTTTCTCAACAAACTTCGAATTACCTAAAACTATATTCCCACAATAATAGATTCTTTCTTGGATCGCTTCTACTATGGAATCAATATCTTTGATCTCATTGATATTCAAAGGATTGAACGGTTTACCGTTCAAATTTTGAAAAATCTGATGATTTTTCAATGGTTCAAAATATTGTGTTGCTGGAATTTCGTCAAGAGCCAGAAATCTGGACTGGTCATCATATTCACTACTTGAGAAAATAGTTTCCTTACCAGAAATTGAGGAGTTTTTTGTAAATCTAGGATTATTCAATTCAATGAGCCAGTCTCTATAATCTTGGAGTTCCCCTATTTCTCCTCCAAATACGAGTCGTGATGTTATTTTCCATTCTTTGTTGAGTTCATTGTAGCTACCTTCCATGCAATCTACTGAAAATTTATCTGATATAAGGATGAACTGACATTTGTCATTAGAGTGAAAAAATAGTTGAGTCCACCTTATTTTTCTGTTCAAGTTTTTCTGCTAACCACTCTCTCAAATTGGTCTTTGTTTGTTGATATAATCCGCGATCAACTGGAGTATTTCCAATTGCATTTCTCAAATTCTTTACATTAAAACAAAACATTGAATCTTGAACGTTTTCGCAATTGTGGCAAAAATAGCAATCTGAGCAATCCGAGCAATGGTCCACTTCGAAACAACGGGTTACACGCATAGAAAAATGTGAATTTATGGAAAATGAAACATGCCTTCCTTCTCTTGAACCAAAACAGTATTCGCAACTTCGTGGGCTAAAAGAAAATGCACATAATTTTGATCGTATGTATAAGATTCCACTATAGCAATCTCTAGAATCAATGTTCAATGGTGAATCAATATTATTCTCAAGTTTTCCTGCAAACCAAAACGGACAGAAATAGGCTATTTTACTAAGAATAACAGAAGCGTTTTCAATTGATAATTTATGTGCCTCTCCCTCTATAATGGCAAGTTTTTCACCTGCTCGGTATGCTTCTTCTTGGGTTAATAGTCGTTGATCCGGGTAATCAATGAATCCTGCATAATCTGGTAGTGTGATTGGTTCTCCTGATATACATGAGTTTGCCGGTTTCAATAAAACACTTGATTCACGTTTCATCCATGTTGCATATTTATCTATGCCATTCAATGGTTTACCAATCAAAACCTCTGTTGTTTGTTTAAATGCTTTTTCGATTCTTTGTTTGTCTTCCTTTTCAGTTTTCGATGTGGTTCCAACTAAATCTATCAATTCTATCGGATTTCCCTCATGCTTTATCAATTCAGCAATTGATGGTAGTGTTTTTTCTTTTTTCAATTTTTCTGCAATCTCAGCAAGAAGTTTCTTTTTAAGCAAAGCATATTTTTCTTTTGGAAGAACTAAATTTCCAATTGCATATCTTTTGCTTCTTATATTGAATGAAAAAATACATTCCATACAGTTTGAGATCCCATGCGAATAATAAATATCCGAAGAGAAATCTGCTTTTGAAGTCAAAAAAATCCTGGTTGATTCAGTTATCCCATATGATTTTATTGCAAATGTTACTGGCCCGAAACCATAACACCCGAATATGTTCTCACTGTACCCTCCTCTGGTTGAGTACGCAACATTTTTAGAAAATGCAACTCTTTCTGAATCCAAAATGTAAAAACAATCACTAATGGTTGTACTACCTTTGACAAATTTCGAGTTTCCAAGAACAACACTACCAGAATAGGTTATTCTTTCTCTTACTGCCTCTATTATAGAATCAATATCTTTGATCTCATTCATATTCAATGGTTCGAATTTCCCCCCCACTTCATCATGTCCTATCCATTTTGAATTATCAGAGTATTTATCACTTGAATATACAATTTCTTTTCCAGAAATAGAAGATTTTTTTAGTAATCTTGGACCATTACCTCTACAGAGCCAATCTTTATGCTCAATTAGTTCATCTGCTTCTTGGCCAAGAAGAATTTTGTATGTTGATTTCCATTGTTTGTTTAAATGATTATAAATATCTAAATCCATGGGCTAACTGCCCAATGCGTGTATTTTAATTCTATCTTCCCCTGGAGGGGTCGTAGTTGCTAAAATTAATAAATTGTAAATATCAATAATATTCATGGATTTGAAGTTATTGGAAGAAATTGGATTGAGCAAAGGAGAGGTAAAAGTCTATCTTGCACTTCTCAAACTTGGCAGTTCAAAAACAGGAGAGCTCGCGTCCCTTGCATCTGTTTCATCATCCAAGGTTTACAAAATACTGGGACGACTTGAAAAAAAAGGTCTTGTTGGTCATGTACTCAAGGGTAAAATAAAACATTTCTCTGCAATGGAGCCTAAACGAATCATGGATTATGTTGATGAAAATCGTTTGCGTATGGAACAAAATCGGGAACTTCTGATGAAACTGCTTCCTGATTTAGAAATGCAAAAAAAAGCAGCAGAGCAGAAAACCAACGCAACTCTTTATGAAGGCTTTAAGGGGGTGTCAAGTTTCTTTAGGAATCTTGTTGATGAGTTGGAAAAGGATGATGAATATTTTGTGATTGGAGCCTATTATGGCGAGGAAACAAAAGATGAAATAACCTCGATGTGGAGAAATTTTTTCTATAAACATCATCTGAGAAGGGTAGTAAAGGGTATCAAAGTGAACATGCTTGCTAATTTTGATATCAAAGGAAAGATGGTGGCAACTACTCAGAAAAAATCTAAGATTCGTTTTCTTCCGCAATATTTTATTACGAATATGGAAATTGTTTTCTATAAAAATAAAGCATTTATCGCACTTTTTACTAATGAGCCAAAAGGGTTTCTGATTGAAAGTGAAGAAGCAGTAAAAAGTTTTAGGGCATATTTTGATACACTTTGGATAATTGCAAAAAACTAACTAGTTAGTTCATCCAAAAGTTTCTGCAACACTCTACCTTCCGCTTTTCTCAAATTCTCTTGTAATGCACGTCTTTTGATTCCAAGTCTGGATGCAAGTTCCTCTAAGTTAACCTTCTTTGGCCATTCGTAATATCCCATGGAAACTGCAGATGCCAGTGCCTGTCTTTGTTTTGGAGTTAGACCGTAATTATCATTATTTTTTGGTTCATTCTTTATGCCAAATATTTTTACCTCGCCTATCTCATTCATATCTGTAAACAATTTCTTTATTTGCGTAGGATCCTCAGTGAATAATGAGTATGTTTCATATCCATCTTTTGCATAACAGGATGAAGTGGTGGAACATCCACTTGCAAGTACAGTATCGTAGGAGGTTTTTGGTGCTCTCCATGATACCTCCAATAAAGCAACCGAACCATCACTAGAAAGAAGCTTAGCACCAGATACATTTGGAACTATCTGCTTGACAAAACCATCTAGTGATTCTTTTTTTGGTGAAAATAAACGATAGCACGCAGTATTTATTTTTGTCCCTGATTCTAATTTGCATACTCGCGCAGATATTTCTTTGACTTGTAGTTCTGGGAATTTTTCTATTGCATCTGTAAACCAACAATCATGATGATAAACTCCCATTTCACAAAATTTCATACTTTAATTATGTTCTGTTTATTATTTAAATATTCGCTCCACATATATTTACTTATAGACACTTTATTCGTCTATTCATCGCCTATATCACGAGGCTGTCGTATTAGTAAGAACGACAAACATAAAAATAGCTATATTGCATAAATTAACTATGGCATTTGAAGAAGAAATAGAATCATTAACCAAACTTGGATTTACAAAAAATGAAGCATTGGCCTATCTAACTCTTCTGAGAATTGGCGAAGCAACAGTGTCTACAATTGCACAATATTCTGGTATCTATAGGCCATATGTTTATGACACTTTGAAAAAACTCTCTGAAAAAGGTTTGGTTAGTTTTATTATCAAAGATAAAGTTAGACTTTACAATGCAGCTCCACCAACTGAATTTCTATCTTGGGCAAGTTCATTTGATGAGAATGTAAAAAAAATAATGCCAAAACTTACAAAAATAGCAGGCACTTCGAAAGATCGTTCAGTGGTTGAACTTTTTAGCGGTAAAAAAGCAGTGCGAGCCATAATGATGGATGTTATTGAAACCCTTATCCGTACCGGTGGTGAGGATCTTGTTATGGGTGTAGATGAAAAAAAATTCATGGATGCAGATCCCATTGGCCTTAGCAAAATTTTCCTTCTTCTAAAAAAACACAAACTCAAAGAACGGGTCCTTGTTAGGGAAGGTGATCGATTTCTTCCAGGAAAGGATTATGGTACCACTGAATACAGGTTTTTATCATCTGAATTCTTCAGTCCAACAGCAACTTTTATCTATGGTGATAATGTTGCTTTTATTACATTTTCAGAACCATTCCACGGGATTATTATTCGTGGAAAGGATCTTGCAGAAGCCTACCGCAGACAGTTTGAGCTTTTATGGAAGCATGCCAAAAAATAGGAATTTTTTGACTATCTTGAACGGAACGCCGTTCAAGTACATGCCAAAAAATAGGAATTTTTTGACTATCTTGAACGGAACGCCGTTCAAGTACATGCCAAAAAATAGGAATTTTTTGTTTTTAATTTTTTTATTATTTCTTCAATTACCATTTTCTTTATTCTAAGATACTCTTCCTTTCCAACTACTTTATTTAACACTGCATATCTCAGATTTTTTACATTATGGCAAAATAATGAGTCTTTAACATTTGCAACATTATGGCAAAACATTATGTCACTACAGTTCTCTGAAAAATCAACTTCATATGCCCTTGTTATTTTTCTGGATGCTCTTACATTCATTACAAAACTACAATCAAAGCATTTTTCTATTCCAAATGCATGATCGCAATTATCAGAGAAAAAAGAGTATGCAATATGTTTGGAACTAAAACAATCAATTATTTTGTAAGCATTTGTCAGATTATAATAAATTGCAGAATCAATAACCTCATTGTTTATTCCTTCATTCAAATCTGCTACAAAAATTGCTTTTTCCGACCATTTTTCTGAGATGGTTTCCAGATTTTCACCAGGTCCAATTTCTATCCTATGTTGTCCTACTCTATCTAATTCAGTTATTGGAACAACTTTGTTTTTTGGTATTTTTTTAAATGAGCCATATTGTGGTATAGTTAGTCCTTTCTCACCAACTGTTCTTGGTAGTTTCTTGCTTAAAGTTTTTTCAAAATCATCAATTTCACCTAATACAGTCCCAAAAAGTACTAATGCTGTCCCATCAAATTTTTCCTGAATGTTCATTCATTTACCCCCTGAAACAAATCCATATGGCCGGGTGCAGTTTTTTTCCTAATTAACAGATCACAAATTTCAGAAAGAAGTTTTTTCTTCAATTCGAAATATTTTTCTTTTGAAAGTTCATTATTCCCAATTGCATTTCTTTTTGATCTTTGATTCATACAAAACATTACATCATGGCAATTTCTACAATTGTAAGAGTAGTAGACATCATTAGAATGAAGAACCATCGTTGATTCAAATACTCTCGAAACTTTGTAGAATTCATTCGTATTAATCCCAAAAGTATTTTCCACCCCCCAGGCACAACCAAAAACATATTTAGTATCCTTCATCATTTGACAATTTGAAGCATATTGAGTTTCGTAAACATTGAGGCAATTGTTAATGAAATAAACATCATAACATTCATCTGATCGATTAATTTCTTTGAACTGACCCCCAATCTTATTTCCTGCATGATGAAAATTTTCTTGAACTGCATGAAAAAGGGAATCAATATCTTTTATTTCATTGATACTTACCGAAGGCAAAGACAACTTACTCATTTCTTCGTTTGATATAATTTTCTTTTTTGTTTCTGCTGCAAGATAAACTGGCTTTCCTGATAGAATTGATTTTGTCTCTACTGGAAGATCAATATATCTACTAAGAAATCCATGGTATTCTTCCACTGGTCCAAGTTCTTGTCCAAGTAAAATTTTTGTTGTTGATCTGAATGCACGATTTATTTCCATGTTTTAATTTCCCATTTTTTGTTCTTATTCTTCTGTTGAACAAAGTAATACGACAATACTCATCAAACACCACATTTAAAAACACTAACAACCACAACTATTATGGAGAGATATGAGACTACTCAGAATAGGGCATACGCCATTACGTGAATACCATCAGGTTTCAGGCATGTGTCGCGGTGCTAGAGCTTTCATAAAGGATGAAAGTGTTAATGAAATTTCTGGCACCCACAAGGACAGGCGATGTGAGGCATTACTAGCAACTGTCAAACCAGATGAGAAAGCAGTTCTTATACATATTACATGTGGGAACTCTGGTCTTAGTATGGGTCAGTTAACAAAAACTCTTGCTGAATCAGAAGGGAGAGATTGGAAAAGTTTCCGAGTTAAAGTTGTGAATATAGTTTCAAAAGATCTTCCAAAAGTCATTAAAGATAGATTAAAAGAATGCTCATTTGTCCACGAAATGGATCTCACCAATCATGAACTTACTCAAGATGAAATGCGGTCAATTGCAAAGAGACTCACTGATTGTACTGATGAAGAAGTTCGTATGGTTGAAAGTTATCAACTTGATACTGGTTATAGGACAATAATCCAAGAGATTCAGAGAGACCTTGCAGCTCGTGGTATTCCTAGTCCACCATCACATATTGTTTGTCCTGTTGGTAGTGCAGAACTTGCAATTGAGCTGGTAGTTGAGGCATCAAATCTTTGGGGAGAAGATGCACCTAAAATTATAGGAGTATCAATTCCTACTAATGCTCATATTTCTGGTAAACGTTTTTCAAAAAAACGTGATCGAAGCATAGCTGATAAAATTGTGACTCCATGTTCTCCGTATTCTGAATTAGTGCGTGATCTTCAAAGTGCTAACAAACTTGAACTTATAACTGTAAAAGATAGAGATATACTCAGAATGTACAGAAGATTACAGGAAATTGGAATACATTCTGAACCATCTGCTGCTATTGCATTTGCAGGAGCAATGCAATATTCTAGAGGATATGGTTTAGGTGCAAAAGATACTATCGTTATTGTCAATACTGGCGAAGGGGTATATGATAAAAAAGCTGTTGAAAAACATTGGATTCAACGACTAAGGTCAGCATTTAAGTATGCTAGTATTATTCTAGCCACAGCTGCAGTTGTGAGTTTGGTGGTATGGGCATACATGACAGAACGAAACAAGATTACTGATCTTAATAGAAAATTATTGGAAGCACGAGTGCTTGTTTATGCAGACGCTGATAGAAATTATTGGCTTGATAAAGAAGAAGCAACAGCTATCTGTAGAAGAATTCCAGGTAAAAATTGCGAAAGTCCTCTGGCAGGACCATTTATTTATGGGTTCCAGGATTTTTCTGTTCGTGAGCTTGGTTTTTATGCTGAAATTAAAGAAGCCGAATCAATGAATGACATGACTGGAAGACGACTGGCAAATGATATTCGTTATGCGTTTGAGCATAACAGATTAAATGTAATTGACGGAGAGGTCATTTGGTGGTACTATGACCATGAAGTTAGAAAGTGGTATCGCTATGTTGGTGAAGGGGAGAAAGTATATGAACCAGAATTCAATGACTTCTGTGAAGGCCGAAAAAACATGCCACCTACTGTCTGCCCACCATAAGTAAGCCATTTAAACTAATCCATTCTCATATTACTTGCTAAAAAATTAGCTAGACTCTCCCACGAAAATCTCGTGAGGCGAATGACGGAGGAACTAATCCTCAATATTGCCGGTAGAAGTTTAATGAAATTTTAACCGGTGTGAAGCAGGAGGAAAATTTCATGTATTATACAAAAACAGTTGAAGATCGGATTAGAGTACCGCCATCAATGTTTGGCAGTGAGCTTGAGAATGCAGTTCAGGCAATCGTAAGAGAAAGGTATGAAGGTCGCATTTACAAAGATCTTGGTATTATATTATCAATTAACAATCCAAAAGTTGTTTCTGATGGTACCATCATTCCAGGTGACAGTGGTGCATATTATTCTGTTCAGTATGAAGCACTTTGTTTCTATCCAATGGTAAATGAGGTCTACAAGGCAGAAGTAAAAGAAATTGTTGAATTCGGTGCATTCGCATCTATTGGTCCGTTCCAAGGACTTTTACATGTTTCACAGATTGATAAAGAAAAATTCTATTATGATAAGAAAGCAAAAACTCTTGGTTCAAAAGTTCTGAAAAAGGTAATAAAAAAAGGAGATGAACTAATTGTCAAGGTTTCAACTGTAAGTTTAAAATCAACTTCTTCAGATACAAAGATTGGTTTGACCATGAGACCAGATGGACTTGGAAGACCAGAATGGTTGGAAGCAAAGGCAGCTCCAAAAAAAGAAAAGAAAAAAGGTGAAGAGAAATGAGTGCCTGTAAACAATGTAGATATATCGTTCATACAAAAGATAAAACCTGTCCAAAGTGCCAGGGTGAACTTTCAGAAAAATATTCGGGGATGATTGTTGTTATTGATGCAGAACGTTCAGAAGTTGCCAAAGTTATAGGGATAAATGTTGTTGGCAGTTATGCAGTAAAAGTAAAGTGAAAAGCTTTTTTTCTTAATTTTTATCATTTTCCAGCTAAACAAAAGACATTTTAATTTTAGCTGAGAGCAAATCCGGGGGATGAATGAAAGGTTACTTTTCGTTTCTACTGGTATTTGTTTCTCTTCTGCTTATATTTACTACAATGGCTAATCTGTCTAATAAATTTGATTTTTCCAAAGCATTGGCTATTGAAAGATCATATGCACTATCTATGAATGTAAAAGAAGCAATTATCGAGAGTGCTTTACAAGGTGCAATGGAAGGATTTGTAAAATATGATCTAAGTCATGATGTGAGAATGTGTATGCATTGTAAAGATAATTTTTGTAGTTATGATAGAGATCATCCAAACTATTGTGATGATCATTTGTGTTCGTTATGTTTTAGAGAGAATGAAGCGCGGCTAAGTGCAGCAGGCTCATCAAATATGAAAATTTCTAGCCTATTAAATCACGAATTTGATCCTGATTTTTCTGTTTCGTTTTCAGCTCCTTCGATATCAACAATCCTGAAATTAGACCCGCTTGCAAAAAATATGTTTTCTCTTGATTATATAAAATTAAATAAAATTCAGCTGGCTCTTGATTCTATATTTATTTCAGTGAATTCTACTTTGCCAGAACTGGTGGTTTCTTGTCATTAACTGTAGAATTTTTCATGATATTTTTTATTTCATTTATTCTAATAATAATATTAACCGGGGCAATTCTCTTTGAAATGGATAAATCTTCCATATACTCCCAGAATGACATAAACAAAGCACATTCCATGGCAATAGCAATTGATTGCGCTCTGAATGATGGAGTGGAAGCTACTTTTGATGGCTATTTTAGTATAGAGCAAAACAAACTTCATATAACTAACGGAAGTAAAATTATCGAGGTTGGTGGTGTTTTTGAATCAGACAAGGCCCAACCAGTATAATGGTTTTATTGCTCTTGATGGATTAATTAGCCTACTATCAGTCATTTTGATAATTTTCCTTCTTACTAAGACTATTTCTATTTTGTCAAGTACAGATGCAACGAATGCTCGTCATCAAAAAATAATGAATAAGATTATTGCAATAGCAGATAATGTGGTAAAAAACAGTGCGGCAATACATATTAATGATGTGAAATATCCAAACTGGATTGATGAACAAAAATTAAATAAAAATCTAACTGAAAATCTAAGGGAAAAAACAGACCTATCCAAACTTTACTTGGGGACAAATCCTCCTTCAGAAACATATCCTATCTGTATCTACCGTATCGTTGTTACTGGAGATGAAAAAGAAATAAAACAGCTTTTTGTTTGTGGTGGTTAAATACAATCAATAGAAGCGTTTTTGTCGTTATTATTTTTTACAATAATCATAGTTTCAATTATACCTGAACCATACCAGTCGTCCAATCTACTCTACAATTTTCAACTGGCTCAGGATAGTTGGCGTGTACTCTATCTAAGAAATAATTTCCAGGACATGTCTGATCTTAGTAGAATTAAAATTGAATCAGACATGGAGATAATGGGCAACAAGACAAATCTTTGTTTTTTCATTAATGGTATTGAATTCACAAATTGCCGTTCTGGCAATAACCACACCATATTAGCTTCCTTATCCAAAACAACAATATATTACGGGACATCGAAAAGATTTACATTTTCAATCTCACCGAGATGACCATCGACTTATGACGTATCAACAAGTCTGGAACGTCGTTCGTTCCAGATTATCATAATCGATGCAATTACGACATTAATAAAAAGATTCCAGAATATATCTGGTTAATTGATTTGGTAGATGAATCCCTATTTTCGGGAGGTTTTCACATGATTGAACCATCTATGAGAAGTGAATTAGTTTCATACCCAATTAGAGATATAGTCCAGGAAGCAAAACGTTTGGAAAAACAAGGAACCGAAATGGTTTATCTTAATATTGGTGATCCTGCTCCATTTGGTTTTAGACCACCGCAACATATTCTTGATGCAGCTGCAGAAGCACTTAAACAAAATTATTCTGGTTATGCTCCATCCGAAGGAGATCATGATCTTCGTAAAGCAATTGCAGAATATGAAAAAACCTCTCACGAAGATGTTTTCATAACATCTGGTCTGAGCGAAGGAATTGATTTTCTTTTCCAGGCATTAGTTGATCCTGGTAGGAATATTCTTCTTCCTGTTCCAACATACCCACTTTATCTTACAAAAGAAAGACTAAGTTATGGTACTGTTGAATTCTATGATTGTGATGAAACTTTCGAGCCAGATACTGACAGCCTCAGAAGAGGTATAAATAAATTTACAAAAGCAATTTTGGTTATTAATCCAAATAATCCAACTGGTGCAGTTTATTCAAGAAAAACACTCCAGGAAATTGTTAATATTGCAGGAGAACACAACCTCCCAATAATCTCAGATGATGCATATGAGAAACTTGTTTTTGATGGAGAATACACAAATCTTCGTGAAATTCATAAAGACGTTCCATTAATTTCTGGTAATTCGTTATCTAAAAATTACATCTATCCAGGTGCACGTGTTGGGTATGTAGCATTCCATGGAGATAAATGGGATGGTATTAAGGATGCAGTCCAAAGGTTATGCAACCAAAGACTATCAGTAAATTGGGAGATGCAAAGAGCATATACTGCTGCACTTAAAGGACCACATGATCACATTGCCAAGTTTAATGCTCAATTGAAAGAACGAAGAGATATTCTAGCAAAAAGAGTAAGTGAGATCCCAGGTCTCAGCCTTGCTTCACCTAAAGGTGCTTTCTATGCATTCATAAAAGTAGAAGGTCCTTGGAAGAATGATGTTGAATTTATTCATGGGTTACTGAAAGCAGGTGTGGTTGCAGTCCCAGGCTCTGGATTTGCACCAACACTCAAAGGGAAATACTTCAGGGTTGTTTTCCTTGGTTCACCTGAACAAATAAATGAAGCAATGAATCGAATTGAAAAATATATGAAAAATAATAAATAAGATCTATTTTTTCTTTGTTTCCAATTTCTTTTGTCTTAATCGTTCTCTCAAAGTTTTCATTCTTGGATCTTCAACCATTTCTTCATCTTCTGGTGGTTCATCACCATCATCGATATCATCTTCTGGTTGTGGTAGTTCTGGCTCATCTGGTATTTCAGGCACACCTAATTTTCGTTTTTCAAGGTCTTTCTTTACAACATCTTTGAAGATTGGTCCCCATCTATCCCATGCTTCTCCAAAATCAATTTCACCCTGTTCCTGTTCCATTGAAACAAGTAGTCTACCTGCCGCAGTATTCACTTTGAGGACAAAATCAAGTTCAAGCATTAGTTTATCATTCATCTGTTTACTAAGTTTGTATATATCATAGTACATTTTTCCTTTCCAGAATGCCTGAAGCATATACTGTTCTGGTGAAATTCCACTTTCTTCACTTCTTCTTCCAAGTGCTGGGGGTACAAAAGAAATGTCAATTTCCTTCATCAACTTCTTTATATCTACTTTATCAAAATTCCACATACTTGCTTCAGGGTTTCTAAGGAATTTTGCTTCCCAAGTACAGCTATTTATGTTTTCCCCTCTTCTAAACCTAAATATCTCCACGAATTTTTTCTCTTCAATGTCACTTTCAAATTCAAAACCAACCACACGATATATCCTTCCTTTTCTTCCAAATCTTACTTTTTTCAAGAAGGTATATCTATCAGTGGCATACATGCTGGCAGCTGGAAGTCCAAATACCAGTTCCAATCTATCTTGAATGTCTCGAAGTGATTCTGCGTGTAGATTGTATAAAAGGAAAACACCTGGCTGGGTATTAAGTAAGTTGATAATACCCTGCACTGCAACACGTGATCTAACTTCGTTAATAATAAGTGCAGCATCACCCATACGCAGAAGAGCATTGGCCATTGCAACAAGGTCTAATTCTTTTGTGTGGGATTCTTCGACATCTGAACTCTGAACCCTCGCAGCACCAATATGGAATCCACGTTTTCTAAATGCACGTACTGGAATTTCTTCAATATCCTGAACTGGTATGATTCTTCTTCTAGTTCCAATAGAGGTAATTTTTGCTGCAGTGAATGATGTTTTTCCAACACCTTTTAATCCAAGAACTGCTTCAGAACAACCTAAGGTTACCATTGTATCGTCATAGCCTGCAAAAAACGGGGTAAATGAATTAAAGTTTAAATATTGTGCATATGTAAATGGCTGTTCTTTCATAATTCTCAAAGCAGCTTGCAATTCACCGAATGTAGCTGGAGGTCTTTGTAAGTGGCATCTCATTGAAAGTCTTTTTAGTACAACATCAACAATCGGGTTGCTTTCATCAAATTTTCTAGTGCCCTTAAGTGTATAGACTATATTTCTGAAACATCTATCTAGCAAATCTCTATTATACCTGTATAATGTGTGGCACAGGCCATATTTTGCATGTTCTACGTACAAAGGAGAGTTTTCGCTGTCAATATAAATATCAGTTATATTTTCTTTATCCAGAGATAGGTTCTCAATATGGGCACCAAGACCAACAACCCATGCAGCACATTCGTGTCCCATGGCCATTGCCTGTTGTGGAGTAATCGGTATCCCTTCCATAACTGCTCTATCTATGAAGTATTGACGATAATCTCTTGTTTTTAAATTCATTAATATGTCCCAATCTACATTTGAGAACGTTTCCTTGAATTGTTCATTTATGGTTGTTTTCAACAGTTTATTGAGTTCAGGACTTAGTCCATCTATGGCTTTGTTTTCTTGGACATATAAGTATGCTTCTTCACCCGGAATCTCATATATCTGTACATCAACACCAAAAGAAAGGCTATATTTTGCTTCAGGACCTTTCATTGGAACTGCATCTTTTGGTATTCCTAAAACCAAAGAAGGGACAAAGTAAAGAGTCTTAAGTCCAACGAGTTCAAGAAATGCTGCACGTAGATCTCCGGTATTCTTAACTAAATTATAGAGTTTTGTCACTTCATAACTTTTCAAAATACCTGCGATCCATCCCTTGAATGTTTGATATCCTTTGACAAAAATAGCTTTTTCAGGTTCAGGTTCATTATAATCTCTGAGTTGTTGAGAAGCCATCTGTGGGTTGAGGAACACATATTCATAAAATCTTTTCAATAATTTGCGCCTATTGTCACATGCTGGATCCTGTCGTAATCCATAAATATCATCTTTCAAAAGTATTGTTTCCAATTGGCGTATAAATGAAGCATATTGAGTTAGGATTGCAGTTTTTTCTTCATTAAGTTCTACAACTATTTCCTCTTCATACCTTAATGTTTTTATTGGTGATTCAGTTGTTGAGAGGTCCTTTAGATGAAGATTAAGAAACTCTGGTGAGGCAAATTCATATGGACATTTTGCTAAGTCCACTATTGCCCTTGTACCCTCTAGGTATAAGTTGCACATATTTTACTAATCCAATTATAGTTTTTAAATACTAGGTAGCTCTTTCAAATCAAGTAATTAGTATAATAGGGTATACATTTCATCGCTAAGCAATCGGATGCCCGTGCTTGTGTGCTTCTCCTTTCTTTTCTGCTTCAAGCACTTTCTCTACCATCGCTGCATATGCTGGTCTTGTCAATAAATAACCAAGCAAAGCACCTAACATGGTTGACATTGCGAAACCGATAATTTCTACCAAACCAGAGAACAAAAGCGGTATCATCGAACAAATTGCAACTATTGCATTTGTTCTTATTATACCGAAAGCAAGTTCAACTTTCTCAGAAATCTTATGGTCGTCCTTTTTCAGAAGTTCATCAGTAATAACTATCTGTGCATCTACACCAACACCTATGGCTGCAATAATACCTGCCATTGCTGCAAGATCAATTGTAAATGAGCCTAGGATGGATAATAATATTGCTAACTCAGCAAAACTAATCAAAACTATTGGTAATGTTGCTTTTATGTTTCTATATCTCAAACCAATCAAAACAGCTATTGCAAGAAGCGACCCGCCAATTGCGATCAAACTTAGCTTTAAAAATTCACTTCCAAGAGATGCTGGTAAGGTTGTTCTTGATCCAAGTGATATTTGTACTGGTAATGCCCCTCCTTTCAAAATTGATTCTATGCTCTTTACTTTTTCAAGTGCCTCTGCACTTTTTGATTTACCATCGCTTGCTTCAATGCTTCCGGTGATAACATAATTATAACTAGGAACCCCAGAGGTTACTCCGCCGCTCAACAATGGTGCAGTTAACAATCCAACTGCTTCCAGCTTGTTAACAATAAGAACTCCTGTTCGTGATCTCATAAATTCAGGCTTCATTTTTTCTTCTGCATATTCTACAAGAGTGAAACCCATATTCGTTAGGTTTTGTTTTATCTCTGCAGATAGGTTGGAAGAAATTATTGCTTTAGTTGAGTTTGTTGCAGCAGTAAAATTCTCTGGAATTGTTTCAATCAAATAGACTGATATGTTTGAATTTTCGAGTTCAAGCATTTCTTGCACTGCCTTCAATGATTCTTTTTCTCCTGCGTCTGAAAGTATATATGATTTGAATGTGGCCTTATCATAAAATAAGACTGCATCATTTGGTCTGTCTATGAACATGTAAACTGGATAATCTGCCTTTCCCTTTGCTGTACTTGCAAATATTTCTCCTCCTTCTCTATCAACTGAAAATCCAACTCCCCAATCTGCTCCACCTTGCTGTATAAGTTCGTTTGGTGATAATGATCTTATGGATGTTCTAAAAATATGGTCTCCGCTTATGGCAATTTCTCCATCAACAACACCTATGTAAACTCCTTGTTGTGAAAGTGTTTTTTCTATATATTCAATAGTTGCCTCATCGCTGCTTGCAACTTCAACGTTGATAAGACTATTGCCAACTGCCCTTGCTTTAATTTCTTTAAGACCAAGTGTATTTGCCCTGCTTTTTATTGTATTAACCATCTCGTTCATTGTATCTTGGTCAACTGCATGTTCAAGTACAACTGGGATTCGCGTACCACCAACAAAATCAATACCAAAATTCATACCGTGTACGTAGACATTTAAAAGAGCCAAAAGAACCAAGAATACCATCCCAGAAATCTTTATGTGTGGCTGTTTCCACCTGAGTGAAGTAATTCCAAAAAAGACAATTGCAATTATCAGTATCCATCCTGCAACCATTGCTATTGCAACTGCAAATAATGCAAAAATGAATAATAAGAATAGGAAATGATTATCCTTATAAAAATCCATTAGGTTCTCCTCCTATGTTCTACGTAATGCAATATCAATACTGCATTTATTCCCCAGGTTGCAAACAGGTCTCCAACCAAACCCGCAAGTGCAACTGCAGATATTTCATGGTAAGTTGGTATGTGTGTTAAAGTTGCTAAAATAAATAGTGCAGAAAAAGCTATTATTGCAGTAATACTCATTGTCATTCCTGTTTTCATTGCATCGTGTGCGTTTTCTCTTGGGTCTCCTTTTCTCTTAAGCATTCTAGTCGTCAATAATATGTCGGTATCTAATGAGAAACCGAGAAGCATGAGGAGCGCAGCAAAAGAAGCCAAGGTTAATGGTATACCAAACAAACCCATTGCACCAAGTGCTATTAAAATGTCACTAACAGCTCCAAGCATAACTGCAAGGCTTGGTACGAATGCCCTGAAAAATAAAAACACAAGTACGAGGCTCAAGACTATTGCCATAATAACAACATTTGTTGCGACCTCGATAAAGTGGCTGGTTAACGCAGGACTAACTGTCTGGACTGATATAGAGTCATATTCCACATATTTGTTTATTGGTTGTGAGATCGAAGTCTGATAGTTCTTGTAAATCTCAGTGTATGCATGTGAAAAAGCTTGTTGTAGTTCATTTGTGCTTGTTATGTTCAATGCGTTTCTATTTGTTCCTGCAAGAGTGAACATTTCATCAGCTAGGGCATCTAATTCTGCTTTTTTTGTTATGTATTCATCACTAAAACTTGAGTTTTGGTAATTTGCAACTTCTAGTTGAGTTACTGTTGGTAAAAGTATATTGAATTTATTTCTTAGTTCATCTGCTTCTATCAAATCAGTGCTTTGTGGAACTTCTATTTCTGCTCTTGTACCAACAGCAGTTTCAAAAACTCTAACATCAGCTTCTAAACCTTCTTGATTAAGTTGACTCTCAAGTTGATCTGCATCTACGCTTTCTTTTAGTGATAATGTGATGAGCGTACCTCCCTGGAAATCAACACCTAATTTTATTGTGGGTATATAATAGATAGATAATAGAATCAAAGCAATCGGGAATATTGCTAGTAACAAATAATTTCCTTTGTAAATATTAGGCAACATTAGAATCTTACGAGAAATTATATGCTAATATATAAAAACCCAAGTTAGAACATATTTAAAAACTCTTTCTACATTAATATACATAGATAATAACAGAAGGTTTGTATATGGTAGTCAGATTAAACTATAAATCTAGAGATCTTAATCCCTCAGCATTAGCACGTTCTCTTGCTGATAAGCTGGGGTTACCATATTCGGATCCGATCAGAAGGCAAGTTGATGCAAAACCTTTTCGTGTTGGTGACATTCCAAAATTCTCTTTATTTGATCGTGATGCTTCATTGTGGCGTGTTCAATCTGATAAACGTTCAATTGCAGCAAATTTAATTGACCGTCATGCAAGACATATAGAAGCTATAATAAGAAGAAACAAAGAGCCATTCAAAATACGTGAAATGGTTAAAATTCAGGATGGGTGGGTTGGTGTTGGCAGTCCAATTAATGTTGGGTATGAAGCAGTTCCAGTTTACGTCCATCAGAATAATGAAACAAGATTAGTTTTTGCCTATCGTTCAAAATCGCAAGAATGCTGGCGTAGGTTTGCTGGATTTTCTATATATCATAATATTTTTTGGAAAGGTTCACAAAGAGATGGGGAGCATTTACAGAATTTCCATTTTGATATCCAAAATATTATTGATAGAGTTTACCATGATGCTCCAATTGTTTATACTCTGAAAGGAGGCTACACAAAATTGGAAACTTTTGGTATAAATGCAGTTGCAAAAACCAAAGACGGACAGGCAGTTGCGCATACTCTTATCCTCAGGACAGAAGAAGATATTCAGGATTCTATGAGAGAAGGAATAAGCAGCTTAACATTTGCAGAGCCTGGTGATGGTATAGATCGTCTAGTGTCCTTTTGGTGGTCTGGCAATTCAAAAGAAGGGGCCTATGGTTACCACCTTAATCTTGTTGTTTCTAATGCAAGGTACTATCTTTGCATTGCAATTACTGATGATGGTTTATTTTTGAAATATTTACAACCAAAAAATCCTGCTGGAATTAATGAGGTTGGAGCACCACTTAAAGCAGGTCTATTAGACAGTGAACAGTCATGGTTGCTTACACCATTATTGGACTATTCAAATTATGCAGTTTCTGCAGCAGAAAAGCGCCAAATACAAGGAGCCAGAGAAGCTCGTTCAAATGATACTATCATGTTTGATTTACAATACGGTGCTCGTAGGCAAAGAATTCTTGGTTTGCATGATGATCCATCAAGTCCATTATTTGAATTAAATGCAGGACTTTATAGGATTTATCGTCTTATGAGAACAGAAAGATATTCAGATGTAAATCGATTTCTACAGGGCATTTGTTCAAATGGTCATGAACTGCCTCTGGAAGAACACCTTCCTATGAGAATAGTTAGTGCTGATTCTCTATTATTTGATAGAAGGTATAGTCAACTCCAGCATGCTCTTGATTTTGCTATTGATAGTCTATTGACTCTACCAAATGGACAAACAGAAATTCCAGATAATGAAAGACGAAGACTAAAGCAAGAGTATGATCTTACTGAGAGAGAAGTTAGTACTCTTCTTAGATATGCAAAATTTATGATCAATAAAATGTCTGAATTTAAGTTTGGTTCAGTAGAATATGGTTGTAGTGATTATTTACAAGAACAATATCAATTAGTTTGGGATAGAGTTGAGAGGCATTTGTCCAATATGGCTGACAGGTGGGCAAAAGATTATGGTGAAGCAACCCAACCAATGTATTGACTTAGATAAGTCTTAATTATCTTCTCCTAATTATTTATCAGAAGGGCTTGTAGCTCAGCCAAACTTTTTGAAAAAAAGTTTGGATCAAAAATTAGTTTTTGGTCCAACCTTTTTAGGAAAAAGGTTGGAGCATTATCTTTTATGAACTGCGGGGTTTGGTCCCGCTTTTCCTAAAAGCGGGAAGCAGAGCGCTCCGTTCGCATATCTACGCTATTGGACTCTGTTCAATGCGGCCATGCAATTATCAATTTCATGGTAAATAGAAAATCGGAGAGGCCAGGGGTGCGAGTCCCCTCAAGTCCAAATTTCATTTTATTTTTGTTCTTCTATTAGCTATACTCAAGAAATTTGGACGAGAAGTGAACGACCTACAGAACGAAGTATTCGTTCTATGGTCCACTGAACGATTCGTCGTTCAGTTGGAAGTTCACAACAAGTCCATTTTTTGTTGATGAATTTTTCATTCTGAAAAATTTGATATCTTTTTAATCGTAATATACTATATTGATTTTGTATGTTAGAACATATTGAGCAACATCGAACTGGTCGAGGAGAACTTTTCAGAAATCTTATTCTAGGTGGCCAGGATGGTCTTGTCAATGTTCTTGGTATTCTTTTGGGTGTGGCGGTTGCAACTCAATCAACTCAGCTTGTTCTTCTTGCTGGTCTTGCTGCAACATTTGCAGAGAGTGTAAGCATGGCGGCAGTTGCATATACATCTGCACGTGCAGAAGTTGAACATTATGAAGCAGAAATAGCAAGAGAAATCTGGGAAATGGAAAATCTTCCAGATAAAGAACGTGAAGAAATAGCTGAGATATATAAAGAAAAAGGTTTCTCAGGGAAACTATTGAATCAAGTTGTTGACAAAATTGTTTCAAATAGAAAAGTCTGGCTTAAAACAATGATGCGGGATGAGCTAAAACTTGAAGATCCAAGGGAAAGTATGTCTCCTTTGAAACAAAGTTTGATTGTCGGAGTCAGTGCAATTATCGGATCTTTGATACCTATTGCCCCATTCTTTTTCTTTTCAGTGAATTTTTCAATTATACTAAGTTTGATAATAAGCATTGTTTTTCTATTTGTTTTTGGTGCATATAAAAGTCATTTAACCTCGGGCAAATGGCTTCATGGTGGGATTGAGTTGATGCTTATTGGTGGTGCAGCTGCTTTAACTGGCTATTTTGTTGGAACTCTATTTCAAATCTCATTAACATAATTTTCCATTTTCATAAAAGGTTTATTTAAAAATACATACCCACAAAAATACATACATAGAAACAAGGGATAAAATGGCCGAGATTAACCCACAAACTTTACTTTCACGTCAGCTACATACCAGAGCTATTCCTAAAGATATTACCAAAGGTTTAGCTGATAGGATGGGTCTACCAACACTTGAACTAAGATCAAAAATAACTTCAAGAGAAGAAATGCTTTTCAATGAATTAAATGTGAGAGAAAGAGATGCGATTTCATTAGCTTTGAGAATATCAGTTGGTGAATTAGATCAATCAAGATTCAATGAGTTCCTTGCAATGCATCCTGGAATTAGGGATTTGAGAATGCAGCTTTTAGTTGCAGGAATGTGGGAAAAACAAGATGGTCAGCACAGAGTACAGGAAGTTCGTCTGGCTGTTCGTTCTATTTATGACAAATGCGATCTTATTCCAGGAACTCCAACTAAAAGATTGGAAGCACTGGCAATGGAAGATTCTTTTCAACTTGATTCATTTTATTTAATGCCAATGGAATCACTTGGACCAAATGCACCGAGATTCAAGAATCTTACTGATGTTTGTTTACCAGAAACTGCACTAAAACTTGAATTATTTCATGCATGGTTAGATGGAAATAATGCTGCACTTTCTGATTTTTGGAGCAAGGCATATCCTTCTGCTTCTGATTTTCAATCTGTTGCAGATGCAATATCTGGAAAAGGAAAATTAAATGAAAGAACAATTGCAGTTATACGATGGATGGAAAGGGTTGAAGGAGTACAAATACTTATACAAGCAAAAAAAGGCAAAGGTCTATTGGTTGATACAAATGCTGCAACAATGGCACATAAGAATACTGTGTTCAAATACAATTCAACACACGATCTTTGGTTCAACACACCAATTGCAGAGCGATTCCAATTTCATAGTAGAAATGTTTTAGACCTTAGGACTCTTGCTTCATTAGCTCACAAAATTCGATTTGAAGATGCCCCTAGGTTCACAAGAGAAGAAACTGGTTTGGTTGATTTGCTGACGCAAACACCACAACTTGAGGGTAAATATGAAAGAGAACAACATGGTTTATCAACAAGGTTGGTTCCAAGTTATTCTAATGCAAGAAGAATCCCTTCGGAAGTAGTGGGAAATTTAGAACGTGCTTTTTTACATCCAGTTTATCAACAAAATTATCATCAACAACTACTGCTTGATATTGCTGCTTTTGGAGAAACAATGCAACTGAGTGCACTTAGGCAAGCTGCACTAAGACAGGCAGAATTTAGTGTTTTCTCTTCGTTTCTTGGCTTCAATCACCAGGTTTATGGTTCAATAACTTACAAAAACACAAGTATGAAAGCAAAAAGATGTCGTGATGGTACTCCAAAAGAGTGTGAGGATAATTTCTCATCAGCCAGAGTAACTCTTCCTGATGGTAAACTAGTCTATCTTGATGCAGTTTTTGATGGTATGGGTGGACATGGCGGTGGCAGCAGAGCAAGTGAAATTGCAAAAGAAGTTTTTGAGATTGCATCTGCTGCGGGCTGGATATCAACTCCAGAAGATGTGCGTGCTACTATTGTTGCAATGGACTTGGCAGTGGTTATGGACCAGATAGCATCAAAACAAACACTAGATAGAAGACAAATAAACAATATGGGGACCACAGTAACAATATCCTATCAAAAAGAAAATGAGTTTTATGGAATTCACTGTGGGGATAGTGATTGGAAAATAATTCGTGGTGGTAAAATAGTAGCTGAAAGTGCTGGCCACTCTTTTAACTATGTTGGTGCTTTTGGATTGGTCTCTAATGAATTTGAAGAAAGAGGACTTCGAGTAAGAGATCTTGATGAAACACAAACAAAAGAATTTTACGAAGCAGTTCTAAAAAAACAAGTTGAACTTAATTATCCAGATCATATAATCGGTTCAGCATTAGGTCATGGTGCTGCTCATATTCATATAAATGGTAGACTTTATCATCACCAACCATTTGTTCTACAAAAAGGTGACATCATTGCTGTGCATAGTGATGGAATCGGAGTACCGATTTGCAATCATGAAATTGTTGATGTAATAGATCTTTATTCTGGGGATTTGACTATGGCAAGAGATGCTCTAATATCAATGGCAGAAGAAAGAAGAGCAGATAATAATGATGGTCCAGATGGGGAAAGAATAACAAAATTCCCAACCATGTGTTCATGTAAAGAAAGAGAAAGTAAAAATGATGATGACAAGACGTTAATGTTCCGTCGAGTTTGATATTATTAGTTTTTGTTAGAAATGTATTGTATGGTTTGGGGGCATGAAGAATGTCTTAGTACCACCACAATTGAACAAATACAAACATTTAAATATTGGTCCCCACTAAAATATACCATAACACACATTTAGATATTTCGCTATGAGGTGATATGTTTGACGAAGAGAGGTACGGGGGTTCCAGATAAAAAGGAAGTTAGGCAACCAGATTTAGACGTTGCAAAAAGAAATATTCGTAAAGTTCTTGGTAGTGAAACTGGTTCAGTAGGTGCAGCGCTTGTCGAAGGACTGGATGCTGTTAAAGGAAATGTTGATGCTCAATTGGATGGTCTTAGAGCAGATGCTCGGGGAGCTAAAGAAGCAGCTGAAGAAGCTAAAGGAAAACTTACTCAGGCTACTACACTTGTTGAAGAACAAGGTCATATGCTCGAAGGATTTATCGGAGAACAATCTGAAGCTGCTGTTGAGATTCGAGGAAATTCAGAAGTAGCTGCAACTTCAGCACTTGAAGCTGCAGACGCTGCACAAAAAGCACAAAGCGATGCAGCTGATTTGAAAGGAATGGTAGATTCAATTACAATTACTGTTGGTGAGAAAGAACTAAAAGGACCAGAAGCATTGGAACAAATAAGTTCTGTTGTTGCTGCAATAGCTGAAGTATCTATTGCTGTTGGTACTGAAGAACTAAAAGGACCAGAAGCAGTTGCACAACTTGTTCGTTCTATTGGAAGTTTGGAAATAATGCGTGGCGAACATAAAGTTGTTGGTATGGAAGTTTTGGGAGAAATGGTTAGTGGAATAGAATCAATTACAATTAATCGTCCAGTTCAATCAAAACCAGCAGACAGAACAGAAGTTCTTGTTGAAGGTATGGGCGAATCAGTTGATCATTCAGTTGATTTTGGTACACCTGAAGTTAAACAATTGAAAGGATTAGAGGCTTTGGCATATCTATGTGCACAAGTTGATAATTTACAAGATCCTATGGTAATGAAAGGTGTTGTTTCTGTTTCATTGGATGAACTATTCAGTGCAACTGTTCAAGTTCCAGATAATGGTTCTGGTGAATTGAAAACTGTTAGAAAGAAGGGTGTTGAACTTTTAGGCTATATGTTTGATGCTTTAGAAAAAGTAAAATTCGAATTACCAGAACAAACAAGAAAAGCAGTTGATGATGTATTCACATGCAGAGTAACAATCGATGGAGAAGAAAGAACATTATCAGGAGCTGAACTCAGTGCCTACCTTGTAGCAGAAGTTGGAACTGCAAAAAGAAGTGCAGGTTCTGCTGTAAGAGAAGCAAGTGAAGCAAGAAAAGCAGCAGACAGGGCAGAAGGTCTTGTTGAACAAGCAAATGGTTTGCTTGTACAAGCACAAGAAGCTGTTGCAGGAGTTCAAGAACAATTAAGTGGAGTTGAAGGTGCAGTAAAAGCTGCATTTGAAGTAGTTGATCAAAAACTTGCTGCATTATTTGACATGCTAACTGCTGGAAGAGATTTGAGTGAGACTGAAATGACTCAAGCAGAATTAATGCTAAAGCCAAGTTATGAAGGAGTGGCAAAGACCACAGAACCAGTTGAAGATATTAAAAGGTGATTATGATGACAGATCCAAGACAAGCTTTGAAAGATAGATTGGAAGCAGCAAAATTAAGAGCAGCTAAACCACCTGAAAAAGTTGCAGATCCACTAAAACCAGGTGTTCTTGGAGCTGGATTAACAGAAGGTCCAGCAGCTGAACCAAAAGCACCAGTAGTTGAACGTGATGCAAAATTACCAAGTGAAGCTGCAGATGTTCAAGAAGAAACACCAGCACTTGAAGGTGATTCAGTTGATCAAGAACCAACATTACATGGTCCAGGTCTCGCACCAGAAGATGATTTAGCTAGTTTAGTAACAAGAGATCACCAAGATGGTCAAGGAACGGATGAAGTAGTTGAAGTTCTTGCAGAAATAGAACCAGAAGATAGAGGACGTTCATTTGATGATTTAGATGTGGGTGCTCTTGTATCTGTTGATTCAGGAGACGGTTATTCAGATCTAGGGCCAAGCGACGAAGTTCGTGATGCATTTTCTGATCTTCCTAGACCACCACCATCTGATTTTGATCTAGATTCTGATCCTTTTGGAGATCTAGGTACACCATTTGAAGTTCCAGAACCAGACGCTACAGGAATTCCAGATGGTTTAGATGCATTAGCAGACAGACCAGCTGGTCCAAGAGATACAGTTGAAAGACCAGCATTTTTAGAACGAGAACCAGAAAGAGAAATGCCAGCTATGGATGATGGTCCAGATACAGAAAGACAAATTCCAGTAGTTCAAGAACCAGAAGCAAAACCTGATTTTGAAGCAATGGTTGCAGCAGCTCTTGACAGAGTATTGCCAGATCTTAAAAAACAACTCAAAGCAGAAGCTGTTGAAGAAGTCACTGGTGAAGTTGCCAGAACAATCAGGAGAGAATTAAGAGGAATAGTCGATCCTTTCATGGCTGAACTTAGAAAAACAGTTGATGGTATCTTTGATGTAATTGAAGGACCAGAGCCAGCAGAAGGAGAAAAAACTGATCATGGTTTAGCAGGCAGAGTAGCACAGCTTGAACAAGATCTTGATAGAGCACTTGGTACAAATGCAGAAAGTGCAAATGGAGTAAGACAGTTTACATTACAAATTGTTTCAAACTTGCTTATTGGTGCTTTGTCAGCTGACAAAAGCAGAAGACCAGCAAGAGAGGACACTAATACAGTGACTACAATTGCATCTCAATATGGTGCTGAAACAGTGAAAGGAGTTTTAGAATCTTTCACTGAAGATCCAGGCTCAGTTAAAGCAGTTATTGCAAGAGAAGCAGGAGTTTCTTTAACTGATCTTGATAAACCAGAGAACGCAAAACTCAAAGAAGAGGTAACTCAAATAGCTGAAACCGTAAGGGCAAAAGCATCAGAAATGCTTGTACTTGTCCAATGGGATTCAGTTAACTCAGGTGGTGCATAATGGCAGGAAGAGGACAGGTAGGACCATCAGGAAGAGATGCAGCAAAAAGAAGACTTGATGATGCAAGAAAAGTTCTTGACACCACAGTTTTACCAAGGCCAGTACTTAGACCTAGTTTGATTGAAGATGCTCCAACCGGTGGAAAACCACCAGTAGCTGAACCAAGACCACCAGTCAGAGAACCAGACAGAACTGATGTTCATGCAGATGGTTTTAGTCCACCAGGTGATCATTCAGTTGATCTTGGTTCAATGCCACCAGCAAGATTCAGAGAGGAAGCACCAGGTGTGGCACCAGGGCCAGCAGAACCACCAAGAGCAGCATATTCTGAGTTGGGCGATGTATTAGATTTTGCACCATCAGAAAGAGACCCAGCATTTGTTGAAAAACCACCAATACCAAAAGTTTCTGCTATTCAAACATGGGTAGAAGGTGTTTTTGTAAGAGCCAATTTTAGTAATGATAAATACCAAGCTGCAATTGTTGCATTTTCAGAAGCAGCAAAAAAAGCAGGATATAGTGAAGACCTTGTTAGGCTTGCTTTAGAAACATCAATTAGGTTTTACCATCAAGACGGTAGATTGTTTGCAGATAACTCTAATCTTTTCAATATTAACAAACCACACAAGTTTAATGATAAATATTTAAGACAACTTAAAACATTCGGTACTGCAAGAGCTGAAAGTGCAGTTGAACTTTTAAAACAAAAATTAGGCGAAACAGAATCATCAGAAACCAATATCAGATATTATTTACCAAGATTTTCAGCTGTTGTTCTTGAAGCTTCAACAACTAGAAACTTCAAACACACTGATAAACAAGTAATTGATTGGTTGGTGTGTAACGGAAGAACTCAAAATGGTTTTTCATCTGTAATGAATAAAAATAACAAAAGAATAGTAAGAGCAATTGCAGAATCTCTTAAGCCAAAACCCGAACCAAAGAAAGTAGAACCACCAAAAATGGGTGAAAAAACTTATCCACATTCGTTCGGTCTTCCAGGATCAAAAAGAAGGCTAGCATCAGGGTGCTATCTTGAATACAAAGGTGCAAAAGATGGTCAATACGAGTTTGTTCTTCATCAAAAAGGTGCTAAACCAGATCTATTCAGATTAGTTATTACAGAACAGTATTCAAAACAAGTTACTATCAAAGGCGTCAAAGCTGATGTTGAAATAACACTAAATTCACACAATGGAAAATCAGGAAATAAGTTGGTTTCAGTTAAAATGGAAACTCAGCAAAAAATCCTTGATTCAATATCTCGAGGAGGCATTGCAGAAATGTGGTCTAACTTGAGGTTGAAACCATACACATTCGAAATAGCAACTGCTACAGTATGTTTTGGTGCAGATGCTGCGTTGTTTTTAACATCAACTGGCAGTGATCTTTTGGGTACTTTCTACCAACCAGCACTTGTGGCCCTTGCAGCAGTACAGGCAGGTTTACTTTTATTCAGCCGAGGAACAAGAAACACCAACCTCAATAAGGAAGCAGCATCTTTAGAGGTAAAGTCATGATTTTTCAACAAACCAGAAAAAAGATAGGTTTAAATATACTTTACCACTAAAGTATATAATATAACACAACTACCCTATGGGGTATAAAATGTTTATTTGGTGAAATTTATGAGAACAACTCGCACATCTGGTCCTAAAACACCAGAATCAAAAAAGATGGGATGGAAGAATTATGCTGCTATCGGTACAACTACAGCTGCAGTTGCAGCTATGCTTCTTTTCAAAACATGCAGTGGCGGACCACAAACTGAAGGACCAATATTGCCTCCAGAACCATCAAAACCAGTTGCCGCAGCAACTATGCATGAAGAACCAAAAGAGTGTGTTCAAGTTACTAGAGTTGTGCGAAATGTTCAAGAAGTAACTCAAATAGAATGGGTGGAAGTTGAAGCACCAAGAACTGATTGTGTTCCATGTGATCTTCCTCCAGTTAAAGGAGACGGAATAGTAGAATTAAGTAAAGGTGAAGGCGAATCAAGATCACCAAGACATGATCCAGCAGATGCTGGTCGTTGTGGTGATGGGGTTGCAGGTCCATTAGAAATACCTAATGCGGATGCTCCAGTTAGATCAAAACAAGATGGTGAGCCTACTTTCACACCAGAAGATGCCAAGCCAGTTGTTTGTCTTGCAGACACTCACTGTGGTGATGGTATACTACAAAGAAACGTAGTTGTTGGTGTAGAAGTTCCAGTTGTTCGTGAGGATGGAACAACTGTCTATGAATTTGCAACAGTTAAAATTAACGAAGTTTGCGATCCAGGAATTGACCCAAGATGTAAGGATGATTGTAGTGGAAGAAAACCCAGCCCAGTAAGGGCAGCAGCACGTGTAAAAATAGTCCCAGAATGTACTGATGATGTTAATGCATCAATTTATCAAAGGGTAAAGCAATCTGTTCTTTCACACATAAAACGCATAAGAGGCACAGTAGGAGCAGAAGACAGAGACTTTACAGTTAGTGTTACTATTGATGTTGATTCTTCTGGTATGCCAGTAGTAAGAAATGGAGGCGTATCATGTGGAAGAGATGGCTGTGCAAGTCCAGGTAACGAATCACAAGTATTAAGCCTTGCAACAAGCAAATTAGTACGTTTAGACAGTGGAGAATGTAAAGGTGTTGCACACACTGTGGTAGTTGGCCCAGAACAAAGACAATAATTTTTTATTTTATAATTTTTCTTATTATAAAATCATCCTATTCTTAAGATTTATTCATCAAATTACTATTATGCTTAGGTTTGTTTTATTTGATATTGATGATACTTTATTCCCATCAACAGAATTCTCTTCTTTAGCCAGAAAAAATGCATTAACTTCAATGATTGGAATGGGGCTCAGATATGATTACAACACATTGAACAAGAAATTAATGAGAATCATAAAACAAAAGGGTTCCAACTATGAGGGTCATTTTGATGAGTTGTGCAAACAACTAAAAATAAAAAATCCTGAAAAATATGTTGCTGCTGCAGTTGCATCATATCATGACACTAAAACATCAATCCAACCATTTCCTCAAGTTCCACTTCTCCTTCTACGACTTAAAGAACAGGGATTCAAAATTTATGCAGCAACAAGTGGAAATTCAATTAAACAATGGGATAAACTCATTCGATTGCGCTTGTCATTGTATTTTGATGGAGTTTTCGTAACGAAAAAAGAGAAAGATAAAAATTTCTATAAGAAAATCCTATCCGAACTCAGAGCGAAACCAGAAGAATGTTTGATGATTGGTGATCGGGAGGATGTGGATATCCTTCCTGCAAAACAGGTGGGCATAAAAACAATCCGAGTTTTAACTGGAAAATACTCAGAAATCCCAAGTAAAGCAGATTTTATTAGCAACAATATTCATGATCTATCGTCTATTCTAGCCAAACTTAAGTAATTTAAAACCATCAATCTAATACATCCTCATGAGAGTAATCTTAATCGGGCTTATAGCCATTGTTTTTATATTAGCTGGATGCGACAGTAGTGCTCCCAAAGCATGTACATCTGATTCTGAATGTCAGGCGTGGGAAGGTTGTAATGTAACCTCTCAGACCTGCGGTCTTCGTTCTGGTTTTTGTTATGTTGAAACTGATTGTTCAGATAATCTGACAACATGCGATTCGGATTCAACTCATCTTTGTGTTTATAAGACTGGATTATGTAGAAAAACAAGTGATTGTCAGAGTTGGCAGGTTTGCGATTCAGCACAAACATGCAGACCTGCTCCAGGTTACTGTGATGCTGACAATCAATGCAATCAACCATACGAATATTGTAATCCAGCAAAGCATGAATGTGGTCCAGCTCCAGGTTACTGTGTGGACACAAGAGATTGTGATGCATGGAAACAATGTGATATCTCCTCTAAGAGATGTATGCTACTAGATGGTAAATGCGATCTTGATGGTGATTGTGAAACATGGCAAACATGTGACTCAGCTTCACATACATGCATTCCAAAAGTTGGTTTCTGTATAAGTACTGAGAATTGTCAAGCATGGTCAGTTTGTGATAAGACAACTAACAAATGTGTTGCAAGACAAGGTTACTGTATGGGGCACAATGAGTGTAATGAATGGGAATTGTGCAGCAGCACAACTCATATTTGTGTGCATGATGTTGATCGTTGTAATTCAAACGATGACTGTGGCACTTGGCAAGTTTGCGATAGTAGCCATTATTGCAATGCAAAAACAGGTTACTGTAATACTGCAGCTGATTGTGTACAAGGAGAACAATGTAATCAGCAAACACATATGTGCCAATGAAAAGGACCATGTTCAAAACCGCAGGTTTTGTACACCCAAAATGCAAGGCATTTTGAGCGAGGTCCTTTTCGAATCTCCTTTCTATCTGAGCTTCCTTTTTGTTTAGAACCTAAGGTTTCAACCTTCCTTTTTTATCTTTTCACTTCAAATCTACTTTATGATCCTTTTTGGTCCAGCAGGAGTTCCCATTCAATGTAATGGTAGTAGTACTCTTGATGGAATAAAATGCTGTTCAGAAATTGGATTGTCTGCAATGGAGATGGAATTTGTTCATGGAGTCAGAATGAAAGATGATACTGCAAAAGAAGCAGCATCAATCTCAAAAAAATACAATATCTCACTTTCTTCACATGCTCCATACTATGTTAATTTTTGCACTCTTGAAGAGCATAAACTTCAAAATACAAAAAGACATATTTTCGAATCTGCCAGAATAACTTCGTTGTGTGGTGGCAACATAACTGTTTTTCATCCCGGTTTCTATCAGAAGTTAACAAAAGAAAAAGCATTTGAGATCGCTAAAAAAAACCTTTCTGATCTAGTTGAAAAATTAAAACAACACAATGTCAAAATTCGTCTTGGTGCAGAAACAGTTGGTAAAAAAAGTGCATTTGGTGGATTTGATGAGAACATAAAACTATCTCAGCAATTGGATATGGTTGAACCAGTGCTTGATTTCGCTCATCTTCATGCTCGCGGTGATTTTAAAATCACTGGCGAAAAAGATTATTTATCAATCTTCAACAAACTTGAAAATGAACTTGGGGATTATGTAAAAAGATTTCACTGTCATTTTTCTGAGATAAATTATTCAGATAAAGGAGAACTGAATCATTACGTACTTGGCACAAACAACGAACCGCCATTTGAACCATTTATGAAAATACTTGCTGAAAATGGTTATTCCGGAACAATTATTTGCGAAACACCCAAACTCGACATCGATGCTTTAGTATTAAAGGAAAGATATGAGAAATTTAAAAAGGGGAAATAATGTTACTTGTGGAATATTTAGAAGAGGCATCTGAATACATAAAAGATCGCATGATTCAAATACAAAAATTAGAACGTAAATTCCATGATGTGTATGATCGTGATTTGAAAAGAGAAACCATGATACTTCGTAGGGAAGTGTCAAAGAAAAGAGGTGAAGTTATAGATCAACTTCTCCTCAATCTTGATGAATTCCGTGCATTGCACAAATACCATCCTGAACTTCTTAGTGTTATAATGGAAGATAAATATGTCGGTCCTATTGTATCGAAAAAAGCATGGCTTTTAGATTTTAACCAGGTTCCTCCACAAGAGGCATCAGTTAAACTTGAACAACTTGTGGAATGGAGAATGCAGATAAAAGCTGCAAGAGAATCATTACGTGGTTGGGTTGGAAAGGTAAATGCACGTGCTATGGATGCAAATTTCCCTGTCTTGCGTGGTTTCATAAATAAGGATATGATGAAGGCAGATGCTCTTGATGCAATTAAAGAAGCTGAAAAAGTTGTTCTTCGTGAAGGCTGGCTTCTTCTTATTTCCGATTCTTTAATCCAAATTCCCATAGCCAAATTTATGACAAAAATAAATCATTATACTTATGAACAAAATACTGCAAAAAGTTATCTTTACAGGGTTCTTGGAAAAGGCACTGTTGTTGAAACAGCTGCGCAAAGAAGATTAGAAGAAGTAACAAGAAAAAAAGAACGCTACGAAAGAATTCTCAGACAGATCCTCCTTACTAATCCATCCTATCTAAGGAAAATAAAACAAAAAAAAGCCTGGTTGTCAAAAGAAAAACCAACCGGACTTGAAAAATTCGTTCAAACAATTACTCCACACACTCTGAGAGAAAGAGCATGGTTAAATGAGATGAAGAGAAAGTTTAGTTGAACTTTCTCTATAGTCGAAAACCCTGCTAGATTTTCAACCTGAAGAAAAATTTCGTCTGAATTTTTCAAGGTCAAAAATTCTTCCGAATTTTCAACCTAAAGAAAAAATTCAGCTAATTCTTTCCTCTTATTTTTTCTTCTATTTTTCTTTTTTGTACATCTGTTAAGCTTCTATCATTTTTCAAAAATACAGTGTAAAAATTAAGAAGTAGCTGTCTTGTTTTTTTCATATCAGCTGTATATGCTTTTCTTATGTATTGCTCTGATCTTGGATCATCTAAGAACAAGTAACTTATTGATAGGAAAAAGTTTATTGTTGCATTATCTGGTTCAAGTGCAAGTGCACTGAGAAATGCATCAACTGCCTCGTCAATCTCAAAAAGTTCAAAATATGCCATTCCCTTTATCTGATAATATTTTGATTTTTTTTCAACTGCCAATGCACGATCAAAAAATTCTTGTGCTGCATCATAATTTTTTAATTTTAATGATACAACTCCGCGAAGATACCAAAACTCGTCTTTATTTTTATTATTAGGCATAGTTCTGTCAAGCATCAAGGCAGCTTCCTTGTATTTTTGCTGGCTTAATAAATTACGTGCTTCGTCGAATTCTGCCATTACTATTCCTTTAGAGGTAACCTTTTAAATGGTTTTATACATTGCTTTATTGTAAAGAATGTAAAAATGTGGGAACATGGCTGAAGCATATAAAGAACGTAAAAAACCAACAATAATCGTTTCTCCAGTTGCCAGAAAAACAGAATCTGAACCTCATTCTAGTATCGATGTTCTTTCAAGGGCTGCAGATGTTCGTTCGAGAGAGATACATACAACAGTTGCAAGGGCAGATATAAGTACCCGTGCTCTTACAAACAAAGAAAAATACGATAATCCTGCAAATCCTATTAGCAGACGCTTTGCTGCTTTAATGGAACGTGTCTAATTATTCCATCTCTACTGTTCCTGGCGGTTTATTCGTTATATCATAAACCACTCTACCAACTGATCTTATTTCATTTGTTATTCTAGTTGAAATTTTTTCAAGTATATCCATTGGTATATGCGAAAAGTTTGCAGTCATACCATCAAGGCTTCTTACTGATCTAACAATAACGGTATACTGGTAAGCTCTTTCGTCTCCTCTGACCCCAACTGTTTTTGATGGAAGAAGTGCAGCAAAATACTGCCATGGTTTGTCAATTTCCTTTGCTTCGACTGCATTGTCAAGTTCTGTTTCTACAATCTCGCATGCATCCTGCACTATCTTCACTTTTTCTTCAGTAATCTCCCCAACTACACGAACTGCAAGACCTGGGCCTGGAAATGGCTGCCTTTGGTGTACTATTTCTGGAAGTTCAAGTTCTTTGCCTACTTCACGTACTTCATGCTTATACAATTCTCGTAATGGTTCACAAAGCTTCAGGTGCATCTTTTCTGGTAATCCACCGACATTATGGTGGCTTTTTATCGTATCCCTTCCCATTCCACCACTTTCAATCCAGTCTGGTGCAATAGTGCCTTGGATAAGAAAAGTTATATTGTTCTTTTTCTTTGCTTCTTCTTCGAAAATTCTTACAAAAGTTTCACCAATCACCTTACGTTTGTTTTCTGGTTCATCAATTCCCTTAAGTGCATCTAAAAATCGTTTTTTTGCATCTATTACAGTAAGTTCAACTCCAAGTGATTTTGCAATTGCCATAACCTTTTCTGTTTCATTTTTTCTCATTAACCCATTGTCAACATAAAATGCGTGGATCTGGCCAGGTAAAGCTCTTGATGCAAGAGTTGCGGCAACAAATGAATCAACACCACCTGAAAGAGCAGTTATTGCATGTTCTTTTCCTATTGTTTGTTTTATGCTGTTTTCTGCTTCTAAAATGAATTTTTTCGGATGAAATCCCATATCACACACCAATTTGGTAATCTAATATTTCTGTTAAATTCAATGCACCAGTCAACCAATTTATTACTGTTATCATAATTGCAAATCTTATGATTGATACTATTATGATAATGGTCAATGAATGTACAAAAGTTATATTATGTGCTTCTGAATATGCTTTGCTTGCTACGTATCCCCATAGGTAGATCATTCCTACTATATTTATTATCCATGCAATTATTTGTATACATGGTATTGGTAATGCCAATGCAATTACATTCAACATTGCGAGTGCCAATGTTATAACTGAAATAAGGTATAGGTGCTGAGCAAGAGTTCCTTTTCCACCGCTTATTTTTGCTATCTTATAAGCAAGGAATTCGCCACCAATATTCATGAATAATGCAAGGGGTATTCCAGTGATGATATGGAATATGGCAAGTGGTATGATATCCTCCAATGTCATCATCTGCTGCTCAACTCCAAATACATCTGTCATTGTTTCAGAAGTAAAATTCAGAAGATAAATTATTTCGACCAATCCAAGTAAGGTTAAGAATGTGGCAATTATGGACGCTAGAATAAATATTTTTATTGCCAAATTCATATCAGCTAGTTTTATTGATTCTTTTAATGTGCTATCAATCTTCTTTGGCGTAAACAGTGCCTTTGCACTTTCCCAGCTTTTTACAAATGGAGAAAAAGATTCAATCTGTTTTTTTATTTTTTCAAATGTTTTTTTCCCGCGCATACACAACCTATTGTAATATCTGTTTTTTAATTTGCTCCGCCTTATCAATTTTAATGCGAATTATTGCTGATCTTCATGTTCATAGCAAATATGCTCGTGCAACCAGTCCAAAATGTGATGTTCCTGGTCTTGCACAAGGGGCAAAGATCAAAGGCATAAGTGTAATGGCCACTGGTGATTTTACTCATCCTTCTTATTTTAATGAGCTCAAAACACACTTAAAAAAAGAAGAACATGGATTGTTTCCTTACGACGGAGTTCATTTTATCCTATCTACAGAGCTTGCGTTATTTTATAAAACACCAGAACATTCCCTTCGTATACACAATGTTGTACTTGCACCTGGATTGAGTGAGGCAGAGCAATTAAATGATAGATTGAAGTCTTTTGGAAGTCTGGTTGCTGATGGTCGACCGATGCTTAAGATGTCATCTGCTGAACTTATTGAGCAATGTGAAGAAATATCAAAAAAGTTTGTTATTTTTCCAGCACATGCATGGACTCCTTATTTTGGTGTTTTTGGTTCTTCGACTGGTGTTGATAGGCTCAAGGATGCATTTGAGGATAAAACTGATAGAATATTTGCATTGGAAACAGGACTCAGTTCAGATCCATCTATGAATTGGATGCTGAGTAATCTGGATGGTATTTCACTATTATCCAATAGTGATGCGCACAGTTTGGAAAAACTTGGTCGTGAAGCAAATGTTTTTGATCTTGAAGAATTGACTTATGAAAATATTATCAATGCCATAAAAACAAGAAAAAATTTTACTCATACCTATGAATTCTATCCAGAAGAAGGCAAATACCACTATGATGGTCATCGTAATTGCAATATTACTTACTCACCACTTGAATCAAAAGAACATGGAAATATCTGTCCTGTTTGCAAAAAGAAACTCACACTCGGTGTTCTTCATCGTGTAACTGATCTTGCAGATCGAAGATTAGGGTACAAACCATCTGATCATATCCCTTTCAAATATGTAGTCCCACTATCAATTGTCATATCGAAAACATTGAAGAAACCAGAAACATCCAGATTAGTTTTAGATGAATATTCCAAATTAATTCGTTATTTTGGCAGTGAGTTTTCTGTTTATGAAGCATCTGCAGAACAAATTCGTTTGGCAACTACTACAGATATTGCAAGTTCAATTATTCGTGTCCAAGAGGGTAAAGTTAGTTGGGTTCCTGGTTATGATGGTGTTTTTGGCCAGCTAATATTGGATGATTCACAACAAATAAAAAATAAAATTGATAGAAAGCAAAAAAGCTTGTCTGATTTTTAATTTATTTTTTTATTCCACCAAACATATTCATCAATACTGGGATTGCATAAAACGAGGAAACAAACCCAGCAACTACTCCAGTGAATAATCTTATCAAATTTGTACTTTCATATAGGAATGGTAGTATCCCTATTTCTGATAGTAATTGTACGCTACCATCAAGTCCAAGTGGGATCAGAGCTAGGATTAGGTATATGGCTGGGTAGATGTGTCGTTCATCTAGTTTGCGAACAAAAGGATAAGCTATTCCACCAATTAACAATGCACCGTATATCCCAACATCTCTCGAACAAATTGGTATTTTGTAACCTATCGCGTCTCCATCTTGTACCATTATTGTTGTTCTATCTTGTTTTGTGTTTACAAAACTTCCATCTTGTATAGTGCAATCTGCTATCCAAAAATTTTGATCATCTTTAAACAAACAATGAGATCGTGAAAGTTTTTGGTGGCAAGTATATGCAAATGCAGTATATGCAGAATCCATATCCTGGTCAAATGCCATAAAAGGAACAATAAAAGTTGCCCCCATAAGTAACAAAAAAAACAAAATAAATACTCCATAAACTATGTATTCGCTTTTCATCGTCGTATTTAGGGAGAGAAAGGTTTTTTAATTAGTTTCACGATTAATTGTGCAAGGTGATCTGATGAGCACAAAGCTATCAAGACTATATGGTATGGATATTTTTACGGACTCTGGTAAGTTCATTGGCAATGCACAGGACTTCATTGTTGATCTTGAAGGTGGGGAAGTATCAAGGATATTAATTGAATCATTACCACTTGGAAAAGATGATGCAAGAAAAGCTCTTCGTGAAAAAAGCATTCTTTATAAAAATGTAAAATCAGTCGAAGATGTTATTGTTGTAACAAAGGGTCTGTCAGCTTCACACAAATCTGATTAAAGGAGTCATTATGGGAAGCAGCGCATTTGGCAATTTTTTACTTCTGGTTGGGTCAATAGTTATTGGAGTTGGGATGACCTACTTCTCTTCTCAATTAATTAAATTAGACCAACAGACTCAGATAATTATAGCAATTGTTGTCTCAGTCTTTGCTTTCATCGCCCTTTACTTCATGGCCAAGGGCCGCGGTGGCTAACCAATTTTTTATTTTATTCTTTATCTCTTTATCAGGAATTACCATTACCATTCCTTCATTTGGTTGACCATAAACTATTATGTCATTTTCATTTGCTACAAGTATGAAAGCCAATGCTGTGAGGTCTTCTTCCCCTTCTATTAACACTGCGCCGCCCTCTTCCAATATTTTTTCCGCATCATTAATTAGTTCTTCTGAAATGGTTCCTGGCTGGTTTTTGTATTTTTTAGGATTGGCGAATTTTGATTTTAATTTGGCAATTGCATCTGCTTCAAGTTTTCGTCTCATGTATAAATGATCGAAAACAGCAAGATGTGGGGTAATCCCAACAAATATCAAATTGAGTGTACAAACATCCCCAACAGATATTATTCTTTTTGCTTCTGTTTTTTTTATCTCTTCTAAAGTAATTAGTTGCCCAAGCGGTTTTTTTAATTCATTTTTTATTTTTTCTGGAATCTCCATATGCTCCCTTAGAGGATTCTATGCCCCTTTTCATTTCCAACTATTATCATATCGAATTTTGTGAATATTCCGTTTTCAATGATTCCTGGAATGCTTTTCAGCCAGCTTTCCATTTTTTTGGGATCTTCGATTTTCATATCACAATCAATAATAAAACTACCATTATCACTAATAACTGGCCCAAGTTTTGATTTGGCCATCCGTATTCTTGGATTATACTTTTTCAATTGTCGCATAACCAAAGGAGCAGCAAATGGCAAAACTTCAAGATTTACTTCACCTTCCAGTGTACCAGTCTGAACTTTGCTCTCATCTACGATTATTATGAATTTTTTTGCATTGTAACCTATTATCTTTTCTCGTGTAAGTGCTCCGCCTCCTCCTTTGAGAAGTGCAGTTTTGATAACTGTATCCGCACCATCAACAGTAAGATCTATCTCGTCTATTGCATCTGTTTCTGTGACGAATATACCATTTTCAATAGCAAGCATTCTTGAGTCAAAAGAAGTAGTTACGCATGTTATCTTTAGTCCTTTTCTTACTCTTTCCCCAAGTAATTTGATGAATTCTTTTGTAGTGCTTCCACTCCCCAAACCTATGCACATTCCGCTCTTTACATACTCAAGTGCTGCGTTTGCAGCATTTATTTTGGATTTACTCATTTCATCATCTTGTGCATGGTTACTCCTTTACCCTCTTCCTGTCTAAGTATTTCTAACAAATTACCATCTTTGTCAGAAAGTGATAACTCAGTGAAGTTCTCACCGGCACGTACTGTCAATATTCTTGGACGTCCATCCAACATAACAAGCACGCTATAAATTTTTTGTTTTTTATCGTATGCATACTTAACCTTAGAGTTTTTGAATAAATCTTCTATCATATGATCAACTCAGAAGACGATTAAGTTCAGAATTTTGGAACAGTCTTTTTGTATTGAAGTCCCCGTTTTTTTCTATAGCATCTCTAAACCCTTGGAATGTTGATACGACCACCATTTCACCTGCCCGTCTTTTTGAGTCTTCACCTTTTGAAGCTTCAACAGATGCTCTAACTGCATCTCCAACTGGCACCACAACTCTTGGTATAGCTGCTAGTCTATCACTTGGCTGTCTCTCTTCTGGCCTTTTCATCCTAATTGGTCCTTCTTCGTCTGCCATAAACATCCCTATCTATAATTCCTTTCTCTTATTTAAAAACATTATGAAAACCCTTTATCTTGAAGATAGCTACCTAAAGGAGTGCCAGGCTACTGTTGAATCGGTTAATGGCAAAGAAATCGTACTGGATCAAACTATTTTTTATCCTCGTGGAGGGGGCCAACCATCAGATACTGGTAAAATAAATGATTTCAAAGTCACTACTGTAATGAAAAAAGAGAGCAAAACTATTCATGAACTTGAAACCGACACACACAGCCTAACAGAAGGAACTAAAGTAAATTGCGTTCTTGATTGGTCAAGGCGATATAAATTAATGAGGATGCATACCGCAGCTCATGTTCTGGGTGCTCTAATGTATAAAGAACTCGGAGTTCTCATTAGTGGAAATCAACTTGAAGAGGATAAAACCAGATTTGATTTTACGATGGATGAATTTGATCGAACTGCATTTGAAAAAGTAGTTGAAAAAGCCAACCAGGAACTTCTGAAGGACATTGAACTCAAAATCTATTCTCTTCCTCGTGAAGGTGCCATGAAAATTGAAGGTGTTGTTAAACTAGCAGCAGCTCTTCCACCATCCATATCAGTCTTACGTATTGTTGAAATTCCAGGAATTGATATTCAAGCTGATGGCGGAACTCACGTGAAAAATCTAAAAGAAGTTGGAAAAATCTCAATTTTAAAGATGGAAAACAAGGGAAAATCAAACCGAAGGATTTATTTTACTTTAAATGAATAGTATTGTTGGTGTTGGGATGAGCAAATACAAATCAATGAGCTATATGTTTGTTTTATTGACTATTTTATTGATATTTGTTTTTGTCTATCTATCGTCTGATTATGTAAATTCCATGCTAAATGCAATAATTGACTTTTTAAATAAAAACGGGATTTCGAATCTACAAGAATGTGGCATTCTGTTACCTCCAGACCTTACTCATCTTAATGCAGATCTTAATGTGATTATTTTACCATTTCTCTATTATGGTCTTCCAATTTTCTTTGTAATGATCTCTCTTCTGATGTTTTTGGCAGGTTTCTACTATCATAAAGGCAAGATCGATGAACATGCAAAGGCAGAAGACCAATTAAAGAGGGCAGTTGTCCATAGGCTTGTAAAGAAGATGGAAAAGGAAAAGGCCAAGCCGCGGAAATAAGGCCTAGTTTTATTTATTAATTAATTTTTGTTTTTCTTTTTATGGGGGATGAAGAACTTGCCGAGTTTGTTGGTATATTGCTCGGAGATGGAAATATCGGAATTTACAAATCTACTGTTAATGGTAGAATAAAGACACAATATCGGATTAAAATTACACTCAATTCTGTTAAGGATAAAGAATATTCTAAATATGTGGCTAGCCTCATCAAAATTATTTTTGGTAAAGATCCTAAAATAAGATTTAGAAAAAAATGTAGGGGCTCTGGATATCTTTCTATTTGGTAAACAATATCTAGATTATTTACTCAATCTCGGTCTGGTTCTAGCACCAAAATGGAATCGAGCAATTATACCTCTTCGTTTTATGACTCATGACCTTAGTATCTTAATTGTAAGGGGGTATTTTGACACAGACGGATGCATTTCCTGTGTTAATAATAATGGTACGCGGTATCCTAGGTTAGAGATGAAAATTAGCCCTTCCCCTATGCAAAATCAATTGATTTCCATACTTTCAAAACATGGGTTGGGTCCTCAAATAAACAGACTGGGAAAGAGCAAAGTAAGAGTTTGTCTTGCAGGCATTCCTAAATTAAAAAAATGGACCAAAATTATAAAGTTCTCTAATCCTAGAAATCAAAAAATTGCAGATTCTTTTCTAAATCCATCTTCTGATAATTTATGATATAGTTATAAATACTAGCCTATCATCTATTTCTACTGGGTTAAGTCAACTCCAAAAAGCGGGGTAGGGAAGCTTGGAGTTCCCACTGGACCTGATATTCCATTTTATTTAAAGAATATTAGGGGTGAAGCTCATAACCCAGGGACCGGTAGTTCAAATCTACCCCCCGCTATTTTTTTATTTAATATGTCCGAATTTTTTATTTTTGGCTGTTTTTTTGATAAAATTATTTAATCTACTATTAAACATTTTCTTACTATGGTCTCTAGCGTGTTCGATATAACCTATGCGAACTCTTTTGTATCCCAAGGAAAACCTCTGAAAATTTTTCCATATCAGTTCATTTGATTGCAACGCCTTCAAAATATCCGGGGAAATTGTGAATTTCTCCCTTCTGTCAAATGAAATTGCCCCAAGTCCTATCTTAGTCATAAGTCTCTTTTTTATCAATCTCCTGACCCGTTCCTTATTCATTTCAGATATGGGACTTCCAGTTCTCCTGGGTGTAAATCTCTGTGCAAATCTTTCGTCATCTACTCTCTTAACTATACTATCAATCCATCCGTAACACAATGCCTCTTCCACGGCGTCATTATAATCTATTCTTGGTTTGCCTGATGTTTTTTTGTAATATATCAACCATATCTCTTTTTCCCTGTTATAATTTTTCTTCAGCCAAGAACGCCAGTCCTCTCTTTTAGTTATATAAATAGTTTTTCCCATTTCCATAACCTAATCATATTTCTGAATATTATAATCATTTTGAAACATACCTTTAAATACTCTTTTTACCATATATTATAACACAGGTGTTGATTATGGCAGATGAACTTGATTTGGAAATAATCTTGATTCTAAACGATGAATGCGAAAAAGAACTAATCTGTAATTAGACTAAATCAAGAGTTAATTTGCCAAAATACGCCAATAGTGAATATCTCAGTATTCTCCCCAAACTACATGCAATTAGATACTTCCACCAGGGAATTTTGAGTCCACCTGATATTATACCCGCAATATCAAATAGTGGGTTTGGTATAAATGCAAAAAAGAAAATTGCAAGCATATCATATTTTTCAACTAGTCTCTCTATTTTTTTACTCTCCTTGATGTTTTTACTTAAAAGATCTCTTGCTCCTTTTCCAGCTACATACCCAGTTAATTCACCTAATGCACTTCCAATCCCTGCAGCCAACCCAAGATAGACTGGGTTCAGAAAACCACTCATGGCTATAACAGCAGCCCAACCTGGTGCTGGGAAGAAGAGTGTTGCTGATGCTATTAGTGATATTAAAAATACCCCCAAATACCCATACTCTCGTAATTTTTCAATGTCACTGGCAAAATAAAGAATAAGTGCAACTACTCCAATTGCAATTATTATCTGAATAATTCCCTCTATTTTTTTGTCCATGTATCTCTTAACCGCAATCTAAAATTAGATGGATAACTATAAAATGGACTCGGAGGGACTCGCACCCTCGGCCCCTCGCGTGCAAGGCGAGTGCTCTGCTGTTTCTCCCACCTATATAGCGACCCAGTTTTGGGCCGCCTTTTTCTAAAAGGCGGACTGAGCTACGAGCCCATTTACTAATAACCACAATCAAGCAGGATAAATTAGGATGGCATTACTTTTAAAAATTAGGCAATTCGAAAAGAACCAGAGTTCTTTTCATTCGCAGCCTCCCCAGCCACAAGAATAGCAAACCTTACATCCTTCTTGGAAAACCAAACTTCCTTCACACGACGGACATATCCCTTTTTTTATTTTTTGAGCTTCAGAAAGAGCATTTTGTGGTACATCAACGTTAACAGAAACTGTTGGAAAAGAGATTTTTTCATCGGTCATGGTCATCCCTTTTTCATTACGTAATAAGTCCTTATAAATGATTGTTTTCCCCTCGGTAATTTTCAAACACAAAATAAACTTACTATAACATTTTTTTTAAAAAGTTCTGAATTTTACTGACTAACATAAACTATATAAGCATGCTTTGTAAAGATTTATACATGGCTGTGAAATCGGACCGGTATTCGGTTCCTGATGTTCAAGATGCCGTACCAATAGAGATAATAATAGATAATTTGCGCAAAAAAATTGATTTTGATTGCTCAATTCTCTTGCAACAAGCACGAAGAATCAATCAAACAAAAAGGAATTTCAGTCTTAAAGTCTGGGAATCTAAAATAGTTACTATTCGTGAAGCACAACGTTCTACATTCAGTATCGAAGAACTAAACAAACTCAAAGGGCAGTGTCAGGTTTTGTCTGATCAACTTGGACAATTTAGAAATTAGATTGAAAATATGGTGCGGTTTCAAATAGCTTAATACTTATTATAGTTTTCTGTGTAATTTTCGAAAAGAGGACTTTTATGTTGAGTTTTATCATACCTACATTAAATGAAGAAAAAAATGTCGAGAGGTTGCTGAAAAATCTTGTTAAACAGATAGATAAAAAGGATGAGATCATTATTGTTGATTCTCATAGCAAGGATAATACTGCGTCAGTAGCAAAAAAATATGGGGCAAAAGTAGTTCTCAGGCCAAAACAAGGGGTTGGGTTAGCAAGAACTGAAGGGGCAAAAGAAGCAAAGAACGATGTTTTTGTTTTTTTTGATTGTGATTGTGTTCTTTCACCTGATTTTGTACAACGTTTGAAAAAACATTTTTCTAATAAAGATGTTCCTGCTGTTTGTGGTTTTGATTTGTATGAATCAGATTCAAAAATTTGGAAGTTTATCTATAATCTATATTCCCTGAAAGTTTTCTGGCTTGTTAGAATTATTCATCTCATTACTGGAAAATACTGGATAGCTGCAAACAATTGTGCTATGCGGAAGGAACTTTTCTTCAAAGTTGGGGGGTACAGATCAGTGATAATGGAGGATACTGATTTTATGCATCGCGCTCCTCCAAATCGAAAAGTTGTCTATGATTTCAAACTAGTAGCAACTCTTTCAGATAGAAGATTCAAGGAGGATGGTTTTTTTAGAACAGTTGCACTTTGGATATGGAGCGATATTTGTGCGTTATTTGGCAAAGGAATAGATGTGATGAAAGGATATACTAAAAATTAGGCTAATTTCCATCTTGCTCCAGTCTGGCCAGATTTATCCTCTAGAAGTATTCCAATTTTTTTGAGTTTGTTTCTTATTTCATCTGATTTTTTGTAATCTTTTGCTGTTCTGGCATCATTTCTTAATTTTATTAAAAATTCAATTGCTTCTTCTGCTGTATTCGTTTCTAAACCAAATTCACTAGCCAGTGCAATTACATCATCTGTATTCTCAAAGGGTTGTTTTTCTTCTTTAAGTCCAAATATCCATAATATATCGTCCAATGATTTTCTGATTATCTCTAGCTGTTCATGATCTAATTTTCCAGCTGCCAAATGACTGTTTACCATTCTGATAATTGTATACATCGAAGACAGTGCTTCTGGTGTGTTGAAATCATTTTCCATATTTTTGTAAAATGCAGTTACTAACTTATTGGTTCTCTCTCTAAATTCCTCATCAAGGTAAGATCCAGTGTTTGGCTGAGCAAGAGTTTCAGTTAGCAATCCAATGGTGTTGAATATCCGCTCTACACTCTCTTCCATTGCCTCTAATTTCTCTTCATCATAGTCAAGAGGACTGCGGTAATGTGCTTGCAAATAAAATAGTCTTAGTGCGTTTGGACTTGATTTTGAAAGAGCATGTTTCAGGGTTATGAAATTACCTAGTGATTTGCTCATTTTCTCTCCATTAACAGTTAGAAAACCAGTATGCATCCAACAGTTGCAGAACTTTTGTTTGGTTCCAGCTTCGCTCTGGGCAATCTCATTTTCGTGGTGTGGGAAAATTAAATCCCTTGCGCCACCATGTATGTCTAAAGTTCCTTTTACATGGCTTCTTATCATTGCTGAACATTCAATATGCCATCCTGGTCTTCCTTTTCCCCATGGACTGTCAAATTCTATTATCTCACTGTTAGTTTTCTTCCAAAGAGCAAAATCTGCAGGATCGTTCTTTGTTTCATCAACATCAAATCTTGACCCTGATTTTATCTCATCCATGTTCTGTCCTGATAAAATACCATAGTTTTTGAATGAAGAAACATCAAAGTAAATACCAGTATTTGTTTCATATGCTGAACCATTTTCTATTATCAATTTTATAAGTTCAATTATTTGCGGAATATGATCTGTTACTTTTGGGTATATATCTGCAGGAAGTATGTTTAGCTGGGCAAACAGTTCCAGGGCTTCATTATGGTTTTGTTCTGTTAATGTTTTTGGGTCAGCACCGGTTTCCTTGCATCTTTTTATTATTTTATCATCGACATCTGTGATATTCTGTATGTGCGATACATCGTATCCTTTTTTTGTCAAATAGCGTTTTATGACGTCAAATGATACATATGTTCTTGCATGGCCAATGTGTGTACTGTCGTAAGGGGTCAGGCCGCAAACATACATTGAAATCGTCTTTTCAGAGGAAATTAGTTCTTCTGTACTCTTAGTTAGCGAATTTAAGATATGCATCAGAAGGTTCACGTCACGAAAAATATTTATAAAGATAGTATGTGAGTGTATTTCATACAATTCGACATTAGTCGAGAACCGGAGGTATATAATGGGAGGCAAAAAAGTAGATGAGAAAGTAGATGAAAAAATTGATACTCCAGTGGAAAAACCAAAAGAAGCCCCAAAACCAGCTTCAAGTAGTGATGATAACATTTTCGGAGCACTTTGTTATATAATTGGTATTATTGTTCCTTTGTTCATCCTATTCACTGAGAAGAAACAAAATAAGTTCCTAGCATTTCATGCTTGGCAATCATTGATATTTTGTATTGCATGGTTTGCGATCTTCTCTGTTGGTGGAATTTTAGTTACTGTAATAAGCATTGTAACTATGGGCATTGGAGGATTGTTGAGCTGTTTATTCTTACCAGTTGGTTTGGTAGCATTATGTGCAATATTATTTGTTGCATACAAGGCGTACCTTGGTGAGAAATACAAATTACCAATTATCGGTGATTTCGCAGAAAAACAGGCAAACAAATAATTTTTTCTTTATTTTATTTTTCTTTTCAACAGCCTAGAATGGTAAAATTTCAATGATATTTTAAGCTAATATAAATCATCGAAGACTTTGTTTTGTGGTTTTATATCTTAATTTTGGGGCTTAGAGATGCTATTACCTAGGATAAGGATTCAACATATGCAAGTAAAGAAAAAATAAGAAAAAAATAAGATTTATTTTTTTGCCATTTGTTGTGCAACTAAAGCTCCGATAGCACCAAACACAAGTCCTATTACTGCACCTACTACAATTCCAATAACAAGACCAACTATTGCCAGGCCACCACCTAATGCTGCACCGGTTATGTCACTACTGCCCATTGCTGCTACTGCTGCAATTCCAAGCATGCCAAGTACAAAGTTTATCACACCCACTACTAATGAGCTAGCTAAACCTGCAATAAGACCTGCAAGTGCACCACCAACAATGTCTAAATTCTCTTCTTTTACTGCTTTAAATCCTGCCCATCCTAGAATAGCCCAACCTGCAAGGAGCATTGGTATCCCTGTAATGCATCCTAAAAAAGGTATGAATCCTATTCCAACACCAACAATTCCAAGAGCTATTAAAAGTACTGCTGGTATTGTGGCAGCTTTCATTGATTTGCCAAAATCCAAGTGATCACCGCAGATAATTCTGACAGAATGCTTAAATGACTATAGGAAGTCTGAAAGTCCCATCTGCTTTATCTTGTCGTCTTCGAAAATACTGCGTATTTCTCTTTCTACTAACTCCAGTCTCTGTTTCAAATATGCTGGCAGTTCGTATTTCTCAACAATATCTCTGGATATCTGGAGGTATTTTTCAATTCCGCCTTTATTTATTGTTAGGAGTAGTTTCCCCCCACATCTGTTACACTTCCCTGCAAGTGGAACTCTTCTAAATATGGTGTTGCAGGATACACATCTGAAAGTTTGTCTAGAATATGATCTTAGATTCCCATAAAGATCTGGTATGAAATGGCTAAGTATTAATCTTTCGGCAGCATCTTTGCTATCTACAGACCTTAATTTTTCTTGAAGTTTAAACTGAATATCAATTTTTTCTGGTATTGATTCTAATTCCACATATGCAGTTCTTATGTTTCCAACATCCAATGTGCCACCGGGGTGAGTTATGGGTAATTCATATTGTTCTGGGCGTCCGAGAACATCCTTTACTGTTTTTATTTTCACTTCTCCTGGCAATGCGTTTTTTTCAGCTGCTTGATAAAAATCAAGAGAATAGTGTGACACAAATTCAATACAATATGCTTCATCATCAACTTCTTTGGGGTTTATTTCTATGGAAAGAACAAGAGGGGCATCCATTGTCCCACCTCTATTCTCAGTTAAATATTTTTTTGAGAAATTCAAAAATGCATCCATCAAAAGCATGATGCTGTCCTCATCTCCATCACAGTTTCTTCTTTTTGCTGTATGGAAATAGGGATGCCCATATCCAACATTGGCTTTTGTAAAACCAATAATTCTACAAAGAACCCCCGCACTAGTGTGGGGTGATAGGCCAACTGCCATATGCCCAATCAGGTCTTCTTTTGTTTTTATATTGTAAAATGACCTCTGACCATACATATTTACCAGCATATCATCGATAAATCTTGTTACTCTGGAAAAATATTCTGCACCTGGGTCTGCCAAAATAATATCCTGGTGAAAGAGTGTTACGAGCTGGCCGTCCTTTTCTAATTTATTGCCAAGATAATCTTTCGTATAGCCTAATGAAATTGCCTTTTCAATTGTCAATCCAATTTCTTTTGGCGTGAAATGGGTGAGCGGCACATCAGTAGCATCAAATCTTGATGTTCCATCTCTGAAAACATAAACATTATGTTTTGCACGTAAAATCCCCTTTTCCAATCTTTCCGGGATTCTCAATGCATTTGAAAGTCCTTTTACTCCTTTGATGTCATCGGTGTTTCCAATGTTATTTTTGACATTCTCAAATAATTCAATCAAATCTACTGGTCTGCGATCATATGAGACTGTTTCTCTTTCACAATGAATGTCTGTTTCAACTACCCTTCCGCATTGTTGACAGATTTTTTCTTTTTTTGTTGTATTTCCGCACACATCACATTTTTTGTAAAATCCCAGTCTATTGCATTTTTGACAACGATAGCGTGCAATTTCAATATTTATTGTTTTTTCTCCTTCTCTACTTTTTAGCAAGCGATATTGTTTGCTTAAGCTTCTGTTTTTGAAAGAACCAGTCGGAAAAAGAACATGCGGACTCCCATCCATTTTTCTTTCCTTTGCTTTTTCTGGCCTTCCCATCCTAGCACCAATGTATGTTGGTGCCTTTGCTTTGATTGTTACTCCAGACAATTCATTTATCAAATCTAAAGAAGATTTTGTACTATCAAATTTTTTATGAAATTCGCTCAAATCTATTTTCAATTCTTTTGTTAGTGCACCAAGAGATAGTAATATTGCATGGCTATCCTGTCCTCCCACCACAATTTTATCGTCGTGCAATCTATGTTCTACAAGAAGTTCTTCTAAAATTCTTTTTCCATCTTCTTTAGGGATAGTCATGGATTTTATATTTTTTCCATCAACCTCTATGGTTGCATTTTCCAGCCATTTCGCTAGGATGCTTATTTGTTCTGGACTTATATCGTGCCATGGAAATGTGTATTTTGGGTGGAGTGGAACACTGTGGATCTTGGAAAATTCAAATGAAGTTTGTGCATCTAATTCTGTCGGTATTTGTATTCCTTTTTCTTCAATCTCTCTTTGCCACCACTCTTCGCAATATCCTGAAGGAAGAAGAGGGTGGTTTGATTTTAGGAAGTCACCATAAGTGCAAAGCATATCTCCAAGAAAGAGTATCTCATCCACATCGTTACTATGTGCATATGCTTCTTCTATAGTATGAACTTTCATCACTCTTCCATTCTTCAACTTTACTACTGGTGGCTCCAGTCCTTCATGTGCAGTTACAACACATCCCTTTCCAGGTCTTTCAATTTTCATGTGGGTTCCATATGCCAAAAAATTATTCAGAATAATCATGGTTGCCGGGTGGACATTCTTTCCCATAAGGCTATTTGATTTACTTCTACCATATCTAAGTCTAAAGCCTCCTTTTGCTGATGGATGACTAAATACTGGTCTTCCTGCAACAAGCCCTTCCATATAACTCCAGTCTGGTTTTATCTCTATTTTATCTTGCTTTCTCTTTATTTTTATAATTTTTTCAAGCCAGTCCCAACCAAGCTTGTATTTTTTAGTGTATTTGAACAATTTTGCTGCTTTTGCAGCAACTCCTTCACACATTACAAGTGGTACTCCTCCTCTCACTCTATCTGTTTCTATCCCAGGTACCCCTCTATAGGCAGATACTTCTATCTCTTCTGTAGGGTCACCACTTATACATACTGGGCAATTACTAACAATGACTTTTATGTCATCTTCTGGAGGTAAATATTGAAGATGAACACATCTTGTTTCGTAAGTTATTACTTCTTCGATATACCTCATAATTTGAGAATCTGTAGCTCTATAATCACCGATTCCACATGTTTTTCTTGCAATGTCTGCTAAGACAAGACTCAATGCAGCTGCAGTTCCACCAGCACTTCGTATTGGGCCAGCATAATACACTGCAACATAGTCACTTCCATCTGGATTTGTGTTTATTTTTACTTTTGATATTCCCTCTGTTGGTGCAACAAGAACACCTTCAGTTAGAATTCCAAGTCCGGTTCTCACTGCCTGTTCAATTAATGTTTCCTTGTTGCCTGTTATCACTTCCCCTGCTGCAATCTTTCTGGCAACTTCGAATGCAATGTCCTCTCTTGGCATTCCGTTTGTTTCAAGTGATCTGATTAGTTTTGCAATGCCAGGTGGTCCAACAATTCCTTCTACTCTTGCTGCAACATCTTCTGCTATCTTCACTTCTATTTCATCTACAGGATCATAATCCTGTTTGCGGGCTTCGCTAGCTGCTGCGTAAGCACGTTGGAGTTCTTCCCGCAATATAGTAAGGTATTCTGCCATCAAATCACAAAATTCGTATATAATAAAAAGCTAATCAAATTAAATAACTCTACTTTTTATGGATATGTTATTGTCCATGCTGAGGTATAACCAAACGACACTTCGTTTGCAAAACCTCAGTTCACATTGTTCGCCGAGGTAGCTCAGTTGGCTAGAGTGCTCGACTCATATGTGCAAATCAGATGAGTTATGAGGGGAAACCCTATGATATCTAGTGTACTCAGACATCGAGAGGCCGGGGATTCGAATTCCCCCCTCGGCAAATATTCATACCAATCAACGTTACACTTTACAAACATTTAAATACTCTACTTACCACTATTAAACACATAGTAAAGTGATGTGTATGCGGTGTCATAGAATAGAAAAACCAACTCCTAGACCAGAACAACAAAAAACTAGATTAACTGGAGTATTGCCATTGATCTCAGTTGGTGTCTTGAGTCTTAGTTTTGCTGCATGTGCACATACAATATCTCTACCTCAAAGTGTTACAGCTGAAATGAGAGCATCGATTCATGATGGGAATGCAGTTGGCTTAATTCATTCTATTGCAAAAGCAAAAGAATTATTGTCTGACAATCAACATGGCGAGGTGGTTTCTCTATTGGGAGATCTATTAAATCAAACTCCAAATCCATCACCAAACACAAGAGATATGGTGTTGGAAATCCTAACCAATCTTACTTACTCTGCTGATCTAAAGAAAGAAGCACTAGCTGTTTTCAATTCACTTCAAAAGCATCCCAATGCAGTTGTTCGTGGAATAGCATTGTTTACTTTAACAGAACACGGGGAGAAAACTCCTGAAGAACTTGCAAAAGCAATTAGTTTATATTCCACTGATGATGTTCTTCAAATCATTTATTTTAAAAGAAATACTCCTTCTCAATTTTTCATTCCAGCATATAACGAATTATCTAATTCAGAAAATCAGGATGTGAGAGTGCTAGTAATAGGACAACTTATAAAATTAAAAGCAGGTCCAACTGCCGAAGTTCTATTAGCTGATTCTAATCCGATGATACGACTCTATGGTGTTGCACTTAAAGCTGATCAAGGTGATTTCCAACCTGCAAAACAATTGTTGGATTCTGATGATGCTCATCTCAGGTCAATTGCTGTGCGCATTCTTAGTGAAAGTGGTATCCAACTGTCGAATGTATATACACAAGTTGATTATGCAACTGCAATGGGTCTTATCCATTCAAGTAAGCAGCCGGTTTTGTTGCTGGTGTATAATGATTCTTGTTTTGCTTGCAGGGCATTTGCACCAATTATGAATGATATTGCAAGAATATGGGGAAATAATGTTTTGTTACTCCAAGCATCAGCTGAAGAATTTAATGTGCAGGGCACCCCAACACTTATCCTGTTCAAAAATGCACAGCCAGTTAGTGGTATGGCTGGAACTGCGGGGTTCAAATCTGTTGATGAATTGATAAGCAGAACACTTGGCATCCAAACACTCTAATCGTAAAGTATTTACATCTTATCTTTGATATTTGTTTACTTCGGGTGTTATTATGACGTTTAAAACTTGTGAAAGCTGTGGTATGCCTATGATCAGTAAGTTTGATTTTGGTGGTGGGGATGAATCAAATCACCATTGCAAACATTGTACTTTACCAAATGGGACGTTGAAACCAAAACATGAAGTGCGTGAAGGCATGATCCTTTTCTATATGAAAAATAAAAAAGCAGATAGGGCAACTGCTGCTGCTTATGTTGATGAAAGAATGGCTGGTATGCCTGCCTGGAAATAATATATTTATATTCTTCTCATCCTACATCTATCTATGGATAAAGTAAAAGTTGCAGTTCTTGCTTCTGGCAGGGGAAGTAATTTTCAAGCAATTGTAAATGAAATAAAGGCTGGCAGATGCAATGCTAATATCACTGTTCTAATCACTAATAATCCGGAAGCAGGGGCAATTCAAATTGCCAATTCAAATTCAATTCCAGTTGAACTAATTGATAAGAAGAAATTTGCATCAAGAGATGAAATGGACGAACACATAAAACAGATTCTAGATCAAAATAATGTTGATCTTGTTGTTCTGGCTGGATATATGCTTCTTATTAAGGGCAAATCACTTCTTGAAAAATACAAAAATAAAATCATAAATATTCATCCTGCTCTTTTACCAGCATTTCCTGGTGAAAATGCGCAGAAACAGGCGTTTGATTATGGTGCGAAGGTTTCAGGCATTACCATTCACTTTGTCGATGAGACTCTTGATGGTGGGCCTATTATTTATCAAGAATCTATTGACATTAGTGATTGTAAGGATGCTGATGAAACTGCTGCCAAAATCCTTAAGATAGAACATACGGCTTATGCAAAAATTGTTGATTCTTTTTCTAAAGGTCATTATATGATTAACGGAAGATTAGTCCAATATATAAAAAAATAAATAAAATTATTTCCCTGCAAGGGAAATAACATACTTCTTCTCGATGTTTATGTATTTGCTTGCATTGGTAACCTTATCAACTGCATTAAGTACATTTGTAAAGAACACATAACTCACTGAGATTCCAGCTGCAAACAAAAGTCTTTCAGTTGCTGTAATTGGAAGCAATGCTGTCCAAGCTTCTGATGTCATTGGAACTGCTGCCAACACCCAAATCATACTTCCTGCTGCATGAGAAGTAAAAGTTGCGCCTAAGCTTCTCAAGAAAAGATTATCTGGTATAAATTTGACTATCAATGGTATTGTCCAGAATAAAGCATAATACCATGCTTGTTGCCCTATTGGGTCCATCCAGAATACTAGCATTGCTAGAACCGGAATAATGAGGCTTATTTTATCCTCAAATCCTCTTTTGAAGTTTCTACTAAAGTAATAGGCACCAAACATCATTGTTGCAAATCTAAGTATTGTCAACATCTCGAAATTGTGTGTAAACAATGTAGAATTAAGTACCTGTGCACCAAGAACCGCAATAACACCAAACACTCCCAAGAATCCTCCTGCCATTGGGCCCAGGAATTGGAAGAAAGTCAGGTATTGAGCATTAGCTCCAACCAATTGTGCAAAGTTCATTTGCATGCCGACCAATGCCAATATGGTGAAAAGAGCCAGAAATACTAATCCGCGTACAGAAATAATATTAACCATAGTTAAACCTCCTTGCCTCAATTTGATTATGTATTATGTGTTTATTAAGATTTTGCCAATTTTTTTCCGATTATCTTTGCTTTCTTTAAGTACTTCTGATTTTGACTGGCATCAGTTGGTTTTTCAGCAAGAAAATATCCAGTAGTAACAACGTTTATTCTATGGATCCAGAAAAAATCCTTGATTATTTTTGCACATTTCACAAGAGACCGGTGTGTTGCTCCACCAACTACAATAATTGCTGCTTTTTTATTACTCCATCTTTGGTACTTAGCATATGGATTTGTTCTATCCATAAATTCTTTCATAAGTCCAGTTACATTATTGAAGTATGACGGGGAACCGAGAATCATGCCATCACATTCACTTATGCGTTTCATCAATTCACTAATCTCATCGTTAATCTTGCATCTCTCAGTATGGTAACATTGGTCATCACCACAACATCTAGTAATTCTTAATTTTCTTAATAAAACTAATTCTACTTCTGCACCTTCCAGTTGTGCTGCTTCTAAGGCCTCTTTTACTAATCGTTCACAGTTACCGCTTCTTGGCGATCCAGAAATAGCTATTATCTTCATTGAAAAACCATCACTTTTGTCTGGGCGCTGGCCCCTCAAACAAACTAAAACAGGCCTGTTGCGAACTTCGTTCACTTCCGTCCCGATTTTCCCGATGATATATCAGGAAAGACCTAATTTAAGATGAAAATTCGGGCCTGGAGAGATTTGAACTCTCGACACACGGATTTCCACCTTTTAGGAAAAGGTGGAGCCAAAACTGACTGTCCATTTCCAAAAGATAAGAGTCCGTCGCTCTACCAAGCTGAGCTACAGGCCCACCAGAGAAATGATGTTCATAAGAAAATAATTTAAATGGTGGTCTATTGTCCAGAACCAAGTGCACTTATCGAATATTCATATCCATCGCTGAAAATTCTTATTGTTCCATCTGTGTATGTGTCATTCCATTTCATGTTGTACTGTGTTAACAGTTTCTTGAATGGTTCTCTTGACCCTCCATTTGTTGCAGAGTCGTCACTGCTTCCTGTTATTATTATGTTTGTTGGGTTTGCATTTACTAAAAATACTCCGATATCACTAGTTCCTTCTCCAACGCCATAATAAGGTGCCTGTAATATCTTGGTCTTTATCAGTTGGCCGTACTTTGTTATTAATTTTCCCTGTGCTCCTTTTTGTATTCCTGATGTAAGCAATAACGAGAAATTCCTATCAATTATCCTTGTAACAACTGCATCATTATTTATGTTATTGAATTTATCTGTCTGAGGATTGATGAATGTAAAATTCATGCCATTTAAATCAACACTCATACCTGCCTTGATTATTTTTACACTTTTTGTTTTATCTATCATACTATCTAATATAGCATCATAATTTGGATCTCCAAAAGAATCATCTCCCCACCAATACTGTTCTACTACGAAATTATTCAGAATCGTTGGTATCCCACCATATTGTCTTGGATCAGCACTGGTTGATATTATGAGTTCCAGATCATCAACGCCCTTTGATCTAAGAAAATCAACAACTTTATTCCCCATGGCCTCTGGACCAGCATCAATAAGAATATCTAAATCGCCTTTCTTCACAAAAACTGCATTTCCATGAGTATCTGATCCAACATCTATGAAATACACTCCAAATGATTGATCAGGCTGATAGGTATATTCTAGTTCTTCGGTATAAATCGTGTTATTATCCGGTGGTTCTATTGTTATGTTTGCTCCTATTGTCTGGTTGGTTTGACCACCAATTACTATTGTTATTGGAGTGTTGTTCTGCTGGGTTTGATTATTGTTAACAATCGTTTGGTTTGCTGGTGTTTCTCCATCAAAACATCCAAATAATAAAATAGCAACAACGAAAATAAAAATAATCTTCTTCATAAGTTCACCTTCCCATTTTTGATGTTTTCTTTTATCAAAATTTCACATTCGGAAATTTTAATCCTTTCTTGTTTACCATCATTTCTATATCTTATTGTTACTGTGTCATCTTTTAGCGTATCATAATCAATTGTTAGAGCATATGGTACTCCTATTTCATCATTTCTTGCGTAGCGCCTTCCAATACTTCCGCTGTCACGGTAGGCAACATCCAATCCACTTTTTCTCAATAAACTTGCAACTTCTTCTGCTTTTTTACCGAGTCCATCCTTTGTCATCAATGGGAATACTGCGACATCATATGGGGCAATTGCAGGTGGGAAATCAAACCATTCCCAGTCCTTTTCTTTTGTTTTCTCTCTATAACAATGTTCCAATATGCAATAGAATAGTCTGTCAACCCCCATTGACAGTTCAAATACATGAGGCATTATTTTTTTCTTTTCAGTTTCAACAAAAACACTGAAATCCTGGCCACTATGTTTTGTGTGCGATGTAAGATCAAAATCAGTTCTGTAAGCATTTCCTATTGTTTCAATTTTACCAAATGATGTTTCAACTTCCATATCTATATTGCCTTTTGAATAATGCGGGATTTCATGACTATCAAGAACGCGAAGGCACATTTTTGATTCAGTGATCCCCACTCTTCTGTAAAATTCCCACTGACGCACTAAGAAATATGCCATTATCTGGTTGGCTGCAATTTTCTGTTCCACTATCTGAGCAGCAGTCATCTCTTTGGATTCCCCAGCAATGCCCATAATCAATTTGAAATTTTCGACTTTATCAAAACAATTATAATCTGGTTGTGATGGGTTGAAGAAATATTCTAATTCCATTTGGGTGAATTCTCGCATTCTTACAAGACCTTTTCTTGGCGAAATCTCATTCCTAAAACTTTTACCGACCTGACCAACTGCCAGAGGTAATTTTGTTCCATGATTTTTGAAGATTCTTGGAAATGCTGTGAAAATACCCTGTGCTGTTTCTGGTCTTGAATATGCAGTTAATCTTTCACCACCTATTCCAGTCTGAAACATTAAATTGAACATAAAACATCTGCCAAATGAACCACTGCATTTTGGGCATTTTATCCCTTTTTCTGATATGGTTGTGTCTAAACTTTCAAGTTTTCCATCCCATTTTTCTCCGTGGAGGTTGTAGTGCTTTTCCTCTACAAGGCTGTCTGCCCTTATTTTTGTTTTGCACTTTTCACATTCCACAACTGGATCAGCAAAGCTAGAGACATGACCCGATGCCACCAATATTGGTTCTGGAGTCACAATACTGGTCTCAACCTCATGAAATCCTTCTTTTTTTAGAAACATTTCGCGCCAGAGATTCTCTATCTTGTGTTTTATAAGCACTCCAACTGGTCCGTATTCATAGAACCCTGCAATGGAACCATAGGGTTCATTACTTGGAAAGAAAAATGATCTCTTAAGTGCTAATTCAAATACTATATCATTAAGTTGCATAATTTATTCACAATAGGATCTTGTATATGCGGTTTTAAATCATTTTCCGAAGATACCTCATCCAATGAAACCAGACATATCAAAAGCAGCACTTGCCATCGAGGTTGCAATGGATATGCTTGACGTTGCGAATGAGAAGTTTGACAATTGTGATTATGTGCTTGCATTCAATGAAGCTAGAAATTCAATGAGAATGTCAGCATCTGCCATTTTATTCAGTGATGGTTTCATATATTCTGATTTTTCTACTGTTCTCTCTTATTTACATGGTAGCTACCCGCATTTATTTCCATTAAATGAGTGGAAAAAAATAGAATCAATTGATTTTACTCAGAAACAAGGTATTTTATTAAATATTGCACAAAGAATCCTTAACATTGAAAGACACCAATCCAAACAAGCAATTATGATTGCATGGGGTTTTTTGGATTCTGTACATAAGGTGGTTGGACTATGAAATGGCTAATTATTCTACTTCCATTGCTTCTATGCGGATGCACAGAAGAGATAGTGTTTACTCCGCTTGATCCAGCTCCAGCTCCATTACTCAATCAGCCGTCTGTTTGGAGTCATTATTCAAATGAGATTTTTAGTTTTGATCATCCTGGGAACATTGTAACAACTTCCCAACCCGGAACTCTTTCCGGTGTTCACTATCTTCCTTCTCCATATTCATATCAGCCAGCAGAATCAATTAATCTTGTTTATATAAATACAACTGAAGAATATGGTGAAAATCAGGATGAGATTTTCAAAGATAACCCTACAAAATTTGCTACTGATTTTCTTCTGGATGATATTGAACTTGATTCTATGAATACTCTTCTTAGGGCAGATAGGATCGATTCTCCAACCCAATTTACAGTCGCACAGAAATACTATGTTGCAGAATCCTATTTCGAGTTGACTGATTTCAATACTACATACGCTGGTTATGCTATGAGTATATACATACCTGAAAAATCAATCCACGTGAACATTCGTGTTCTTGCACTTGATTCGCAAATCGCATTCAATATAAAAGAGGCAATTCTTAGGTCTTTGAGATTAGAATAATCTATTAATTTTTCTTTGATATTCACTTTATGTTGCCCCCAGTTTGTAAGATCTGCAATAAGGAATTCTACCCCGAAAAAGATGGTGATCTTGTCTATTTTTTAGTTCGTAAAAAAACTATATTGGAAAGGTTGCTTTCATTGTTCGAAAGAAAAAATATCTGTTGCCATCCTGAGAATGCTGTGTGGTTTTGCAATAAGCATCTAAAGAAAGCAAAGAGTATTGCCCTAACTCATACCATTGAAGAAGGGATGGCTATTTTGGGAAAATCAAAAAGAAGTTAAATCTGTTCTGTTAAATGTTTCTGTATTTATTTTATCTACTGAGGGTTTTGAGTGCAATATCAATTGGTATATGATGGGGATACAATGTCGCGAACGTTGCAACGTTCACGAACACATCATGGACGGAACGCCGTCCATAACGAACCCCAAGTAGAGAAGTGTAGAGGGTTTTGAATGGACGTTGACAAAAATCAATTACGTAAAGATTTTGCTAAAGATTGGGAAAAACACTACAAGTTGAATATCCTCACTGATCGTGGTTTCAAAAGACAAAAATGTGCCAAATGTTCTAGGATGTTTTGGGCTAAAGACATAAGAGAACAATGTGGCGATCCGTCGTGTATTGGTTATCAGTTTATTGGTTCTACACCAGTGAAGAAAAAATTGGGATATGTTGATACTTGGAAAGTAATTGAAAAATATTTCAAACAATCTGGTCATGGTTATGTTAAACCATATCCAACTGTTGCAAGATGGAGGGATGATCTATATTTTACAGTTGCGTCAATCAATGATTTCCAACCATATGTAGTTAATGGGGAATTAGAACCACCACACAACCCACTAATTGTTCCACAACCCTGTGTTAGATTCTCTGATATTAGTAATGTTGGGGTTAGTGGAAGACATTATACTAATTTTGTTATGATCGGACAGCATGCATTCAATACTAAAAAAACTGGTAATTTTTATTGGAAAGAAGAAGCACTCACTCACGATCTAAACTATCTGAAAGCTCTTGGAATTCCAGAAGAAGAAATAGTTTTCCAAGAAGATGTTTGGGCAGGTGGGGGCAATTTCGGTCCATGTATCGAATATTTTGTTCGTGGTTTGGAATTGGGGAACTGTGTTTTTATGCAGTATGAAGTAACTCCTTCAGGTCCAAAAGAACTTCCTACAAAAGTAATTGATATGGGTGCAGGCTTGAGCAGGCTTGCATGGATAACATCTGGAGAACCAACAAGTTATGAGGTTGTGTTCGGTTCTGTTATTGAGAATATGAAGAAGAAAGCAGGAGTGAAAATTGACAAAGAACTTTTTGTTAGATTCGCAAAGATTTCAGGAAGCTTGAATGAAGATGAAGTTCCTGATCTTGAGAAAGAAAAGGAAAGAATTGCAGGTATGCTTGGTGTAAGTAAAAAAGAATTATTCGAAACACTTGAACCATTACAGGCACTTTACGCATCATCTGATCATCTGTGTACTCTATTGTTTACAGTTACTGATGGGATGCTTCCAAGCAATTCTGGCGGTGGTTATAACCTCAGAATGCTATTAAGAAGAGTGTTTGGTTTCCAAACCCGTTATGGTTATGATTTAGATTATGCTAAAATCATCGAAGGCCATGCAGAATTTTTACATTATATATTCCCACATCTGAAAAGCGGTGTCAATACTACAATAGATGTGATTGCAGAAGAACAAAAACGATACCAGGCAACAAAGGAAAAGGCCAAAACAATTGTTACTAATTTAGTGAAAAAGGCAAAAGGTAGCAAGATACCTGCAAACGAATTAATCACCCTGTACAAGAGCCAAGGAATCCCTCCTGAAGCAGTTGGGGAAGTTGCAGCTGAAAATGATGTTGAAGTTGAAATTCCAGGGAATTTTTATCAACAGGTTAAAGCAGGAGAGGGCGAAGAGAAAGCAGATCAAACTCCAACTGTGAAAGTTTTATCATCAGACCTAGTGAATCTATCAAAAACAGAACCACTCTATTATGAGCGTCAAGACAAATTTGAAGCAAAAGTTTTGGATGTTGTTCACGGTAAATATGTGGTTCTAGATCAAACTGCGTTCTATCCAGAAAGCGGTGGTCAGGTTGCAGATACTGGATCATTAAATGAAGTGGAAGTAAAGTTTGTTACGCGACAAGCAGGAGTTATTCTTCACGAGGTTGCTGATCCATCTAAATTCAAAAAAGGAATGAAAGCCATCGGAGTTGTCAATCTTAACAGAAGAAAAATTATTGCAAGGCATCATACTGCTGCACACATACTCAATGCAGCATGTCGTGATGTTCTTGGTCCACACATATGGCAAGGCGGATCCAATAAAGATGATGAAAAAGCCCACCTTGATGTTACTCATTATAGAAGAATATCAAATGAAGAATTGCTGAAAATAGAGCAAAAAGTAAATGAATATATTATGCAAAATCTTCCGATTAAAACTGAAGTCCTACCCAGAAATCAGGCAGAAGAAAAATACGGGTTTACTCTATACCAGGGTGGCGCAGTTCCTGGAAAAGAAATTCGTGTTGTAAGTGTTGGTACTATCGATAGCGAGGCATGCGGTGGAACACATTCAATGCTTTCAACTACCGGTGAAATCGGATGTTTTAAAATTGTAAAAAGAGAAAGCGTTCAAGATGGGGTTGAAAGAATCACTTACAAGTGCGGTTCTGTTGCAATCGCATATATGCATGAAAAAGAAAAACTATTGCATGATGCATCTATTGTTCTAAGTGTCTCTGAAGGGGAGTTGGTTAGGACAGTTGAAAGATTTTTTGATGAATGGAAACAACAAAAGAAGCAGATTGAAAATCTTGAGAAAGTATTAGTTAAAGATGAGGCAATTCAAATTATCAAAAATTATTCAGGACATCCAATTATGAAACTTCTTGATCTTGATGAATCTTCGCTAAAAAAACTTGCATTGAAGGTTGCGGAAAGTGATAAGGCAGCAGCCTGCATTATTAATAAACACGGGAATGTTATCTGTGCTGCAGGTAAAAATTCCGGTTCGAGTGCCAAAACACTTCTTGAAAAGGTACTAAAAGAACTTGGTGGTTCTGGCGGCGGCAGTGACAGAATAGCTCAGGGAAGAGCAAAAAGAGTGGCAGTCATCAAAATATAATTAGAGGCCCCTCATGTTTGCTATCGAAGTAACAAATCTAACAAAAAAATTCAAAGAAGTTATTGCTGTTAATGATATTTCATTTACTGTTCCTCAGGGTAGTGTATTTGCTTTTCTAGGTCCAAATGGAGCTGGAAAAAGCACTACCATAAAGATGATGACAACTCTTCTCCAGCCTACCATTGGTTCGGTTAGATTAAATGGTCATGATCTTGCAAGTTCTCCAAATGAAGTTCGCAAAAATTTTGGTATTGTTTTTCAAGATCAAAGTCTTGATGATGAACTTACTGCCTATGAGAACATGGACTTTCACGGAGCAGTGTATCACATGCCATCTGATACAAGAAAAAAGAAAATAGAACATCTTTTGAAATTTGTTGAGCTTTGGGAGAGAAAAAATGATCTTGTTAAGCATTTTTCTGGTGGTATGAAACGTCGTCTTGAAATCGCACGTGGTTTACTTCATCATCCAAAAATCCTTTTTTTAGATGAACCAACAATTGGTCTTGATCCACAAACAAGAAACCACATTTGGTCCTATATCCAAAAAATGAACAAAGAAGAAAAAATTACTATTTTCTTTACAACGCATTATATGGAAGAAGCTGAAAAAATAGCAGATCAGATTGCAATAATTGACAATGGGAAAATCATTGCACAAGGTTCATCCAACGAATTAAAAAAACAAACAAAATGCAATACTTTAGAGGAAGCTTTCATTCAACTTACTGGTCGTGAGATACGTGCAGAAGAAGCAGCGTTATCTGATCATATGAGGATGAATAGGAAAATGTGGAGAAGAAGAGGTAAGTGATATGGAAGTAATCTATATCCTATGGCTTAGACAGATAAAAAGGTACTTTCGTTCCAAATCACGTATAATCGGTTCTATTGGGCAGCCTTTGTTGTTTCTAGTTGCCCTTGGTTTTGGCTTTGGTCCAATTTTTGAGAAAGCAGGTGGTGGCAACTATATTGATTTTTTGGCACCTGGAATTATTGCAATGAGTATTCTGTTTACTGCTGTTTTTGCAGGCATCGAGGTTATTTGGGATAAGCAGTTTGGGTTTCTTAAAGAAACATTGGTTGCACCAATTTCCAGGTATGAAATAATGTTAGGAAGAACTCTAGGCGGCGCAACAATTTCATTATTTCAAGGAGTTCTGGTATTTGGTCTATCGCTTCTTGTTGGTTTCCATCCTGATCTTACTATGCTTCCAGCAGCAGTGGTATTCGCATTTCTAATCGCTCTTTTCTTTACTGCATTGGGAACTGCAATTGCATCACTACTTGAAGACATGCAAGGGTTCCACCTTATAATGAACTTTTTAGTGATGCCAACATTCTTTCTTTCTGGTGCACTGTTCCCACTTGATAATCTTCCAAGTGCCATAGCAACAATAACCATGTTTAATCCACTTTCCTATGGTGTGGATGGATTGAGGGGTGCGTTGATCAATCAATCTCATTTAGGTATGTTCAATGATTTTGGCATTCTGGGGGCAGTTACTCTGGTTGTTCTGGTTGTTGGGAGTTATTTGTTTTCAAAAATAGAAATTTAATTACTCTAAAAGTTCTGGGTTTCTTAAAAACTCAAACTTTTTAGGGTTCTCATAAAATTCTTTTAGCAGATCTTTACAATTGAATTTATATCGTTCATTAATCTGCTCCGGTGTCATTCTTTCATTATGTTTAACTATGTAATTGGAATTCTGAACTATTTCCCCTCCTTTAAGGTAATAATATGCGCCGCCTTGGTTTTCTTCAAAATCAGTATATACTGATTCGAATTTATCATAAACAAGATTGGAAAGTACCAATGCTTTGTCTCCTGGGTTTATGGATACATGTCCATATCCAGGTGGCATAAGTATCACATCACCCTCTTTTGCATGGGTCATTATTGTATCAATGCTACCATCTCTGTTTTTTCTCTGTAAGATAAATACTGCCTCTCCTTTCAATACCTGGTATAATTCAGGGTAAGAGATTCCCTTCTCATCTTCTGGGTGGTAATGCCCATATGTTTTTGTGCACTCACCATTTATTTCAAGTGCAGAAAGTATGGTTATATCATACCTGAGATCATGATTGCTATATATATTTCTAAACATAAAATACATTTCAGGATTAATGTTGCCATCAATGGACTTCATAAGGGTTTTTTTCATTTGGTTTAGGTATCTGATGGATTTGTGGTGTGTTTCTCCATTTACAATAATATCAATACCATCTAATTCTATTCGAATCGGATTTTCATATAAGACCATAGCCATTCTCTACCACCCCTTTCATTTTTTTGAACTCGCCGATTTTTTCAAGCGGTTTTATGGCTATTATCTTTTGTTTTTTAAATTTATAAAATAGCAGCTTTAGGAATAATAAGAACTCACTTTTAGTTATGCCTTTTTTACTAAAATCTTTTTCTAATTTTTTTATTGTTTTAAATGATGCAACAAAAAATGTTATGTCAATGGTATTGTGCCCATTCCATTCTCTTATCTCCTCGTACATTATCATTCTAATAATTCCGAGTTGTGCGCGTAATTTTTTTGAAGTTGCATCATCCCCTATGATTCCAGTATCCATTTTTTTTAGTGCATGGGCTAGTGCATCCCATTCTGCAGCAGCGAGGCTATCACTAATGTTCTTCGGAGAAATATCCATTTACAGTGAATTAGAGGGTCAATGTTTTTTAACTTGTTACTCATTATGTTTAAAAGGTGTTACTATTGATAGATTATTATGGGAGTTCGTTTAAGAACACTTAGAATTAGTGAACAAAAAACCAATTTCAAAGATCTTCCACAAGCTTCACAATCAGTGCTTTTGGGAGAGCTTGAACACATGAAGGTAGCGTCAGATAGGATGCAGGTAACAATATCTGATATTCTACGTCCACATGGAAAAGGAAAACCAACACTAGCTCAAGTTAGGTTTTTACTTGGTGAAGGTGTTCCATTATACATACTAATTAGGGAACAAGTTCCAACCAAAACTCTTCTTAGTGCAGATCATGATGACGTTAATATGGCTGCCCTCACTAATCTTATAAGTGCCACAACAACACTTGTTTCTACTGCTTCGATGGTTTTTGAAGATGCTATCCAAGATATTCATGATGAAGTGTCTGGCGTAGCAGCAAAGTTTTCAAAAAGATAATTAGCCCCGAGCGGATTCGAACCGCTGTCAAGAGATCCAGAATCTCCTATCCTTGACCACTGCCACTTTTTAGGAAAAAGTGGCACAAAAACTGGTTTTTGATTTTTCACTTCGTGAAAAATTCGCAAAGCGAATTTAATCACCCGGTTTTGGCTTTACCTTTTCCTAAAAGGTAAACTAGACGACGGGGCTAGGGATTTATTTATTAATACTAGAAGTTAATAAAAACTAAGTGGAACCATGCAAAATGAAAACAATCTAACTCTCATGTTCATCCTTTGGAATGTTGGGATGGCATTTTCATTATCATTCATTTTCCCATACTTGTTTACAGTTGGTTTTTCTGTCCAGGAAATGTTGTTCTTTGCTTTTCTAAACTATGCATTTCCACTTATTTTCCTCATTATTCTTAGGAATTATGATTCTGCAATCTCAATGCCATTGGGAATGTTCTTTGTTGCATTGGCATATTTCCTATTTGTTTTTTTAGGTGGGGTAGCAGGAGTGATAGCATTATTTGCAATAGGTGCACTCTCATTTTTTCTATTCTGGGTGCCATTCAATCATTTCTGGTTTTCAATGAAAAAACAGAATGCCGCTCACAGTACAATCTATGCTGCTATAATTATCGTTGTTGGTCTTATAATGCCTGCATTGTCTGGTGCAATAGCGCAGGAATTCGGGTTTGCTGCAATTTTTTTATCTAGTGCCATTATACTCTTGTTTGCTTCCCTGATCTCATTGAAATTGGCACCTAAGAAAAAAGTTTCTTTGAATCTAGCTGTTAGTTTAAAAGAACTTGATGGTTTCAAAACTTTATTTTTTATTGAAGGGGTACATCATATAGCCCCATTTGTCCTCATAACAATAATTTCAATATACTATTTTCCCAGGCCTGTTGATTTCGGTATTTTCATGTCTCTTGCAATGGTTTTGTCTGTGGTGTCTTCATTTATCTTTGCAAAATCCTCAGACAGATCAGGTAATCGAAGGAACTTCATAATATTATTTGCAATTATTCTAGGAATTTCAACAGTGTTTGCATCTTTTGCTTCTGATATTCTGTTTTGGTTTATTGCGGTTTCATTTGTTAATTTCGCAAGGGTATTGTTCTTTCCATTTCCACTTTCTTTAATGCTTGACAAAAGGCAAATAACACCTGGCATAATGTATTCAAGAGAAATTATGCTAAATTTGGGAAGATCATTTAGTGCTATATTTTCACTTGGATTATATCTTCTAACATTAGATTTACGCATTCCTTTACTGGTTACTGGTCTATCTATGTTTCTCTATGTACTTATTTTTGAGTTTATGAAAAATAAGAAAATTAATTGTGCTTGACAACTATTATTGACATTCCTTCCTCAAGTACAAAATCTGGGTCTGGTCTAAGGAATTTTTCACCATCATGGATGGATATTATTACAAATTTCTTTTTCTCTGCTATTTCCTTTACTGTTTTACCTTTAAGTCCTCCATCTATCTCCTTTTCATATATCTCAATGTTTGAATATTTTGGGTCAAGCATTTTTGTTATTTTTGGACTTATTACCATGTTTGCCAGTTCACGTGCAAGTGTAACTTCTGGTATGAGTGGTTCAACACCAAGTCTTTCCATAAGTATTGAATATTTTGCTTCAGAAGCACGTGAGACTACTTTTTTGGCTTTCATATGTTTTGCATATACTGATACCAAGAAGTTTGTCTCTTCATTTCCTGTGACTGCAAATACATAATCAGCTTCATCTAATTTCAATTCTTCAAGAAGTTGTGGGTCTGCTATGTCCCCACAAATAACATTTGCATTTGTTTCTCCAGCTATCTCATCACAAACCAACCTATCAGCATCAACCATCACTATCTTGTGCTTGCCATCACTAAGTGTTTGTAAGAGTGCCTTACCAACTCTTCCACCGCCAAATATAACTATCTTCATATTATCTCCTCACCAAGTAACCAACTAAAGCAAGAAAAGGGAATATCTCTATTCTACCTAAATACATTAGTACCATTAAAAAAGTCTTTGCCATGGTGCTCATGGTGGGTACTGATATCGTTGAAAGACCAACATTGCCCATTGCAGAAGCAACAATAAACAAGGAGTTATTCACTCCATATCCAACTGCCAGAAAAACTCCTGCACTGAACAAGAAAAGCAGTAGATATGCAAAAACAAAAGTTGCACTTTCAACTATCATCCTTTCGTTTATTGGTAGTCCGTTGATCTTTACAACCTGTACTGACCCATGCGGTAAGAATGTTTCTTTTACTTGTTTTGCAAGTGCTTTTAATATCACTAAAATACGCCATAATTTGATTCCACCTGTTGTTGATCCGACCATCCCTCCACTAAGCATCATTAATATGAGTACATAGATGGCGAAATTATGTAGTATGCTCAAATCACCTATACCAAACCCACCAGTTGCAACTGCAGATATTCCGTTTAAAACAGTGTTGAAAATATCTTCTTTTCCAATAGCAATTATCATCATTATTGCAAGTACTGTAATGAATAGGTAAAATATGAATTCCTCTTCAATAATACTTCTGCCTATTTTCCCATGCCATATATTGTTATAGAACAAAAAGCTTGTTGCTCCTCCAAACATCAATATGGCCAAAACAATCTTTTGGATTGGTAAAAACTCATAATTATCAAAAGGAAAGAATCCCCCATTTGATAATCCGCTAAGTGCCAGGTTTACTGAGTTGAACAAATCAAAACCAGATAGTAAAAGAAGGGCCATACCGGCTATTGTTATTGCAACATAGACCTTGAACGTTAATGCAACTGTCTGACCTATTCCAAGTTCAGCCTGATTTCTTCCTTCTGCTCTTAAAAAACTTATTGCCTCTCTTCCCCTGAGGGTACTTAATATCAAAATAACAATACCAAGGCCACCTATCCATTGAGTTGTACTCCTGAAAAAAATCACACTCTCGGGAAGAACATCTACTGTCTGGAGTGCAGAAAGTCCTGTTGATGTCCAACCTGATACACTTTCAAATATTGCATCGATACCAGGCACACCGTAATAGAGGTATGGTATTACTGATATAAGTGGGACGAGAATCCATGCCACTGATGTTATGACGAGAACTTCACCCAAAGTCAGTACTTCTACTTTCTTCCTTATCTCTTCTGTGTTTACAATTTTTGCATAATTGAACGGTACCTCTGGGTTCAATATTGATTTTATGAAATTACTTATATTGTCTGCAATAGCCAGGATCATTTGTGGTATTGCAGGTAGAGCTAAAATTGCAATGGTAATCCCAATTGGTATCCAACCGTCATCACCTATATACAAGCTGTATATAAACGGAACAAGCAGAGGAATTGATGCATAAAACATTACTGCAAATAATTTTCCCAATAGGTTGGACATTGTGTTATCTATAATATGCAAGGGTTTTATCTGTTTTCCTTACTAACAATTATTAATTTGAGACTAGATGTGGTGATATGAAAATATCAAAATCAAAAATAGGTCCAAGACACAATATTCGTTTACCAAGTGAATTTCTAGAACACCTAGGGCTTAAGGTTAATGACCCAGTGTTTATACTTCTAGATGAAAAAAACCACACCTTGCGAGTTTCCCAATTCAAATCAACCAATATCTATGAAATCCTAATCACCATGAAAGATAAACCTGGTTCATTGGCATGGCTTGCTTCTGTTCTTTATGAACATCATTTCGATATTGTTTTTACTGAAGCACATTCTATGGTTCGAAACAAAAGTGCATGGTGGAGAGCAGTTGGAACATTCAAAAGCAAACAAGACATTACAGGTTTGAAGAGAGATCTACAAAAAAACGGAGCTACTTCTGTTACCATCGTTCATCTTTAACTTAAATTTTTAAAATCTGATAATGTATGATAGTCATGAAAACAGAAAAAACAAAGTTGGATTCAAAAGGCCGTGCACTCATTCCAAAATCATTTCGTGAGACGCTGGGACTAAAAGAAGATGATCCTATTTTTGTTTCTCTGGATAATCAGAACCATGCAATAATTATCTGCCAGTATGCTGAAAATAATGTCTATCAAATGGTTATCGGCATGGGGGATACTCCTGGAACTCTTGCAAAGCTTGCTCAACTTCTATATAAAAATAATATTGATCTTATTGCCACGGAGTCCCATTCTACTCTGCGTACCAAAGGTGCAACTTGGCGTATCCTATGTTCGGCAAAAAATGTTGATATGAAAAAACTCAGAAAACTACTTCTGAAAAACCTTGCAACTTCTGTAACTATCACCAAATTATAACATTTTTAACAACAAAAAACATAGCTTTATAAACTCTTCTCACCACTATTCAAGTGGGAAAAAAGTGGGTCTTTTGTTTGTTGGTTATTTCCAACAACCAAGAGCAAATTACCATGTTTAAAAAGGTGAAAAAATGGAGGATAAGAAGGATTTGGGAAGGGGTTTACTTCACATCTTGGTTAGTTAGAGATATTACTGATTTATCTAAATTAAAAAATAGGACGTCTGTCTCGGTTTCTGATTCTGTTAAATTATTGATAAATGATATGAACCAGAGAGGGTTTGATGCACTTGCTGATTATTCATTAAAATTTGATGGCATCACTATTTCTCAAGAAAATATCAAAATTCAGAAAGATGAAATTAATCTTCAGGCATCTAAGTTAACAGAAAATCAGATTAAGGCAATTGATTTTGCGTTTAATCAAACTCAAGAGTTTCAACAAGAAATTGCACAAAACCTACAACCAATAATAAAACAAACAGAATTCGGGTCTACCAAGTTCATTCCAAAACCAATTGAACGCATCGGGATATATGTGCCAGGTGGGCTGGCTCCTCTTCCATCTTCGCTTCTTATGGCTGGTACAAGTGCAAGGGTTGCAAAATCCAGAGAATTGATAGTTTGCACTCCGCCAAGAAAAGAGGGTCTAAATCCAGCAATTGCCTATCTTTTACAAAAACTTAACATAACCGAAGCGTTTTGGCTCGGTGGTGTTGCTGCAGTTTGGTTTATGGCAAATGGCATTCCGAAAATTAGCAGATCAGTCGACAAAATCTGCGGACCAGGAAACTCATATGTAACCGAAGCCAAAAGCCAGCTTTTACAATCAGGTAAAGTTGGAATTGACATGCTTGCAGGCCCAAGTGAAGTTTTGATTATAGCAGATAAATCAGCAAATCCAGAATTTATTGCAGCAGACTTGCTTGCTCAAGCAGAACACGGAACAAATTCATCAGCAATTCTTGTTACTGATTCAAAAGAATTAGTTGTGGAAGTCCAAAAACAATTAGATTTGCAATTAACTCAACTGAAGCGAAAAAACGAAATAAAATTAGCACTTGAAAATTGTGGTGCTATCTTCATTGTTGAGGATATTTTGGACGGAGTCCAAATCGCAAATGATTTCGCACCAGAACACTTGGAAATTTTCTGTAAAAAAGATACTGAACTTGCCATATTATCATCAGGTGTTGCTGCTGGTGCAATTTTTATAAAAACTGGGGAATCATTTGCAGATTATGGGATGACAGGGGGGAATCACATACTCCCCACAAACAGCACTGCAAGATTTTCATCAGGATTATCTGTCAAAGATTTTGTTGTGTGGCAATATGTAGAAGAATTGACTGAACAAGGACAACAAAAATTGTCAACTTTGGCAAGCTGTTTTGCTGATCTGGAGTCTTTGGAAGCACACTCAAGTGCAGCTAGGATAAGAAAAAGGTGAAATTGATGGGCAACATAGATAATTTAGTCAGAAATAATATTCGAAAAATGGCACCATACCCAGGACCATCAGAGACATTCGGAGAAGTTAAACTGAATCAAAACGAATCTCCTTACAATCTACCTAAAGAGGTTAAGCAAAAAATAAAAGAAAAAATTGATGTGATTGATTTCAATAGGTACAGTGAAGGTTCATCCAAAGGATTGAGGGAGAGACTTGGGAAAAAATTCAATGTTGATCCAGACCAGGTTGTTTTAGGATGTGGAATGGACGAGCTCTTCTATTATACTATAATGACTTTTGTTTCTGAAGGTGAAAAAATAGTTAGGCCTATTCCGAGTTTTGCTATGTATAAGGTATGTGCAGATGTTGCTGGTGCAAAAGATGCCGCAGTAGAACTTGGTGATAAGTTTAAACTAACAGAAAAATTTGTAAAAGAGAGCAAAGATGCAAAACTAACTTTCTTATGCAGACCAAACAGCCAGACTGGAAATTCCTGGGATAAAAAAATCATTGAAAAAATAATTAAAGGAACATCTGGAATTGTGTTTATTGATGAAGCTTATGCTGAATTTGCACAAGATGATTGCTTAGAATTTTTGAAATATGAAAATGTGATTATTGGAAGGACATTCTCTAAAGTTTATTCTGCTGCTGGGGTGAGGTTGGGGTACATTCTTGCAAATAAAAGAGTTGCAGAATACATAAATCGAGTGAGGCTACCATGGAATCTAAGTGTTCTGACACAGATTATCGGTGAAATATTACTTGATAATGAAGAAACCTTTTTACAAAAAATTCCAATGCTAAATGCGAATAGGAAAAAAATGCTTACTGAAATGAGGAAAATTGTTGAAGTTTTGGATAGTGAAACAAACTTCCTTTCATTCAAAGTTAAAGATGCAAAAAGAGTATTTGAAGGGCTTGAAAAAAGAGGTATTCTAGTTAGAAATATAACCAAATACCCAAAAATGAGTGACTATCTTCGGGTAAATATCGGAACTGATGAGGAAAATGCAAAATTCTTAGTAGCACTTAGTGAAATACTCGGGAAAGGAGAAAACTCTGCTAAGGTTGGTGCAGTAATATTTGACATAGATGGTGTTCTGGTTGATGTTTCTCAGTCTTATAGGGAGGCAATTAAACAAACTGTAAAATTAATCTCTGGTCGCGAGGTGTGTGATGCTGATATTGACAGGATTAAGCAAAAACCAAACTCAAACAATGATTGGGATGTGACTTATGCATTGGTTACTGGTTTAGATGATCTTGCATCCATTGATAGAAATGACCTATTCTATACAAAAATAAAACAACAATTTCAGGAACTTTACCTTGGCAGTCTAAGAAACTGTGAAATTCCAATTGCAAAACTTGGAATTCTAAAAGTGCTAGTTGAATACGGCTATAAATTGGGGGTTGTGACAAGCCGCCCTCGTACAGAGGCAATATATGTTCTCGACCGATTTTTTCCAAATATTTTCAAGCCTAAGTGTGTTGTTGCACAAGAAGATTGTAAATATGAAAAACCAGACCCAGATCCAATTCTGCTTGTTATGGAAAGAATGAACTGTACTAGTGCAATCTACATTGGGGATACAGTCAACGATGGTCTTGCTGCACGTGCAGCTAAATTAAAATTTGCGTCCGTGACACAAAATCTTGAGGCAGACTACTTGTTGAAAGATGTTAATGAAATTTTGGGGGTGTTAGAATGAGATTAGCAATGGAAAAACGGAAAACAAAAGAAACTACAATAGAAGTGCAGGTGAACATTGACGGCACAGGCGAATCGAAAATAAATACAGGCGTCGGTTTTTTCGATCACTTACTTACCGCACTTTCAAAATATTCCCTTATTGATATGCAAGTTTCTGCACAAGGTGATCTTGAAACAGGAACACACCACACTGTTGAGGATGTTGGCATTGTTCTTGGCAGTGCAATAGCAAAAGCACTTTCTGAGAAAAAAGGAATCAATCGTGCAGGTTGGTTTGAATTCCGTTACATGATGGATGATGCTATTGCGGAGTCAATCGTTGATCTTTCAGGAAGAGGTAGATTGATTTTTGAGGACAAAAACTCAGCCCAGCTTAAATATAGCAGTGAAACGGTGTCTGATCTTGCAACTGAGGATATCAAGGAATTCTTCTGGGCAATGGCGTCAAGCATGAAGGCAAATATTGCCATACGCTTAACAAGAAGCGGCAATGCACACCACGAGATCGAAGCATCATTCAAAGCATTTGGTAAAGCATTGCGCTTAGCTGTTGAAAATGATCCAAGACAAATTGGGAAAATACCAAGTACAAAAGGAGTGATATAAATGATAAAATTAGCAATTCCAAATAAAGGAAGATTAAAGCCAGACATACTTAGGCTATTGGAAAAAATTGGTTTAGAAATACCAGAAAATGGGCGTAAACTATATGCAAATACGAACAATCCAAATATTTTGATTGTATATGCCCGTGCCTCTGACATTCCATTATATGTTCAATCTGGTGCAGCTGATCTTGGCATTAGTGGCGAGGATATGATAAACGAAAGCATGGTAGATGTAAAAAAATTACTCGCGCTAAATTTCGGAACATGTAAAATTGCACTTGCAGCTCCAAAAGATTCCAATATCAAATCAGTTAGTGATTGCAGTGATGGGATTAAGGTTGCAACTAAACTTGCAAATATTTCAGAAAAATATTTTGCAGATAAGGGGATTAAATGCAAAATTGTAAAGGTTGATGGTGCAACTGAGCTGGCTCCTTATTTGGGCATAGCTGATGTGATTGTTGATCAAGTGAGCACAGGTACAACTTTGACCCAGAACAACCTTGTGGTAATTGACAATATTATGGAATCCAAATCATGCCTTATAGTAAATAACGATTCCTTCCAGAAAAAACAAGAAGAAGTAACTGAAATTGCTCTTTCCATTGAAAGTGTAATCACTGCCGAAGAAAAAAGATATATCATGGCAAATGTGCCTGACAAACAAACACTTGATTCTGTTGTCAGTGTGATGCCTGCAATGGATAGCCCAACTGTTCTTAGCCTTGCAAATGGTGGATTCTCAATTCACAGCGTTGTTGACAGCCAAAATTTGATTTCAACAATGGGCAAAATCAAGAAGGCTGGCGCAAAAGACATTCTTGTTATGAATGTGTCTCGGGTGGTTACATGATTACTATAATTGATTATGGGGCTGGAAATATTGCAAATGTAAAAAATGCATTCAACAAAATTGGGGTAGATGCAGTTGCAAGTTCCGATCCAATGTTTTGGGAAAAAGCAGATGGTCTAGTGTTACCTGGAGTTGGTTCTTTTGGGGCAGCTATGAAAAAGATTGAACCAAATGCAAATGTTATTTGTGATCTTATAAAACAAAAACCATTCCTTGGAATTTGTCTTGGAATGCAGTTGTTGTTTGAAAAAAGCGAGGAATCGCCAAAGACCAAAGGACTTGGTGTATTGAAAGGTGCAGTTAAAAAATTCAATTTTAGTTTGCCAGTTCCACACATAGGATGGAATCTAGTGTCATCAAAAGACTCAATCTTTGGTGGTAATTCTGAATTCTATGCATACTTTGTTCACTCTTATTACTGCGTTCCAGATGGCCAGGTCGTTTCTGCATGGACGAACTATGGTCTGGACTTTCCATCTGTAATATGTTCCAAAAATATTCTACTAACTCAATTCCACCCTGAGAAAAGTGGTAACGCTGGGTTGGATTTATTAAAAAGATTTACAAAAGAGGTGAAAAAATGATCGTGATACCGGCAATTGATTTGATGGATGGAAAATGCATTCGACTTGTTAAAGGTCAGAAAGACAAACTAATAAGCTATGCCAAAACTCCGTTTGAAGTTGCAGAGCAATATGAGAGTTTGGGAGTGAGACTAATACACGTAGTTGATCTTGACGGAGCATTCACAGGCAAAATGAAAAATATTGAAACAATATTATCATTAGCAAAAAAATTCCCAATACAAGTGGGCGGTGGAGTAAGATCCGAAACAGCAATAAAAAAATTACTTGAGGGCGGAGTCAGGAAGGTAATTGTAAGCACATTGCTTTTCAAAGATCAAGCAATTGCAAAAAGAATAAAAGAGAAATTTTATGGAAGATTAATTGGTTCTTTTGATTTCAAAGATGACAAACTTTCATATGCTGGTTGGACAAAGAAAACAAAACTCAGCTTCAAGGAAACATCAAAAAATCTCAGTGAAATAGTGGTAACAGACACTTCAAGAGACGGTACGTATATGGGTCCAAACACTCAGCTTTTATCTAACCTTATGAAGCAAACAAAAGCCAAAATAATTGCTGCTGGTGGGGTGCTTGATCTTCCAGATCTTATAGAATTGAGGAAAATGGGGTTATATGGTGCAATTGTTGGAAGAGCATTTCTTGAAGGAAGGATCAAATTACGTGATGGATTTTTACTAGAAGGTGGTTCTAATGTGGTGCAAAAGAATTATCCCCTGTCTTGATATCAAAGAAAACAGGGTTGTTAAAGGTACTAATTTTGTGTCAATCAGGGACGCAGGAGACCCAGTTGAACTGGCGCAACGGTACTATGAGGAAGGCGCAGATGAAATAATTTTTTTGGATATATCTGCATCTTTGGAAAAAAGAAAAACATTAACAAAACTTGCAAATGCAGTTGCAAAAGAAGTTTTCATACCATTCACCATTGGTGGGGGTATCTCATCAATAGAAGATATCAAATCACTCCTTAAGGCTGGTGCTGATAAAATTTCACTTAATAGTGCAGCAATTGAAAACCCATCTCTTATTGAAGCTGCTTCAAAAGAATTCGGGTCACAGGCCGTGGTGGTTGCCATAGATGCCAAAAAACAACAAAATAATTGGATGGTATATTCTAAAGGAGGTTCAATCCCAACCAATCTCAATGCTGTTGAGTGGGCCAAACAAGCAGTTTCACTTGGTGCAGGTGAACTTCTTGTGACAAGTATTGACAGGGACGGTACAAAGTCAGGTTTTGATCTTGAACTTATGAATATGATCTGCAATTCTGTAAATGTCCCAGTAATTGCTTCAGGAGGCGCAGGAACAAGTACTGACTTTCTTGATGTTTTTCAAAAAACAAAATCTTCTGCTGCTTTGGCAGCAAGTCTTTTCCACTATAATGAGATAAAAATTCCAGAGCTTAAATCATTTCTAAAACAAAATGGAGTTGATGTTTGTGTCAGAGATAAAATTTGATCTCAATGGTCTTATCCCATTAATAGTGCAGGATGCTGACAGTGGTTCAGTTCTATCATTATTCTATGCAAATCAAGATGCAATAGATAGAATGAAAAAAGAAGGATATGTTTGGAGATATAGTAGAAGTAAAAAGAAACTTATGAAAAAAGGTGAGGAAAGTGGCAATTTTTTAAAAGTCGTTTCAATTTCTCCTGATTGCGATTCTGATGCTCTACTTGTAAAAGTAAGACCAACTGGTCCTGCCTGTCACACTGGTGCGTTCTCTTGCTTTGGTGATCAACTAATACTTGATAAACTTACCAAAGTAATATCAAACAGGAAAAAAGATCCACAACCAAATTCATATGTTTCCAGTATCATCAATGACAAACAAGAAATAGTAAATAAGCTTAATGAGGAGCTTCTTGAATTATTAAATGCCGAAAAAGATGATGAAATAATATGGGAAGCAGCAGATTTACTGTTTTTTATGCTGGTATATCTGGAGAACAGAAGCATTAAATTTTCTAAAGTGCTGGATGAATTGGAAAGAAGAAGGAAATAATATTGGTCAGAACATTCACCTGACTTCGTGAGCCTTGGTTCATAGGGAGACGAACGAACTAGGGAAAACATATGTTTATGACGAAAATGTATTAATGAGAAAATATAAGTTGTGATATTATGAAACTTACTCCAAAAGGAATGCGTGATATTGATCCGGAGAACATGATTATAAGAGAAGAAGTAATTGAAAAAATACGTTCGGTTTTCAAGGTGTTTGGCTACCGACCGTTGGAGACACCTGCAATGGAATACTTAGATACACTTAGAGCAAAAGCAGGTCCAGAAGTTGATAAGCAAATTTTTGTAATTGATGGTGATGAGTATGGTCTTAGGTTTGATCTAACCGTTCCGCTTGCTAGATATGCATCCTCCACCACAGTTCCAAAACCATTCAAGAGATATGCTATCGATGTTGTTTGGAGAAAAGAAGAACCTCAAAGAGGGCGTTTCCGCGAATTCTATCAAGCAGATGTTGATATTGTAGGAAGTTCATCTATGCGATGTGAGGCAGAAATTCTTTCTTTAGTGAAAGTTGTTTGTGCTGAATTTGGTTTTAACAAACCAAGGATAATGGTTAATAATAGGAAAATTTTGGATGGAGTTGCAGAGAAACTTGGATTTGTAGATAAAAAAACAGAAGTATTCAGAATACTTGATAAGCTTGATAAGATTGGAGAAAAAGAAGTTGAAAAGTTGTTGCGTGAAATTCTTGGAAAAAATGCTGAAAAACTCCTTGAAATTATAAGGACAAAAGGAGATAACAAAAAGAAATTGGAACTTGCTGCAGAATATAGCCCAGAAGGTGCAAAAGAAATTGAAGAAATTCTATCAATGTGTAATTTTGAAGTTGAATTTGATCTATTTTTGGTTAGGGGACTTGGATACTATACTGGCCCAGTTTTCGAAGCCAAATTAAGCGATAATATGGGTTCAGTTGCAGGTGGGGGTAGGTATGATAATCTTCTTGGGGTTTATGGCCAAGATGCCCCTGCAGTTGGGGTTTCATTTGGTATCGAACGTTTAATTACATTAATAGAAGAAAAGAAAAAATCTGATAAAAAAACCGAGAGCATGATTGTTATTGCGGCAGTCAAACCAGAGTTCTATAAAAATTCAATAGAAATTGCCGAAAAATTTAGAAAAGCAAACATACCATGTGAAACTGATCTTAATGAACGTAATCTTCGTAAACAATTTGACTATGCTAATGTTCTATCAATTCCATATGTTGCAATAGTTGGTGAGCGTGAAATAGCAACAAAGAAAATAACACTTCGTAATATGGCATCTGGTAAAGAGCAATTGTTAAATGTTGCAGATGCAATAAAACAACTAAGAGGTCGTTGATTTGTTTGAAATACCTCTTCTATATATAAAGGACAAACAGGTCTTCACTAAAAAAGACGGCATCCTGCGTTTTGTTGGTAAACCTCTTAATGTTGCCAAAGATTTGAAGGAAAATTATAAGCTCATACATTTTGTAGATGCTGATGCTCTTTCTGGCCTTTCTAATAATCTTGATATGTATAGTGGTCTAACATTTTTCATAAACATACAAGTTGAATGTGCACCTAAATTAGAATTTGTTTCCAAACTTTTAGCTTTAAAATGCCGAGTTGTACTTGATGTTTCTGCAGAAGATACTCTCCCGTTAAAAAATCTAAATAAAAATCTACTTGTAGCTAAAATACCAAAAAATTACCAAGGCAAGGCAGAGTTCTTCAAGGATGTTATCCTACAAGACTATGATGAAGTTGCGGTAAAAAAATTCACAGAATTAGGGAAAAGAATAATAGTCTATGAAAATGAAAAAACAAAGATTTCAAAACCATGGGGAATTATAGTATCTCGCGTCTGAGCAACTTCTTCTTTACTGCAGCTATTTTTGCACTACCTTCAGTTGCCTTTGTTGGTGTTTTAGTTGGTTTTTTTACTGGAGGGGTCTTACTTGTTTTCTTTAAGCCTTCAACTGCTATCTTTGCATTTTCTGGTACAATAACTCTCAGGCCATCATTGTCTATGGCTATTGGGTATGATTTTGTTGAATGCCCAACTCCCTTCATTTTTAAAACTTCAAGATATCTTGATCTTTCCATCCTCTCTTCATTATATTTGTAGAACATGTTTATCCAACCATCAGCAAAACTCTCAATGATATAACCTGTGTTTGGTACATGCTCTGTTTCTACAACTGTTATGTCTTCAGAAACAATCAATATTGTTGCTTTCCATTTTCTTAGGTTCTCCATGAACTTAAGGAATCCTTTTTTACGTTCATCTTCTCCTTGGAAGAACATTGCAATTGGCATTATTGAATCTATTACAACTCTCTTAACACCAGTTGTTGCAATTATTTCCTGGATAGCACTGGCCTGATTTACTATTTGGTCTACTTCGTGTATTGGGTAATCCAGCAAAATGAATTTCTTGTCCATTTCTAGGCTTTGAAAATCCCAATTATAAGAACTTGTGTGAAAAAGAAAGTCGCTTCTGCTTTCTTCTAACGATATGTATAAACCAGGTTCATTTTCCTGTACTGCTCCATTATGTATGAATTGTGCTGCAAGTGTACTTTTTCCACATCCAGTTGGTCCGCTTACTGTGACAATTGAATTCTCTAATAGTCCCCCACCTAAAACCATATCTAAACCAGGCACACAACTTTTGATGAATTTTCGCTCCATTCAAAACCCTCACTTTTTGTCTTTTTTTAATATATCCTTTCCCATATCCGCTCTTCTTTTTAGATTCTCTTGTAATCTCCCAAGTTCTTCTTTGTTAGATAATTTTGTCAGTATGTACCTTTTGTATTCTGCAGTTGTGGCTGACATAGTACCCA